>VFHU01000012.1 GCA_009391465.1 SAR202 cluster bacterium
CAGTCCCCCTCTGGCCGGTCGTGCTCTCACACCGGATACCCGTCGTAGGCTTGGTGGGCCGTTACCTCACCAACTACCTGATGGGACGCAAGTCCCTCCACTGGTGGCCGAAGCCTTTAATTACCTGCCATCAGCAGGCAATCATATGCGGTATTAGCTCGAATTTCTCCGGGTTGTCCCCCGCCAGTGGGTAGGTTACTTACGCGTTACTCAGCCGTCTGCCACTAACTAATCCTCCGAAGAGGGTTCGTTCGTTCGACTTGCATGCATTAGGCGCGCCGCCAGCGTTCGTCCTGAGCCAGGATCAAACTCTCAATCAAATTTAGGATCTTAATTGATCCTACAATGTCTTCTTGACAAGGGTGCATATCATTAAATGATATGCTAAGCATACCCCTAAAGGCATGCTGGCGCTTTCCTTCCACTATTCACTTGTTAAGGAGCAAATAAATATTCCCACGGAGGGGAACCCATCTATCGTACAGAAAAGCACTATCCTAGTCAAGGAAATAAGAGAGCAGGAAGGTTAAAGAATTAAATCCTTAACCTTCCTGCGTATAAGAGAATGGATGTTTTCCACAGTTTGTTCTGCATCGATAACGAGCCATTTGGCTGGATCCTTCGATGCTAACCTTAAAAATCCGTCTCTAACTGTTTGGTGAAAGCTAATGCTGTTTTGCTCAAATCTTTTGGTATTTTTTATATTCACATCACGTAATTGAGCACGGTTTAAACTTATTTCAGGTGGCGCGTCTAAAAGTACGGTTAAAGCAGGAACCAAGTCATCGGTTGCAAGACTATTTGCTGCATTGACATGGCGGAGAGGAATTTTTCGAGCAAACCCTTGGTAAACGGTTGTTGAGGCAGCATATCTATCAAGTAATACATCGGAACCAGATTGCAATTGAGGCTTTATAACAGTACGGACCAGTTCAGCTCGAGCAGCTGCGAATAAAAATAGCTCAGACTCAGGTTCAAGAGAACGGGATTCATCCACTAGCCAATCTCTTAGATACTCGCCTAATGGAGTCCCTCCTGGTTCTCTTAAGCTGGTGACTTTTCTATTTAATTCTTCAAGAGAATGACGTAAAAGTTCGATTTGAGTGCTTTTACCAGTACCCTCTCCTCCTTCAAAAGCAATAAATAGACTCATTTACCTTGGCCTTCGGATGGTAACTCTTCTGTGAGGATCTCGTCCTATGCTGTGCGAATGAAGTTGCGCCTGTTCGGCTATTCGATGCTGCATTTTGCGGACATATGCTGACTGAGGTTCTAGCTCAATCGCGTAAGTTTCACCTGAGAGGATACGATAGACTCCGTCCTCTGCTTCGAAAGAACCTTGGTTTACTCTACTTGCTCCAAGGTCTGTAGCACCATTAAATTGTTCAAGAAAATTCGCCAACTGTCCAGGCGTGTTCCGTCTTAGTACAAAAATAGGAATTCTTTTTTCTTCGGCATCTTGTATAAGCCGCGCTTTTTTTCGGAAGTGTGATTTAGTTGTCAATATTACATCTGCGTCGTCTAGAGAATTGACAATGTTAATTGAGGCTCCCGATTTATGGGCGAAGTCTTCTAGTCGTTCACGACTAACTCCAAATGGAAGAATTTTAGTTAATTTCACCTCTGGAGGGGAGACTTGATTGATAGGAGGAAATTTCATGGGAGGTTCCTCCATGGGGGTATTGGTATTTGAATTGACCTGGCGCGGTATATGTTTACCATGGAAAGTAAATGGAGCAAGGTCGAATGCATGAGTTGTAGTTACCTGCTGAAAATGCTTTCGGATTGTGCCAGAATTGTCGAGCTCCCGAATTTCAGGAGGGATATGCTTTCCCCTTAGTACAGCGTCTACAGTACGTGCAACATCTTCATGTACAGCTACATTGTTCCACCCTATTATTTCAATCAGCACGTCAAATGTAGGAGGTGCTTTTCGTTCAAGTATAGTTTTTTGCGTTCTTCGCCTTCGAGCTTCATCATCACCCAGGGTTACCGTTTGAATCCCTCCAACGAGATCTGAAAGAGTTGGGTTTACTAAGAGGTTTTCTAGGGTATTCCCGTGCGCAGTTGCTACTAATTGAACCCCTCGTTCTGCAATAGTTCTAGCCGCAGCAGCTTCAAGTTCTGTCCCCATTTCGTCCACCACTATAACTTCGGGCATATGATTTTCAACTGCTTCAATCATGGTTGCGTGTTGCATTGCAGGTGTAGGAACTTGCATTCTCCTAGCTTTTCCAATTGCTGGATGCGGAATGTCGCCGTCTCCAGCAATTTCGTTAGATGTATCTACGATAATAACGCGTTTGTTCGAGTCAGATAGAATCCGAGCTAATTCTCGTAAGATTGTAGTTTTCCCTACCCCAGGGCGCCCTACCAGTAAAATACTTTTGCCGGAAAGCGCCAGATCTTCTACGACGTTTGCGCTTCCTTCTACAGCTCTTCCAAACCTNCAAGTTAATCCTACGATTTCACCTTTGCGATTTCGCATCGCAGAAATTCTGTGCAAAGTACGCTCGATTCCTGCACGATTATCTCCACCGAAGGACCCAATTCGTTCTTGTACAAAAGCTAAGTCGTCCCTAGTTAATTCCCTGTCACTTAAGTAGATATCTCCTGTTAAAAAGCGAGCTTCTGCAGGGCGCCCGAGGTCAAGTATAATTTCAAGTAAGTCTTCGGTATTCGTAATGAAAGAATTCTTACTCAAGGTTGTCGGAGAATTGTCATGTTCAAGTAATTGCCGGACAGTATCTTCTATCCAGGACGGCAGAATAGAAAATAAGGCTTGATGCTCCGTAATTTCAATTGAATTATCTTGATTTGGAACCATTTATAAACTTTACCTTATTATACTTGGATTGGAAGCATTGAAGTTTGTGGTACGAACTTTGCTACAGGTTTCACGAGTACCGTAAATGAGCTATCAATCCTCCATCCTTTCTCAATCAACGCATTTGCAATTATTGACTCGTGGCTACGAACAACCCAATATACCTGCTTTTGATAGCCAATAATGCGGTACGCGGCCTCTATTAGATTATCAACAGAGAGCTTGTATTCGGGGCGTAGTATCGCATCTGCAGTAATAGAATTTCTTTGCCAGTTAATATGGAGCCAAACTGCAGTTGCCAATCCTTCCTTGAATACGTACTCCTGAATATAACCGTCTGAATCTTCTCTTGTAGCAAGCCATTGTTCGAAGGTCAGGCCAATAGCGAATTTCATATTTGATGGGATGACGGATGAGTGCAGGTCATAAACCCCCGATAGATCACTATGTTGCAATTTTTTTAGCTCAAGAGGTTTGAATTTAGAAGGGCGAATAGAGCCAATCATTAGATTTTCTTTGTAGGCTTCTCTGAAGCCTACACGCTTAGCTGGCTCATCTGCGGGGCTGCTATTTTCACAACGGAGAAAAACTCGATCTGCACCAGCCGCCGTTGCCATTCGAATACTAGTGATTAATAGTTCCTCCATATCGTTGTACCCTAAGGGTGTGCAAAACGCATGAGATATTTCCCATACGCTACTTCGCTGGCGTGCTTTAAGTAGCACCATGGCGTGCAATTGATTGTCATGGAATGAACCTAAAGCTATTCGGTCTTGGATGAACGGAAGAGTCCAACGAGCAAGATTGGGAGGGTTTGATCTTTTTCTGGACATTTTAGAATAGGTGCTAAGAAGATCATTACTTTTTAAGCGTGTTGATAGAAATTGCCGAGGAATATCGCTCAATCGGAGCATCCGTATCAATGTATTTTCTCTGAGCGATTGCAAAGTTTTAAAAAATAAGAGTGCATTCTTAGATCACTGGATAGTTCAGGATGGAAAGATGTTGCAATTAAATTACCTTCCTGAACAGCTGTGATTTGCCCATCCTCTAATGTGGAGAGTATTTGAACATTTGGGCCAGTTCTTATGATTTGAGGGGCTCGTATGAAATACACATGAATCGTTCCATTTGGTATACCAGCTATATGTACGTCGGCCTCAAAGGAATCAGCTTGCCTACCAAAACCATTGCGTCGTACATTGATATCAAGGAGTCCCAAGGGTGTAGGTCTATCCTCTTCTAGTTGGGAGGACATTAGGATTAATCCTGCACATGTACCCCAAATAGCGTTGCCGTCGTTAGCAAATTTCTTTATGGAAGGACGCAGGTTATAGTAGTCCATGATTTTCGCAATAGAGGTACTTTCACCNCCAGGAAGGATAAGGCCATCTAGAAGTCCAAAATCTTTGGGATTGCGAACTTCTATCACCTCTACCCCTAATGATAGGAGCGAATTACGATGCTCTGAGAAATCACCTTGAAGTGCTAAAACACCTATCGTGGACGTAACTCACCTCTTGTGGGGTTAAATACCCCTTGTTGCTAGCTCTTGTTCAGGCTGTAGGGATCGAACGCTTATGCCGACCATTGCTTCACCAAGCCCTTTGGATGCTTCCGCTAGTGCATTGGGGTCTTGGTAATGCGTTACTGATTTTACAATAGCTTTAGCTCTGGCTGAAGGATCACCGGACTTGAAAATACCTGAGCCTACGAATACACCATCAGCACCTAATTGCATCATGAGTGCTGCGTCAGCTGGCGTCGCAACTCCTCCCGCAGCGAAGTTTACGACAGGAAGTTTATTATTCTTTTTTACGTCTTGTAGCAATTCTAATGAAACCCCTAAATCTTTTGCATAAACCGTAAGCTCATCATTTCCCATAACTTGGAGTCGCTGTATTTGCTTATTGACGGTACGCATATGCCGCACAGCCTCTACAACATCTCCGGTTCCTGCCTCTCCTTTTGTTCGTATCATTGCGGCACCTTCACCGATTCGTCGTAGCGCTTCTCCCAAATCTCTGCATCCGCATACAAAAGGAATATTGAATGTATGCTTCCAAACATGATGTTCTTCATCTGCGGGGGTTAAAACTTCGGATTCGTCAATGTAATCTATTCCTATTGCTTGCAAGATTTGAGCTTCAACAAAATGGCCGATACGGACCTTAGCCATTACCGGAATTGTTACAGAGCGCATGATGTCTTCAATCATTTCAGGATCAGACATTCTGGCTACACCCCCATCTGCTCGAATGTCTGCGGGAACTCTTTCGAGTGCCATCACAGAGCACGCACCCGCATCTTCGGCAATTTTTGCTTGCTCTGCATTTACAACATCCATGATGACCCCGCCTTTGAGCATTTGAGCTAATCCGGATTTAATTGCAAAAGAACTCAGGTCTTTACTCGTATTTGCTTGTTTGTCAGCCATAAATTTTCTTCTCCGTAGATGATGTTTGGAATTATTAAGTTAAGTGAAAATAAGCATAGTTAAAGCTATGTGATTTGATTTTTTATATAGCCAATTCGCATTAATATCGGATACATAGTACAACGTTAAGCGAGGCAGATACAGTAGGGTATTTATAGTTCATCCATATCTAGTAAGGATTTAATTGCAGAGGTTATATCTTGAAAATTTACTTTGGAACTAGTACCGTCGCGTCTTCTTTTCAACTCAATCATCCCTTCTTTCAAATTGCGGGGACTTACAATAATCCGTATAGGAAGACCTAGAAGATCGGAGTCATTGAATTTAACTCCAGCTGTTTCTAGACGGTCGTCCCATAAAACGTCAAAACCGGAATTACGAAGAGTTAAGTATAGCTCTTCGGATTTAATGGCTACCTCTTCGTTATCAATATTGATGGAGACAAGTTGGAGTTGGTAGGGGGCGATAGGGGCAGGGAAAATAACACCTTTTTCATCATGGTTCTGCTCGATCGCAGCCGCTAATATTCTTGACACGCCAATTCCATAGCAACCCATTAAGACTGGAGTTAGCGATCCATGTTCATCGGTATATTCAAAGCCTAAAGCATCTGTAAAAAAAGTGCCTAATTTAAATACATGTCCGACCTCAATGCCTTTGGTCGATACTAACTTCCCTTGCCCGTCGGGGCTTTGATCTCCTTCACGCGCAGTAGCGATATCAATAATTTCATCAACGTTGAAATCACGAGGATAATTAGCATTCATGTAATGCTTATCGTTAATATTGGCTCCGGCTACAAAATTGTTACCAGATTCAATAGAGAAATCTGCAATAGTTCGTATATTTTGTAAACCAATGGGCGAAGTTGACCCTGGAGTGAGGTTAGATTTTTCAACTTCTTCTGAAGTAGCAAGGCGCAAGTCTGTTGCATGAAGATGGTTTTTTAATTTGATTTCATTAACCTCTATATCACCACGAATTACAACTAAAATAATTTCGGTATCGGCTTGATAAAAAACAGCTTTTAAGGTTTGTTCCTCTGGTATTGCAAGGAAGCTAGCTAAGTCAGGGATAGTTTTTATTGAAGGAGTATCAATTAATTGAAGCTCGCGAAGAGGCTCCGACCGTACCGCGGGAATAATTGATTTAGCTCTTTCGACGTTTGCAGCATAACCAGACTCCCTGCAAAAAAGAATCAGATCCTCTCCGCTTTCAGCAGGCATTATGAATTCATGGGAATCTTTTCCGCCAATTGCTCCGCTGTCAGCTTCAACTTCTATTGTAGGAAGACCGCAGCGTTTAAAAATGTTTCGGTAAGCCTCACGCATTCGCTGGTAACTTTCGTCTAAGCTATTTTGATCTAGGTTGAAGGAGTAGGCGTCTTTCATTATGAATTCACGCCCTCGTAGTAGACCTGCACGAGGCCTAGGTTCATCACGAAATTTTGTTTGGATTTGGTACAAGGTAACAGGCAAATCCCTGTAAGACGCAATGTGCGCAGCAGCCATAGCTGTAATAGTTTCTTCATGAGTTGGTGCTAATACCATCTTACGGTTACGTCTATCAGTTAAGGAAAATAGATTATCGCCAAAAGCTATATCTCTCCCTGTTTGCTCCCAAATTTCCATTGGCTGCAAGGTCGGCATCAAAACTTCTTGGCCTCCAGCATTATTGATCTCTTCCCTAATGATTTGCTCTATTTTTTGAATTGAGCGTAGGGCAAGGGGTAAATATGAATAAACCCCGGCTGTAACTTGGAGTATCATGCCCGTTCGGAGCATTAACTTATGGCTAATAGTTTCTACTTCACTAGGATCATCCCTTAAGGTTTTGGATAGTAATTTGGAAACTCTCATTTTTATGGATCCCTACTAAAAAATATGAATAGTTTGTTTGCGTACTTTTGTTCATGGATACGTATTGGAGTTAATAATGGGTGGATACGCAACGTAGTAATTCTAATTCATGATACAAAGTTTTGGGGCTATAAAGGGGAACCAGAAACATTTTTGATTTCCTCTAATAGAGCCGGAAGCATATTGTCCTCTTCAACAATCCGTGATTTTTGACCTTTACGAAAAATCACCGCTCTTCCGTTTCCTGCAGCAATGCCAACATCTGCATCCTTTGCTTCGCCTGGCCCATTTACCTCGCAGCCCATGACGGCGACTTTGATACTTGAATCCATATCTCTAAGCATGGAGTCTACGGTATTTGCTAATTTCCGAATGTCAACATCAGCTCTCCCGCATGATGGACAGGCTACGATTTGGACGCCTTTGGTCCTTAAATTCAATGCTTTGAGGATCTCAAACCCCACTTCAATTTCCTCTCTCGATTCATCACTAAGTGAGACACGAATGGTGTCTCCAATCCCTTCGTAGAGTAAAGCGCCAAGTCCAATAGCACTTCGTATGGATCCTGAGCGTGCAGTACCAGATTCTGTTATACCTAGGTGAAAAGGGTAAGGAATCATTGGGGCCATTTTCCTATAGGCCTCTATGGTAGTTTCAATGTCGTATGCTTTGAGTGAGATTTTGATTAAATCAAAATCAAGATTTTCTAATAATTGAATTTCCCAAAGGCCGGTTGCTACCATGTGATCAACGACCGAGATAGTAGTATTTGTATCTTCATCCGTAGCGCCTTTGAGAAGTTTATTGACGCCATCTGAATGACGGTGCTGGCCTTTCGTAACGCCAATAGCCCCGACTGGAGGTAGGCTGCCAAAGTTAACGCCTATCCGGATTGGAATGTCACGAGTTTTTGCTTCACGAACTATGACTTTTACTTTTTCTGCATCGCGTATATTCCCAGGGTTTAACCGGAGACAGTCGACTCCTTGCCTTAAGGATTCTAAGGCAAGCTGATCATGGAAATGGATATCGGCTACCAACGGGATGGAAATTTGAGACTTTATCGTACCTAAGGCTTTAGCGGCTTCCATATCGGGAACGGCGCAACGTATAATTTCGCATCCTGCCGCTTCTAATTCGTGAATCTGGCGTACAGTTGCTGCGACGTCACGTGTATCAGTTTTCGTCATGGACTGCACCGTGATCGGAGCGTCGCCCCCAACTTTTACATTGCCTACCCAGAGAGGTTTACTATTTCTGCGGTTCATAGTTCTTCATTTTAGTCAGAGATTTTACGTCGGTCCAATTATTCGCTGGATATCATTGATAGATACCATAAGAATTAGCCCAATTAAACTAAAGAATCCAATTAGATGAATGAGCTTTTCATGGTTAGGGGCTAATCGCCTTCCTCCCGCTATTAATTCTATTAATACAAATACGATACGACCACCATCAAGCGCTGGGATAGGAAGGAGATTTAGTATTGCTAAATTGATTGATAATATAGCTGCCCACAATACTAATGAACTGAAACCCGCTTTTGCGGCATCACCAGTGATTTGAGCAATCCCTATTGGCCCGGCGAATTGAATTTGTCCGCTACCCTTTAGTACTGAAGTAACCTCACGATGTATTAATTGGAAAATATTTACCATTTGTTTCAATGCTAGAGGGATAGACTCAAGAAAGCCGTAGGCATGCGTGGATGAGGGTAGCACTGCAACCTGCTGCGCGGTAAATAAAGCAGTAGAGCTGTTGACTTGCGTATTAATAAATTGGTTACCACGGAGAAGCAAGATGTTTAGAGGAATAGGTGAGTTGCTGGTTGTTTTTATAAAAGCATCTTTGCTCTGGATGGTTTGTTCATTGATTTTCAATAGTAAGTCATTGTTTTTAAAGCCGAGGTTGAATATTTCAGATTCGGGGTCGATATTTTCCAAAAAGACTCGCCCTGCTCCTATACGTATTCCCACTGGACCTTGACCTTCAGGAGGATTATTTCGGGCTTTGGGGATGGAAATCTCTTGTAACGATTGATTTCGCTTGATAACCCAAGTTGAAGGAGAGTCAGTGTTTTTAATTACGGTTATTAGATCAGCGGAGGTTAAGATGGCATGCCCGTCGACAGTTCGTATTATGTCGCCAGTTGCAAGTCCTGCTTCTTCAGCGGGTGAATTAGGTGAGATCTCTAAGATCACGACATTTGTTGTTGGGATGGAATGAGGAATCGTGAGTACTGCCCAGAATAGGAAAAAAGGCAAAATAAGATTCATTATCGAACCTGCACTCAATATCGCTAGTCGTTGCCAAGGATTTTTTTGAGAGAAGCTATTTTCGTCTGTACTACGATCTTCCCCAAGCATTCGAACAAACCCCCCTAGAGGCAAAAGATTAAAGGTGTAGTTGGTGTCTTTGTAAGTTACCTTGAATACCCTTGGAGGGAAACCAATCCCGAACTCTAAGACTTTTACTTTGAATAATTTTGCCATAGCAAAATGACCGAGTTCGTGTGCAAGAACTAGAAGCGTCAGTATCCCTATGAAAAAAAATATTGCCATTAAGTCGATTAAAATTTATTAGTAATGAGTTTAGTAGTGAGGTTTCGGGCAAAATCATCAGCGAGCAGTATATCTTCTATATTAGAAGGAGAGGTTGCATTATGAGAATCGAGAACTTTATTCAGCAAGCTAGGTATCTCATTGAAGGATATTGATCCTTGTAGAAAATGAGACACACACACCTCATCTGCTGCGCTTAAGACTGCAGGGTAAGTTAGCCCTTGTTGCCCAGCTTGTAGTCCAATGGCGAAGCATGGATAACGCTTAATATCAAGTTCTTCAAAAGTTAATGAAGGGTAATGCAAAGGATTAAATGCGGAAGAAGCAACATTAACGTGACGCTCTGGGTGTGTAAGTGCAACCTGGATGGGAGTTCGCATATCAGGGGGACCTAATTGGGCTTTTACTGAACCGTCCACAAACTCCACCATTGAATGGATCACACTTTGTGGATGGATGAAAACCTCAATTTGGCTGTAAGGGATATTAAATAGCCAATGACTTTCAATTACTTCAAACGCCTTGTTCATCAGGGTGGATGAGTCGATAGTTATTTTTTTACCCATTTCCCAAGTAGGATGAGCTAGCGCCTGTTCGGGCGTTAATGAATTAAATTGATCCAAAGGTGTTTTTCGAAATGGCCCCCCAGATGCGGTAATCAATAATTTTTTGGGGAGGGTATTTTCGCCCATAAGGCATTGCCAAATAGCGGAAGGCTCACTATCTACCGGTAGTAATTTGGCCTTGTGAGTGATGGCGTGTTCCNTNAGAAATCCGCCGGCCATTACAATAATTTCTTTGTTGGCAATTGCTATTGTTTTTCCCGCTTCAATGGCTTTTATAGTAGGTAACAGACTTGATTTCCCTGTTGACGCAACCATTACCAAGTCCACTTCAGGATCAGTAACCATATCTTCTAACTCGCATATAATGGAAGAAGTTTCAGCTTTTTGTTGTAATCTGCTTAACTGGCTTGCCGATATCATTTTGGGCTTGAACTCATGAGCTTGTTCAGACAGTAAGCCTATATTTTCCCCCGCAGAAAGACCGTACACATTGAATTGTTCAGGTAGATTGCGTATTACATCGAGGGTTTGTGTGCCAATGGAGCCAGTGGATCCTAGTATCACGATATTTTTCATGCATTAAGCTCCAGGCCAATATATTGAGGCAGCATAGACAACTGGGAATACGAAAATCAGGCTATCTAGCCGATCAAGAATTCCGCCGTGACCGGGTATGATGTTCCCGGAATCTTTTTCGTTAGCTATTCTTTTAACGGCTGATTCTAGTAGATCTCCTATTTGAGCAAATACGCCTATGGCCGATCCTAACAATAAAGATATTACAATAGTATCGGGAATGGAATTTAAAATATGCGTTAGGACTATTGTGCAAATAATCGCACTGCATAAACCAGCTATTGCTCCTTCCCAAGTTTTGTTAGGTGANATTTTNGGTGCTAATNTGTGAGTACCGAATATTTTCCCGAAGCTATAAGCTCCAGTGTCATTGGCAAAAGTAGCTAAAAGGGCGACTGCCGCCCATTGGAGTCCGTTAGTCTCAAGTCGTAGCAGTACAAGGCATGTCAAAGGAAGGCAGATAATAAAAATGCTTATAAAAGTAATAGTGCCATCCCCTACAGCTCGTAGAGATTGACGATTCATAAAGGATAAAAAAGCAATAGAGCATGCAGAAGCTACCCAAATGAAGAGAGCATTAAGGCTTTCAAATTGCAGACTTGCAATAAGGCATGCTCCTGCTATCGCCCCTTGTGGGATAAGTGGCTGCCACCCGGCTTTATGTAAAAGTGAAACTAATTCATAAACCCCGATGTACGCAACGAAAGCAGCTGCGAGAATGAACCATACATCCCCAATCAAAAAAATAATGAAAAGAAGTGGCAAGTAAGCTAGCGCACTCAAGAGTCTTAGCTGTAGATTGGAAAGGTTACTATTACTCAACAATATCCCTTTCCTCAGAAATGATTGCTCCGAATTTGCGCTGCCTCAATAAATATTCGCTGAGAGCCTTTTTCACCTCGATTTCATCAAAATCAGGCCAGTATGTAGAGGTTTGATAGTATTCGCTATAGGCAGCTTGCCAAATTAAGAAATTGCTAAGCCTTTGTTCTCCTGCAGTTCGGATAATTAAATCAGGATTGGGGATATCAGGTAAGTAAAGGTAGGATTGAAGCAAATCCTCCGTGATTTCAGCAGGATCATGGATTTCATTCATCATATTTTTAATGGCATCTAAAATTTCTTTTCTGCCGCCGTAATCAAATGCTACACATAGGGTTAGGCCTGTGTTGTTTTGCGTAGTGCGAACAGCACTAGTTATAGAATCTTTCAAATCATCTGGTAGTCGAGTTAATGTCCCTAGGTGTCGAATACGTACATTGCTTTGATGAAGCTCTTCAATCTGATTTTTAATAACTGTTTTGAGTAGAGACATTAACCCAGATATTTCCGATTCTGGCCTGTTCCAATTTTCAGTTGAAAACGCATAGAGAGTAACGTATTGCACAGAATTACGCTGGAATTCTGCTAAGACGCGCTTAATATTTTCAGTTCCTGCGTGATGCCCCGCAGTGCGTGGGAGTTTTTTATTTGTAGCCCAGCGCCCATTTCCATCCATAATAATAGCAACATGCCGAGGCATAATGGGCTCATGTGAAGCAGACTCCATAGAGGGTTCTAGTGCCATACACTAGACCTCGATTAATTCCGATTCTTTTCGGGAAGCCTCGTCGTCAGCTCGAGTAATATGAGCATCAGTTATTTTTTGTAGAGAATCTTGCTCACGCCTTAGATCGTCCTGAGATATCTCTTTATTTTTTTCAAGACTTCTAAGATTTTCTAATGCGTCTCTACGGACATTTCGAATAGACACATGTGCATCTTCTTGGAGTCGTTTTAATCGTTTGATCATCTCTTGCCTTCGCTCTTGGGTCATTTGAGGGATAGATAGCCTAATTACCGAACCGTCATTGTTAGGGGTCAGCCCAAGATCTGATTTCTGTAATTCTTTTTCAAGGGTAGGTAACATTCCTTTGTCAAAAGGCTGAATCACTAGCATGCGTGGCTCAGGGACAGAGATAGTAGCTAGCTGATTGATTGGCATTTGGGTTCCGTAAGCCTCAATTTTCATCGAATCAAGCATACTAGGATTTGCACGACCGGTTCTAATCGAATCCATTTCAAGTTTCAAAAAATCTATTGATTTTTGCATACGTTCTTCAGCGTCTTCTAAGATGAGTGCTATTTCCTCATTTTCCATATCTGAAGCCTTTCAAGCCTTATATCAAGTATTATTAGAGTTTATCAACGTGCCAATGTGTTCTCCAGAAAGTATTCGGTCAATTGAATTAGGATTGAACACATCAAATACATGTATGGGAACTTTATTTTCCATGCAAAGGGATAAAGCGGTAGGATCCATAACGTCTAATTGTCGATTCAAAATATCAATATAGCTAATGCTGTCAAATTTTTCTGCATCGGGATTTTGTCTAGGGTCAGAATCATAGACTCCATCAACCGCATTTTTTGCCATGAGTAATAAATCAGCATTCATTTCTATAGCGCGTAGTGCTGCAGTAGTATCGGTAGTCATGTAAGGGTTTCCTGTTCCTGTTGCAAAAATAACTACACGTCCTTTTTCAAGGTGCCTAATGGCTCGCCTGTATATATAGGGCTCAGCTACGGCACGAATTTCTAGAGCAGTCTGGGTACGTGTATCAACACCACATCTTTCTAAAGAATCTTGGAGTGCAAGTGCGTTGATAAGGGTTGCAAGCATGCCTGCGTAATCTGCAGTAGCGCGATCCATTCCTTCTTGCTCAGCTTCTGCTCCACGCCATATATTCCCTCCGCCTATGACCAAAGCTATTTGGACATTTAAGGCGATTCCTTTTTTCACTTCATTCGCTAGGTATTCTAGGATCGACCAATCAAGGCCATCAGATGAAGTGCCACGTAGCGATTCCCCACTAAGCTTAAGAACCGCTCGTTTGTAATTTGGAGAGTTTTGCATGAGCGAGAATTACTCGCCAAGACCAAAACGNTGAAATCGGCCTATCCGGATGTTTTCGCCTACTTTAGCTCTAACTTCCAGAACCAAATCATCTATGGTTTTACTAGAGTCTTTGATAAAGGCTTGCTGAAGTAAGCAAATTTCTTCGGGGCTTCGNTTTTCATCCTGAGGGATATCCTCTTCAGTTAAGTAGATAGGGGACATTGCGGCCACTTGCATGGCGACGTTATGGGCTAGTTCTTTGAATTCTGGAGTTCTTCCAACAAAGTCAGTTTCGCAATTTAGCTCAACCATTGCCCCAATTCGATTTCCAGCATGAATGTAAGATTCTATGATTCCTTCTGCGGTGGCGCGATCCGCCTTGGTGGCTGCTTTGGCCATACCTTTTGCCCGAAGCGCCTCCTCGGCTTTATCGATATCGCCATCAGAAGCCTCAAGGGCCTTTTTGGAGTCCATTATTCCAGCGCCTGTTCGTTCACGTAGAAGGCGTATTGAGTCTGTAGATACCTGCACTGCAATCCTTTCCTAGCGGGTCAAATTATTCTGAAGAATTGGAATCTGTCGAGTCCGATTCTTCAGATGTTTCGACTTCACCTATTTCGTATTCATTATTTTCAGTTGAGGCGGGAACTTCAGCATCTGCAGTAGATTCCAATTCTGGGTGAACAGGCTCATCAGTAACTTGACTATAGCCTCCGCGAGATGCAAGCCACTCATTATGTCCTTCCATTGCTGCTTGGGCTATGTAGTGACATATTAGGCGTACTGAGCGAATGGCATCATCGTTTCCTGGGATTGGCCAGTCTATCTTCGTGGGGCTACAATCAGTATCTACTAACGCGATAATTGGGACCCCTGCTTTATTTGCTTCAGCAACAGCGATATCTTCTCTCCCGACATCAACAATGAACATTGCACCGGGCAATTCAGTCATTTCTTTAATTCCGCCCAGGTAACGATTAAGCTTTTCAATAGAAGCCTCAAGTTTTAAAGCTTCTTTTTTAGGGAGCCGAGAGAACTCGCCTCTATCTCTTTGTGCCTCAAGCCTAACAAGGTAATCGATTCGTTTTTCGATTGTTCCGAAATTAGTGATGGTACCGCCTAGCCAACGCTGATTTATATAGTATTGACCAGCTCTGATTGCTTCGTCTCGTACGGCATCTTGAGCTTGCTTTTTTGTTCCGACCATCAGAATACGTTTACCAGAGGCAGCGACTTTATTTGCAAACATACATGCTTGCTCGAGCAGACCCATGGTCTGTTGAAGGTCTACAATATGAATTCCGTTTCTTTGGGCAAAAATAAAACGCCGCATTTGAGGATTCCATCGGTGTGTTTGGTGACCAAAATGCACACCTGCCTCTAGCAGCGCTTTCATACTTAATGCCTCATCACCTAAAGGATTCGTATCCTGACTAGGATTGATAGTAGCTTCTTGTACCATGGGACCTACCTTTCCGTCGATCTAAGAGATTTCCATGAAGTTCGACATCCTTCACAGCTAGAGAAATTGTACCATAATCTGCATTTCGCTCAAAATGGTAATCTTCCCGGAAGAGGCTTTTCTTAGTCAAAGGATCGGATATGCCCCATAATTTTGTTGAAGATTGTATCTAAGCTGGTTTGGTCAAGTTTTCCAGTATTCGTGTTACGAGGACTAGGGTGATAGGAAGCAAATAAGGTAGTTTTGAGCGACGGCAGCTGATACTGACCCCCATGAATAAATTTATGTCTAGATGGCTCGTTAGTAAGATCTGTAACAACATTTTGAACTTGTCTAAAAGCGATATGGCCAAATACAAGGATTGCTTTAAGTCGGGCTAGTAACTGAATCTCAGAGGAAAGAAAATGCTTACATGAAGATAGCTCGGTTGGCGTGGGTTTATCATTTGGCGGGAGACAGTGTATCGCGGACGAGATAAATACATCGTGTAACGCTAACCCATCAGATATGTGTTCAGAGGAATCTTTATTAGTCAATCCGGCAGAGTATAAAGATTTGATAAGAAAATTTGATGAAGAATCCCCGGTAAATAATCGCCCAGTTCGGTTGGCACCATCGGCTCCGGGTGCAAGCCCTACGATGAGTAACCTTGCTTGGGGATCACCATGGCTTGGGACTGGTGCGCCCCAGTGTTCAACGTTAGCGAAACGGGGCTTTTTCTCAAAAAGAGCTTTTTGCTCACGGTATTTCACAAGCCTAGGGCAAGCTTTACAAGTAACAATTCTATTTTGCAGTTCTTTGTTCGCCCCTGTGAGTGGGCCTTCATAGAAACGAGTTATCATGATTCCTAATATAGAATAAAATGATAGTAAACTACTAAGCATTGAAGTAATGCTATCAGATTAGAGCATCGGCTTTTATTTGCGGTTCGCCTAGGGAGATCTCGATGGATTATGTGAAATTGTATGACACTACTTTACGAGACGGTACACAAATGGAGGGTGTCAGCCTGTCAGTACACGACAAGTTAAAAATTGCAGAGCGACTTGATCATCTAGGCGTACATTTTATTGAAGGAGGCTGGCCGGGTTCCAATCCAAAAGACGATGAGTTTTTCCAAGAGGCAAAAAATCTTAAACTGAGTAATGCAGATCTTGTAGCATTTGGAAGTACTTGTCGTGCCTATGTAGACCCGGTGGATGACTTGAACATAATGGCTTTGGTTAATAGTGGGGCTCAAGTGATCACAATTGTGGGGAAATCTTCAGAAAGCCAAGTTACTGATGTTTTAGAGGTTCCCTTAGAGGAGAACCTCCGCATGATTAGTGAATCAATAGCCTATTTAAAATCTCTTGGGAAGAGAATTATTTTTGACGCAGAGCATTTCTTCGATGGATATCTAGTTAATTCTGAGTATTCTTTGCAATGTATTTCTGCAGCTGCAAAGGCGGGGGCAGAGTGTATCGTACTATGTGATACAAATGGCGGCACTCTTCCTGTAGATATTTTTTCTACAGTTTCGCTAGTATCGAAATCTGTTGGAGTGGACATTGGTATTCATTGCCATAATGATGCTGATGTGGCAGTTGCTAATACATTAGCAGCGGTACAAGCAGGGGCATCTCACGTCCAAGGCACGATTAATGGTTATGGCGAACGATCAGGCAACGCAAACTTACTTTCTGTTATCGCAAATCTTAAACTTAAGCTCGGGCTTGATGTTATTTCGGATGAACAATTAAGCCTTCTCACGGACATCCATCGTTTTACTGCAGAAATGGCTAATATGCCTCGGGATCGCTATCAACCTTACGTTGGTGAAAGCGCTTTTACGCACAAAGGGGGTCTGCACGCTTCAGCTGTTGCAAAAGTAGAAGAGAGCTATCAACACATTGATCCCAGTGCGGTAGGGAACTTGAAGCACATAGTGGTTTCTGAACTTGCCGGAAGAAGTAATATTGCAATCAAATTACAGGAAGAAGGATTATCTGAAGATGTAACTAAGGAGCAATTAGGGATACTTCTTCAAGTTGTAAAAGAGCGTGAAAGTCGTGGGTTCCAGTACGAAGGAGCAGAAGCATCCTTTCGCTTACTAGTGCGGCGTTCACTTTCTGGCTATCGGCCTCCGTTTGAGTTAGTGGATTTTATGGTAGTGATGGAGAAACGACGTCGACAGGGCCAAAGGAATACAACTACTGATGAAGATTCCCTCTGCGAGGCGATGGTAAAAGTTTCAGTCGATGGTGAAGTCAAGCACACTGTTGCTGAAGGTAATGGACCAGTTAATGCACTTGATCAGGCTTTGAGGAAAGGACTACTCGAATTCTACCCTACACTGGGGAATGTTGAATTGACAGATTATAAAGTCCGCGTTGTATCTCAAGGGCCGGGAGGAACGGGAGCAGTCGTAAGAGTATTGGTCGAGTCTACTGATGGGGTAACTAATTGGGCAACTATTGGCGCTTCTACAAATATCATAGAGGCATCCTGGCAGGCGCTAGCCGATAGCCTAGAATATGCTCTACTACAGAGATAATTTATGGCAACCGAAGTTTTTCACATGGACGCTAACGGAATTTTTATTTCATGGGAGTCCGCAATTTTTGGAGAACATCAGTATTTAATTAAAAACGTAGATTCTGTTTCTACAGTTGAGGATAGACCGAAACGATGGCCAGGAAGAGCTACTCAAGGTATTGGTATTGGTTTAATAGTGGTGGGGTTCATTATGGCGCAGACTGTTGCTGTAATGCTTGGAGCAGTTGCTCTTTTATCAGGCTCTATTAACTTGTCAAAGAAACGCTCACGTTTTGGAGTCAGACTAGGCACTAAACGAGGATTAGTATTCGTCCTTGCTTCTTCGGACAAGCACTATGTTGAGACGGTTACTAAAGCAATGCAAAAAGCCTTAGAGTCTTACCCGTTGTTTAAGGCTCCGTAAGTTAACGAGTCTGCAATGTATTCAGCCCAGTGCCGAGGAGTTTTAGAAGTAAAATGGCCTATCTGTTGTCTGCATGAAATACCTGAAATTGCGACTGGCCACTCAGATTTTTCGGAGGATTCAATGGCAGGGAAAAGCTTTAATGCCCCCATAGCTTTTGAGGTTTCATAGTGCTCTTTTTCAAATCCAAATGTTCCTGCCATCCCACAGCAAGCAGAGTCAATAAGTTCCGGTTGGTAGCCTGCTAAAGCTAATGCTCCTAGAGTTGATTCTGTTCCCACAATAGCTTTTTGGTGGCAATGGCCATGTACTTGAATAGATTGACTTTGGGAAGTATCGAAGATACTTGCAATAGTATCTGGTTCCGCTTCAGCTATTTGCATAAGTAATTCATCAAGCATCAATGCATGGGAAGCAACAGAATTTGCTTCTGGNGTTCGAAGCAATCCAGGGTATTCTTCTTTTAGAGTTAGAAGACATGAAGGCTCTGTGCCGACGACCAATGTTCCTTTTTCCGCATAAGGTAACAATGAATCCACATTTAATTCTGCCCATTCCTTCGCTTTTGCTAATTGACCTTTAGATATTAAAGGTCTGCCACAGCATTCTTTTTGAGCTTCAATAATCACGTTATAACCCAAGGCCGTTAAAATCTTAATGGCGGCATGACCGACTTCGGGGTGCATGTACTCAGTAAAAGTGTCGTTAAAATATACGATATCACCCCTATTCTTAGAGGAAAATTGTAAGTTCTGGGACTTGAACCACGAAGAAAATTTTTGTTTAGCGAATTTGGGAAGAGGTCGTTTGCGAGAGATTCCTAATAAGATTTCAGCAAAGAGCTTGACTAAAATAAATTGCCCTAAGAAATTCGTTAAGGGAGCTAATGACTGACCAATACGGCTTAAGTCAGCGATATTTCCAAAAAGCCGTGATCGTAAAGGGAGTCCATGCCTTTCGTGGTATTTGCTCAATACTTCTGATTTGAGCTTGGCCATATCAACGTTAGAAGGGCATTCCGCTTTACAAGCTTTACACTCTACGCAAAGGTCCATAGTCTGATAAAGGCGATCCCCTGTAAGTTCTTCGGCAGGAAGTGCTCCACTAACGATCATCCGTAGCATAGTTGCTCGAGCTCTAGTAGAGTGCTCTTCTTCTCGAGTAACCATGAAAGAGGGGCACATCCCTCCATCAAGCTTCCTGCATGCTCCTTGACTGTTGCACATTTCAACATGAGCAGCAAAACCGCCATCTTCAGTAAAGTCTAGGTATGTTGGAATCTCAAAAGTTTTGTAATTAGGGCCAATACGTAGGTTTTCACGTATTCCTGGCGTTTCAATTATTTTCCCTGGGTTCATAATTGAATCTGGATCAAAGGCGGATTTAAGTTCCTTGAATGCTTGATAAATTTCAGAGCCAAACATTTTTTCCGTGAATACTCCACGAACGATCCCATCACCATGTTCCCCTGTAAGACTGCCTCCAAACTCTAGAACTAAATCAGATATTTCTTCAGCAATTGAGGCCATTTTTTCGACCCCCTCGTGCTGTTTAATGTTCACAACAGGTCGAATATGTAAGCATCCAGTAGAGGCATGCCCGTAATAGGCAGATTCTGTTCCATGTCGAGCTACAATTTCTTCAAATCTTCTCACGTAGTTAGGTAATTGTTCTGGTGAAACGGCAGTATCTTCGACGTAAGGTAAAGGTTTGGCATCACCTTTTAGGGCCATGGCCAGACCTAACCCTGCTTCCCTGAGTGAATACCAGCTTCGTTGTTCTTGAGGGTCGTTAGTTACCATCGTAGCGTATCCTAGCCTACGGTGTTCCATATCTGCTTTTAAGGCTTCAAGCTTTGACTGGACCTCTCTAGGTGAGTCCCCGTAAAATTCAACAAATAACAGCTCCCTGGGTTCTCCAATGAAATAATTTAGTAAATGCCGATAACCAGCATTAACTTTGCAGTTATCGATGATCATATGGCCAATTAATTCAACTGCTGAAGGGCTATGTTCAAGTATAGGTACTGAAGCCTCCATACATTCAATTAAATCAGTAAAATGGACAACTCCAAGTCCTTTATATTGAGGAAGCGGAACTAGATTAACTTTCGCCTCAGTCACCGCTACTAATGTTCCTTCAGATCCAACGACTGCGCGAGTAAGATTCATGGGTCCTTCCCCCATAAAATCATCCAAATTGTATCCCATGACCCTACGTAATATTTTNGGGAATCGCTGCTCAATTTCAGATGAGTGCTCCCAAGCTAATCTTCGAGTTTCTCGATATAAAGCGCCCTCGAGAGTATTTTGGGACATTTTTTCTTCAAGAACAGATCCTGAGGTAGGAGCAAAGTGAGCTCTGCTTCCATCAGATAAAATAGCATCAATTTCAAGAATATGGTCTAAGGTTTTACCATAGATTACTGAGTGAGGGCCACAAGAATTATTTCCTATTCCACCGCCCACTGTTGCTCTTGCACTCGTAACAGGATCAGGGCCATACATTAAGCCGTGATTACGAACAGCTGCTGAGAGATGATTATTTACAATGCCTGGTTGGACTTTTGCCCAACGCTCTTCTGGAGATACCTCAATGATATTTCGCATATATTTGGAGAAATCAATGACTATCGCATGGTTCGTGGTTTGACCTGCAAGTGCGGTTCCTCCGCCCCTTGGCATTACGGGTATTCCATGTTCTTTAGCTATTCGTATAGTAGCCTCAACGTCATCGGCGGTTCTAGGAATTACAACTCCTACGGGAGTCATCTGGTACATGGAGGCGTCAGTTGAGTACATTAGCCTGTTATATTTGTCCATGCGAATCTCTCCCGAAATTTGAGGTTTAAGTCTTTCGACGATCGCTCGTATTTCGGAGTCGCTTATAGAAGCGCCTTTACGGGTTGTTTGGTGCAGAAGTGGCATATATTGAACCTTTAGATTGTGGATTATAACTTTACCGGAGTAAATTCAAACTGAGAAGTGTCCATTTAGAAGCATCTGTTTTTTTTGAGATACTTTTACTTATTAGTACTTATATTCTGCAATTTATACCCGTAAGATAGTCTCGCTGTACTGAGAGAGAAAATGACAGAGAATTATGCGAGGAAAGACCTAGCCCAGCTAGAAGAAAGGAAAAACGATACGAAAAAGACGTATCGGAGCCTTGGGCCGCTAGAAGCCCTGCTAATGGACGTAATTTGGTCCTCAGTGGCACCGCTTTCAGTGCAAGAAATTATCGATAAGTTAGGCGATGGTCATAACTATAANACTGCAATGACTGTGCTCAATCGTTTGGTAGATAAACAATTACTTGCGAGAGTTCTTAAGGGTCGTGCATATCGATACTATGCGACAGAAACTAAGCAAAAGTTCCTTGCCGCAGTTGCAGAGAGCTTAGTGTATGATTATGTAAACTTATATGGAGAATCTGCGGCCGAGTACTTGGCTAATGTTGTTGATGGACAGAGGCAGTTTGCTATAGCTGATACAAGTGATTCTCAAAATACATCTCTTCTAGAAGGGATTGAAGTAGAAAAACTCAAAAAGCATGCTTTTGTTTCTATCATCTTAGCGATCGTACTGTTGCAAGTTATTTCATCTATTTTCCGTCCGAGTAAGAAGAGAAAATGACAATTGGTCTTTTTGATGATTGGCGTCAGTTTAAATCTGATGCTGGCTCATTAGGAGTGAATGTCAACGAAGACCAACTCAAAAAATTCCAACTGCTTCTAGAATTAATGCAAAAATTTAATAAGCGAGCCTCGCTAACCTCTGACTTAGGTCTAAGGGATGCAATGCACGTTCATTTTTTAGATTCACTTTCATTGGTCCCTTCCATTGAGAACGAAAGGCTTCAAGCAGGTAAATTAATTGATATTGGGACTGGTGGAGGTTTTCCTGGTCTTCCTTTAAAAATAGTACTTCCTTCCCTGGCGGTTCATTTTGTTGAATCGACAAAGAAAAAAGCGGAGTATCTTAAAATTGCACTTAAAGAGCTTTCCTTAGAAGGCATAGTTGTGCCAGAACGTGCGGAGGATATTGCTCATGATTCAGAATTCAGAGAAAAATTTGATTTAGTCACTGCGAGAGCGTTAGGTAATTGGTCTACGGTTTTGGAATTGTGTTTACCATTTTGCAGGATTGGAGGTTACTTGTTCGCACAGAGAGGGGAAAATGCAAAAATGGAAGCAAGAAAATATTCCGAAATCACTTCCTTGTTTGGCGGAAGAGTTTATGATGTGATTAGCGTGGGAACTGAGATTGGCCTTGATTCTCGAAACATAATAGTGGTTCGTAAGATAAATGCGGTTCCTGAAAAATTTCCCCGTAAGTCAGGTATCCCTGCGAAGAGGCCGCTTGAATGAGTAGTAATGTCGTTTTTTGAGTCTAGATCCCCAATATTTGGCTCGAGTCGTACTCGCTCATTTTTATTGAGACTTACAGTTACCCTTCTTTTGCTTGGGGGATTCACAAGCGTGGCACTCTGGAGGGTGGATCTGGCTTGGAGTAATACGTGGCTTGCAATAAAAGCAATTAATCCGTGGTGGTATGTTACTGCGGTGATGGTTCACTACTTAACATTTGTTTTTCGTGGTTATCGATGGATTCTGCTTTTACGTAATTCTAGTAGTATCGATCAAAAATGGACTCCATCACTATGGTATGCATCACGAGTAATTTTGATGAGTTGGTTTGCTAATTCAGTTGCTTGGTTTCGGATTGGAGACGCCTATCGAGCATATATATATGCGGAGGACAGCAAGACTAGCTTCTCCTCAAGTATGGGGGTAGTTTTAGCGGATAGGATTGTAGATTTAGCGGTAATTGTGGTTCTTATGGTTACAGGTGTAGGAATTTTGTTGGTTGCCGGCCAGATTCAGCCCCCTATATTTATATTGATTTTAGGGCTCGGGTTATTAGTTGTAATTGTGGGTGCCCTGTCCGCAATGGTAATTATGCGCAAATGGCTCAGTTCCAAATTACCTCATCAGATAAGCGATACTTACCACAAATTTTATGACGCTACCATGGGCAGCTTTAGGAGAATGGATATCGTTTTCCTGTTGGCTGTGGGGGCATGGTTGTGCGAAGTAGGTCGATTATTTTTCATCCTCAAAGCAATGGGCATTTCTGTCTCAGCTGGGCTAGTGATTTTTGCTCCGATGGCAAATGGATTGCTTTCAGGTGTTCCNCTGACTCCTGGAGGATTGGGATTTGTAGAGGCAGGGGTTACAGGATTGCTAGGGCTTGAACTTTCATTTGAGATAGCAGTTGCAATTGTGTTAGTAGACCGGACTATTAGTTTTCTGAGTACAATAGTTTTTGGCGGATTAATATTTTTCATTCGCCAAATTAATAGTTTACGTTATGCCATACAGGAGAAATCATGATTAATTCAGACTTTAGGACAAGACTTAAATCAGGCGCGCCTCTTTTAGGTGTATTCGTTAGCATAGAATCACCAACAACGGTTGAGTTACTNGCTGCAGCAGGTGTTGATTACGTGATGATTGATGGTGAGCATAATCCGATATCTGCAACTGATNCAGTGGAAATGATCCGTGCTGCTGAAGCGAAAGGCCTCCCCGCTATGTCGCGTGTCGGGGAAAATTCACAGCAAGTAATAGCAAAATATTTAGATGCAGGATCCCTTGGCGTGATGATTCCAATGGTGAATTCGGCTAAAGATGCTCAAAGCGTCGTGGACTCGGTTAAATATCCCCCTTTGGGAAAGCGAGGACTAGCAGGTGTTCGAGCTAATGATTATGCGACTAATGTTGGATATGTGGATGTTGCTAATGAATCAACTGTAGTGATGGTGCAAATTGAGACTAATGATGGAATAAAAAATGCCGACGAAATAATATCTACAGAAGGGGTGGATGCAGTCTTTCTAGGCCCATCAGACTTATCAGTAGCCTTGGGAGTGGCTGGGCAAGCAAAGCATGAATCAGTGCTTAACATCATAGAGGAATTGACAAAAAAAATAGTCGCTGCAGGTAAGACGGCAGGTACAATTGCTCGTACTCCTGAGGACTATGCATACTGGCGGGACAGAGGAGTTCAGTTATTTTTGACGGGTGCAAATGGGCTTTTATTAGGTGCTGCTAAAGATTATATAGAAAGTTCAAGAGCGCTAGAAGAAGGAAGGTAGCCTTAAAATTGGATAGGATAGGTCCTAGTCGTAAGAGTTGGTTCGTTAACTACTTGATTATTGTCGTTGTATTTTCAATCACCGGTTTTTCTTCAGTATTGTTCAGCAGTTTCCTTTTGGGGGACATATTGGGATTGGAGGGCAATTTTATATCAGGGTCATGGTTATACCGGATAGCCTATTTGCTGTTTATACCCCCAGCGTACTCGATAATTTTAGTTATTGTAGGTACGGTTTTCGGCCGTAGAGCTTATTTTTTGAATCGGGTTAAACGCCTTTGGGGCAGGTTACTACCATTGTNTTGGTTTAATTATTAAATGCTTGTTAGATGCGATTATTATACGGGTATAATCACTGATAGTACGGAGGTTGTAGCATGGATGAAGTAGTAATAGTAAGTGGTGCTCGAACACCAATTGGTCGCTTTGGAGGCGCATTCAAAAACTTGCTGGCTTCTGATCTAGGAGCAGTGGCAATTAAAGCTGCAGTTGATAGAGCGCAAATCCCTCCTGAAGATGTTGATGAAGTAATCATGGGGAACGTACTGCAGGCTGATGAAACGGGATATGTGGCACGTCGTGCAATGCTCAAAGCTGGATTGCCAGAATATATTCCGGCAATGACAATCAATAGAGCATGCTCATCGGGGCTAGAGGCTATTAACCTCGCAGTGCAATCAATTGTTACTGGCGAGTCGGACGTAGTTGTAGCGGGTGGCGCAGACAGTATGAGCAGGGTTCCTTATTTGATGCGCGATGTAAGATTTGAAGGTCCGCGTATGGGTAATTATGTCATGACCGATGGGTTAACTATGGGTTTGAGTTGCCCTATATATGATTACCATATGGGTGTTACTGCTGAAAATGTAGCGCAACAATTTGAAATTACTAGAGAAGTTCAAGATCAGATGGCATTATTAAGTCATCAGCGTGCTGTTCAAGCACAAACTGCAGGATATTTTGAGTCGCAGATTGCTCCGGTATCTATTCCTCAAAGAAGAGGTGAAGATATAGTCGTGACTATGGATGAACACCCTCGCCCTGAAACTACAATTGAAGGATTAGCAAAATTACAACCTGTTTTTAAAGAAGGAGGCAGTGTTACTGCTGGAAATTCTGCTGGGATTAATGACGCAGCTGCGGCAGTGGTAGTAATGTCACGATCTAGGGCTGAAGCGTACGGAATTCAACCTCGAATGCGCTGGGTTGGAAGAGGTGTTTCAGGTGTCGATCCGGCCATAATGGGTATTGGTCCGGTTCCTTCGACAAAAAAAGTTTTAGCAAAAACAAGGATGAAAATAGAAGACTTGGATCTAATCGAACTTAATGAAGCCTTTGCCGCACAAGCAGCTTATGTTATGAGGGAGTTGGAAATGGACATAGATGCTACCAACGTAAATGGTAGTGGCATTTCACTAGGTCATCCCGTAGGTGCAACGGGTGCGATTATGACTGTAAAGTTGATGGAAGAATTGTCACGACGAGATGGAGAGACTGGCTTGGTGACCATGTGCGTTGGTGGAGGACAAGGCGTATCTACTATATTNGAGCGATTGAATTAATCGTTTTTTTGGGCTGCCATGGACCTGGTTCTCCTGCTAGCGGAGAGCAAACCTTGCAGGGACGATAGCCTATAGCCAATGCTTCAGTAGAACTAGAAAAAGAAACCCTATTCTGANGTTTAGTCCTTCTTCCCGGAGGACAATTAGGCCTGCAAAATATTTTTGTTGTAGTACATCCGTTTAGTGTCATTTTAATGTATTTTGTATAAACCCAGCTTTGTTTCGCCACTTTGGGTTTATCTTAACCCAAAGATCTAAATAAATGGGCTTTCCGATGAGTTTTTCAATTTCTGGCCGTACATCTACTCCAACTGATTTCAAAGCATTGCCCTTCTTGCCGATTAACAGCTGTTTTTGTGAAGGTTTATCTACATAGACCACCGCTCGTAGATAGTTTCTTTCTTTATCATTTCGCTCATCAAATGTTTCAAGTATTACTGCGACATCATAAGGGATTTCATGGCGATAGAAATTAAATATACGTTCGCGAATTAGCTCCCCAATCAAAAATCTTACGGGCCTGTCAGTTAATGCATCTTCAGGGAATAATGGCTCGTGCAAAGGAACTGCTTTAGCCATTGCTGAGATGACTGAGTTGAGCCCGTCTGACTTTGTACTACTTACAGGGACTATTTCTGAAAAAGGGAAAATCTTCGAGTAACTTTCAATTATTGGCAACAACTTAGCCTTTGCCACGGTATCAATTTTATTGATGACCAGAAAAGCATTTTTCCTCGATTTTTTTATATGGGTAATTAAATCTAACTCAATGTCTCCTGGGGTTCTGGGCTCAGCGACTAAAGCTATCGCATGGGCATCTTCGAGCGCAGTAGCTAGCTCTCGGGACATGGAAGTATCTAACAGGTCTCGTCCTTGTTTTAAGAATCCTGGAGTGTCTAATAGCCCTATTTGCAAGTTAGGGCCGTTTAATATTCCAAGTAGGCGATGGCGTGTGGTGTGGGGCTTGGCACTAACTATCGTAACTTTTTGGCCTACAAGAGAATTAACAAGTGTTGATTTGCCAACATTGGCTCGGCCAATTAATGCTACTAAGCCGCTTTTCATAAGGATGCTAGGAGCATTCACCTTCTCCAATGTTATATCTCACCGGCTTTAAAAAATTCGGACATTTTGGATTTAGTGCCAGTTTTTTTGAGTGCTTCGACAAAAAGTTGATGAATGAGCGGGTTTTCATTTTCATATTCAATTTGTCCTCCTCCTTGATTGACATCGACATCGGTTTCCCCTTCCATGGCTACGCCCAAAGAAAAATAATATTTTTGACTATTCCATCTAAATGCTAAATAGCGTGCAGGAATATCTCCGCCATTGAAGTGTTGATGGAACCATCCGTTTGGAGGAACTACCATTGAGCCAGGCTTCCAATTGACGCGTTCTAAGTAAGTATCAGGTGTTTCATGAGATGGCCAGAGTAAAGAATAACCTTCTCCTTTGAGTATAATTACATGAGCTCCCGGCCCATGCTTGTGGGCTTTTTTATAAGTGCCTACAGGAAATTCTGAGATATGAGCAGTTTGAGTTTGATCGGCAAGTTCAAATTTGATGTGAGCACCACCTGCACCTCTTTCCTTCCAGCTAAAGGTAGTAAACGTTTCTACGTCTGGTATGAAGTTAGTTTCCCACGCATTGGTTCTACCAGTCGTGGCAGTCCACATTTTACCTTCGCCTTGATAGCTGTTGGGGTTACCTAGCCGATCTTCAAAAACGTAAGGATTGTTGAAAATAAAGCCCTCATTGTGAAAAAGGTTCATTGTTAAAGGTGCTGTTGTTATGGCGACGAATCTCGCTGCCTCAGAGCCACTACCATTCAGATGTTGGTGCGATACATTGATAGGAATAGAAAATACGCTGCCTTTTTTCCACTCAAAACTTGTTTGACTATTGGGGTCATCTCCTACTAATGTAGCGCCTCTGCCATTTAAAACATATATATTTTTTTCAAAGAGATGTTTTTCGGGAGCCATCTTCGCACCTGGTGGAATTTCTGCGACATAAGCATCATTAGTATCACCAGTGCCATCTAGGTTTATGTAGGTTCCAAGACAATCTAGCCTAGCCCATGGCTTTACCTCTACTGTACGAAGATCATCTACAGCAAACCCAGTGATTACGGGAATGCCTTCTTTTAATTGGAAGGCGCGATAAGCGTCATATTTGACTATTCGATCTGCTTCTGGTCTTGCGTTAGGTAACATTAAGCCCTCAGAATATAAATCTTTTTATATTGGAGCGGGCGATGGGATTCGAACCCACGGCCCTTTGCTTGGGAAGCAAATGCTCTGCCCCTGAGCTACGCCCGCATACTTTGATTCTAGGGTAGTGAAGGTAACTCGTCTACTTTTTAACCCAGGAAAGATTATCGGGGATATCTCGGTCAAAAATAAGACGGTAAATGAATAATACCTTTAAGTTTGTTTGGTTAGTAGGTAGGGANTTTGAAAACAATCTTTTGAGAATTGTAATGACTAATAACCCTACCATTAGAACTGTAATCGAAAGAGGTTTATCTAAGTAGATGGAAGCTAGAGGCAATGCTAAAAAGCTTAGAAGTACTGATAATGGGGCAGAATAAAGTATTTGCCATCCAATGCAGGCGATAATTGTAAAAATCGCTAACTCTAATTTCCCTAAAGCTAATAAAACNCCTAAGCTCGGGGCAACTCCTCGTCCTCCTTTAAATTTTAAAAATATTGGCCAATTATGACCAATAATGGCGGCGAAACCAATTACTAGTTGATAGGTAAGCTCGATTCCCGCTAATTTTGCAATCATTATGGGTAAGTAACCTTTTACAATTGANTCAAACAGGCCTACGGGAATGAACCAGAATGCACCAACATTGTAGAAAACATTAGATGCACCTAAAGTACCGCTTCCTTTATAGCGTAAGTCAATTCCTCTTGCAAACTTACCAATTAAAAAGGCGACGGGAANGGAACCTAGGAGGTAAGCAGATAGGACGAACAAAGCGTTTTCCCAGGGGATGNTCATTTATTAAACGCAGCTGCGGCACGTAATTCATTGAATATTGCTAACGGAGGTCCTCCTGCCCCTGGCTGGTGTTCACCTACCAATCCTTTGGCATGATAATCACTTCCGCCGCATGGTAGTAAATTAAGTTCATGTGCGATGGTCAATAAATTTTGCTGCTCGAGGCTAGAAAATTCTGGATAAAATACTTCGAATCCACTGAATCCCATTGTAGGCAATAAATGCATAATAGTTTCGTAATTTTTTACGTAAAGAGGGTGGGCGAGTACGGCGACCCCACCTGTGGAACGTATCAGATCTACTGCTCCTTGCATTGATATATTTTCTTGCATAACAAAGGCGTGCCCACCCTCATTAAGCAGGCCATTAAAGGCTTCCTTNGGGTTCTTAATATACCCTTTTTCATATAGTGCATTCGCTATGTGAGGCCTACCAATACTTGATCCGGTAGGTTTGAGATCATCCCAGTGAAGGCGATATCCTAAGGCGCATAAGCGGTCAATTATTTTTCGACACCGTTGCTCGCGTTCATTACGAAATTGCGTAAGCTTGTTCTGTAACTGAGGATTTTGGTAATCGATAAAATATCCTAGAACATGTACTTCAGCATTATTNACTAAGGGGTGAATTGCACTAATTTCGATGCCAGTGATTAACTCTAATTGGCTGTCAGATTTACTTATGGCTAGATAGGCTTCATGTAATCCTTCGGTTGAATCATGATCTGTAAGAGCTGCAATGCTAACACCTTGCTCGATAAGGTAACTCATGAGCTCGGCAGGAGGTAAATTACCGTCAGAATAGGTAGAGTGCATATGTAAATCAATTTTCATTGATTTTCTATAATCCTATCTATTCTTTCTACATGTTTTGCCAACCCGGTGAGATCATCGAGTTCAATGTATAAGGAATTGAATTGTAAGGGACCTGTATTTTCCGCTACAGTCAATCGTTTAGGCATGGCTGTCAAAAATCGTGCTAAGACATCTTCAACTTTACTGCCGATAATCGAATTTACTGGCCCAGTCATCCCTAAGTCAGTTACAAAGGCAGTGCCCTTCGGCAAAATCTTGGCATCTGCTGTTGGGACGTGCGTGTGTGTTCCTACAACCACACTTACTCTTCCGTCTAAGTACCAGCCCATTGCCGCTTGCTCGGAGGTTGCTTCCGTATGGAAATCAACGAGAATTGCTTTGGGTGAATGAGGATCGATTTCATCAAGGAGGTTCTCTGCTGTGACAAAAGGAGAGTCGAGTCCCTCTGGCATATAAACACGACCCTGTAGATTGAGGACTGCAACACCACCAATGACGATATGCCCTCTACCAGGCGCAGTTGCAGGGTAATTTGCTGGCCTTAAGTATGGCATTTCTCCATTTAATGAAGGGATGAAGTCTTTTTGGTCAAATGTATGATTGCCTCCGCTAATGACATTTGCTCCTGCCTTAAGGATTTCACTAGCGGTTTCATCAGTGAGCCCAAAGCCTGCAGCGGAGTTTTCTCCATTAACTACAACGAAGTCTAGATTTATGTCTTTTTTAAGCTGAGGGAGGACAGTCGAAAGCGCTAATCTTCCAGGGCGACCAACGATGTCACCAACCATTAGTACTTTCAAATCAGACCTCCTTCTAATGTGCTACTTCGGTAGTGCGTGTTTCCCGTACAACAGTAACCATAATTTCCCCTGGATATACCAAGTTTTCTTCAATTTTTTTAACAACTTTACGGGCGAGGTCGGAGGCTTCAATATCATCAATCTCATCGGGTTGCACCAATATTCGAACCTCGCGTCCTGCCTGGATAGCAAATGATTTTTGGACACCATCGAAGCTGTTAGCTACATCTTCCAAGGCTTCTAGTCGCTTCAGATAGAGTTCTACAGTGTCTCGTCGTGATCCGGGGCGAGCTGCGCTAATCGCATCTGCAGCAGCTACAATGAATGCCTCTGCAGATCCACGGTCATCCTCATGATGCTCGTTGATTGCCGCAGCAACCGCAGGAGGCAAGTTATATCGTCTTGCAACCTCTTCGCCTAATTCAACATGAGTTCCTTCAACTTCATGGGTAAGAGCCTTGCCTATATCGTGTAGCAATCCGCCGGCTTTGGCGATTTGAATATCAGCATTAACTTCGCCGGCAAGCATACCTGCAATACGGGATACTTCGACTGAATGTTGCAGGATATTTTCACCGTAACTATACCTATATTGAAGTCTTCCAATGAGTTTGATTAATTCAGGGTTTAATCCTCTAACTGCAGCATCAAGTACAGCTTGTTCTCCACATCGAACAATATTATCTTCCACTTCTTTTTGTGCCTTTGTAACAGTTTCTTCTATACGCGTCGGATGAATACGGCCATCTGCTATTAGGTTAGTTAGTGCAATTTTTGCTACCTCTCGCCTAATTGGATCAAAGCAGGATACGGTTACGGCTTCAGGGGTGTCATCGATGATCAAATCAACACCAGTTGCTGCTTCAATTGCACGGATATTTCGGCCTTCTCTCCCAATAAGTCTGCCTTTCATGTCATCACTTGGCAAAGAGACGAGCGAAGTGGTTGATTCATTAACTACATCAGCGGCTAGGCGCTGAATGGAAAGAGCAATGATTTTCTTTGCTTTTTCATCAACATCTGAATGCATTTTTTGCTCAAGCGAGTAATAGCGTTTTGCAATTTCTTGCTCCATTGTGGCTTCAGCAGTTTGCATCACCTGATCTTTAGCTTCTGCCATACTTAGATTAGCTACTTCTTCTAGTTTAGAGACCTGCTCAGTTTTTAAGTCCTCTAATTCGGTAAAAGCTTCTTCTAAAGTGGTTTCACGATCCGATATTTTGGACTCTCTGATTTCGAGGGAATCCTGCCGGGTATCTAGGTTTTCTTCCCTGGTTTGTAAACGACTTTCTGCGCGTTGCAGCTCTCTTCTTCTATCGCGAGCATCAGCTTCAATTTCTTGTTTACTGCGTAAAGCTTCTTCCTTAGCCTCAAGCAGCATTCGTTTCTTTTGTTCTTCAGCATCATTGAGAATTCGAGCCGATTCTGAAGTGGCAGCTTGAAGTTTCTTTGCCTGAGTTATTTGCTTAATAACTAATACAACCGCAACCGTAACTATGATTCCTACTAGGGCTCCTATACTGGAGCCAATTACTAACGAATCCATATGTACCTCCCTTATATCTAATCTATGTTCGAGTCCCAAAAAGACCGGATAGAAAGATGTATTTCTGAATCTATATTTTGTCTCCGCCTGATTAATAAGGAATTAATGATTCCCCTCAAAACAGACTAAGGCAGATTCAGTTTTAGGTAATGGTTGCCAGGAGGCTTGAGGCTTTATTATGGAGTACTAGCAGTCATTTCAGATGTTTCTTCCTGTACTTCAGGGGAAGAATTATCTGCAGGTGCTCTGATTAATGCTTCTATCTGGCCTGCTATTTCTGGATGATTATTCAGAAAAGCCTTTGCGTTTTCTCTCCCTTGACCAAGGCGAGTTTCATTATATGAATAATTTGCTCCAGATTTCCTAATTATTTCTGAAGCGGTACCTAAGTCTAAGAGATCGCCAACTTTACTAATGCCTTGTTTAAACATAATGTCGAATTCAGCTTGTTTGAATGGTGGTGCTACTTTATTTTTTACGATCTTTGCGCGTACTCTTGAGCCAACTGGTTCAGTTTGCTGCTTGATTGTTTCTATACGGCGCAAATCGATTCGGACTGAACTATAGAATTTCAAAGCTCTGCCCCCAGGGGTGATTTCGGGGCTTCCAAAAAAGACACCAACCTTTTCACGTAATTGATTGACGAATACGACAGCAGTGTTCGAGGCGTTAGTTGCGGCAGTAAGTTTTCGTAGCGCTTGTGACATAAGCCTTGCTTGTAGGCCCACGTGCGCATCACCCATATCCCCCTCTAACTCTGCACGCGGTACAAGAGCTGCAACGCTGTCGACAACGACTACGTCGACGGCTCCACTACGTACAAGGTATTCCACTATTTCAAGTGCTTGCTCACCTGAATCGGGCTGGGAAATTAGCAGGGTGTCAATTTCTACACCGCATTGAGCTGCGTAGATTGGGTCCATTGCGTGTTCAGCGTCAATATACGCCGCGGTTCCTCCAAGACGCTGGGCTTCCGCAACGATATGATTACATAGCGTTGATTTACCAGCTGATTCTGCTCCAAAGATCTCAATGATTCTGCCTTTCGGGATTCCCCCGACGCCTAATGCGAGATCAAGTGAAATAGAACCAGTCGGAATGGCCTCTGTTTGCATCGCCTGAGAGGCTTCTCCCAGGCGCATTATCGCCCCTCGACCAAATTGTCGCTCAATCTGACCTAGGGCTACTTCTAGCGCTTGTTGTTTTTCTGACACGTTTTGGCCTCATCTCTTGGCAGCCATTACCATATACATCGTACCACATTATATGGATCATGTACGGCCAATTTTTTACAAAGTCTCCCGTTGTTTGGGGATATTACGCAACCACCAAATGTCGCACATTTGTTCTAAATTACTAAGACCCGTGACATTTTTTATATTTTTTACCGCTGGCACATGGACAAGGATCATTGCGTCCGATTTTTCGGTTAGTAGCAAATGTTTGAAATCGAGCATCAGCGATTCTCTTCGATTCACAGTTGATGCAAGTGCAAGCAAGAGGGTGATCAGAGTACCAATTAGTGCGTTCTTTCCCTGTTACCATGGCGGTACCTGCCTATAGCGATTAGCAATTGGAAGCCTCCGGTCTCTGCCAAAGTTTCGTTTAGTTATTTTGACGCCAGGAGGTGCCTGTCTTCGTTTATACTCGCTTTTATCGACAAGATTAACGGCAAGATCTATAGACTCTCTAGACATGCCTTTTGAAGCCATATCGACCATGCTTTGATCTTCTTCAACATAGGATGTGATGATTTGATCTAATTCGTCATAAGGAGGTAAAGAGTCTTCATCCTTCTGATCATGCCGTAATTCTGCAGTCGGAGGCCGGGTAATAATGGCATTAGGAATTATTTCATTACTATGCGTAGCATTTATATGAATTGAAATATTTTTGACCAGAGTTTTTGATGCATCCTTAATGACCGCAAAACCGCCAGCCATATCTCCATATAAGGTGGCGTATCCNGTAGCCATTTCGCTTTTATTTCCAGTCGTTAGCACTATCCAGTTGAATTTGTTAGATGTTGCCATAAGCAAATTCCCACGAATTCTTGCCTGTAAATTTTCTTCGGTAGTATCGGACTGAGTATGTTTGAATTCCTCCGCTAGCGTTTGTGTATATGCAGAGAATACTTCGTTAATAGGCAGTGTAATCATGCGAATTCCAAGATTCTCACTCAGTTCGTGGGCGTCATTGAAAGATTGATCGGATGTGTATTGGGATGGCATAAAAAGGGCGGTGACATTTGATGCGCCCAGTGCTTTTACTGCAATTACAGCGGTTAGCGCTGAGTCAATTCCACCAGATAAGCCTATTACGGCCTTATTAAAACCTGTTTTGGTTACGTAATCTCGGGTCCCAAGAATGAGGGCCTGGAGGGCTTCTTCAAGCGGATCGAGCTCTAGTGCAATGGAGGGTGCTAAAGGGCGCTTAGCCTTTCTACTTTGATCTGAGACAAAATAAAAACTGGGCTTTGCTGCGAAATCTTCAAAATCTTGATGAAAAGGATTTGCCTCGTCAGCATCGATATCAGCAAGTAGTAAGGATTCTGAAAATTGAGGAGCGCGAGCCGCTATTTGACCATTAGGATCTATGACGATACTTTGCCCATCAAATACTAGCTCATCTTGACCACCAATAGCGTTTACATAGCAAATAAATAGTCTGTTTTCGAGAGCTCGTTTTTTCAGCATCGAATAGCGCTCAGAACCTTTGCCTAAGTGAAACGGTGACGCATTTATGTTAACGATCAGTTCGGCCCCGTGAGCACGCTGTATGGACGTTGGCCCTGTTTCATGCCAAATATCTTCACAAATATTTACACCAATTTTCACATTATTGATTGTGAAGATCGGGCATTCTGTTCCTTTAGAGAAATAACGTTGTTCGTCAAAAACCCCATAATTGGGAAGGAGTATTTTATGGTAGGTGTTTATTATGCGTCCATTGAAAGCTAAAACGGCTGAATTATAAATGTGCCCATTGAGTTGACCTTGGTAGCCTTTTGTTTCTAGGTTGCGAGACTCACTTTCAAGGAATTCAGGTGTTCCCACAACGATTGCAATTTCCTTACTTGCTTCGACTAGGCGTTGTAAATGCTGCCGAGAGTCCAGAAGAAATTGTTTCTTAAACAGCAAATCTTCGGGGGGGTATCCGGTAATTGCGAGTTCGGGAAAGGCGATAATATCCGCTTTTTCATTTTGGGCTTTAGAAATAAGATCCAGCATGCGATCAGTATTCCCGCCGACATCGCCTACGGTAGAGTTGAATTGTCCCAATGCCAAACGGATTAGTCGCATAGATATCTCTATTGTCTAACAAAAAGGACATCTAACAAAGATGCCCCTTGAATTGGAATAATTATGTAATAGATCGTCGCCTACGGCGTGCCGATCTTCGAGCAGCTAATCTTGCTTTTTCTCCCTTAGATCGAAAGAATCGGCGGTCCTTGTGCTCTTTTAATATTCCGTTTCGAGTGACTGCTGCCCGGAATCTGGAAACTATCCCTTCGGGCGGCTCACCATCTCTAATTTCAACGTATGCCATTCATACCTCTCGTTACTCAGNCATGTAACGATAGCATATTAAGCATGATCGGACAATCGCATGCAGTTATTACCTCTAGTGAATTGACATGTGAGCGGTGAGCACGATATTTTGATTAGCAGTCAATTCAATTGACTGCTAATTGAGGAAAGTTAATGCCAATATACTCCTATTATTGTGATTCTTGTGACGTCGAATTTGACTTAAGGCAAGGATTTGACGCCGGGAAAGAGGCTCGATGCGCTTCTTGCGGGAATCCTGCTAAGCGTAAATTTGTTGCACCAACCGTTATCTATAAAGGTTCAGGTTTTTACACTACTGATTATGCAAGGAAGAGTGGAGGTTCTACTTCGTCTACATCTCCTACNAAATCTACTTCTCCTTCAGATCAGGCTGCTGCTGCTAAAGACCCCGGTAGCGGCAGTAAGAATTCAGAAAGCACTAATCAATCCAGTAAATCCGCTACTGACGCGAATTAATGAGAGCAGTTCTACAGCGGGTATCCAACGCTTCAGTAAGTGTTGACGGGATTGTCCTAGGTCGGATTGGGTTAGGACTGGTACTTTTTGTTGCAATTAATCATGATGATACAGATGAAGATATAGAGTACCTAACTGAAAAAATCATAAATATGCGAATCTTTGGAAACTTGGAAGGCCGTTTTGATAGTTCTTTAATAGACGTTGAAGGAGCCTTGCTGGTAATTAGTCAATTCACTCTATATGCAGATACTCGTAAAGGACGTCGTCCTTCTTTTATGAACTCTGCCACTGCAGCAGAAGCGGAACCTCGGTTTAATAAATTACTTCAGAGATTAAGTGAACATAATATTACGGTTGAAACTGGCCGTTTTGGAGGGATGATGGAGGTTTCATTGGTAAATGATGGCCCAGTTACAATTATCTTAGATTCAGGGGATAGGCATAAGGCACGTAAGTAAAAACTCTTTTGGCAGTAAAGACGTTTAGGTCGAGTACTTGTCCAAGAGGATTTAGAGGAGTAGGTTACGAGGTATTGCATGGAGGAATATGGGAGATCTACTTAAAGGGAAAGTTGCGGTAGTAACCGGTTCGGGGCGAGGCATAGGTCGTGAACATGCTCTAGCATTAGCCGCAGAAGGTGCGATGGTTGTGGTGAATGATATTGGTGTTGAGCGCGACGGCTCAGGAGGAACATCTGCTCCTGCAGATGAAGTGGTTGCCATGATTCGGGAAAATGGCGGAGAGGCTGTTGCAAGTTATGATGATGTTTCAGACTATGATGCGGCGGCGAGTTTAATTAATTTGGCGGTAGATACCTTTGGGCATTTAGATATATTGATCAATAATGCTGGAACGTTCCAATACCGCCTCTTTCACCAGCTTACGGAAAAAGAGTGGGACGATTTGATGGGAGTGCATTTGTATGGCACATTTAATACTTGTCACCACGCATCAAAGATCATGATGAACCAGAAATACGGGAGAATAATCAATACGGCTTCTAGCCAATGGAGGAATCCTGAGGGTAGAGGAAATTACGGCGCGGCTAAGGGTGCAATTGTGTCATTAACTTGGGGATTAGCCTTTGAATTACGTAATTACAACATAACTGTCAATGCGATAGCCCCGATGGGTGCAACTCGTAGCTTTGGTGATAATACATACCGGCAAATGCTTGCTGATGCGGGCTTGGATAGGAAAAAAGATCCTTCTGAACAGGGAGACAATAGAGCTGGCCCAGAGTACGTATCGCCAATGGTTGTTTACTTGTCCTCAGATTTGGCTTCGAATGTGAACGGCCTGGTTTTCCGGGTCGGGTCAGGGAAAATCGGAAGATATAGTCATCCTACGGAATCGCGCACAATCTATAGAGAAGCTGGAAATTCTAAACCATGGACACTTGATGAGTTAGATCAGATATTACCCAATACTGTAATGGGTGGTGATACCAAAGCACCATTCATACCTTGAAAGAGGAAATTATGGCAGATGATTATATTCCCCCGAGGGGAAATAGATTGGAAGGAAAAGTTGCAGTTGTAACTGGATCGGGTAGAGGTATCGGGCGAGCACATGCTATTGCACTGGCTGCCGAAGGTGCAAAAGTCATAGTTAATGATCCAGGAGTTGAGAGAAACGGAAGCGGAGGAGCTATAGCCCCTGCCGATGAAGTGGTTTCGTTTATTAAAGAGAATGGTGGAGAAGCAACTGCTAATTACAATTCTGTCGCAGTGTATAGCGAAGCAGGCGCAATAATTGATTGCGCGATAGAAACTTACGGGAAGCTAGATATCTTAGTGAATAATGCGGGTATTGCACGTGAGGGATTGTTTCATCAAATAAATTCAGATGATTTTGATGCCGTTATTNAAACTCATTTAAAAGGAACATTCAACACTTGCCATCATGTGGTTCCTATTATGATGGATCAAAAAAATGGCAGGATAATTAATACTGCTTCTAGTCAATGGCGTAATCCAGAAGGTCGGACTGCGTATAGTGCAGCTAAGGGAGGAATTGTAAGTCTCACTTGGGATTTAGCTTTTGAGCTTAGAAAATACAATATTACAGTTAATGCTATTGCACCTATGGCTCAAACTCGAGCCTTCATCAACTACCAGCATCCGCAGATGCTGGCTGATGCAGGCTTGACGGTAAAGAAAGCAGGGGATGAACTCGCAGGTGCTCGACCTGGGGGAGAACACGTTTCACCAATTGTTGTTTGGTTGGCCACTCCAGCAGCTTCTCAAGTAAATGGTTGTATTTTTCGTGCAGGTAGCGGTAAATTTGGGATTTATACTCACCCCTCTGAAACTAGATCAATTAATAAAGATTGGCGAAATAAAGGGAAATGGACAGTGGAAGAATTAAGTAAAGTGATTCCAAGTAGTTTGACCTTTGATGACTCTACAGCCCCTTTTATTCCGTAGGTTTGATTGACATCAACTTGGAATTATTAAATCCTCTGTCCTATATGTAGTAATATTTCATATCGAAATCTGATAGAGGGCCCTTGGTTTGTAGTCGAAGAAAATTTAGAANNCGCCTTGCGTTTTGGGCGATGCTAGCGCCACCGTTTTATATCATTACATCGATGATAGCTACGCTACAAGGACCGCGGGGCTTTAAGTCAATGGAGCATCCTATAAGTCAACTTGGAGCTCCTGAATCTCCGCGTCCTTGGATAATTAAATTCGCTTTTATCGGTTACGCTTTGCTTGTTCAAGGTTTAGGGCCGCTACTACATAGGGAAGCCGGTGGTGGACTCAAGGGCGGAGTACTTTGGNCCCTCACTTTGATTTACGGTTTCTCTGGATTCCTTTCTGCAATATTCTCTAAAGATGTCAAGGATCGCAAATTTTGGGGAATGACACATGACTTAGCACATAGCGTAGTTGGGCGAGTGTGCTTTGGCGGAATTATGGGCTTGAGCTTGATNACACCCTTTTTCTTTCGAAGTAGAAAATGGGATGAATGGAAAGAATTTTCATGGCTAATGTTTTTGCTTTCAGGAGTAATGGCCATTTTTTACCAAGTGAATCCTTGGAAAAGGCATCAAGGTTTATTACAACGCGGATTTTTTGCGACAACAATGCTTTGGGTTTTTGTGATTTCGTTAAAGTTCTTGCAGAGTGAAAGCCGGAAAAGGAACTGAGTAGGCTCTTTATTAGCGATCAGGTGCAGAAGGCACATCGGGACCCATTCCGAATCTTTCGATATCTTCATTGGATCCTTCCCAGGAAGCAATGCTATCAATGGTGTCCCGTTGCGATCTATTTAAAATCCAATTTGCAGCATTAGCATTAGATTCGACCTGTTCCTCGGTCATAGCTCCAGCAATAACTGAACTTACTGCGGGATGTGCTAGCAACCATGAAAAGGCTAAATCAACAAGCGNTTTGTCATGCTCACTTGCAAATGCTTCAAGTTTAGCAAGTGTTGATTGAGAAGAAATATCTCCCTGTAACTGCCCTACCATACGCCTTGCAGATTGAGGTACTTCACCTCCCGATGAATANTTTCCTGTTAGCCATCCGCCCGCAAGTGGGAAATAAGGAAGGAAGCCCACGTTGTGGGCAGTGCAGTAAGGTAGCAATTCCAATTCAGCGTGTCGGTGCATCAAGCTGTAGTTATTTTGAGAAGATACAAAATGTGCCCAGCCGTTTTGGTTTGCTATTTGAGTTGTATCAGCATGTCTCCAGCTAGAGTAGTTGCATTCACCTATATATCTTACTTTCCCTTCTATAACTAAGTCATTTAATGGCTCAAGATATTCCTGGTGAGGAATATCATTTGGGACAAAATGAATTTGATAGAGATCAATTACATCGGTTTGTAATTTACGTAAGCTTTCTTCAACGTTCTTATAAATTCGAGCCTTTGGAGACTCATCATTCAGGTTGGTAAGATTGAATTTTGTAGCAATGATGATCTCATTTCTTTTTCCTTTTAATGCTTCACCAATGTGGGTTTCACTTTCGCCGTTACCGTAAATATTTGCGGTGTCGAGAAAATTAATTCCTAAGTCGATGCATTTATCGATCACTCGCTGGCTTACTTGTGTATCTGTTATTCGTGCAGGGTTCCCGAAATTGTTTGTACCAAGGCCGATAACGGATACATTGAGGTCTGTTGTGCCTAATTGTCGATATTGCATGTTAACTCCACTACTCATCTACACTCATAATACTTGATAATTGATGCCTGTAAATATGTAAAGGAAAAGAGGGCCGAATGAAAGTTACGTTTATTGGTTTAGGTATGATGGGCAGGCCAATGGCTATCAATCTTGTTAAGGCAGGGCATGAGGTTACAGTAGTAAATCGTAGCCAAGGAAAGGTAAAGGAACTCGTTGAACTTGGGGCGTTAGCTGGTNGCTCTCCAGGTGAAGCTTCAAGAAATGCCGAAATTANTTGTTTATGTCTTGTTGGAGAAAACCTCATTGAAGAGATAATTGCAGGTNAAGACGGGGTTCTTTCAAAGGCACAGCCAAATTCGATAATTCTTGACCATTCGACGGTTCATCCGGAGTTTGCTAAGCGTATGGCTGCCTTAAGTAGTTCTAATAGTATTACCTATATGGATGCTCCAGTTTCCGGTACCGGTAAGGTGGCATGGGACGGACAATTGACGGTAATGGTAGGAGGTAATGAGGTCAAGTTTCAGAGAATAGCTGCATTATTAGATTCGGTGGCATCAAATGTACAGTTTATGGGCCCAGTCGGGACTGGGAATATTGCTAAATTAATTAACAACATGGTTAAAGATATAAATCAAATCGCGGTCATGGAATCTTTTGTGTTAGCTCAAAAATTGAATATGGACTTGCATTCATTATTTCAAGTGATGCGTACAGCGTCAGCAGCAAGCCGTCAATTAGAAAGAATTGGACCGAAAATATTAAGTAGGGCTTTTGAACAAACTTCTTATGTGTCTACAAATATTAAAGACCAAGAGTTAATGGGATGGCTTATAGATTTAGCCCAAATAAACCTCCCATTAAGGAATGTTGCAAGAGAACATTGGATTAAAGCATCAGATATGGGTCTTGGAGAGGCTGATCCAACAGAATCGATAAAAGTATTAGAGTGACTTAAAGTAATTCTTGTAAAAAATTTGCGGTTTGAGAGTCGGGGATTTGTACAATTTCCTCAGGCGTCCCTTCGCCAACAATCTTCCCTCCATATGTGCCTGGACCTGGTCCTAAGTCAATGATCCAGTCCGCATTTTTGATCAGATCCAAATGGTGTTCAATTAATACTATGGTATTACCACCTTCTACTAGACGATGAAGAACTTCAAGTAAATGTGCAGCATCTTGAAAAGATAACCCGGTCGTCGGTTCATCTAAAATATATAGAGTTTTCCCTGTAGCTCGCTTAGAGAGNTCAGAAGCAAGCTTTATTCGCTGAGCTTCTCCTCCACTTAAGGTTGTAGCTGGCTGACCAAGTCTAATGTACCCTAACCCGACGGCTTCAAGCGTTTCTAATTTCGAATTTATTCGGGGGATATTGCTGAATAGGGAATGTGCTTCCGTTACAGTCATCGCAAGTACATCAGCGATACTTTTTTCTTTGAATTTTATTTCCAGAGCATCCTCATTGTATCTTCGACCCTCACATACTTCACATGGTACGGTCACGTCTGGTAAGAATTGCATTTGTATTTGTATGTACCCATCACCCTGACAGGATTCACATCGACCACCTTTTACATTAAAAGAAAACCTGCCTGGCATAAATCCACGTGCTTTGGACTCAGGTAAGGCTGCGAATAGTTCTCGGATAGGAGTGAAAGTGCCGGTGTAAGTCGCAGGGTTACTGCGCGGGGTACGACCAATTGGTGATTGGTCAATATTTACTACTTTGTCAATATTTTCAAGGCCTTCAACACCACCGTTTGAGCCGGGTTTGTCCTTAGCGTGATAAAGTTTTTGTGCAAGCCATTTGTATAAAATTTCGTATACTAATGTGGATTTCCCCGATCCAGAAACCCCTGTTACACAAATTAATTTGCCCAGAGGGAAAGAAACATTAACATTCCTTAGATTGTTTTCAGTTGCTCCTTTTACGGTCAGGAACTTACCATTACCCACTCTTCGCATAGCAGGGAGCGGAATTTTTTTTCGTTTGGATAAGAATGCGCCGGTTAATGATTCAAGGTTATTTTCGATATCGTGGATAGTTCCTTTTGCGACAACTCTTCCTCCATTTTCTCCAGCACCGGGCCCCATGTCTATTAAAAAATCAGCAGAACGCATCATGGCTTCATCGTGTTCGACAATTAGGACAGTGTTGCCTAAATTACGCAATTCCTTGAGNGTTCCTATGAGGCGATGATTGTCTACGGGATGAAGACCTACTGATGGTTCATCGCATACATATAGAACCCCCATTAACCCAGAACCAATTTGGGTTGCAAGTCGAATCCTCTGACCTTCACCTCCACTCAGCGTACTTGCGGATCGTGATAATGAGAGATAATCGAGTCCAACATTTGAGAGGAAAGATAAGCGTGAGCTAATTTCTTTTAAAATTTGAGCAGCGATTAACTGATCCCGCGGCGATAAATAAGGAGGATCCGAGTATTTCTCCCATCTTGGTTTGATTTTGAGAGTGCTGGCATTTTGCTGTAGTGCATAAACCCACTGATATGCATCTGCTACAGAAAGGTTCGTGGTTTGGATAATTGATCTGTCGCAAATTGTGACTGCCAAAGCCTCAGGTCTCAATCGATTGCCTTTACACGACTCACAAGGAAGGGCAGTCATGTATCTTTCAATTTCGTTGCGCATATAGTCGGATTGTGTTTCTTTGTAGCGCCGCTCGAGGTTAGGTATCACCCCTTCAAACCCTGAATCCCATTCAAATTGGCGGCCTCTACGTGTACGGTGACGAACTTTAATTTTCCTGTTGTCTCCGAACCCATAGAGTATAGTGCGTTGCGTTTTTGGAGGAAGATCTCTCCATGGAGTATCTGCAGAAACATTTTCATGTATTGCAACACTTCGTAGTATGCTGAAATACATGGCATTTACGCTAGACATTGATCGTGCCCACGGTTTAATAGAGCCCTGATTGATGCTTAGGGTTGGATCTTCGATGACGAGATCCGGATCAATGACAAGCCTCAATCCAAGCCCGGTACAAGTACTGCATGCACCATGAGGGCTATTGAACGAAAAAGTTCGTGGTTCTATTTCCCCAAAGCTAATCTGGCAATCGGCACATGCAAATTTNTCTGAATAAACTTGCTCTTCCAGAGAATCAGCATCCACAGTGAGCATTGTTCCTTGACCATAATGTAATGCAGTCTCGANAGAATCAGTAATTCGGCTTCGTTCGGTTTCAGGTTCAAGCACAAGCCTGTCAACGATGATTTCAATCGTATGCCATTTTTGCTTGTCTAGAATAATTGCGGAGTCTAGCCCGATTATTTCGTTATCGACCCGGACTCTAACGAAGCCGGCATTCCGAGCATCTTCAAATACTTCTTTATGCTCACCTTTTTTGTGAGTTACTACAGGAGCAAGCAGCATCAGACGTCTGCCTTGCTGCGATAAAACTATTTCTGAAATTTGCTGAACCGTTTGACGCTGAACAGGGCGTCCGCATTTGTAGCAATGAGGGTTACCCACTCTAGCGTAGAGTAATCTTAGGTAGTCGTAAATTTCAGTAACAGTACCAACAGTAGATCGAGGGTTATTAGAAACACCTTTCTGGTCTATCGATATAGATGGGGATAGTCCTTCAATATATTCAACATCAGGTTTATCCATCCGACCTAGGAATTGCCGTGCATAGGCAGACAGAGATTCGACGTATCTACGTTGTCCTTCAGCGTAAATTGTGTCGAATGCTAATGTGGATTTTCCTGAACCAGAAGGCCCAGTTATCACTACCAACTTATCTCTTGGAATAGTGATGTCTACATTTTTAAGATTATGTTCGCGTGCACCGCGGATTACGATATTTTCTAAGGACATAGTCCAAGTACCTGTGAGTAGACTTTGTTAAATAGACACTTATTGTATGGATATTTTACGCAAAAGAAACATAGGATCATGTCCCTAGTGGATAAGTGTTTGGTCCGGGACGATAATTAGTACTCGGTTATTCTCAATACGAACCTGATAAGAAACAGTATCCCATGTGTATTTATCCAAACATTCACCTGTTTTTAAATCAAATACCGCAGAATGCAGAGGGCATATAATTTCGCCAGGTTCAATTAAGCCATGAGTCAACATCGCTCCTTGATGAGGGCAATAGTTGTCTAAGGCTCCTATATTTTGGCCGTCCCAAAATAGTGCAATTTCATTTTTCCCATATACTGGATGATCAAATTGAAAGGATATAGATTTTTTGATTTGCAATTCCTCGAGTGAACACAGATCAAACTCATGTGGGATTTCAGATTTCATTAAAGTTATTGTATTTCGATTAAAGGTTGTCCAGCATTTATGGTTTGATCTTTTTTGACCTTAATATTTTTAACTTTCCCCGGTTTCCCCATACGCACGCTTTGTTCCATTTTCATAGATTCAAGCTTGCAAATTTCATCACCAATTTCCAAAGACTGCCCTTTTTCTACGCTGATGGAAACAATTTTACCTGGCAAGGGGCAGCGTATAACATTTTCATCGCCTTTACTTTCTCCTCTTAGGCCCGGCAATTCTGCTTTGGGAGCTTGTTTCCGACGCTGAGGCATCACACCATCAGTCGGCGTTCCAATTTCGACAGAAAAAGATTCTCCATCCACAATAACTTCAACNGGACTTTGGTAGGTGTCGCCTACTTCAATGTCATACCATTCATCATCTATTTTCAAGCGAAGGCGCTTCATTAATAGTCTCCATTCAATCTGTTTACCATAGCCATCCGCCTGCCGTGCAATCTCCATTTACTGGGGGATTGTGATTCTGCGTGAGTTTGCGCCATTATGAACGATAGAGCGATAGAAGCTACAATGCTTTTGTCTACTGAAGCCGGCGAACTTAGTAATTCTTCTAAAAACCCATTATCAAATGTCGCTTTTTTAAAAACCTTATGCTCTACCACTCGCTTAATTAGAGGGATATTAACTACAGGTCCTTCAATTACATAGGCGTTAAGTGCCGATACCATGTTAGAAATAGCCGAATCACGATCTTTGCCTCTGACTATTAGTTTTGACATCATAGGCTCGTAGTATGGNGATACTTCATATCCTTCGTATAAGGCGCTATCGACACGCACGTTATAGCCACTNGGCNCGTCAAGCTTAGTAACTGTTCCCGCAGTTGGAAGAAGCAAAACAGGATCTTCGGGGTAAATACGAGCCTCTATTGCAGCACCGTGTTGTTCAATCTCATTTTGATTCAGTGGGAGCGGCTCGCCCGAGGCAACTCTCAGTTGTAATTCCACTAAATCAACGCCTGTGACCATTTCAGTTATAGGGTGCTCGACCTGGAGCCTAGTGTTCATTTCAAGAAAATAGAAATGCTCGCCGTCACCGTCAAGTAAGTATTCTATAGTTCCTGCATTACTGTAGCCGATATCTTTGGTGAGCATAACTGCCGATTGTAGCAGTGCGTCTTTTACTTCGGGTTTTAATTTCGCGCATGGAGTTTCTTCAACTACTTTTTGATTCCTTCTCTGAACAGAGCAGTCTCGTTCGTATAAATGAATTGCATTTCCATACTTGTCTCCCATAACTTGTACTTCAACGTGAGAGGCATTTTCGACACGCCGTTCAATATAAACTCTGCTACTCCCAAAGGCGCCTTTCGCTTGGCTACGCGCCTGGGCGAGAGCTTCGAGAAGTGACGAGGTTTCCCTGACTACTCTGATACCCATTCCACCGCCGCCATCAGCAGCTTTAATCATTAAGGGATATCCAATTTGGTCGGCAGCTTCAACTGCTTCAGCGTCTTCAATTTCACCTTCAGTTCCTGGTATAACGGGGACTCCGGCCTTAATTGCAAGTTTGCGAGCTTCTACTTTGTCTCCCATTTGCTGGATTATTTTTGAAGACGGGCCAATAAAAATAATCCCAGCTTGCTCTACCGCCTCAACGAATGAGGGGTTTTCGGAGAGAAATCCGTAGCCAGGATGTATAGCTTCCGCTTTTGATTTTTTGGCAGCTTTTATGATTGCTTGGATATTGAGATAAGATTCAGCTGGAGATGCTCCTCCTATGTTAATAGCGCGATCAGCCATTTTGACATGAAGNGAGTGTTCATCTGCATTTGAATAAATTGCGATGGATGTTACCCCTAATTTCTGGCAGGTTTTAATTATACGGCAGGCTATTTCGCCACGATTCGCTATTAGTACTGAGCTGAACATGTTTACACAGTTTATCGTGCGTTTATAAATGGTCCAACTATATTGGACGGTGGATTGTGAGAGATGGACGCCCCCCTCCGACACCGGAGGGCTGATCCTCTCATAATGTTAGTTTCTGAATCCTCCCCGATCTTCACGTGGTCGAGCTTCATTTACATTCAAAGTTCTTCCTGCTAGATCGGTTCCGTTCAATCCTTCAATAGCACTTTGAGCTTGACCACCGTCTGGCATTTCCACGAAGCCAAAACCTCGTGACCTTTCGGTGTAGCGATCAATTGCTACATGTGCTTCGACAACTTCACCAAACTGCTCAAAGGCAGATCTAAGCTCATCATCATTGGTGCTATAACTTAAATTTCCAACGTATATCCGCATTCGGTGCACTTTCTCCTATATACCCAAACAACTCGGAGGCACCGCTACCTTTCGGCGTGTCGGTCCGCTGGGAACTTCTGGTAGCCACTCAAGCTCATGGGCACCCTTTTTAGGGTGACTTCTTACCATTATACTACGAATTAGTGAAGGNGATCAGATTACCCCTATCATATGGTACTGGACTCNACTTTTTCGCTGGACTCCCATCTTCATGATTTGACGAGCAGGACGTGTTGCCTCGTTCGGAAAAGCCCGAACCCATTCTTTATCAATGTGCACTAAATCAGCGTAATCTTGTACGAGTATAGTTACTAAACCGATATCTTCAGCTACACCTTTACCGCTTTGTATTAGGGAAATTAGATTTTGTAATCCGTGCGCCGCTTGCCCTTCAATCCCTTCTACAGGTTCAAGTTTATCGTTACTTGTTGGATCTACTCCGGATACTCCTGATGAGCAGAATAAATTACCCAGACGTGCTCCCATGGGGATTGGGTCATGGTGACCATGACCTTCAATTTCATGGTTTGACCGGTTTGGACTGATATTTCCAATGACTTGAATTTGGATTTGCCCACCCATCGGATACCTGAATGTTTTTCGGGCAGCTTGGTAAGAATTTATAGGCCAAGCTTCAAGGTATACATCCACCATATAGGGCTGATAGGCAAAGTCATTTAAATAGACCCATTGCAGTGCAATATCATCGATAGTTCCGCCTGCTTGCTCCATAAAAACCCGCATATTTTCAAAGCATTTATCTGTTTGTGCATCCTCNCCAATGACCGGTTCTGCTGTAGAAAGATCCCAGGGGACAATGACAGAAGAGAAAATATAATCACCCATACGTACGCCATTAGGTAAAGGGTCTTTGTGCGTGAGACCCTCTACTTCGATACATGTTCTTTTTTCATCAACTACCCCTATGGCTTGTAGCTGCACTCCCTCTTGATTTGGTAGAGGATAGGATGTAGTTTTTCGCGCAGGTCTGTTTTTGGGGTCAGGAAATAGTTCAAGCCAACCGGCATTAATATGTGGGCGGAAATCCTGGTTGTCTATAAAATTAGTAACTAACCCAATTTCGTCTATTGAACGCCCTGCTGCTTCAACCAAAGATTGCAAATTACTCCACGCGTTTCTAAATTGAAGCTCAGGATTTGCCGGAATTTCTCCAGTAATGAGATCAATTCCTGTAATACCCGATGTGAAAAATAACCCTCCGACTTCAACAAAATCTGGTGCAACACTACCGAGAGGTGATAATCCGGGGAGATTGGTAATCTTTTTAATTTTTCGGGAGGGAAATTTTATATCTGAAGCAATAGAAGAGGATGTATTGGGCCTGAGCCGAGGGCGAAGTGAAGCATTAGTTAATCGCGGTAGAGTTTCATAAATTACTAATGCCTCAGCACCGGCTAGAGCTAATTTTTCATCCTCATCCTCATCCTTTGAACCACTAACTCCAATTCCGCCAATAACTTGACTCATTCTATGAAGGGTAATACCCCCATGGAGGGTGGTTATTTTAGTATTTGACCAGTCNGNAACTGTTCGTCCGTCATGCTTGATCTGCTGCCTGTAAATTGATGTATCGCGTGCAATATAGGCGGCTGTGTAAGCTTTACGTTCAGCATTCTGCACATCGCTGGCGGAAGCTCCATCCTGACGCACCATTAAGACCATCTCTCCATTCTCATCTACTAATGCAACCGCAAAAGGATGACTTGAAGATGCTCCTTTTGCGAGAACAGCTTCTACCGCTCTTTGAGCTTGTTCTACTCCAAGCGTTTCTTTCGTAGGCATAATTAAATCCCTTCCACGGAAAATACATTGGAGATAGCGGCGGTTTCACGTATTCCTATAATGGACTGATATTCTGGAGATTTATACCAAGCATTTAGCGTATCTATGTCTGAGAATTCAATAATTACGGTACGATTTGGAATCCATTGCCCTTCTAACAGATCAGTTTTTCCTCCTCGAACTAAAAACTTGCCGCCATAACGTACGACAGTATCCAGTACTTGATTGCTGTAATTTTTATATAAATCAGGATTCTGGATATTAACGTTTGCTATTAGATACGCGCTCATAGTGAAACTCCTAGTGCCTGTAGCCCGATACGTGCTAAGGCTTCATCTCGTGTAGTTGAATTGCCACTCATAGCNATTCCTCCGATAACTCGTCCCCCTTCAGATTTAATAGTAAGGCCTCCCTGAAGGCTGGTTAATTTTGGATCACCCCAATCTGCAAGACTACGTCCAGTAGCCTTAATCAGGTTATCTCGGAAAAATACCGTATCAATCCCTAGGCGAGCAGAAGTGTATGCTTTTGCTCGAGCCCGCCCTAGCATCCTTGCTGGAGCACCGTCTTGTCGCATGCATAGAACTTCTATTCCATTGGAATCAGTTATGGCCAGTGCGCCAGGGTTATCAGATGGAGTGAATGAATTAATGATCGCGTCTCGGGCTTTAATCGCTTCATTAAGACTTATATTTGCTGTATCAAACATGTTAACCCCTCCTCAATTAAAGGCATATTAATACTTTTATTTAGGTGGAGGAAGAAGTTAAGGATTGCGGTCGAGAAAGCCGATTAGAAGTTGGTTATATAAGAAGGGATATTCTATTTGAGGCCAATGGGCACAATGGGGAAGGAGAATTGTAGTGCAGTCAGGTATTGTTACCCCTGCTTTTAATGCAGCATCCATTAAAATCTCTCTATGCGTTGCGGGGTAGAACCAGATTTCATCCCTGCCATGTAGCAAGAGCGTAGGGCTAAGGATTTTTTCTAAATACGATACTGGAGCATCTGAACCTCTTCNTTTGATTTGGCCCAAGGAGTTTTCCTTAGCGAATGCGTAAGTATTTTTATCCATAAGTGTATTAAAGCGCAGCTCAGTAACAGTTCCTACCATCTCGTGGTCTCTATCAAAAAAGAAATCTGCAGTAGCAGTACGTAGATCTTCTAAAAGTAATTGAGGCTTATTAAACATTTTTCGAACAAAATCATTTCGAGGAGTCGCACCTAAGGAGCCAAGCGTACTTACTTGAGATGTTTCGATTCTCGGTTCGCCTCCNCTAAGAGTCAGACTAGAAACTAATTCAGGGTGCTCGGCCGCATATTTACTTACGGTCATACCACCCATTGAATTTCCTACAAGATGACAGCGGGATATTTCCATTGCTTTTAGAAATGAACGTAAAAAACTCACAGGATCTGGAGTATTTTCTCCATGAATTTTTGTTTTTCCAAATCCAGGAGCATCCGGAGCCGTTACTCGATATCCTGCTTTTACAAGTGCATTGAAATTGAGAAACCAACACATAAATGCACTTGCACCTGCTCCACCAGTATGCATTAGTACTACGTCGCCTTTCAGGGCTTCACCTTCCTGGAAATAGCAAGTGTCAACTTGGATTTGATCTACAGAAATGAGTATTGATTTAGCGCTGTTTATATCCATTTTGACGAAATCCCTTCAGTGTCATTAATCAAGAGAAGTACTGTGCAGTTTTAGTAGCAAAGGGCCTGCAGCCTCTAAATTCTAATTGACGCCACATTTCATAGATCGTAACGGCCACCGCGTTTGATAAATTTAAACTCCTGTTGGCTGGCATCATAGGTATGCTGATGCAATTTTGGGTAGGCAAACTATCTAGTAGTGTAGATGGTAATCCGACGCTTTCGGAGCCAAAAATAATTGAATCTCCATCTTGGTATTGGACGCAATGATATGAAGTATTAGCTTGAGAACTTGTAGCGAAGATACGATCTATTGATGTAGTACCAAGGAACTCTTCTAAAGAATCATGAATTATGACATTTGTTAAATCACTGTAATCCAATGAAGCGCGCCGCAACGCACTATCAGTTAATTCGAAGCCAAGTGGTTTAACAAGATGTAATGTAGCACCGACGTTTGCACATAGGCGAATGATATTTCCAGTGTTTTGAGGGATTTCAGGTTCTACAAGTATTACGTTAAATGCCAAGAGTTTTGTAGCCTCCCTTATAAAAAACCAAAGCTTCACCATTTTGGTTTTCGATATCGATAACTTCGCCAATGAATAAGGTATGATCGCCCGCAACAACTTCCTGAGTGACTTTGCAAACCATTGAAGAAAGAGCATCCTCAAAAAGTGTAACTCCTGAAGAATGGAGGATTGCAGTACTTGGTAAAATCTCACGTTCAGGGGATGAAGATCTTCCATAGTAATCTCCAAGCGATACTTGATGTGCGCTAAGGAAATTTAATCCGAAGTAGCCACAATTGGTTATGGACATACAGGTTTTTCCGTTTGTAGATAAGCTTACCAGTACTAGCAGAGGGTCTAATGAAACAGACATCACTGCATTTGCAGTTGTCGCATAGGGTTTACCCTCTGGAGTGAAGGTAGTAATTACGCTAACCCCTGTAGGGAAATTNCGCCAGGCCAATTTGAACAGATCAACAGAAGGTTTCAATGGATTGAGAAAGCCTCATTTATTTTTGAGCCCTAACCATTCAGGGACTACACGGAACAAGTCGTCTTCTTTGTTATGCCACCCATGATCCCCTCCTTCGAGATCAATCCAAGTAACGTTGTCGTGACCACTGCATAAATTGGCCATATCCCTCCCGGCATTCAACATACGAGGGTGTGTTTCTTCAGTCCCAGTCAAAATTAATAAAGGGCAATTGATTGCGTCTGTATAAGATTTTGTAATGTCGTAATGTTCAGAGCAATGCCGGTCTAGATAGACATCTGCTGAAAAATAGCCACCAGGGTTTGGGAAATTTAAAAACATTATTTCGTGACCTCGGCCTGCCTCTACCAAAGCTTTAGCATCGTTATAATTTTTTAAATGCTCTTCGGCCATTTCGCATTTTGTGTAATAGTCGTGCGAAAAACGAAGAGGAGCTAAAGAGATTACCGCATTAACATGCGGGTCTTGGTTTTTTGCTTGAGCGAGAACGACTCTAACTGCACCAAGGCTGCTGCCCCAGATTCCTACTCGTTGGTACCCTCTTTCTACCATAAAATTGACCATGGCTTTGACATCAAGATGAGTTTCAGACAGTTTTTCATAGGCGTTCCCAGTTCGAATATTCCCCGCTCGACCCCCTATTACGTCGTGTCCTCGTGTATTGAAAAGAGCAGTAGGTAGTCCCATGTCTCTTAATTTCATAGCTCGAGGATTAGAAGGCGAAAGATAGAAATTCCCTCCAGATCCATGAATCATTACCATAGCGTCGACGAGAAGATCTAATCGGGGAGTCTCAGGTTCAAGGACGATGCCACTCAATGTTACTCCGTCCTCAGATTTTGTATTTACTAAATCAACCAGCATAACTTACCTCCATAGTCTTTTAACATTAGCATGAATTTTAAGTTCGGCAACTATAGTGCATCCTCTGTTATTATTTATCCTAATCCAATTTAATTGGTGAGTATTTCAACTAAGGATCGGATATGAAGCTTCATGAATATCAGGCCAAACAGCTATTGGCCAAATACAATGTGCCTGTCCCCGAAAATTATGTAGCTGCTACAGGGCCTGAAGCCAGTGCAGCAACTGAAAAATTGGGAGGCGAGTCAGTAGTGAAAGCACAAGTGCATGCGGGTGGAAGAGGGAAAGCAGGTGGAGTCAAAATTGCCAAGACTGCTCAGGAAGCTGCCCAGTTCGCCGAAGCATTAATTGGCACTACTTTGGTAACTTTTCAAACAGGTCCACAGGGTGCTCCTATACACAAAGTGTTAGTAGAACAGACTATGGATATAGTGACCGAACTTTACCTTAGTATCACAACAGACGGTGGACGTCGGCTTCCTGTAGTGATTGCATCTGCAGCTGGAGGGATGGAAATCGAGGAAGTTGCGCAGAATAATCCTGAACAAGTATTTACGGAACCCATAGACCCTGCGATAGGTTTCCAGCCCTTTCAAGGACGTCGATTGGCTAGTCAATTAAACTTACCAACTTCACAGATTAGGGCCTTTTCAGCCTTAGTGGATGCTTGCTATCAGGCATATATGGACCTCGATTGCAGTATGATTGAGATTAATCCTTTGGTTTTAACTGGAGACGATAAACTTTTGGCGTTAGACGCAAAAGTTAGTATTGATGATGACTCTCTATTTAGGCATAAGGTTGAAGCGGATCTAAGAGACACATCTCAAGAGGAACCTCTAGAAGTGGAAGCATCTGAAGCTGGCATTGCTTATGTCAAACTTGATGGTAATGTCGGTTGTATGGTTAATGGTGCAGGTTTAGCAATGGCAACTATGGATACTGTGAAATTTGCTGGAGCTGAGCCGGCAAACTTCCTTGATGTAGGTGGTGGTGCAGCAGAAGATAAAATTAGCCATGCAATATTGCTTATGCTATCAGACCAAAATGTTGAGAAGGTGTTGGTTAATATTTTCGGCGGTATTTTACGTTGTGATATCGCAGCAAGAGGGATTGTAGATGCATATAGTAAAGCAGACAGACAGCCACCTTTAGTGGTTAGGATGCTTGGAACCAACGTGGACGAAGGCAAACAAATCCTGAGTGATTCAGGTATTTCTGCGACCATGGTAGATACTCTAGAAGAGGCTGCCGCGGCAATTAAGGGGTAGTAGAGAAACAATGAGTATTTTAGTAGACCAAAACACGAAGCTCTTAGTTCAAGGGATTACAGGACGTGAAGGTAGTTTCCATGCCGAACGTTGTATGAGCTATGGCACAAATCTAGTGGCGGGAGTTACACCCGGAAAAGGTGGGGAAAAATTCATGGACTCTGTTCCTGTGTTTAACAGTGTTCAGGAAGCAGTGGATGAAACTGGGGCAAACGTTGCTCTCATTTTTGTTCCTCCTCCTTTTGCAGCAGATGCAATATTAGAATCTGCGGATGCAGGTCTTCCTTTGGTGGTTTGTATTACTGAAGGTGTTCCTGTTAAAGATTCGACTATGGTTATGCGCTATCTCAAGGACAAAAGCACCCGGTTATTGGGACCCAATTGNCCCGGGCTTATAACTCCAGGGACAGGCACAAAAATCGGAATTATGCCAGGGAATATACATATGCCGGGTAATGTAGGAGTTGTATCTAGGAGCGGTACTCTAACTTATGAGGCCGTAGACCAGTTGACCAAATTAGGTATAGGTCAATCTACTTGCGTTGGTATTGGAGGAGATCCTGTATCAGGGACTACTTTTTTGGATGTTCTAGATATGTTTAATAACGACGCCGAAACAGAGGCAATTGTTATGATTGGCGAGATCGGCGGAACTAAGGAACAAGAAGCTGCTGCATTTATTAAACAAAATATAAGAAAACCTGTGGCTTCATTAATAGTAGGACAGACCGCGCCTCCAGGCCGCAGGATGGGCCATGCAGGAGCCGTAATTACGGGGAAAGCTGCTCTTGCATCGGAAAAAATGCAGGCACTTAAAGATGCAGGTTGCCATGTAATTAACACCCCTGCCGAAATCGGATCTACAGTCAAAGCAATGCTTTAAAGCTGATATCAGTTATCCTTAAGGTATGCTGACTAAAAGAATTATTCCGTGTCTTGATGTAACCGGTGGCCGAGTGGTCAAGGGTACTTCTTTTATTAATCTGCGCGACGCGGGGGATCCCGTTGAACTCGCAAGGTTTTACGACGAACAGGGAGCGGATGAACTTGTTTTTTTAGATATCACTGCCAGTTCTGATAATCGTGAGACCATTATTGAAGTGGTAGAAAAAGTATCGGAAGAAGTCTTTATCCCTTTAACCGTGGGAGGCGGAGTACGTTCCTCTCATGATGTGCGTAAGCTATTAAATGCCGGTGCCGATAAGGTTTCAATGAACAGCGCAGCAGTATTGGATCCTCTTGCTTTCATACGTGCCGCCTCAGCATTTGGTAATCAATGTATGGTAATTGCAATTGACGCTCGTCGTTACAGATATGGAACAACTACTGCACCTGAGGAATTTTCTCAAAATATCAAAACTAAATTTGACNTCGACCTTGCAGTCAGTAGAAATTCTGGATGGGAAGTTTATATCAATGGCGGTAGGACTCCCACAGGTATTGATGTTTTGAAATGGGCTCAGTTTATGNCATCTTCAGGAGCTGGGGAGATATTGCTGACGAGCATGGATGAAGATGGTCAGAAAAACGGATTTGATATAGCCCTGACACGTTCAGTTTCTAGTACGGTGACAATTCCTGTAATTGCAAGCGGGGGTGCGGGTAATGCGAATCATTTGGTAGAAGCAATTACTGAAGGAAATGCGGATGCTGTTCTTGCCGCATCGATATTCCATTATGGAGAGTGCTCGATTGATTATGTTAAAAGGCTATTTATGGAGAATGGTATAGCCACTAGAGTCGTGGTTAATTAGTATGATAAATCGTAGTGAAATTCAATTAATTGTGTTTGATTTCTTTGGCACACTTGTCAAAAACGAAGCGAGCGAGTGGCAACAGACATTGAAGAACATAGCGGTTGATCAGAATTTGCCTGTTGAAGGGATGGATTTTTGGCTAGAATTTTCTAAGCATGAAGTAAATTTTAGGAAAACGAGAACCAATATGATAGACCCCGGTAGCAGTCCAGCTTTTAGAACCTACAGGGAAGCTTGGAGGGACGCGTTNCTCGAGACCTTTGCTGGAATGTCCATTTCCGGTGACGCTGATGCCGCAGCAGATTATTCAATCGAACGACTTACTGATCAGGAACCTTTTCAGGATTCGGATGAAACTTTAAAAGCTTTGAGTGCGCACACTGATGTGGCAGTTCTATCAAATGCTGATGATCGGTTTCTTCACGGTTCAATTCAATACAACCAATGGGCGTTTAAATATATAGAGTCATCAGAAAGCCTTGAGTCATATAAGCCTGACCCTAGGATATTCGCACGTTTCATTGATAAGACAGGAATTGATCCAGCCCNAGTGATTTATGTGGGGGATTCAATTTATGACGATGCCCATGGATCAAAACTTGCGGGGATGATTTCAATTTTAGTAAATAGGGATCAACAAACACCTGGCCGGACTCCTCCCCCAGACACAGGAGAGATACTTAAACCAGATTACACGATTCATTCGCTGTCAGAATTACCTATACTGCTGGACGGAGATTAAAATGGACAACGTAGAAGGGGCAAAAATCTTATTAGACCAACAGGGTTTGGTTTTAGCCATATGCCAAGATGATCAAACAGATGAGATTTTGATGGTGGCATACATGAACCCGGATTCATTGGCCAAGACTATTGAAACTAGGGAGATGTATTTTTATAGCCGTTCTCGTCAAGAAATTTGGCATAAGGGTGAAACATCCGGTTCTTTCCTACATGTTTCTGGAATGGAGATTGATTGCGATGGAGATGCACTCCTATTTAGGGTTAAACCTGATGGTCCAGCTTGCCATACCGGTAAGAAATCATGTTTTTTTACTGAAATAGCTGAACCGGTCGTGTTCTCACATCATCAACAGGGGCCTGGCATTATTGATGAATTGTTTCAGACTATTCAGAGTCGTAAACAATCGATGCCTGCTAAAAGTTATACTACGCAGTTATTTGAACAAGGAACGGCTCGAATTGCCCAAAAAGTTGCTGAAGAAGGATCTGAAGTTGCCTTAGCTGCTGCTACTAAAGATATTGATAATCTACCCAATGAAGCTGCAGATTTGGTTTATCATCTTTTAGTACTTTTGGCAGATGCTAATCTGTCTCCTGAAGACGTATGGTCGGTTCTTCGAAATCGCAGAAGCTAGCCTAAATGGAGATTGCCCTATGAACCAATTAGAATTTGGCGTATGGGACCAAATGCAGACGTATGAGGTTCTCAATGCGTACTCTGCTTCAGACGTTTACGAAACGCATATCCGGCAAGGCCAGATGATGGAAAAGGCGGGGTTTGGTTATTATTGGACGCTCGAGCATCAAGGGTCCTATGTAGGCGCAGTTACTTCTCCACAAATATTTCTCACCGCCTTGGCAAGGCATACTGAGCATATACGTTTAGGCACAATGATCTGGCAACTTCCATTCCATCATCCTATTAGGCTTGCCCAGGATGTTGCTATGCTGGATCACCTTTCGCATGGNCGGGCNGAATTNGGTACAGGGATTGGNGTTCANGAGCATGAATTTATGCGATGGGGNATGAATTTTTACGANNGNCANGAAATGGGCGAGGAAGCNNTGGANATNATTGANCTTGCNTGGAAAGGNGATGGNACNGTCACNTATGAGGGTAAATTNTGGCAAATTNANGAGGCAATNGTNCANCCTTCNCCTTANCANAANCCACANCCNCCNATNTGGGCNGCGGTGCATTCNTCNCGNGCNATTGAGTTNGCNGCNAANCGNGGGTANGACATGGCTCANAATATNGATACNGATGAATCGATGNTNAANAAATTTGCNGAATGGNGANANTTNTGGTCNNGTNNNGGACANAAAGGNCCAATGCCTCGGCAATTTNTGATGAGAGTNGTTCATGTNGCNGANACTGATNANAAAGCNCATGAGCAGGCGANGNNATATTTGATGGAAGCTAANTCNNTAGGNNGAGAATTNGTTGCNTCATCNAGATTNGGNTTNGGGTCNAACCCNCGNGGCANGGGNTCNGANCAAACNGANGATATNCAGGAGCGAGGTCGAATATTCAGAGAATGTGCAAAGTCATATGACTTTTGGATAGAAAATGGATTGGCTCTTGTAGGGTCTCCCGAAACTGTCATAAGGCAAATAGCTGAAGGTCGGGAAAAAATCGGATACGATCATTTTGCGGGTAAATTTCACATTGGGAAAATGCCTCATCCGATGGTGGAAGATTCTATTAAGCTCTTCGGAGAAGAAGTTATTCCGGCGTTCGCGTAAAACTTCTAACCAATGACGTTAAAAGATGTCTTACTAATTTCTCTTCCAGTAGAGATAAGTGCTAACTTACTAGCGTAAGGAGTATCTACTGCTAGATCTGCCAACAAGTACAAAGCTTCTCGCATGGCTTCTTTAGGCGGTTCATAATCTATTCCTATGGCCTGAGCTAGATCGATTGAGTGAACTACTAATTCTAAGATCCTCGTACGGAGATAATCCCCAAATTTAATTCCTCCGTTTACGTAGGAGATTACAGTATCTTCCTCTGTGGAATGTAACGTTTCCTGGGTTGCAATCCATGCTTCTTGTAAATGATGAACTGGTTCTTCGCCGAGTGCATTTCCTGCCTCAACACCACCGGCTGCTACGCGTTGATTTGCTCCTTCCGGGCTTAAGGAAATTTGATAGTGAAGGGCAGCAGATTGAACGTCTAAGGATTCACTTCTTTGGGAGCCGAATTCTTTAACCAACTTGATAGATCGACCAGTATGCCCTACAAGATCTCGAAAACTCCATTGATCGAGAGCATTAGCATCCCATTGATTGGGGTCTATTTGTCGAATGACTTCGAGGAATGATTCAACGGAGTCGATATATGCTGATTTCATGATTTAATGCTCCCGGACTTCAGAGTAACGATTTCCTTAATTCTGACGCGACAGATAACCAATCAGCTTCTCTTGGAAGAGTTATTCCACCAGATTGCATTTCATAAGCGCTTGGATCATTTGAACCTGGAGGTTCTATATTTTGGTCTTGTAAGGCTTTTACAGCATTGAGAAGCCGACGGCGAGTCTTAATAATCATTACGTCGCTAGTCCCGAGATGTTCCCGGTTACGTTGATATATAGGGCTCATACTTTCAGTTATAGCTTGATCTTGTAGATGAATCCCATCAATTCCTGTGTAACTGCCACTGATTCCACTGTCTTTTCCTAAGCGCTGTAATGATCGGTCTATTCCATAATCGTTGTGTTCTCCATTAGCAAGACGCCAACGCCCAAGCCAGTCGGTGGTGTTCTCTTGGAAAACAGGGCTGTTCGTTGTTCCCTTATAGTTTGGGCCTGTAGAGTTTTTGGAAAACCCTGATGCAGGTTGATTCCGGTCATTTGGTGCAGATACAACCCAAAACATCGTGTGATGGTCGTCGATAGGGACCCATGCTCGAAACAGTGATTGTTGTCCTAAACTTCCTGTGGGAATCATTGTGAAGCAGGGCATTAGGAATTGTGCAACCCTGTAGTAATAAGTATCGTCTTCAGCGGGACGAAAAGCTGCATACATTGTTCCTGCGTCAGTATCTACTACATGGTACTGAGGGTTTCGATTATTTACTGTGTAATAGTTGAAACTTTTTTGGGGGACTTCCTCGGGTCGAATTGCTCCCAAATGAAGGAATCCTAAATGCGAAGTGTCGATATCACCTTCGAGAGCTTGCATGTAATTGCAANCTCTCATCGCAATCCACATTTCTGTTGTTTCTTGGTTTCCCATGTTTGCTCTCAGATTAGGTAACGGGGGGAGTGCAGAATTTTTTTTCGAACCCATATATACCCATGCAATCCCATTACGCTCTTTTACTGGGTAAGCCTGTTGGCGAACCTTAGCTCCAAAGTTGCTTTCACTAGGTTCATTAGGCATGTCTATGCAATATCCATTCACATCGTACTTCCATCCATGATAGACACAGCGGAGCCCGCCATTTTCATTTCGGCTATAGAACAAAGAAGCTCCTCTATGCGAACACGCATTGGCAAGTAAGCCTAATCTCCCTTGGGTATCTCTGAAAGCGATTAAATCTTCTCCAAGCAAGCGGATGCGCAGAGGATCGGAGTCAGGATTTGGGAGTTCTTTAGACATAAACCCTGGTATCCAATAATGCCGCATAAGATTACCCATAGGGGTTCCTGGGCCCACTTGGGTAAGAAGATTATTTTCATCAATTGAGAGCATTTTTACCCCCTAGAAGGTAGCGAAAATTCTTCAGAGCGCATTCTTGCGGCGAGCGCGTCGAGCCCTTTTGTAGACTCAGGGACCATATCTTCAATTGCCCTTGCGTTGTAATACGACTCCCCCACGCCAGGAGGCGTACCGCCATCTTTAATGGTTTCAATTGCCTGGAGTAATAGACGACGAGTTGTAATGATCGCTTTATCAGTTTGGCCCAAATGCTCCTTTGAACGGTTGACGATAGGCCCCATTGCTTCCTGGACTGCTCGATCCTGTGCATTTACGTAATCAATACCAGTAAAATTTTGGGTACGTTGTTTTTCTCGATCTATGAGCCAGTCATTGCGTCTATTACCACGAGCGAGAAATGTTTGTTGATCTACTTCACCTGGCCCGTTTCCGTAAACGACTTCATCTTTTTCATCTTGTGTTAAGGGCTTATCTAGGCTGTAGAGCCAGTTCCAGACCATGGTGGTTTCATCATCTATCGGGACCCAGTGGTGGCCGGCAATTTTAAATTTNGCGCCCATCCCATCACCATCAAGCTGGTTTGCACGAATCTGGACGTGGGGCATCACGAAACAATACCCTCGAACGAAAGAGAGATCCTTATCAGGAATTTTTCGTGTATTAGTATAGCGATAGCCGTAGTCAGTTAGTTCAACATCTAATTTCCCAGAAGGTGCGGTTGCTCTGTATCCTCCAAGTCCTGCACCTTTTCCCCCACCTGTACCTATCTTCCGATGTAGAAATGATGAATGAACACTGTCGATCCCACCTTCTAATGCCTGGAGCCAATTACAATCCTGTATTACCTTGGAGACACCTCGATGGGTATCAGGCTGGATAGTAAATTCAAATTTGGGTAATGGCGGGATGGATTCAGACGGACCCATGTACACCCATATGACGCCACCTAATTCAGATGTGGGATANGAAGTGAGCTTAACTTTGCGCTTAAAGTCGAATTCCGGAGGTTCATTAGGCATGTCCACACATGCACCTGTGACATCGAATTTCCATCCATGGTAGACACATCGGATTCCATTATCTTCATTACGGCCTAGGAATAGAGAGGTTAGTCGATGAGGGCACCATTCGGAGATAAGCCCCACCCTTCCCTTAGTATCACGAAAGGCAATTAGTTCTTCTCCGAGTATTCGTACTCGAATGGGATCTCCGTCAGGTTTCTCTACCTCGCGCGAGAGCAAAATGGGTTGCCAGTAGCGACGCATTAGTTCGCCCATCGGTGTTCCCGGTCCTACTTGGGTTAGTGCTCGGTTCGATTCTACTGAAAGCATGGTTACCGCCAGTTTACGAGTTTAATGGCGGAGGGAAAGGGATTCGAACCCTTGATAGAGTTGCCCCTATATTGGTTTTCAAGACCAACGCAATCGTCCACTCTGCCATCCCTCCGCGCAGGTGCTTCATTGTACATCAGAATTAATTATGAGGAGAGTTCTTCTAGAGTGGTTTCTGGCATGCCTTCTTGCCATGTAGGGTCTCGAAGTTCGAGCCGGTTCCCACTAGGGTCAAAAAAATAGAGTTCTCTTCCNGTAAANTGCCCTTTCGCGCGATAGACGAGGCTGTCGATTTTAACTCCTTTGTCCTTGAAAACCTTGCATGCCTGATCAAGAATTTCAGGCGTTACAGTAAAACTGTGATGCACTCCAGGAGGGGATCCACCAGCTGGTTTTTTTTGTGCACAGAGCAAAATATTATTCCCCTCTGTACTAAAACAGGACATGGTGTTATTTCCCAAGCGCCCCTCAGATTTAAGCCCAAGGATTTCGCCATAAAATTCCTCTGCTTCATCCAAATTATCCACTGGGATTGACCAATGGGTAACACCCTGAATTTCTAGTATTCCCATGATGACTCCTTATTTTCTTCTTTGCCAACCTGCAATAATTAATGCAAGCCCTGGTAACCCAAATATCCCAATTGAAATGATAGCGACTGTTTTTTGAAGTTGTTTCGGGTCCGATATAAGCCCTTCGTCGGCAACATTATCAGCCCATCCCAAAAGGATGATGCCTGTCCAGATAGTGACGATAATCCACGTTATTCCAGCAAGGAGCAAAAATTTCCACATATTTAATGCCTCACAATAGGGTCGATGGGTTTACTTGAGATACTTCCTGAGGCTTGCTCAAAAAAAGATGCTACCGAGAGTAGAAGAGCTTCGTCTCCACGTGGGGCCATTAACTGCAAACCCACTGGCAATCCCTCCGATGTGAAACCACAAGGAACAGAAATGGAAGGACATGCTGTCAGTGTTAATGCGAAGGACATTACTAACCAACTTACATAGGTATTAAATTCTTTTCCCCCAGCTTCAGTTACATACCTTTGCTCAACATCAAAGGGAGGTACGACTACAGCAGGGCAGGCAAGTAAATCATAGGAACTGAAGAAATCTAGTGTTCTAAGGTAGAGTGCGCCACGAGCTAGCTCCGCATTGTTAATATCCTCTATGGAGAGTTCTAAGCCTTTCTCTATGTTCCAGATGACTTCTGGTTTTAGTAGTTCGCGATTTTCGTCCAAATGCTTTTTGTAGCTGGCTGCAAATTGGGCTGCGCGTAATGTTTGGAAAATATCTTCTGCATCATCCAAATTTGGGTGTGCTTCAAAAATCGCGGACCCTGCTTTTTCAAAAATTTGCATTGAACGGGCACAGATATCTCGTACTTCTTGATCTACTGGCGCAATACCTAAATCATGAGAGTATCCAATTTTTGCTGGAGCCGTAGGTTTTTCGATTGCTTGAACATAAGGAGTATTAGGAGCTGCAAAGCTTATAGGGTCAATGAGACTTTTACCTGCTTGCGTGTCTAGGAAAAGTGCGACATCACCTACTGTCCTTCCCATTGGTCCCTCCACTGAAAGGCTTGCGAACGGGAGATCTTTAGGACCATGAGGAACACGTCCAGGCGTTGGGCGAAGACCAACTACCGAGCAAAAACTAGCGGGAATTCGTAAGCTACCTCCCAAGTCACTACCTGTAGCAAGCCAGACTTGCCCCGTTGCTAACGACACAGCTGCTCCGCCAGATGACCCCCCACAGGTTTTTCGAGTATCCCAAGGGTTTCGAGTTTTGCCAAATACTTCATTGAAAGTATTTGCTCCAGCTCCAAATTCAGGAGTATTGGATTTTGCTAAGATAATTCCTCCCTTAGCCTCAATATTTTCAACTAAATAATCAGATTTACTGGGTATGTGGTTAGCGAAAATAGGTGAACCCTTGGTAGATAGAACTCCTTTGACGTCTTTAAGATCCTTGACCGCTATCGGCAGACCATAGAGGTAGCCTGGAGGAATATCATCTGAAATTCGAGATTGCATAAGGGTTTTTGCATGTGCTTTGGCTCGTTCAATTGCAAGAGTAGGTAATGAATTGACTGCGTCATTGGTCTCATTGATTCTTTCTACAGCAGCATCAATCATTTCCAATGGGGAAACTTCNCTGAGCTTGAGTTTTTGGATTGCTTCTTGGGCAGTCAGTGCGATTAAATCATTCATTCACGTACCTCAATTCCTGCACGCTCTTCATACAGCATAAATGTTGATAGGTTATCTTTCCCTGCCCATCCTCTTGACATCCCTTCTTCAATAACTAATTTTGCTTTTTCAGCCATTTCCAATGGGACATTCATTTCTTCCGCAAGTTCTAGCGCCAGGCTGACATCTTTGTGTGATAAACCTAATGCAAAGCGGACATTATCAAAATCACCTTTGAATACTAGTTCAGGAATATGGTGAGTTAGTAATACTTGTTTCCCAAAGGCTGCTTCTTGAAGTACCTTAAGCATATTACTTGGTGATACACCCGACTTAACCGCTAGCACCATTCCTTCCTGCACTGCTATCCGCGCAGCAAAAGAAGTTGCATTATGTACTAATTTGGCGATGGTTCCCGAGCCAATCTCCCCTACATAAGTAACGCCAGTACCGATGGTTTCAAGTATTGGTTTAACTTTTTTGAAGGTGGATTCATTCCCGCCAACAATTATTGCTAAGGTTCCAGCTTCCGCGCCTACAGGGCCACCGCTTACAGGCGCGTCGAGCATGCTTGCCCCAGAGGAAATAATTTTCTCTGAAATTCTTTTTACAACTGTAGGCGAGTTAGTTGAAGCATCTATGTAGATGGCATCTTGTTTGATCCCTTCAAGAATCCCGTCAGGTCCGTTTGCAACAGCTTCCACCTCCTTTGGTCCTGGAAGTGAAGTGAAAATTAAATCAGTTTGTGCGGCTACGTCCTTNGGGGTATTTGCCCAGGAAGCACCCGCTTTTTGGTGAGGGAGTGCTGAATTAGGGTTGATATCATGTACAACAAGATTATGCCCGGCCTTGATTAAATTCATTGCTATAGGCCCTCCCATGTTTCCAAGTCCGATAAACCCTATTTGCATAAAACGACCTCACAATGGTTATTCCAGATAATGTCAGTCTAGGCATGCATTTTTACTTGGTCAACGATTTAGGGTAGATGTGTGTGCGTGCATGTGGTATTACTGCTTTAAGCGATTGGAGGATTGAAATGGATGATGTTATTCGTGTTGGAATAATAGGAGGCAATATTTCTGGTTGGGCAGGACGTGCACATATGCCAGCTTTTGCCGCAGGTATTCCCGGAGTTGAATTGGTCGCTGTATCGACAACAAAAATTGCTTCTGCTCAAGAGGCAGCTGAAAAATTTGGTGTGCGGTATGCCTATGACAATCATCACGATCTTTTAGCTAACCCAGAGATTGATGTGGCTGCGGTTTCAGTAAAATTACCACTGCACTACGAATTAACAAAAGACATAATTGCTTCAGGCAAGCATGTCTACACGGAATGGCCATTAGGTACAACCACTGCCCAAGCACAGGAGATGGCAGATATGGCGAGTGTTGCAGGGGTTCGTACGTGCATTGGATTGCAATCTAGGAGATCAGCTGAATATTTGGAAATTCGTCGCGTTATTGAATCTGGTGTGATTGGGGAGCTTCTGTCTGTTAACTTAATACAATGTGCTACAGGTGCATTGTCTCGCCCTTCAAGTCGAATATGGATGCGTGATAAAGAGGCTCGAGCCAACACCCTTAGTATTACTTTTGGGCATGCGATTGATGGTTTGATTTCAATGGTGGGACCGATGAAAACAGCCTCCTCTTTAGTTAGTACTCAAACGAAACAATGGGTTGCTTCTGATACTCAGGAGACATTTGATGTAGATTCTCCGGACACTATTTTGGTCAATGGGTTTTTACAAAATGGTGCTGCTTATTCCGTCCATGTTGCATCAGTTGCTGCACTGGGGACAGGGCATCATCTTCAGATTCATGGGAGTAAAGGTACGATTACGCTGGATGCCTCTGGGTCTACTCATTCTGGGCCTGGTGTATTACGTATGGGAACACTTGANGACACAGAACTCTGGGAAGTAACGGCACCACAGGATGAGTGGATTACAGCTACTAATTTGACGGGTGCTCCAGTAAACATAGGGAAACTCTGGGCAGCCTATGCAGAGGCTATCTTGAATAACACTGAATTTCATCCGAATTTTGAAGATGCAGTGAGGCACCACAAATTGGTGGATTCAATCCAAGCAAGCTCAGATAATGGCCTAGCGCAATTGCTATAAGGATGTCTACTAACGATCAATGACAAATCGTGACTATGGGTTGGCAAGAGTTAGGGCGTTACGGAATATACTCACCCTAGAGATTGATAATGGCTTTCAAGATAAAGCGGTTTCTGGTGGGCTAGATGGTTTTTTGAAAACCCTAGTTAGCGAACCTAATTCTCATCCTGCGATAAAGACACTTTTTGAGCATGGGCTACTGAGTGCTCAGTATTCTGAACTTAGCGTTGAAAAAAGGAAGATCTGGCACGAGGAAGTCCAAAAGTACTTGGGGAATCAGGCTGAATCCAAGGNTAACCCCAAAAAACCTGAGAGGGNAATTAAGGCGCAGCCCGAAAAATTGCCGTATTTAGGGCTTGATGCTCCAATTAGCGCCCTTAAAAGTGTGAATCGACCTAACGCANCTAGGTTAGGCAAAATAGGTATAAATTTTGTTCGTGATTTGATCTATCTGTTTCCTAATCGTCACTTAGATTACACCGCTCGAAGGACTATTTCGCAGTTAATTCCAGAAAACGAACAGACAATAGTTGCGACTGTTTGGGAGGCGAGAGAAGTAAGATTGGGGCGTAGTGGAAGAATGCGCGCGACCGAAGCTGTTGTTGGAGATGAAACTGGGAATATAAAAGTAATTTGGTTTGGGCAACCTTGGCTGGCGATGTCCTTGAAACGTGCTATGGCTCACTCGGCGGAGACGGCCAATNTTCCTGTACAAATAGTCTTGAGTGGGAAAGTAAAAATTTTTAACGGACGCCAGCAATTGGATTCACCTGAATGGGAAATTTTAGATGATCCGGAAGCTGGGGATCTACTTCATACGGGTAGGCTTGTACCAATTTACCCTTCTACAGATGGTATTCCTGCAAGAACAATGAGAAGAATGGTTAGGGAGGCCATTGATAGCATCTCCCCTGANGGCGCATTGGAAATNGATGACCCTTTACCTGCATCTTTGATCCAAGAGCTTGAGTTACCCGATTTACCTTGGTCCATTTCGCAATCTCATTTCCCTGAAAGCCTTGAAAATAAAGAATTGGCTCGCCGTAGGCTTGCTTTCGATGAGTTATTGGTTTTGCAATTGGCGCTCACTAGTAAGCGTAGCGCTAGTGTTGAGCAACCAGGGATAACAATATTGCCATTTCCTCCTTTAGTAACTAATTTCATTGCGTCATTACCTTTTCAGCTTACAGAAGGACAGAAGCAAGCGTTAGATATTGGGATGCAGGAAATCTCAATTGCCGCAAAGCCGATGACGCGTTTATTACAGGGTGACGTCGGTTCTGGAAAGACAGTGGTGGCTTTAGCACTGCTACTTGCTGCTGTGGCAGACGGATATCAAGGAGCGATGATGGCTCCTACAGGAGTTTTGGCNGAGCAGCATTATTTCAATTTAAGACGTTTGCTTTCTGAAGTTGCTCTTCCCATCGAAAACCCTGATTGGTTTTCAGTTGAATTGTATGGGTTTGAGAAACCAATAGTTATAGCTTTACTGACGGGTAGTACTAAAGCAGCCGCTAGGCGAGAGATTCATCGTATGCTCACAGATGGGATTCTGAACATATTGGTTGGCACCCACGCATTGATACAAACCGACGTTGAAATACCTAATTTAGCAATAGCTGTAGTGGATGAGCAGCACAGATTTGGCGTTATGCAAAGAGCAGCGTTAAAAGGTAAAGGAACTGCTCCACATTTACTTCTAATGTCAGCTACTCCGATTCCTAGAACTTTGTCAGCTACGATATATGGGGATTTAGATGTTTCTACAATGCAAGAATTGCCTAAAGGTAGAAAGCAAATACGAACAAGAATTGTACCCTCTAGCCGTGCCGGAGATGCTGAGAAATTTTTACGCGAACAAGTACAAATGGGCAGACAGTGTTTTGTAGTTTGTCCGCTTATTGAAGAATCTGAGGCGGTAATGGCACAAGCAGCTACCGTAGAGTATGAGAGATTATCAGCAAGCAGTTTTTCTGACCTACAGGTAGGATTACTTCACGGTCAAATGGAAACCTTGGAAAAGCAAAAAATTATGGATGAATTTAGGGCCGGTAAAATCGACATACTAGTTGCTACGTCCGTAATAGAAGTAGGTATTGATGTCCCGAATGCTACTGTAATGATGATTTTAGGAGCGGATAGATTTGGCTTAGCACAGTTGCATCAGCTGAGAGGTCGAGTTGGGCGAGGCGAGCATCAAAGTTATTGCTTTTTGTTGTCCGAAACACTGTCAGAAGATTCACGAAAGCGACTTGAGGTTCTCGTAAGAACAAATGATGGATTTGAAATAGCAGAGGCCGACTTAAGTTTGCGTGGGCCAGGTGATTTTTTTGGTACGAGGCAATCCGGATTACCAACTTTACGGATGGCATCGCTTCAAGATAGGGATTTAGTGTCGGCTTCTAAAGAACAAGCGAGCAATTTATTTTTGAGTAGTCGACAACTTGACTTACTTCCAGCTTTGAAAGATTCAGTATCGCGTTATATGAATGCCGTTGCGGAAGAAAACGCCTAAGTAGTAGTCGGCTGCTAAGAACTATCCGGTGATGACTCCCATTACGCTGGTCCCATATTGATCAATGGCATCGTAATCTAATTCAATGCCCAGACCAGGGACGTGTGGGACGGTGATATGTCCCCGAACAGGTACAATTGGGTTTATAAGCAAGTCACTTTCNAGCCGCATTCCAGTTCCTAAGCTTGCTGCATTTGCTTTTCCAAGCGAAGTTGATAAATGTAATCCGGCCGCTAGTCCAATGCCCGTTTCTAAGGAACTTGCTACTGTAGAAGTCAAGCCATTTAATGCCGCATAGGCCATAATTGCCTGCGCGTGCCTTATCCCACCAGCTTTAGCGGCTTTTACCACAAGAACATCTGCGGCAGAAGCTGAAACAACTTTTTGTGCATCGGCTAGATTACCGATAACTTCATCTGCAGCAATAGGGACGTCAGTTGCTTGTTTGATCCTTGCTAGCCCACTGAGGTCTTCAGCTATCACTGGCTGTTCCAAAAATTCCAAGCCATAAGGTTCTAATTGCTCTACGGTATAGAGTGCTCTTTCGGAGGTCCAACCTTCATCGGCATCGGCTCTTATGGAGATAACATCTCCAACTGCCAACCGGATTTGCTTGATGACTTCAATATCTATTTCAGGATCACGTGAGCCCAAGGATGCCTTTATACATTTGTATCCACTTTCGACAGCTTCTTTAGCCTGCGCGGCAGCATCGGATGGTGACAAAAAATCTAGTAAATACACCATGGGGACCCAGTCAATCACCCCCCCAAGTAGATCAGTTATCGGCCTCCCGGCGTTTTTACCCATAGCATCAAACGCGGCTGTTTCAAGCCCGAATCGGAGCGCATCACCAGCGTTTGTTCGGGGAGCCAATGTTGATAGAACATCAAATGCAATTGCAGGGTGCAGACCAAGGGCAGAGGGGGCCAGCTCATGAAGTATTTCAGCCAATTCAGCGATACGAGGAGGCCTGCCTGGTCCAATAGGGGCAGCTTCACCAAATCCTACTATCCCATTATCCATGTGGATCCAGATAATTAATGCGTTTCGACCAGCTTTACGGGGATCTAAGGCCATTTCGATATTTCGGAGAGGAATTTTCACACCTCTCCACTCTAATTTAATGATTTTCATATAACGTGATTAAGCCACTTGATTATTCGAAACAACTGTATTACATCTTGCGGGGACTATATCATTAGTTTCATGTTAATAAGAGATATCATTTCCAATCGCCTTGTTAAAGCTATTCAAGACGCACAACACCGGGGTGCAATTCAATCAGATATTGAGATACCTGATACTGGATTGATTGAGCGGCCACAAAAATCAGAAAATGGAGATTTTGCCTCGAGTTTCCCACTAAGAGTGGCAAAATCACTGAAAAAAGCACCTATGGAGATTGCGCAGACCATAGCTGATGCATTTGAAATTGGAGGATGCATAGGGGAGATTTTTGTGGCCCCCCCAGGGTTTATCAATTTCAAACTTAGTTCCGCGTGGCTTCAACTTCAGATTGAGGAGATATGCAATCAGCCTGAGGTATTTGGTAATACAGATACTGGAGAAGGGCGTACTGTACAGGTTGAATTTGTTTCAGTGAATCCCACGGGACCAGTACATGTGGGACATGCTCGGGGCGCTGTACTAGGTAGTGCTTTGGCAAATGCTCTGAGTGCTGCAGGGTTTAATGTAACACGAGAGTACTATGTGAATGACGCAGGCACCCAGATGGAACTTTTTTATAGCTCCACTTTTGCTCGATACGCTCAGGCGAGAGGACGTAAAGAGTTTGATATTCCGGAGAATGGATATCAGGGAGCTTACTTAGTTGAACTAGGTGAAAAACTTGCTGAACAGTACGAAAGTAAATATTTGGAGATGGATGAGCAGAAGGCAATCTCTGAGCTAGGCGAAGAAGCCCTCAATTTAATGCTGAGAGTCATTAGGAAGGACCTTGAGCAGATTGGAGTCAATTTTGATGTTTGGTTTCGAGAAAAAACCCTTTATGAAGACGGTAAGTATGAGGCAACAATTAATTACCTTAGAGCGCGTGGTTTAACTGATGTCCACGATGGAGCTGAATGGTTTACTTCAACAGCTTTGGGTGACGAGAAAGACAACGTAATCATTAGAACCTCTGGTGCTCCGACATATTTTGCTTCGGATATCGCCTATCACAGAGACAAATTCTTGGAGCGTAAATTTGATTATGTCATTAATATCTGGGGCGCAGATCATCAAGGACATGTTCCTAGGATGAAGGCTGTAATGAAGGCGCTAGAACTAGATCCTGATCGATTGACTATCCTCATTGCTCAGCTTGTTACCCTTAAGAGTGGAGGTGATATTGTCCGAGCTTCCAAACGCACTGGTCAGATAGTTACCTTGGCAGACTTAGTTGAAGAAGTAGGGGCCGATGCCTGTAGGTATTTCTTTTTAGCAAGGGCTGCTGAGAGTCAGATGGAATTTGATCTCGAATTAGCGAAGCGTGAGTCGAGTGAAAACCCTGTTTTTTATGTTCAGTACGCTCATGCGCGAATATCAAGTATTTTGCAACAGGCCTGTGATCGTGGGATTGTCTGGTCTGACGGAGATACGTCTCTTTTGAACGATGACGCTGAGTTACAACTACTTAAGAAAATGCTGCAGTTGCCTGAAATCATCGACACAATCGCTATAACACTTGCGCCTCATGCTTTGCCGCATTATTCAGTTGAGTTAGCTACGGCATTTCATGGGTTCTATGATCATTGCAGAGTATTATCGAATGATCCTGACGAGGAGCCAATTATGAAAGCTCGTTTGAAATTAGTTGAATCAGCAAAAATTGCTCTCTCCCGAACATTAGATTTAATGGGAATGAGTGCTCCGGAAAAAATGTAACTCCTATTAGCCCCTTAGAGTTTAGTTAACTACTTGGGCGTCAGGTGACCTATTGGCAGTGATTTGCTCTATCCCTTCATCAACATTTGTATCAATCATTGGATGGTCAGGGTCCCTGAACACTCCAATAGGATCTTTCCCGTCTTGGACTCGTTGAATTTGCTCCTTCATCACTCTTCGAAACATTACAACACCACGGTCGGAATAACTTAAATTTTCCTTTGTTCTATCAGTTATGGAGCCTTGTGTTTCCCAAGCCATTTGGTCTTGGGAGTTTACATCGTGGAGTAAAAATTTCGTGAATGGATGATCTTTTTCAGGGTCCACTTTATTGGGAGGATCTATTTTAATTTCAGGGGTGAATGCGTTTGAATCTTCGCTACCATCTTGATTAGGGTAGAAATGCATACGAATGTGTAGCGTATGAGTATCATCAACGGGCGTTCTAAATTGCGTACTTGAACCTTGGCGCAATATATTGGGGAATAAGACTGGATGCTGATCGATCATTCCATTTTTATAGGTTCGTTTTTTCATTAACCCACCATAGTCTGTCATGTAAAAAACATAATCATCTACGTCATCGGTAAATCCACGAGTCGTGCTGGCAGGTGTTCGTCCTCTTCCTATAAATTCTTGGTGAAGTACCTGCAGATGCGCGGGGTCCATCGAGTTTTCCATTGCTTGGAACCAGTTGCAGTTTAAGGGAGCATGCACTCGGACCATTCGAGTACCATCTTTCCTGAACATAGTGTCGTAATGGGGTATTGGTGGAGCAG
>VFHU01000013.1 GCA_009391465.1 SAR202 cluster bacterium
ATTTTTTTCAGTTTACGCAGTAATCGCTTGAAGGATTTGAACCGGCGGGTAAATTCGACAATATACTTGCAACTGTTTCACCAAAGAATGATGACCAGCATACCCCGTAGTCCGCTGTACCTCGATAATCCGGCCAATCATTGGCGATGAAGCTAGCAATGTTATTTTTAGTGCGAAGATCGTAAACACCAAAATCTAGATAGGTATTGGTTGGATGTCCTATTCCAGCGGAGAGAATCTCCCCGGGATCAACATAATGGACATTTTGTGGGAGAAAAGTGATTTGTGAGTTATCTGTCAATAAAGGAACCTTTCCAATTATAGAAGCCCATCGGTCAGAAAGGCCTGTCAGATGATCTAACCGAACTAAGACACCGCAAGGATGAATAAATTCTAATTTCACCTGCTCTTCGCCACTATTGATGTAGCTTTCTAGTCTACGATTCACATGCGCTAACGAAAAACCTTCAGCGGGGAATCGTACCTCTACATCTGAGTAAATGGAGTTGTCTGCGCGTAAAGATCCATGGCCTATGTAGATCGTATTTCCATCTCCCGATCTGCCTGGCCGCGCAAATTGAGTAAGGGCTTTAACGTCTAGCGGGAATATTTGGAATAATTTTTCAATAGACCCGCAATCTGGAGGTGTTTGATTGGGCATCCAATCACCATTTTTGTCACTGTTCCATCGAATGGTACTTCTTTGCCTTGGGCCCGTGGCTGTGGCTTGAAGAGGTGGTGTAGGTGAAGGTGTAGCTTGAAGAAGTGGTGTAGGTGAAGATGTAGCTTGAAGAGGCGGTGTCGGTGTAATCGTGGCTTGAATCGACGGTGATGATTCAGAGCGTACTATAGTTTTCGCTACCGGAGTCACAGTTTCCGCAACAGTATTGGAAGTGGTTTGGCCACTATTACAAGAAGCCAAAATTATTACAAAGCCTACGAATATGACGGTAAGTATTGCATGCATTTAAGTTGGCCTGACTTATTAGAATAGTTTCTCGGTAGCATTACTAATAATTGTTGTAACTAGATAAAGCGAAACTAAAATAAGTAATATTCCGCTTACTTTTGCAATGATTATGGATTTTCCTTGCATCAGTTTTAGGACGGTGGCCCTACTAATAATTACTGCGACAATTGTATACCAAAGCGCATCTATGGCACCTGCTGTTATTCCCATCAAGCTAACTTCTATCCAATGAGAATCTTCAATAATGAACTGGCTAAAAATTGCAATGAAGAACAATGCGATTTTAGGATTGAGTAAGGCAATCATGAAACCTTCAATTAATCCTTGAAGATTACGAGGATTTCTATGGGTCAAGTAATTTGTGTTTATTCCTGCACTGGATACAAGACTTCTTATTCCTATATATCCTATCAAGCAAGCTCCTAAAAACTGCACTCCTATCAGTATGTTGGAGCTATAGACTATAGTTCCTGCTACACCAATTGCCGTAACTGAGGCCCATAGTGTGATCCCTATTCCATGACCAATACCGGTCATAACGCCGTAAATTCGACCATAGCTAATTGTATTACTGATAACTGCAGCGAGACTTGGCCCCGGTGAGACGGCACCAAGTGTACATATGAAGACTATTTGTAACCAGTTCGAAATATCCAAAATTTGTCGAATTCACCTCTAAATATTGCCAAAAGTATAGTAGATAACTCTGGAACGCTGTAAAATTATAACGATACACGTTTCTTAGTGTGGAAAAGAAGAATATAATTAAGAAACATAACGAAATAATCATTTCAAATTATTTCAAAAGGAGGTAATCGCAACATAGTTTTTGTTACTTTTAGCTTTGGAATTTTTGAAAGGATTTTATTGGAGGAAAGATATTATGAGACTATTTAGGACATTGATTGTTGCTATATCAGCAATGATGCTAGCTAGCGTCGTAGTTGCTTGTGGCGAGGATCCTACACCGACCCCTACGCCCACTCCTGCACCACAGGCAGTAAAAATTGGTTTGCTTAGTCCAGTCACTGGGCCAATTGCACAATATGCTCCGGGTTTTGAAGATGCCGGAAAGGTTGCAATAAATGAACTTAATAAGACCCATGCGGGTGATTATGTATTTGAGCTGATAATCGGTGATTCTGGATGTGATGGCACCGCGGCAGCTACTGCCGCCCAAACCCTGATTGATAGCGGGGTAAGTGCAATAGCTGGAGCTGCTTGTTCTGGTGCAACACTTGGTGCTATAGCAGTAGCTGCGCCAGCTGGTGTGCCAATGATTTCGTATGCGAGCACATCACCAGCAGTTACAAATGCTGACGATAATGGACATCTATTTCGTGTAGTTCCTAGTGATGCTCAACAGGCCGTAGCATTGGTTGCTGTTACATCTGCTGCGGGTGCGAAGAATCCTGCAGTGCTCTATATGACTAATGATTATGGCTCTGGTCTAGGAGACAACTTTGCAGCTAACTGGTCTGGAGATGTATGTACTCAAGTTGGATATGATCCAGCTGAAGGTTCTTACAATGCTTCTACGCTTGCACAATCAGTTATCGACGGTAACTGTGACTCAGTTCTGTTGATGTCATATGCGACTGATGGAGCAGCCATTATGGAGGCATTATCTGCTCAAGGGTTTTCTGGTACTGTACTTGGAGCTGATGGTGTAGCTGATGCGGCGTTTGTAGATGCTTTCACTGATGCAGCTGCGGTAGGGGGCTTAATCGCGACCAGGCCTCGACCAGGTGAAGAATCTAATGCGAAATCCGATTTCGAGGCAGCTTATAAGGCAGCTGGTGGTGCGGATGGAGCAATTTACACGGGTGAAACGTATGATGCTATCAAGATTGCAGCAGCATCTGCTATTGCAGGTGGACCTATAGTGCTAGCCATACAACAAACTGGAATTAACTATGCCGGTGCTAGTGGGACGCACACATTTGACGCAAATGGTGACGTTTCAGGTACTGGCTATGAAGTATGCCAATTTGACGGTACTACTTTCTCTTGCCCGCGAATATGGACTGGAGAGGGTGGTATTGCCACAAAATAGCATCCTCATACTTTCTATGTGAGGGATTATTGGTCTGCAGCAGATAGTCTGCTGCAGACCAATTAGTGTATAAATAAGACGCCTGTTACCCGATGGAGGGTACTTTACAAAATGTTGCCCCTGAGCAAGATAAGGCAAAACTCGATATATACGACACGATGGGTTCGCCAGCTTGTAATTGGGTTGATTCTCATTTTTGATTCATACGCTGGATTAATACACCATACTGGACTACTAGTGTCATCAGGTTTGTTTGCTGGTGACATTAAATGGCTGCTACTTGCCTTTGAAATGTTTCTTGGCAGCCTTTTAATTGTTCGCCTAATTCTTAATAACTCTAAACCTGGGATAAAGAGTCTTGTTATCGTTTTGAGTCCGATTGCAGTATTTTTAATTTCATTTTTAATCCTTGAGTTTGTACTTACTGGTCTGGGACGTTCAGCAACAATTAATTTTAATATTTCATCAATTGGATTAAGTGGCCTCTATTGGTCAGCAGTTTATCTGAGCGTTGCAATTGGTTTGACTCTGACCTATAAAGTCCAACATTTTGCTAACTTCGCACAGGCAGAAATGATGCTCGTTGGATCGTATGTGGCGCTTACTCTGATGTGGTCAGATACCTTTTATCCAATTTCTATTGCTCCTAAAGACGGCGTATTTACATGGGGCTTATTAATTTGGTCCGGCATAGGGGCTTTCTTAATTACTGGAATTATCGGAGTGATACTTGACCAAGTAGTATTTAAAAGACTACGTCATAAATTAGCATCGTCTCAAGTAATGATGATCGCTTCGCTTGGTGTATCAATGGTACTACGGGCTTTCTTGTTTATGCGATTTAGTGGTGCATCATTTCGCTTCGTTCCAGATAGAGACTGGCGACTGACAACTTCCACTATAGATGTACCAACAGATAGGGTGCACTTGTATCTTGGAGAACGAACAGACAATGGTTTATTTGAGCTAATTACTAGTGCTAGTACGTATGGATTTGCGTATTCAAAAATAATTCTTGTTGTTGGCGTATTNAGTGCATTATTNCTCCTCCTTCTGGTATTGCACCGCACTCGATTTGGAAGGCAGATAAGGGCAGTTGCTGATAACGCTGACCTCGCTGCTTCGAGCGGTATTAATGTAGAACGTGTTTATGGCAGTACTGCTTTTATTTCAGCAGGAATTTCGGGATTAGGTGGAGCGCTCCTAGCTGCTATTTTGCCTATTAATCCCGAACTTGGATTGATGTTATTGTTACCCGCATTTGCAATTATTGTACTTGGTTCAATAGGGTCAATACCTGGAGTTATATTAAGTGCTTTAATTGTGGGATTACTTCGTGCTTTGTCTGAGCCGATATTAATTGGTGCAGGCAATGCTCTCGATCGTCCAACTGCGAGTGGGTTTGCAGAGGTTACACCCTTTATATTTTTGATTGGACTTTTACTTATTGCTCCTAGTGGGATGGGGAATGCTATTTCCAATTGGAATATTGAGCGAATTCGAAAAAAACGNTCTCGNATAGNGTCGAAACNTGAATTTAGAGAGCCCAATAATCTTCCTTTTCAGCGCGACGCAATACCCATGGTCTCGATGTTTTTCGAGGGTGTCTATAGCTTTATAGACACCATTATTTCTGGTGCATATCGCATAGTTAAATTGCTATGGGAGCAGCCACTGAAATATGCAACACTATTCGTGAAATATTTTCAGATTCCCTTGGCCTATCTAACTAAAAAATTACAGTTTTTACTAATTCGATTGAATGTGAACTTTAGGTTATCGCGCGATGAAAATCGTGGATCGTGGATAATGTTCTTTATTTTCCTAGCTTTGCTTCTTTGCATCGTATGGCTTTTACCGAGCGTGAGTAGCCTAACTAAGGCTATGCAAGTTGCAAGAATACTAACTCTATTAGGTATTTTTGGGCTAGCGGCTTTTTCATTGAATTTGCATACCGGTATTACCGGAATGACAAATTTTGGAGTTGTGTTTTTCATTGGAATTGGTGCCGTGACAGTAGGTCTACTTTCTGCCCCGGTCGAAACTAATGGGTATGGAATTTCTCCTTGGATTGCGACTTTAATTGCTGTTGTGATTTCGGCAATTGCTGGATGGCTTTTAGCATACCCGACCGCTAGATTAAGAATGGATTATTTCGCTATTGTTACCATTGCGCTTGGAGAAACATTACGTATTTCTTTACAAGCGGAACCATTGCTACGAGCAGGAACAGTCACTACAGGTATCGGTATTTCGAATTACGCCAGACCTTTTCAAGAGTGGTGGAAAGGTTCTCCATCAGAAATTGTTGGTAATCTCTTAGGGCTAAATGTTTCTGCTCCATATGTCGTTTTTCTGGCGGCTGTTTCAATAATGTGCCTATTAGGGGTTTGGTTTTTATTGAATACAATTTTGGCATCCCCTTGGGGGAGAATATTAAAGTCAATTAGGGAGGACGAATCAGTAAGCCAGCATCACGGACATAATATTTTGACGCATAANGCAGCAAGCTTGGCTTTAGGCGCTGCAATTGCTGCTTTAGCAGGTGCACTATGGGCTTGGTTGAACACTAATGTGTGGCCTGATTTCATGAATCCTGTACGAACCACTTTTTTGATTTGGGCAGCTTTCATAGTTGGAGGCCGCGGTAACAACCGAGGAATGATTATCGGCGCATTTGTGATAGTTATAGTTGAATTTGTTTTTAATATTCTAGTTGTATCAAGAGGAGGAGCGAACCTTCCTTTCCATGATGTAACAGCATATTTAGACACTGTATTCTCATGGTTGATTCAAGATGTAGGCGGCTTGTTCTGGTCGAGCCAGTCAATAGCTGAAGTTTTTCCTAGGAGTAACGTGCTAATATCTTTGCCATCGTTGAAACTTGCCCTTGTGGGCTTGGTCATTATTGTTGCTTTGCTCACATCATCTAAAGGGCTATTACATGAAGTCCCCAGCCGTCCGAAAAGGGCTGAAATAAAAAACTCTCAAAACTCGAAAAATGATGGTGACTAATGAATAAAAAATCACCTGGACTTCGCGTTACTAATTTAGTTAAAGACTTTGGAGGCCTCAGAGCAGTAGATTCAATTTCATTTCAGGTTGAAGAAGGCGAATTTGTAGGTCTAATTGGCCCAAATGGATGCGGTAAAACTACTACNTTCAACTGTATCTCCGGGCTTTTGCAATTGACATCCGGCGCAGTTGAAGTCCTTGGAAAGAACGCTACGGGCATGCGACCTGATCAAGTACAAAAAATAGGGCTAACTAGAACATTCCAGCATACGAGACTATGGAAAGAGATGACGGTTGTTGAGAATTTACTTGTCCCTCCACGGCGACAGTTTTCTCCAAATTTTGCCTTAGCATTATTAAAACCTGGATCTCGATCTGAAGAAAAAATCAGAATTAAGGATGCTTATGAAGTTCTTGATTTGCTAGAAATACCACATATCGCGCATAGCCTCGCAGGTGAATTATCGGGAGGTCAAAGTAAATTAGTTGATATTGGAAGAGCGTTAATGAGTTCGCCCAAATTCCTGCTTTTAGATGAACCTGTAGCTGGAGTCGCTGGGCCGCTAGCTGAGAGAATATTTCAGAACCTAAAGCGGCTTTCGATAGAAAAAANTATCGGTATGTTAATCATTGAACATAACATGGAATTTATACTAAGGAGAGATGTTGATCGAATTATTGTCATGGATAGAGGCTCAGTTCTCTTAGAAGGCACTCCTGATGTAATCAGGAAGAGCAAGGATGTAGTGGAAGCTTATCTTGGGGATCCAGGTACAAATAAATCATGAATCATGTATTAGAAGTTACGGGCCTTGAAGGCGGATACGGTAATATTCAAATTTTGAATGGGATAGATTTGTATGTGGAGCGAGGTGAGTTCGTGACGATAATTGGGCCCAATGGTTGCGGGAAATCGACGTTCTTAAAAATCATCTTTGGATTAGCCACGTTTCAGAAAGGGCAAGTACTATACGATAGTACTAACGTAACANGGTGGCGTACAGATAAATTAGTCGAGCGCGGGATCGGCTATGTGCCTCAAATTGATAACGTTTTCCCTTCACTTTCAGTGGGCGAGAACCTGCAAATGGGAGGAATTAAATTATCCTCCTCCAAACTTTCTGAAGGTATCAGAAAAGCCTGCATAATGTTTCCTGATTTACAGTCTCGGATGAATGATTTGGCGGCATCGTTGTCTGGCGGCGAAAGGCAAATGCTTGCTATTTCAAGGGCTCTTATTTCTGATCCCAAATTTCTTTTATTAGANGAACCNACAGCNGCGCTNTCACCTCTTTATCAGCAGGAAATTTTAGCGAACATAGATTCATTACGACAGGAAGGGATATCGGTCTTATTAGTTGAACAGAACGCTAGGCTTTCATTAGCAAAATCTGATCGAGGTTATATCTTTGCAAGTGGTCGTGTGGTTCATACAGATACTGCATCGAATATTTTAAATGATAAAGATATTGGTACTTATTTTTTGGGATAACGAATGCCGCTAATTAAGGGTGAGAAATGTTTAAAAACCTTGTAAAAAAGTTACAAGACCCAACTAGGGGAAATTTATATAAGAATTTAATGAATATTGGGATTAATTGTGAACTTCTCGAACGCGGTGCCCCGGAGGAAAAACTATTTAATCCTTGGTATCGTAGAAGTCTTGGTGTCTTGCGAATAAATTCTGATTCTACTATCAAATACGTAAATATTATCAAAATGGATGGAAGCAAAAACAATCCTCCCAAGTGGTGGTTCTATTTTGCTGTTCCTGGTAAACAAATTGGATTAAGAGTTGGTAGCGTAGAAATAAAATCACGAAAACATAGAGCATTTCCTGTGTTTGGCAAGATAAAGTCGATCTCATGGGAAGCGACAGGGAATGCTACAAAATTGGCTCAAGAATTTTCTAATGACCCTGAGATACAAGCGCTTCCAGCAAAGTTAGGGAATATCAAAATCACTAGCTTAAGCGGTGATTTTTCAGGCTTCTGTATTGAAATTTACAGAGGTAGCAATCGTTGGAGAATTGCNCCAATTGATTTACACCAATGGAAGGCCCTTAATAGAATTGCTGAAGGATGCACAGGCCTTTTAACATAAGCCACTCGAGTCTGCGTACTCTGCAGTTACTAGAAGAATCTTAGGAGTTCAGTCGCGAAATGAAATTATGCATTTTCGATTCAGTGCCGGATTTTGCCAGCGTTTCTGCAAAGGTATCATGAATCCAATGATGCTCATCTTCGTACTCGATCTGAGCACCACCTAGCTTTTCACTTAAGTCAGCTTCTCCAGGATCAAACACAAATTCATGTTTCTGGCTTCCCCAGCGAAATGCCATATATCGTGCTGGGTCGGCACCACCATTGAAATGTTGATGGAACCAATTGTTCGGAGGAACAATTAATCCTCCTCTCTTCCAGTCAACACGAATAACGTCATCAGGTACACTTCCATCAGGAGGCCAAAGTAAACTGTAACCTTCACCTGAAATAATAACAACATGAGCACCCGGTCCATGTCGATGAGCTTTTTTATACGTACCAACTGGAAATTGTGAGACATGGGCAGCTTGAGTATTTTCTGCAAGTTCAAACATTACACTTGAACCGCCAGCACCACGTTCTTTCCATGTAAATGTGGTAAAAGTGTCGATATCAGGTATGAAATTAGTTTCCCATACGTTCACTCTTCCTGATGTTCCAGTAAACATTTTACCTTCACCTTGAAATTGCCGTGTGTCTCCTTGCCGGTCAGTGAAGGCGAAGGGGTTATTGAAAATGAAGTCTTCATTATGGAAGAAATTGAGTATAAGTGGCAGTGTAGTAACTGCGAAAAACCTTGCAGGCTCCGTGCCGGAACCATTGAGATGTTGATGCCATACGTTGATAGGAATCGAAAAAACACTCCCTTCTTTCCATTCAAAAGAAGTTCGGTTTTCTGGATCATCGCCAACCAAAGTTGCTCCGCGTCCACTTAGGACATATATATTTTTTTCGTATAAGTGTTTTTCCGGAGCCATTTTGCTACCAGGTGCAATTTCTGCAATATAACAATCATTTGTACCGGCAGTGCCATCGAGATTAATGTAAGCGCCTTTACAATCTAGCCGAGACCAAGGCTCTACTTGTATTGCTCGAAGGTCATCAATAGCGAATCCTGTAATATTCGGAATNCCTTCTTTTTCAATAAATGTTTGGTATGCGCTAATTTTTGTGATTTGCGCTTGATTTTCTTTAACTTCTGGTTTTGGGCTTAACTCGGTCATAAGTCTCCTAGGTAGGGAATATAGATCTTTTATTAGGGTTCTACTATGGTGTGAAGAGTCCGTCAATAGAATATGCATAAAATATCATTGCTAAGTATGGCCCAATGTGGAAAACCAGAGTAAAAAAAATTCTATAGCCCAAGTACTTATTCAACTGCATTTGCCAGCAGTCGCTATAGGCTTAGGCTTGGGTGCTACCGTTCNTGTAGTACCGGAATTTGCAAAATCTTTTGGTGTCGGCCCCGGAGAGGCATCTCTTGTTTTTGTATCGAATATGCTAGGGGCTTTATTCGCGAGTATCCCTGTGGGATACATGCTAGATCGTATTGGACGTCGCAGGATTCTGATTATAGGACCAGCACTGACTGCGGTTTCAGCATTTTTAGTGGCGTTATCTGGATCATTTATTGAACTCCTAATCTTTCGATTCATTGGAGGATGGGGAACACAAATGTGGACCTTAAGCCGTTTGACTATGATCGCCGATACTAACTCTAACCAGTCGCGTGGAAGGATGATAACAAGTCTTTTAGGAGTTCAGCATGTAGGAACCTTAGCTGGGCCTATCGTAGGAGGTTTCTTAGCTGTTAATTATGGTTTGCAGGTTGCCTTTGTGTTTCAAGGTATTTTTGGAATTGTTGCGACTATTCCAGGGTTTTTAACAAAAGAAACAGCTCCTGGAGGTCGTCCTGCTCATACGGGGTCAAAAAGGAACATGGATTCTTTTTCATGGAAATCNCTTTTAATAAAACCAATTCCAGTGATGTTTTTGGCACAGTGGCTTGGGATGACTGCTCGAGGAGGGATTGTTGCTGGTAGCACAGTTTTTGTGTATGCGTCCTATGCTTATGATGCAACACCTGCGACGCTAGGAATTCTAAGTAGCGCGATGGCAGGTATCGGTATACCTCTTACGTTTTTGGCTGGATATTTAATGGACAAATTTGGGAGAAAAACAACTATTGTTCCCGGACTTGCTGTCCTTGGATCCGCGATGGCCTTTCTTGGTGTTACTTCGTTTGCAGATTTAGGATTTAACTATTTTGTTTTAGGCTTTGTTGTACTTCAGGTCACGAATAGTTTACTAACGGGATCCTGGCAAGTAATAGGGTCTGATCTTGCACCAGAGGGAGCCAGAGGTAGATTTTTTGCAGTTGGCAGAACTGTAACGCAGGCTGGATTCGCTACTAACCCGGCTGCTTTTGCTGTGCTGACCTCAATTTCTGGATTTACGTTAGCCCTAGGTGTTATAGGATCAGCTGGCATGATTTCAGCAGGGCTTTTAGGTCTCTTTGTTCCTGAAACGCATAAAACTAGATCACGAGTCTAATGAGAATCAAATATTTCTTGGAATTTACTTAGAGCATATATAGTGGCCTCTCGTTCTTTTGTAGTTGGATTATGAGGGTCACGTGCTTTNGGCAAACGTCCTAATTTCAGCATGGAGGCCCTTAGAAGTACTCTAGCTTTTATTGCATCTAAATTACTGCCTTCAATAGTTAAGTCAGAAGGGTTTGGAGGCAATGGGCCTTCGTGATCTCCACGACCAACACGAACTACAGGGAAGCCATTGAAAGTAGCTAACGCTAAAGCTGAGATTTGACTCGGTAGAGCGGAACCTGATCCTGCTGCTGCTTCGAGTACAAATCCATGGAAAATAGGGGACTTAGGATCAGAAGAAATTTCTTGCTCAATTCCACGATTGATTCGTGCGATTATATCGACTTCTAAGTAAGGATCTGTCGAATCCTCTTCAGCCATATAGTGTCCATATTTCACGATGTGCACTGACGCTATAGTGTTTTCAAGAAGCAGTCCATTTTGATCCTTTATTTTTAAAGAAATTAGAGAGTCTGAATCCCCATATTCTTGGAATAGGATGTCTTTGCTTAATTCCGTTAATCTAAGTTCAGATGTGTCTAGGGATTTATAAACTGGCTTGTACCATATCTTCACATGNTGACTAGCACTCCCAAGAATACCTCCATGACCTCCAGTTGCCCTATATCCACCCGGCCTTGCATCACCTTTTTTGAATGATCTCGCAGCAAATATTTGCTCATCTACAATTCCAACTGCACCTAAGCCCGCAATTGGATTGGATGCAATAAACCTTGCAGCATCAACGATATTTCGATCGCCGTCATTTGAAAGTTCACCATGAGGTCGTTGTGATGAGACACCCGCGAATGGAAGTGATGTATCCAGAAGTAAACTAAACCAATACAAAGTTTCTTCAAGATGCGGGCTTCCTTCNAGCCAAATGAAACCATCATATTTATTTAAATTGATTGCACTTTGTACAATATTGGTTGCCCTTGCAAGTGNTGCGCTTGTAAGAAATTTACCAATGGGTCGAGGACTATAAGGGAAAAAATCGATACCTGGCTCCTCCCCTGATTTAGTGTAACCTGCAGGTGGTAGAACCCTGATAAATTCATAATCCGCGAGAGAGCTTAAAGAGCCTGATGTACCGAAAGAGTCTCTTCCACTGATTCCTCTATCAATGTCTTCAAAAACTCTAGAGGCGTCAGGAAAAAATGATTGTCGACCACCGTAATTAATTTCAGGGTTTCTCAAATCACTTTCCTCAAAGGGAGCACCATCCGGAGTACCATCTTCACGCCTCGCAACATAGGGTAGGAGGTATGTACCGTCCTCAGGCGTTAATTCCACTTCGAAATAATCTTTATTGTTATCGTGATAAACCTCTTTGGCATCTTCTTCAAGCGGATGCGCACTATATTTTTTAATTTTAACTTTCACTGGTTCAAATAAAGATTGAGGAACAAGATGATCGAACTTTTTATTCAAACGATTTTCAGAATCTAGGCGACCTTTGTCACTTGTGACTAAGGTGGGTGAATTAGCTATGGTCGATCGTGGACCTGAGAATACTGCGACCTTGGGTTTTTTCATTATTCCAATCCTTCTTACTGGAGTATTTTCTATATAGTATTGAATCCTTTTACGCGACATGTAAGTATTAGGTCAACCTTTAACCGTAAAGATCTTTCAACGGGGGTATGCATGCAAGTGATTATAGATTCTGACTGTCACGTTATAGAAAGCGACCAAACTTGGGAATATTTAGACCCACAGGATATAGAGTTTAAACCNAAGGCAGTAGATAACCCGGATAGGCCAGATAGGCCACTTTGGGTTATCGATGGGCATGCTAGGCAGAGACCTTTTGGAACAAATTCAACAGGTACAACCTCAGAAGAATTGTCAGGATTTTCTAAAACCACGTTTCATACAAGATCGCTAGGTGATGTGGATGCACGTTTGAATCACATGGATGAACTTGGAGTAGATATTCAGGTCTTGTATCCAACAATCTACTTAACAAGAGTTTCTGAGAAACCAGAAGTAGAGCTAGCCTTGCTAAAAAGCTATAACAGATGGCTAGCAGATATATATTGGCAGAGTAAGGGGCGATTGCGGTGGGTGGTTGTTCCACCATTGGATAGTATGGATCAGGTTGCGGAGCAATTAAGGTTTGCAAAAAATAATGGGGCTGTTGGTGTGTTTATGAGAGGTTATGAAGGAGAGCGGCGCTTAACTGATGAATACTTTGATCCTTTATATGTCGCTGCATCTGAAAATGACTTGCCTATAACTGTTCACGCCGGATGTGGGAACGCTGCATTTGCACGTTTAGCTGAAGGAGACGCCTACGCCCGAAATAAATTGCCGGTCATTAGCGCATTTCATTCTATTTTATTCAAACGCTTGCCTCAAAAATATCCTGATTTGAGGTTTGGATTTGTTGAGGTTGCGGCAAATTGGCTTCCCTATATTCTTAATGATCTCGAAAGGAGNGTAGAGAGAGAGGGCTGGAGTTTCTCAGATGATGTACTTGGGGATAATAGAATGTATGTGGCATGTCAAACAAATGATGATATTCCATATATTCTGAATCATGTTTCAGAATATAATTTGATTATCGGGTCGGATTATGGCCATTCCGATACATCGAGTGAGCTTGAGGCACTAAAGTCGTTCAAATCTGACGAGCGGATTCCAGCAGGAGTGATTGACAAAATTTTATCGGATAATCCTTCAAAGCTATATGCGATTTCGTAATTAAAGGCGCCCCGCCTCTCTTGCTAAAGGTCGTATATCATCAAATTTTGGCACAGTGACTCCAATTCTTTGTAGTAAAGTAAAATCGTCACGATCTCCCCATTGTTCGACTATTTTTCCTCGGTAAATCCGGTAAATATCTATTCGTTTCCACCATGACAAATTTTGACTAGGGGAATGGCCGCCAAAGGTTCCTTGGAATTTCCCGTTGAAAGAAATGCTTGCAACGACTTTATCGCCCGAAGCAATCAGGTCATCAATAGTAGTATGATAATTTGGGAAAGCAGTCCTCATCATTGCTATAAGTTGTTTGATAGGAAGAGGCCCAAATGGGTCTTCAGGTATTCCTGCAATATGCAATTCAACCTCAGGGGAATACAACTCATCGATGATACTCGTTATGTTTTGATTGTATGCATTCTCGTACAATTTTCGAATGATGGCTTTATTTTCTTGTGACAAATCACCCTCCTTCATCCGTAGCGTTGAATTGTAGTAAAGCACAATGGGCCACATCATGCTATAGTTTCCGAACCTTGGATGTGAGGTGCAACAATGTTAGCCATTGGTACAAATGATGGAATTGTAGCTATTGAACGCTCTGGAGAGGAATGGAGAATTGTCGCCAAAGCCTTGGAAGGTATACGTATAGACGACGTCGGCCAATTTAAGGAAAGGACAATTGTCGCAACAGAGCAAGGTGTCTTTGAGAGCGAAGATAATTGGGCTACATGGGAAAAAACATTGGATAATGTAGATGCTCGATGTATCGGTATTTCTCAAGACGGAACTGTATATATAGGTACTGACGGCGCGTTTGTATATAGGAAATTCAGTGTTGAGGAAGAATACTTAGAACTTAGCAGTTTTCGCGAACTCCCGACTTGCTGGTCATGGACATTTCCTGTATCTCCTCATATACCTAATATTCGCTCCATAGTTGTTTCACCTAGTAACCCTAAGCATGTTTATGTTGGTGTTGAAGTAGGAGGGGTGATGGCTAGCTTTGATGCAGGCGAAAGCTGGAAGGAAGCCCGGGAAAATATACACCCTGATATACACGGACTCGTTGCTGCACCTGGAGAATTAGACCAGATTTATGCAGTCACAGGCGTGGGTTTTTTCCGCTCAACTGATTCAGCTACTTCCTGGCAATCATCATCTGATGGGTTAAACGATTTATATACTNTTGCAATCACTAATGACCCATCANAACCCGAATGTGTATACGCGTCAGCTACAGCAGGCCGNCCTCGTAATTGGAGGACGAGACCAGAGGGAGCAAATGCACGTGTTTACCGTAGTGTCGATGGCGAGGCTTGGCATTCAGTCATGAATGAGGGTTTAGTTGAGGCCGTGGATGCTTTAGAGGTGGATTCAGAAGGACTAGTTTTTGCCGGAACTCATGGNGGAGAAGTTTTTGCGCTTCGAGGTCATTCTGATGAGTGGATATTAGCGATAAATGGCTTGCAGTCCATTAATTCTTTGACTCATATATAGTGGTTTATGAAGGCTTCAATGGCTTTTTTGCTAGGAAAAAGAAAACTGAACTTCCACCAATCAGAATACCGATAGTGATGAATGCAAGCTGATAGTTTCCGTAATAGTCACTGATTGCCCCTGCGAACATCGGGCCAATTAAAGGACCGAACATCACCATTATGTTTGAATAGCCCGCGATTTTCCCAAAATGCTTTCTACCGTAAAAATCTGCTCTCATTGCCATCATTAAAGGCCCTCTGGTACCCCAAGATAGCCCATGCAATAATGCAGCTGCACCAATCACTAAACCGCTAGAAGCGAAAGCCAGTGTTAACATCGCGATACCGTGCCCAAGCATACATAATCCGGCTATTCGAGTTTTACTGTACTTGTCCCCAAGTAATCCTCCACCAACTTGCCCGACTATGCTGGTAATGGTTACGATGGTTAGCATTAGCTGCGCTGATGTTTCACTCCATCCGTGATTTTGCACCAGGTATGGTACGAAGTGCACAAGCATTACGAAAACGGAAATTAATGCGATACCGTGCCCTAATGAAATAAACCAGAAACTCCTGTCTCTAATTGCTTCAGATACAAGAAAATCCGATTCCGTCACATCTTCATTTGAAAGAACTTGTTTTCCATCATCAACCCTAGGATTACTTCCGTCAGGCTTGAGACCATGTTCCTCGGGAAATCCACGCAATAGATTTGCCAGTGGTATTCCAATTACTAACACTGCGATGCCAGTTCCAAATGCAGTGGGTCTCCAGCCATGAGTTATCAGAGACCATGCAATAATTGGCGACAGTGCTCCAGCAAGCCCTATGCCTGTAGAACTTAAGCCTAATGCTAATGCTCTCCTGCGTTCAAACCATCTGGTGATCACGGTAGTTAAAGTGAGCCAGCCCGCTAAGTTCGTTCCAATTGACATGATGAGAATTACCACGAGAAACAAAAGGAAATTATTTACAAGAGGAAGAAGTAAAAAACCCCCACCAAATAAAAGAATCCCCACCTGAGTAACAAATTTTGGACTGAATTTGTCCAGAAGCCACCCTTGAAGAGGACTCAGCACGCCTGCAGCTAATTGGGAGATGGAGAATGCGCTTGAGATAGCAAATTTGCTCCATCCAAATTGTCTCTCAATTTGTAATAAATACTGACCAAAGGTAAACCCAAACGCCGCTCCAGAAAGACCATGAAATGCGATAGTCGAAAGAACAATCCACCATCCATAGAACGGCTGCTTCCCGCGAGGCAAATTCACATTTTTCTCGGGTTTAATTGCAAGTTCCTTACTTGTTTACGTCTGATTTCCAATCCAATTTAACCTTCAAATACCAGAGACTTAACTACTACAGGTATNGCTTCAACAGATTCTAATTGTTCTCCAAGGTCGATGAAATTAAATTCTCCAACATTGATACCGTCAACGACGATGACATCCTGCTCGACTTTATGCTCGTTCTTAAGCATGGAGCCTACTAATCCTGCAACATCGGCGCTAAGTACAATAGTCCAAGGGAAATCTTTCATTGGTTCCAAAGCAGTTGCGATCCCATCACATATGGCTTTGATCGAATCATAGGTTGGGATTACGGGTCCAAGTAGGGCAATTGCAATTGGTTTTGCGATTTCTTGATGGGCAATATCTAGCCTCTCAAAACTTTCTGCAAGAGCTTGCTCGACTGATTCACGAGTAAGATTATTTGGGTCCTCAGGGAGATAACCAGGTACTACTTGAAGGTCTAAGTGAGGTAAGAGTTCGCTATTTGATACAAATACGGTACTGGAAGAAACCTGTACCGTGTATTGAGATGCACCTATGACGGTTGCGCGGATACGTTCAGAACTTCCGGCTAAGGGAACACCTAATTTGGGTAGCCTGCTTCGTACTGCAGCGCCAAGTAGAGGCCCCATGTCACCATAATCTTGGGTGTCATAGTCATAGACATATTCTGCCACGCCTCCAGAGAACCCAATTTCATCTAATTCATCTTTCATTTCTAAAGGGCCGGAAATCACGAGACTGGAAGCTAAGGTCGAATAGTCTTCACGAGTTAATGCTTCAAACAGTACATCTGCGAGTTTTTCTGCAACTTTAACCTTGTCGCCCTCTTCTATTTTTTGACCAATTTTCACATCCACACCAACATTTTCAGCGACGACGCGGCCGGCCTCTTCAACTCTTTCCACCACGTTGTCAGAGTTCCATGCAATAAGACGTGCACCAACATTTATCGCCATAGTTTCGGCTACTTTTCCATCCTTCACTATAGCAATTTTTGCGGTCCCTCCACCCATGTCTACATTCATCCCGGCTCGTATTTTTAATGAACGGGCAGCAGCGCCTGAACCATGTGCCCCTAAGATGCCTTCGAGGTTGGGTCCTGCAGTAGCACACACAAACTTTCCACCAGCGGCAGCAAGCATTCGTATAATTGCTTCGGAATTGTGCTTGCGGACAGCTTCACCCGTGCAAATTACAGCTCCAGTGTCAATATCATCCGGCTCAAGTTCAGCCTCTGCATAACTATTTGTGACAAAGGAACCTAATGCATCAGTATCAATAGTGTCTGGGTCCGAATACGGAGTTAAGAGTATAGGTGACTTATATACAACTTCACGAAAGACTACCTCGAATTCACTAGACATTTCAGTGCTTCTGCGCCTCATAACCAATTTGGAAAACATTAAATGTGAAGTTGAAGAGCCGATGTCTATACCCACACTAGTTAGGCGAAGCCAATCTGGGTTAATAGGAAACCCATCGTCAGCGATGGAACCAAATACAATTTCATCTATTTCGCCGTAGTGACCGTGCTCCCATGGATCGTCGTGCATGATTTACCTTTCAATAAGACGCAGCGAATAATGCTACAGTAATGTAGTCTTGTAACCTGCGTTTGGATTAGGACAATATTATGCTCCAATGATGCATGCGGCAAGATAAGAAGCGATTTTGAGGTAATATTAGTAGTTAAGTATAGGCTTATAGAGCAAAGATATAATGAATGAAGTTACTGAGAGGTTAGAATTAGCTGTTAGATTAGCGATAGAGGCTGGTCAGCATTCGTTGTCGTATTTCAAGTCCCGCGATTTGGGTATTGAGTTCAAGGAAGATAAATCTCCTGTTACAAAAGCTGATCGCGAATCAGAAGATGTTTTAAGAAAACGTATTGTGGCAAATTGCCCTGATGACACGATTATTGGCGAAGAGTATCAAGACAAAATGGGTACATCAGGGTTCCGCTGGTACTTGGACCCAATTGATGGAACTGAAGCATTTATTCGTGGGATTCCTTTGTTTGGAACGATGATAGGAATTGAGCAAGATAATGAACCCATAGTAGGGGTAATTTTCTTCCCAGCCCTTCAAGAAATTATATTCGCAGCGAAAAATCACGGTGCGAAATTTGGAATAAATATTAAAGATACTAGTGATCTTGTTAATATTTACGAAGCTAAAGTATCTCAAGTGCCCATACTTTCAGAAGCTACATTAGCATCGACTGATATTTGTGATTTTCAAGTAATAAATAAGTTACCTAATTTTTTAAAGGTTATAGAGAATACTAAGCAATACAGAGGATGGTCTGATTGTTATGGTCATTATTTGGTTGCAACTGGTCGGATTGACGCGATGATTGACCCGATTATGAATGTCTGGGATACAGCTCCATTGCTTCCGATAATTGAAGAAGCTGGGGGTATTTATAGTGATATTCATGGTAAGGTCTCTATCCATAGTGACAGCGCTCTTTCTTCAAATGGATTAATTCATCAAGCGCTGTTGAATAGCTTGAAGTCATAGTAGTTGTAGTACGAATTGCCAAATATTTTCTACAACATCTATAGCTCGATATTTGTCTAGTAATCGTGCTCCATGCAGTACATACTCCTGAAGTAGTTTTAACAGGAATGCAGCTAATATTAAGCTAATACCCCACTTGGAGTTAAATTTAAATTGTTTTTTTTGAATAGCTATTGAAGAAATCACGAACCAAACTTCAAAGAAATTAGGGAATGCAAGTAGTATCCATCGATACCCGGTAATTTCAAATAGTAATAAGCCAATTAAACGAAATGTAAATAATCCGAGGGAAACATATTTTGAAGATTGGATTTTTTTTGTAGAGACATAGAAAAATGTTCCCATGTAACTTAAATCTAACCATTTATCCAGTGATTGATAATCTTGTACTCCACCTAGTTGAAGTAAATTCATCAAAAATAAATCCGAGAAATCGATAAGAATTGCAATAATTGCCCCTGCAACAAACCATCTTAAAACGAATAGTGCGCCAATAAGGCGCACTATTGAAATTACGATTTCCTCAGTCGTCATGGATTAAATTTCGATTAACTCTGTCGCACGTCTCTTTGGAAGGCTTCGTAGTGATTACCTTTTGAAACAGGAGGGAACGTCATAGATGCTTTACTCCAAGATTCTCCAGCGTTATTCGACCATAGGAGTTCACCATGAGATGTCGCTGCGTAAATTCGCACACTGTCTCCAGATTCTTCCAATGTCATTGCTTCAACACTAGGTGTGAACTTGTCATCAATCCCATCCAAGATAACCTCCCAGGTTTCACCCGCATCTGTACTACGGGAGACTCTGGTTTCTGCTGTGCCTTCGCGGTGCCAACTCCCTGGGCTTTTCTGCCCAGCCGTGACTATCATATGGTTAGGGTTTGTAGGCATATAAACGAGTTGATCCGGATACCCCCCGTATTCACTTCCACGTGTAAATACATTCTCCCAATTATCGCCATTGTCTCTAGAAAGCCATAGACCTTCGCCGCCGGTAACAAACATTCGAGAAGGTTCGTTTGGGTTAGAGATCAACCGATGCACGTCGTTGTACATACCTTTAATTTCAATAAACGTGTCTCCTCCATCTTCTGAACGATACAACCCTCCTTGTTCGATACTTGCAAAAAGAACCTTTGGGTTTTGAGGATGGAAACTAATGTGCTTTAGATGAGCCACATGCGGAGGAGCCGGGAATTTCCATGCTTCCGTTTCTTGTTTATGTAACGCAGATTTTTCAGTCCAAGTAAGACCCAAATTATCACTTACGAATAAATGCGCTGGTTCTGTACCCGCATAGATATAAGTGGTGCCATCTATTTTCGATACAGAGAGACTATAGACATTAGTTTCTGTTAAACCAACATCACGTTTAATCCATGTTCGACCATCGTCTTCACTAGCAAAAATGCCACCTTTTTCGATACCGCAAAACCACACCTTACTTTGAGGGTCTTGGACAATGGCGTGTATATGATTGCCTTCGAGTGTTTTATCCGTCACTTTCCATTGAGAATCATGTAGAGTCATCCGAATCACACCATCGATTGAACCAATCAGTAATTCATGAGAAGGATTCTGCGATTGAATTATATTTGACCCGCCACCGTGTGAAATTGCTATAGTCATGACCCCACCTTTCTTTGAAAGAATTGGATTAATAAATTTTCTTTTCTGAGAGTATTTCCACTTTGTATTCTTGATCGTACTCACTTGGCATTTCTATCTGATGTGTGAGGATGATATCTTTATGCGTTTTAGTAGACTCATTTATTGCAAGACCTACTTCTAACGTAGCCATCCCCCAAGCTCCACTATGGAATACTGGTCGACCAAGTCTTACCGCGTTATAAAGCTCTTCTAACTCTTGATCTCTATGTAACGGATCGGAGTCAACCATCAATTCAACGAGCCCATCATCAGTGTATTTGTAGAGCCCTTCAGGGCCTTGACGTAGTTCTCNGAATTCGCANCTTACTATTACAATACCTAGATCATTGGGTTTCCAGTTTTNAGGNCCACTAGCACTCCTGAAAATTGCCTGTTCTGCTTCTCCTCCAATACGGAGAGATAGTTTTTCCGCATCTTCAGGTCGTGTGCCTGCGGCCATAGCTTTACGGATCTCATTCCGTTCGGTAGGAGTGTATCTAGTATTGGCATCACCCCATGGAACCAATTCTGAAGCTACGAAATATCCATATCCATTGTGAATAGCAACTCCAGTTACTCCATTTTCAAATTCTAGGAACACGGAATAGTAACCGGGAATTGATCGATACTTCATCCATTGCCCATACGCACCACGGACNCTTTTGACTTTACCTCCAGCAATCAGTCGAATACTATCGATCTGATGAGGGGTCTGCCGATAAACTAAACCACCGCCTTGATTTGGATCTAATTCATCTGCAGTACGTGGGCGAATGACCCAATCAGTATATGCAATAGCATTAACCGCGCCTAGTTGACCTAATTCGCCCGAGGCTACTATCTGCCTCATTAATCGTACATGTGGTTGAAAACTTTGTGTGTGACCTGCTACTAATTTGACCCCATTTTTTTCACAGGCCTCAACCATTTCTTCAGCCTGCTTAATATCTAAAGCCATCGGNTTTTCTACAACTACGTGTTTTCCGTGATTTGCAGCTAAGATTGTCATTGGCGCATGGAAACGATTTGGGGTGGAAATCCAAACAGCTTCCACGTCAGGATCAGCTACCAATTCTTCAGCACTCGCATAAACTCGGGCATTGGGGTATCGGGCTTTGAATCTCTCACGTACATCAGGATCAATATCTGCCCCAGCAAATAAATCTANGTAGGATGCTCTCTCCATTGGAGGCAGCATTTCTGCAGCTCCAACTCCTACACCAATTACACCAAGCTTGAGCGGTTTTATTTCGTTAGTCATAACTATTTCCTTTCTTTAAATCTTATAGCGACACAGGTGAGAAATTCCTAGCCTCCCCATATCTTTCATGAACAGGAACTTGGTATTGCATTTGAATTTCTTGGTGTTCTTGCCCGGATTGAATTATGCCTAAAACAACTTCAAGAGTTGCAAGACCCCATTCCCCAGTATGGAAAATAGGACGGTCTTCTACGACAGCATCATAAAGTTCCTCTAGTTCTGCTCTTCTGTAACCCGGACCCATATCACGGTCAATTTGTAAGTCAATTTGGTGTGTACCTGTGTCGTTGTAAAGAATTAAGCCAGAGGGCCCGTGCCTTATATCTCCTCTTTCGCAACTAACTAGCAGGAGACCTAGATCTTCAGGCACCCAGACTTCGTCATTTTCGGCTTTGAAAATTTCCCGTTCTTGCATGCCTCCGATTCGAAGAGCTTGTTTATCTGCTCCTTCGTCTCGTATTCCTTGACGCATTTGTCGGCGTACTTCAACTCTTTCTTCAGAAGTGTAGCGTTGACGATCATGCCCCCAAGTCACAAATTCTGCACCCATTACATATCCGTATCCATTATGGCATACCAAGGAAGTAGTGCCATCTTCAAATTCAAGGAATGCAGTGTANTATCCAGGAATAGGACGCTCGGGCATCCACTGGCCAGTGGCACCACGCACGCTTTTCACCATACCCCCGCCTAAAAGCCTAACGCTGTCAATTTGATGTGGGAGCTGACGCATTGGCAGGCCTCCACCTTGCTGTATATCAAGCTCCTCCCACGTTCTAGGTCGTAGCATCCAGTCGGTATAGGCAAATGTATTGATAGCGCGGACTTTTCCAATTTCCCCAGATTGAATAATTTTCCACATTGTTCGAACAGGAGGAGTGAAAGAGCGCGTATGCCCCGCCAGGAATTTGACGCCGGTTCTATTTGCTGTTTCGACCATTTTTTTTGCATCTTCAATGTTCAGAGCCATTGGTTTTTCGACGACGACGTGCTTTCCGGCTTCCATTGCTCTTATCGAATGTTCTGCATGGAACCGATTAGGCGTAGAAACCCATACTGCATCCACTTCTGGATCCGCTAGCATTTCGTCGTAGTCGCCGTAGCCTCGTGCATGATAACGAGCACTGAATTCATTCAAAATTTCTTCATCAATGTCACATCCCGCTACCAAGCGCAATTCGGGCATAGCTTCCATTGCAGGAAGCATTTCTGTTCCTCCTACACCAATACCTACCATTGCAAGGCCAAGTTGCTTTTTTTCTACCATTAATTTCCCCTCAATTTGCTTAATTTCATTTGTTTACATGAACCCTACAATAAAATGCCACTATATGCCTATTTTTTATTAAGCATTATGATCTAGCTATGAATAAATTAACATTTTCGATTGGCGGTAGTTCTGGTTTAGGATGGGAATCTTTCTTGGAGATTTGCCAAGCATGTGAGGATACCGGTTACTTTGCTTTTTATCCGTCCGATCATCTAATGACTGTGCAGTCAGGGAAAGGCCCATCTCCCCATCGACTAGATGCACTTACTACAATTGCTGCTGTTTCGAGTTACACCAAGAAACTGAGATTGGGCGTTTTAGTCGCAAATAACCTTTTTCGTCATCCTGTTATTACTGCGAAAATATTCAATACTATCGATCATGTATCACAGGGTAGGGCAGAATTTGGTTTAGGCGCAGGTTGGTCTGAGCAAGAGCATAGTGTGCATGGGTTCGGCTTCCCTAAGCCATCTGAGAGGATTGAGATGCTAGATGAAGCTTTATCTGTTGTGCGGGCAATATGGACTGACGAACCGGCAACATTTAAGGGGAAATACTATCAAATTAATGATGCTCCCCAAATGCCAAAACCAATTCAAAAGCCGTACCCTCCAATTATTGTCGGTGGTATAAGTGCTCGCACTAGGAATGTTGCCTTAAGGCATGCAGATGATTGGGATCAAATTGCACCGCTGCGGCAGGTGGAGAGGAATATAGCGACATTTAAAGCAGAAGCAGAAGAAATGAATCGTGATATCAGTTGTATGCGTTTTTCTGTCCAGGTTCCTTTTGATTTTGCCTCCAATAAGCAGGAAGCGGACAAAATCATTGATAATGCTCTTGCAAATTTTAATTACGGAGCACACAAAGTCGCAGANGGATACTCTGACTTAAGAGAACATGTTTCTGAATCGCGATTACTCGGAACACCAGAAGATATGGTTGAACAGATAGGGAAATGGCACGAGGCGGGTGTGAACCATTTTATTCTTACTACACCAAGACCTTTTGACAGAGCAATAATCGAAAAATTTATGTCAAAAGTGGGGCAGGCATTAACTTAGTGCATTTTAGCCACACAAAAGGAGAGCAATTAATGGGTAAGATTCTATTTAGTGTAGGTGGCAGTTCAGGGCTTGGTTGGCAAGACTTCCTTGAAATTTGCCAGACTTGTGATGAGCTTGGATTTCATGGATTTTATCCATCCGACCACTTAATGCAAATTCATGGGGCTAGAGGTGCAACTCCAGCTAGACTTGACGGGTTGACTGTAATGGCCGCCATGGCAGGGCATACAAAAAATTTACGATTAGGCATGCTTGTCATAAATAATAATTTTAGGCACCCAGTGATGACTGCAAAAATAGTAAACACTATTGACCATGTATCAGGCGGACGCGCAGAGATGGGAATTGGTAGTGGGAACGTTAAGCACGAATTTGATGTTCATGGTATGCATTTTCCTCCTTTCTCTGAAAGAGTTGAAAGACTAGACGAAGCACTCTCAGTTATTAAAGCTATCTGGCATGACGAACCTGCAACGTTTTCCGGCAAATATTATTCAATCAATGAGGCACCACAGATGCCAAAGCCGGTGCAAAAACCTAACCCGCCAATTATTGTTGGTGGTAGAGGAGATAGAACTTTAGTAATTGCGGCTAAACATGCGGATGATTACAACCAAATCGCNCCTTTGAAAGAAGCAATTCATAATTTGAATCGTATGCAAAACGCATGTGATGCTATAGGGAGGGATTTTTCTTTAATGAGGCGTTCTGTTCAGATCCAAATTAACTTAACTGATGATAAATCCTTAGTGAGAGAGACAATAGCGAAAGGCGCCACTTTAGCAACTCAGACAACTGATTTTTATGAAAACCCTGAGGACCAAGTAAAAGACAGTATGCTTTTAGGAGAGCCTAGTGAAATAATTCAAAAATTGAATAGTTGGGTGGAAATTGGAATAAATCATTTTATTTTGATGACTCCTCGACCGTTTAATCGAAATATGATGGAACGATTTGCCAAAGAAGTGATTCCTCATTTCGAATAATAAGAATCAATCTCGATTGACCCATCTTTCGTGGTTGCTTTGATGGAAGATGCAGATCCGTCATAAATGCTTGTGAATTTTTGACGGTTAGGGTTGCTATCTTTGAATAAGCTTAGATTGGTGATACTGCCATTATTGGTAGAGGCCTGAATACTTACTTGAGGGTAGGATTTATCGTCTAGCATCAGGTAAATGTTACCTGAATTCGCTTTTAAATCACGGAACCCAAACTCTTTTGTAGCATTTTTGAGCTCGATATCCCCACCATTATTTCTTGCTTTGACGTTGCCATCTAGTTCTTCGAGGAAAATGTCGCCGCGTTTGACTTCGATATCATAAGATCCTTTTGACTCATTTATTGAAACTGATCCATCAGTCACGTTAATTTTTGCATCTGACTCAACGTAATTAATTACCACAGGGCCATTGTTATTAGTTAAACGTAGTTGTAGAGATTTGGGTAGTTTAATATCTAAAGTTGCACCTGGTATAGGGCGAACATCCTTTACGTTGACCTTGGCCACTATCTTGATTTCATTCTCATTATTTTCAATTGAGTAATCAATTTGCTTAGGCTGGCGAAAAACTGATTTGACATGTACTTTTCCATCAGTACTTGGTCGTAAAGTGATCCCTCCGTTAAATGTTTTGACTGTGAGGGTAGTAGCTGACCCGATTTCAATTACTTCTACATNGAAAAAATTTTCTCTTTCTACGATTTTTGGAGTACAACCAACCCAAAAAAAGATAAAACAAATTCCAAGTATTAAGAATTTGTAGATAGTTGGACGAAATGGATTCATGCTGTGCTAGCCTAAGAGTCTTCTGAAAGAGAAATCACAGTTTGATACTCTGCCTGAGTAACTGGCGTAATAGATAAACGATTGCCTTTTTTCAATACAACCATGTCAACTAATGCAGGGTGATCTCGCAACTGTTGCATAGTTATGATTTTCATGAACTCTTTTAACGGCTTTATATCTACCATGTACCAAATGGGATTGTCTGGTGAACTTTTCGGATCAGGATGGTCAGATAATGGATCCCAAGCAGTATGATCTGGATACCCGTCCTTAACGACAATTGCTGATCCTACTACTCCGATTTCCTTTGCATTAGAATGCCAAAAAAGAATTTGATCTCCTGTTTTGATAGTATCCCTTAGCCAATTCCTAACTTGAAAATTACGTACCCCATCCCATTCTGTTACACCGTCATTGACAAGATCATTAAATGAGTATGTATTAGGTTCACTTTTGAATAGCCAGAAATTAGTCATAGTGCCTCGTTGTGAATATTAATGTTTTAGAAACTATAATCTATCTACTTAGCTGATGTTTACTCGATTCACATTATTTTTACTGTTTTTTTCTGCACTTATTCCTAGCGATAGTGCATATGCACATGGTCAGTATCATGACTATGAGGAACTGGTTTATTCAGGANCACATGGTGATTATTTCATTGAAGTATTTACTATACCTTTGGTTAATTATTTAGAAGTTTCAATTTTTTTTCGAGGAACTACTGATAGACCTTTTTCACCTCCGCAAAAAATACTTATTCACGCAATACAAGAAAATACAAAATTAAATTTTCAGTTAGCGGAGGAACAAAATACTGATGANGGTGTTAAGTACGTTGTTTTACTTCGGCCGCAAACCGTGGGGATATGGGATTTAATAATTGATATGACTAATGAAAGAGAAAGCTCGATACTTTCTGTACCAGTTGAAATTAAAAAAATAAATTCGATACCATGGGAGGTGTTAGTATCAGCATTTGTGCTTATTGGTACAATTGCATGGTTGAGCGGATCAGTGCTCAGGAGGAAAGCCAAGCGTGNTTAAGAACTCTTTATTGTTATCGTTTTTATCGTTTATTTTTTTATTTTCGTTTGCAGGGTGCGGGCAAGAAAGAGAACCTGAAGTACTAATATTTGCGCTTGAATTAAATTCAGAAAACCCTATCGATGAACCAGAAAAATTTGTTGCATACAAAGATGATACTGTAAGCATTTTTGTTGTTTCGGATAGTAATGAAACCATTCATATTCATGGATATGAATTAGTAAAGAATATGAAACCCAAAGTGCAGGAGGTCTTCATATTTTCTGCAACTGCTACAGGAAGATTTGAGATAGCATCACATGGCTCTCATGGAAGTCACGTAGATCATGGTCATGATACAGATCATCACAGTGATCAGAAAATGCATGATGAGAGGGTAGTTGCAGTACTTGAAATTCGGCCAAAATGAATGTTAATAAGCCTGTTATATTTGGAATAGTATTCGCATCTTTTTCCGTAATAATTTCGCTACCTGAGCCTGCGTATGCACATGGTTTTGGAGAGCGATATGATTTACCAATTCCATTAGAAATTTATTTTTTAGGAGCAGGGATTTCCATATCTGCTACGTTTATTTTCCTTTTACTGTTTCTTCAAAAAGGTTTTTCCCTTCGCAATCCTCACTTAGATGTTAGTTCTTGGTTTTTTGTTCGGAACCTGCACAACAAAATCTTCATGTTATTAGCTAAAACTACTTCAGTATTTTTATTTTTCACTATAGTTATAGCAGGATTTGTAGGGGATCCTGATCCCGTTCAAAACATAGCACCTACATTTATTTGGATAATTTTTTGGGTTGGGGCCATCTTTTTTATTGGGTTCGTTGGTGATGTGTGGAAATTAATAAATCCCTGGTTAATTATCCATGAAGTGATCGATTCTATTAGTCGTAAGTATGCGTCTAAGGAAATAACCAGAAATGCACAGTACCCATCTGGCTTGAGCTCTTGGCCTGCGGTGGGAATATTTTTCATATTTGCTTGGATTGAGAATGTCTGGATCAATGCTAGTGATCCATTTTCTCTGTCGGTAATAATAACTATATATACCTTATTCACTTTGACCGGGATGTTTTTTTTCAACCCCAAAATATGGTTAAAAAATTGTGAACCTCTATCTATGATTTTAGGATTTTTTGCGAGATTGGCCTTTTGCGAACTGAGATGGTGCAATTCTAAGCCTCAAGTTTTCTTGAAGTTTTTTGGAACAGGGTTAATTGAGAAAGCTCCACCTACGTTTTCACAGGGAATATTTATAATCCTGGTATTGTCGACAGTGTCTTTTGATGGTTTTTCTGAAACAGGATTATGGGCAAAATTTTTTGCACGTTCATATGATTCATTCGCATGGCTCGGAACATATGCTTATTCAGGAATAAGAACTATCGGATTGATTTGTGCACCTTTTGTTCTCGGATCAGTTTTTTTTCTTGCGATTGGATTGAGTAAGAAGGCATCACGAAACAATACGAAAATGACTACTCTTATAGCAGAATTTTCGGTGTCATTACTTCCAATTGCTTTTGCATATCATGTTGCGCATTATTTTAGTTATTTGCTCATTCAAGGGCAGAGAATAATCGCTTTAGCATCAGATCCATTTGGATGGGGCTGGGACGTATTTGGAACTGCAGATTATAAGCCTGATATTACAATAATTGATGCAAAATTCGCTTGGATTTTAGGCTTATTTGCTATAATTATTGGCCATGTGATTGCAACTTATGCAGCGCATATTATTGCAAGCAAAAAATCCGAGTCGCAATTAGATATTTTGAGGACGCAATCTCCGATTTTGATATTAATGATTGGCTATACCATTGTGAGCTTGTGGATACTAGCGCAGCCTATTGTTAGCCATTAGAAGATTGAATTTAGGATTGAGATTTACACAAAGGAGCTTCTGGTCCTTGCGAACCTCTATATTTGGAAATAAATTCTTTTATTTCTTCTGCATCAAAATTTTCCAAAGGTAAGATTCTCCCCCATACGGTTGCGGCGATAGCGTAAGACATATCTTTATATGAACCTGCAACCATGCACTTTTGGCCGATTTCTTCTATCAACTGATTAACAGACCCTGCAAGCTTCGGCTGATTAGGCTGGTACCAAAGTACTACACCTCCGTGCTCCATATTATGTACGACATTTTCCGGAACTAATGGAGCACCTAAGAAGCCCCATCTACTAAGCATTTCGAAATGGTTACCTGATGTAGGAGGTATCCGTTTCGGTTCGTCATCGACTAGTATGTCGAGAGTATAAATGTAAGGTGGTGAGTGTAGTCCTTCTCGTAGTGGTAATTGAAAACCGATTTCTTCAGAATCAGATTGCGTCGAGTATGCCACAATGGAAATGATTCCAATTGAAACAATTATTATTGCTGTAAGCAGAATTTTTATTGGTAATGAATTTTTTGATTGAGATTGAGTGGAATTATACTGATTACGTTTTCTTGAGGGTGTCATACTGTCCTTTTTTAATTTGCAAAATTAAATTTTAAAATTATTTCTCCAACAGTTAGCCAATAATAAACGATGAAAGAACCTGACAGAAGCAGTAAGACCGAGCTTGTCATGTGAATATGTCTCGATATATTTTGCAGAACAGTAAAAGATGCCATTTTAAACACAGAAATAGAGGCCGTTAAACCCAGTATTACTACCCCCATCCCTAGTCCATAGAGGGCAAATTGGATGGTCGCGGTAACTATTGTGCCCGATGAGAAAACACCACCAATTACTNCAAGGAAAATCGGTAACGTACAACTGAGAGATGCAATAGCATAGGCGACTCCAAAGAGAAAATAATTTCTGTACCTATTTTGACTTGGTTGTAAAACGATTAGGCTTGCTGCTCGAGAAGGATAGGTGGAATAAATCGAGCCTCCATTAAATAGATAAGCACCTGCAGCGCAAAGGAGAATCCCAACAAGTAATCCAAACCAAGGGAAGTAATCAACTAAACCTCGTAGGCCTAAGCCTATAGGTAGGCCAAAAGCAATAAAGGTCAATATGAATGAAATAGTTACAGTTGAACCTACTTTCAAAGCATTTGATATATTTGTAAATGAACTGTTTTTCGCAATACTTTCCTCTTTTGAGTCAGCAAGAAANACGCCCAAGTATGAGGGTAGCATCGAAAACCCGCAAGGATTGACAGACGCTACCATACCAGCGGTGAATGCAAATCCAAGCGGCAAAAAATTACTCAGAGAGTGTAAAAAATTTGCAGAACCACTTGACGCATGCTCGACATTACTTGTAATAAAACTGAATTCTGGACCAGTAATATTCGCGCCAATAATTGCTACTCCAATTGCAAGGGCAAACGGTAAGCTTGTAGTAATTAAGTTGGTTAGTGATCTCATTTGTGTAAGCTTAAGTCAAATATAGCAGTCTATAGACTAATTTTTATAATAATCTTTTTTTCCGCATTACAATAGTGGAGGCAACTAATAATCCTAAGGCTACTACCATAAGTGTNAACGCTAAAGCGTTGGCTCTGGATAAATTGCCTATTTGTACCTCATCATAAATAGCTAGCGATAATGTTTGGGTTTTTCCAGGAATGCTTCCTGCAATCATTAAGGTTGCACCAAATTCACCCATTGATCGAGCTAAACAAAGCGCAGATCCTGCCACAATATAACGCCATGAAAGAGGCAATGTAATGGCGANAAACGTTTTACCGCTTTGCATTCCAGAAGTTTTTGCTATTTCAATTAATTTCTTGTCAATTCCTTCAAATCCTGCTTGTACGATTTTTATTAAAAATGGAGATGATACGAAAAATGCAGCCAATACGGCCCCGCTCCAGTTAAATACGAGAGAGATTCCTAATACAGAGTCTAGTAATTGGCCGACTAGTGAGTTTTTCCCGAATAATAGCAATAGATAATAGCCAAGTACTGTGGGTGGGAGGACCATAGGCAGGATTATCAGTTGAGAGATGATATTCTTGTACCAACTCGAACTACTCGATAGCCACCAGGCTATCGGGACGCCAAGCAAAAGACCCATTAAGGTACTTATGAGGCTGATCTGTAAAGTTAAGCGTATAGCATCAAAATCCAATGTTTATTCTCAATTAGCAATTAGACTTTCATATTCATATTTTTGCCATATATTTTGATATTTACTTTCAAAAAGCAGCTTATAGTATTCATTTGCCTTTGGATTTGAGTTTGCTTGTTTATTGAGCCCAACAGTAACAATTAGCTTCGAATTATATTGTTCTGGTAATTCATAAACCATGCCAAAGTTATCGGGTGCATGTGACTTTACTAGAGATTTCGAGACAAAGCCTAGATCTGCATTCTTGCTCAAAATTAATTGAAAAGCCTGAGCTACATTCTCGGTAAATATGATTTTCTCTTTGTTGGTACTTAACATATCGTTATCTTCTAGAAAAGCTATGGCTGCCTCACCGTAAGGCGCAAGCCTTGGATTAGCGATGGAAATATGCTTATTTTGAGCACTGGTAAGAAGTTTATTTATATCAATTGAATTCTGGTTAGTATGGCTTATTAACGTAAGTTTACCTGTAGCTATGGGTCTAGTAGCCTTTGCGTCTAAGAATCCTTCATTCTGGAGCATTTCTGTATAAACCTGATTAGCCGATACAAAAATATCGTATGATGCACCGTTTTTTATTTGCTGAGCAAGAGCTCCTGAAGAACCTGAAGCGAGGAAGATTTTTGTTTGTGGATATTTCGTTTCAAAGATTGAGACGAAATCTTCTATGACTGGTCGTAGACTTGATGCGACAGCAACTGTAAGTGAGGTTCGTTGAGTGGGCTTACTATTGCATCCGGTAGTTACAGCTAGAAATATTATTATTGTTAGCAAGCAATATAAGCCGACGCTCGTTTTATTCTGCAAAAACAAAATCCTAGGCTCAAATTTTTCCGTTGATTATTTCTGAGCATACTGCATCAACATGGCCTTTCACTCGCACATTGGAAAAAATTTCACTTATATACCCTGTTTCATCTATAACAAAAGTTGTTCGAGTAACACCCATGTACACGCGTCCATAATTCTTTTTCTCAACCCACACACCGTAAGCAGTTACTATTTTATGATCGGAGTCTGAAACCAAAGGGAAGGGTAGTGCGAATTTACTTTTAAAATTCCCATGTGATTTTGTGCTATCCGGGCTAACTCCAACGATTTTTATGTTGTGTGATAAGAATTTCTCGTGTAGATCACGGAAATCGCAAGCTTCCTGCGTACATCCAGGGGTATTGTCTTTTGGGTAAAAATAAAGGACAACCTTCGTTCCTCTCAAAGAACTGAGAGTGAACTCGCTCCCATCATCCGCAATTGCAGTGAAATCAGGAGCCAAGTCTCCAATATTAAGCATAACAATCCTCCAATTTATGTCAGTAGTGATGAGTTTACATTGACCTGCCTATTTGCTCCACTAGTACAGATAAACCAGATTATTTCAGGAATAAATAGGAATTAATACAGCAAATATCTGTATTAACATAAGAATATTTAGCAAACACCAAGGAATATTATTGACAATTCGTAGCAAATTGCTATAATTGCTCTACTGGTGGGGAGCCAGAATGGTTTTTCNAGGGGGGTATATGGCAAAATTGGGACCTTATTCATATCCGGATATTCGATTTGGGGATGCAGTGGAAATTGCTGGCCGTATTTTGGCCAAATTCAAAGGTACTGTTAGCGTTAAGGGACTTGCTTGGGAATTAGGTATGTCTGAGGGTAGTGGAACATTATTCGCTAAAGTTGCAGCTATGCGGGATTTTGGCTTGCTGGAAGGGCGTGGAGAATTAAGAATTTCACCCTTAGCACAGCGTGTGATCCACCCTGGGAGTACGGAGGAAGGACATGAAGCTCGAGCTGAAGCTTTCCAGCGAGTTGAATTGCTTAGGCAGCTTTATACCCGTTTTGAGGGCGAAGTGCCAGATGATATGAGCATGCTCGTTGGACTTGAAGAGATTTCACGTGCCCCACGTGATGAAATTGTTCGAAGAGCTCCATTAATACAAAAGCACCTCACTGACGCGATTAGGGTTTTAGGTAGACCTGTTAAAGTAGAGGAAAAACCAGAATATTCTGAAAAAAACCAGAATATTCTGACTGACTCTGGCTCTATCATTTCTACGGGGCAACAAAATGCCATGCTTGGCAATGAACTTCAGTTAATTGCCTCTGGGCGGAACCTTTCTGTTCCACTTACTCCAGAATATATTGATGTTGCAATTACATTACTAAAAACGCTTAAAAGCGAAATGGCTCAAAATAGCACCTCAGATGAGCAGAACGACGATGAAGCTAGTCTAGATGGTGAAAAAGGTTTCTTAGAGGCATCTCAGCGATCAGTTGCTCAAATTGAGCTAGGTGATACTGACCAGCTAGATATTTAATACTATCAGTTTCCGCCGCCTAAATATTCCTTGAGTTTGGTGGCGGAAGCTAATGACATACCTTCTATTTCCGCAATTTGTTCGATGGTTGCGCTTCTCACTCCGCTGAGGCTTCCAAGCTTTTTTAGTAAAACCCTTTTGCGAACAGGACCTATCCCTGGAGCGCTATCAAGTTCTGACTTAATGCTCAAACGTGATCGCCGTTGGCGATGGTAGGTTATTGCAAACCTATGCGCCTCGTCTCTAATGCGCTGTATTAAGTATAGGCTTGGTGAATTTCGATCTAAATAAACTGGTTCTGGCACATCTGGAAGAAAAACTTCTTCATCTCTTTTAGCAAGTGAGCAGAGTGATATGTTTTTAATTCCGAGATTCAAAAACACTTCAAGTGCCGCGTTCAGATGGCCACGCCCTCCATCGATGATCACTAATTGTGGGATATTTGTGAATGAGTCAATTGTATAATCCTCATCTGCTTGAGATGAATTGTCTCTTTCTTTTACTAACTGTTGGCTCGCTATCCCAAGGCGCTTGAATCTCCTCGTGAGAACTTCTCTCATAGAACTGTAGTCATCAATTTGTGCAACTGTTTTTATTTGAAAACGTCTGTATTGTGAATTCTTTGCTTTCCCATTTTCGAACACGACCATACTGCCGACAGAGTTAGTCCCTTGAGTATTCGATATGTCGTAGCACTCTATGCGTTTTGGCAATTCCGGCAAATTTAATGATTCCTGTAGTTGTACTTGGGCTTGTAGTACCTTGTCAGACTGACTTAGCCATTGTAGTCGGCGCTGGTTTAAGGCTTCAGTTGCGTTGGTTGCAGCCATAGTTATCATTTGCAGATTACTACCCCGCTGTGGACACCGTACGTAAACGTTATGTCCGATTCTGCTTTTAAGCCATTCTTGAACAGTTATTGTATTGGGAATTGGGTATTGAACCAAGATTGATTTAGGGATGTCGCTGGTAACTTCGTAAAATTGCTGCATGAATTGTTCGATAAGCCAGGATTCATTTTCAAAATAAGCCCCTTCCATTAGAAAATGCTCCCGTCCAATGAGCTTACCTTTTCGTATTTTGAATAATTCTACCCAGGCTTCTCTATTATCATTTGCTAGAGCAATGACGTCGGAATCATCATTTTTTTGAGATACGATTTTTTGCCTTTCTGTAACGGATTCGATGGCACTTATTTGATCCCTTAATATTGCGGCTTTCTCATATTGTAATTCCTCTGATGCTTCAGACATTTGCCCTCGAATAAGGCGAACGATATCTTCAGAGTCTCCTTGAAGAAATTTGACTACTTGGTTGATTACTTCATGGTATTCGCTTTTACTTGCTTTACCTGTACAAGGTGCGATACAGCGGTGAATATGGTACTCAAGGCAAGGACTGTCATCGTTTCCCGTAATTGTTTTAGTACATGAACGATAAGGGAATAATTTTTTGAGCAAACTCATCGTCTTTCTTACAGAACTTGCGCTAGCAAAAGGTCCAAAATATTTTGCTCCGTCAGGATTTACCCTGCGAGTGAAATAAATTTGTGGAAATTCTTCTCTAGTATCAATTTTGATATAGGGATAAGTTTTATCATCTTTGAGTCTAGCGTTGTAATAAGGCTTATGCTTCTTTATAAGCAGGTTCTCAAGTAAAAGGGCCTCTTGGGGCGATGCGGTCACAATAAATTCAAAATCAGCAATTTTCTTGACCATTGATCGCACTTTAGGCTCTTTAGTACTAAGCGTTTGAAAATAGGACCTAACGCGGTTACGGAGTACTGAAGCCTTACCAACATAAATAATTTTCTCTTCGGAGTTCTTCATCAAATAAACCCCTGGAAGTAAAGGCAAGGCGGCAATACGCTGACTTAGGTGTGAATTTGAAGAATGAACTAGCTTTGTTGGCACGGCTATTAAAGAAAACTCAGATATTATTCAATATAAATTTAGTTTCCAAGGTCAGTGTAAAGTCTAAGTACGATCATTATTGCAGATACAACAATCGTCATTGACCCAATTAATGCAATTTCCTTTCGCAAACCACTCGAGGCAGCGATTGTGATTGCTGCAGCTTGCCGAGTAGGGCGATTATTACTTAAAGTAGCCGGCTGTGCTGATACGGGCGATGGAGCATCAGCTAATTCATTGATTGTACCCGCACTTGGTTCAACCTCTTTCGCTGAAGAAGCAGCGGCATATGCTGAACTTGCAATAGAAGTGCCGGTACCTCGAAGTTTCTTGCGTGCGCGCTCTTTAGCTTTTGCTTGCCCAGCTGCGGCTCTACTTTTTGAGTTTTTTCCTGCCATATTGACCCCATTCTAAACTAATTTTTTGATTATCGACACGATTGAATCAGATACCTGTGGAACTGAGCATATCGGTTATAAAAATTTGGAGGCCTGTGAGACTATTTCCGTTGATCCAATTACTATTGGGCCAATGATAATAGCAATAGGCAAGCCATCTTCTCTTAACCAAGATATATTGATTCCTCTTTAAGCTCGAGGATGTGCTTTTCTGAATGCCTCTTTTATTTGCTGGTTTGTCAAATGAGTATATATTTGAGTAGTGGAGATATTAGCATGTCCTAGTAAGCTTTGGACATGGCGTAATGATGCTCCTCCGTTCAGTAAATGGGTGGCGAAGCTATGACGAAGCGTATGAGGAGATATTTTTGTCTCAAGACCCTCCTTTGCCGCCGTTTTCTTGAGAAGTAGCCAAAACCCTTGACGTGTCATAGAAGTTCCTCGAGAGTTGATGAATAAGGCTGAAGTGGCTCTTAAATTCCTCTTAGATCTGACAAGAAGTTTTGGTCGTACTTCATTAACGTAATGCCGAATTAAATTTGCCACTCCTGGATAAACTGGGGATAACCGTTCTTTATTACCTTTGCCTGTAATTCGAATCCATCCATTCTCTAAGTTTAAAGAAGAAATTTGTAATCCTTGAGGGCCAACTATTTCAGAAACACGCAAGCCAGCTGCATACGTAAGCTCAAACATTGCTCGGTCTCTTAACCCTTCTAGTCCAGTTCGGGCACTTGCCGCTTTTAGTAGACGCACTACTTCTTGTTCAGAGAGGGTAATTGGCAGATTTCTGTAAGCACTGCGAACATTCAATTTTTCTGCAGGATTAGTTAAGACAATTCCTTCTTCATGTAAAAACCGGAAAAATGATTTTAGAGAGGCTAATTTCCTTGCGATACTAGTATCTGAGTAGGACGAATTTTTAAGCTTAAGTATCAATTCCTCTAAACTAGATTGATCAACGTTGATCAAATTATCCGTAATTTTATCCTTAGAGAAATATTCTGAAATTTGTTGTAAATCGCTTCGATAAGCATCGACAGTATTTGCAGCTAAACCTCTCTCTGCTCGCAGATGATTAATAAATGAATGGACATGTGGATTGGTAGGATTTTCTTTAGCCATTAATGTTACCTAAACAAAATATAGTGTTTGTAGGTAATCAGTAAAACAATTTGATCAGCAATTAGTATTGAATTTACCAAAAAACTCTTTCCAAAATTATGTTGTCATTACTATAATTTAAGTAGGTTGAACATATGAGGTAAGCATGGAACCTATTGAAGGGGAAATGACAGATAAGCAGCCCGAAATGCAAGATACTATTTCTGCTTTGGGACTAGATCGTCGTCAATTTCTATTCAGAGCAGCAGGACTAGGTTTAGCTGCTACCGCTTTACCGGCATTTTTAGTCGCATGCCAGCAACTTGATGCAACCCAAGAAGTTCAGACAACTGCGCTTGGGACTACTAATGTATATCCAACTGCTACTCCATTTGATGCATCTTCAGTTACGCCTCTACCCCAGTCTTCTACTGGAATAATACCTGAAGCTAGCCCAACACCTAGTGCAAACATTGCTGCCACTGCAACACCTACTCCTATTCCTACTGCAACACCTGCGTCAAAACCCAAACCAACTGCGACGCCTGTACCTACAGCAACACCTACGCCTGTACCTACAGCAACACCTACTCCTACGCCTACGCCTGTACCTACAGCAACACCTACTCCTGTGCCGCCTCCGCAAAATGTTTTCCGACCAACCCCGAAGCTTGATACGGAGGAGAAAAAAATAAGGCACTTAGCTTGGCGTGCAGGTTTTGGTGCAACACGGGCGGAGTTGAAAAAATACAACAAGCTTGGACTCCAAGGTACGATAGATCATTTTTTAAATTACGAGAATCGAGATAACGGAGCTTTAGAAGAGCGCCTGTCAAAGCAGACATTTAATTTGAACGATTCTTTATCTCACAAGCAGCGATGGTGGCTTATGAATATGGCNTATTCATCTAGGCCATTGCAAGAAAAAATGACATTGTTTTGGCATGGGATTTTAACTAGTTCAGACAAAATTACAGGAGATGGGCCCCAGACAATCCAGCAGAACAATTTGTTTCGCGATAATGCTATTGGAAGATACGATCAGCTTCTCAAAGCAGTTTCTCGTGATCCGGCAATGATGATTTATCTAGACAGCAGGTCAAATAAAAAGAAGGCACCTAATGAAAATTACTCGCGAGAGCTAATGGAGTTATTCACATTAGGTCTCGATCAATATACGGAAGAAGATGTTCGTGAATCTGCTAGGTCGTTTACTGGATGGGAATTGAAAAAGAAAACCCTATTTCGTTTCAATTCAAAGCAGCATGATTATGGGCAGAAAACTTTTCTTGGGCAGACTGGCGATTTTGATGGTGATGATGTTGTAGACATAATTATGCAACAACCTGTTGCAGCTGAATATATCTCGAAGCGGTTATGGCAGTATTTTGCATACGAATCTCCTGAACCGGAAGTAATATCCAGGCTTGCCGAAATTTTCCGTAAGAATAATACCAATATTAAGCCTGTTTTACGTGCAATATTTGAGTCCCCAGAATTTTATGGTGATAAAGCTGTTGGTGCATTAGTGAAATCGCCTGCAGAGTACGTTGCTGGTATTGTCCGAGTCTTGGAAATAGAAACAAATTTTCAGACTTTGAACGGTGATGTTACTAGCATGGGGCAAGAGCTTTTCCATCCCCCTGACGTAGCCGGTTGGGACGGAGGTACATCGTGGCTTAACAGTCAGACGCTTATGGCAAGAATTAATGCAGCAAATGAGATTGTTACGACTAAGAATAAATCGCGGATAGACTTTAACCCTCTTTCTCTTTTGGATAATCCGCAAATACAGGCTGGCGGTGCGATAGTCGGTAGCTTTGATGAACTCCTCTTNGGAGGTCGAATGCAAGAGAAAGAACGACGTTTCTATGTTTCACTTTTTGAAAACCTTGCGAGTGCTACCAAATTCCCTAACCAGAAGCGTTCGCTCGAAGAGAAAATAAAGACACTCGTTTATTTAATGATTTCGTCGCCGGATTTTCAGCTTTCATGAGGAATAATTATGTTGATTAGCAGAAGACAGTTCCTTAAAGGAAGTATTGCAGTGGTCCCGGCTGCGACCATAATGCCTGCCGTTTTTAGCAGAGCAGTTGCTGCAGCAGTACACGAACAACCCTTTTCTGTTGCTCCTATGGGTGAACGTACACTGATAATCGTTCAAATGAAAGGTGGGAACGACGGCCTAAACACTATAGTTCCTGCTAATGACCCAGCTTATTATGAACACCGTGATTTGCTAGCCATACCACAAAATGATGTTTTACCTATTGATGGTCAAGTTGGCTTTCATCCTATATTGAATGCATTTAAAGAATTGTGGGATGAAGGGGTATTAGCTGCGGTAGAGGGTGTTGGGTATCCAAAACAAAACTTCTCACATTTTGAATCTATGGATATCTGGGAAACTGGACAATATGAAAGTACACGTTCGCCAGATGGATGGTTGGGACGATACCTNGAGGGAATTGCTGCAGAACAAGCAGAGCTTAATTCATTAGTTGTTGCCTCTAAAATGCCAAGGGCATTAGCTTCATCAAAAGTCACAGTTCCAATGGCAAAAACACCGGCCGCATATATGCTAAAAGCTGATCCGAGAAGTAGAACTAACTTAGAGGCCCGGACTAATGCCCTCTTAGATATATACGCTTCTGCTAAGGATATTTCTGGATTTAGCGCGTTATTGGATAATACATTAGATGCCGCGGTGAAAAGCTCAACTGCAATCCAAAAGGCTCATAAGAGATATATCCCTGCGGTCGAATATGGAAGCTCCAAACTGGCCCAATCACTCAAATTCGTTGCTGAAGCTATTGATGCTGACCTTGGGCTTAGGGTAGGGCATGTTCAAATCGGAGGGTTTGATACCCACGCGTCACAAATCCCAAGGCAAGAGGCTTTATTGAAAGACACTGCAGATTCGATAGCTGCTTTTTACAAGGACATAAAAGCGCATGGCAGGGATAAGAATGTTGTAATTATGACTTGGTCTGAATTTGGGCGCCGGGTGAAGGCGAATGCTAGCGGCGGAACAGATCATGGTTCTGCAGGCCCAATGTTTTTAGTTGGTACTCCAATTAAGGGCGGGTTATATGGAGAAAGATCAAGCCTTACCGACATATACAAGAATAATTTGAAATTTACAACAGACTTTCGTCAAGTTTACTCGTCCGTATTAGAGAACTGGTTAGGAGCCCCTGCGGAAATAGTTCTTGGAGGGCGATATGAGCATATTCCCTTTTTTAATCCAGGAGTGGAAAAGCCTTAAGTTCAACTGAAATCCAACGTTGATTGTAAGCTTGGAGTGTAATCTTTAACACCCAGTCGCAACTGTTTTCTCCCTTGCCATTGATCTATTTCAAGGGAATAAACCAAATCAACAAACTCAGTGCCATCAATCCAATTTTGTTTGAATGCAATGGCGTCCCATGTTGTACCATTTACCAGAACAGATAATTTGAAATGTGCTCCCACTTTGCCAATTTTCGTTACCTTTAAGACTTTTGCGTTGCGAAGCAGGAAAGTGGGGTTAGGATTATCTATTCCGTGAGGTTCAAACATCGAAAGGTATTCATAGGTTTTGCCCATTAGNTCCGTGGGTTCCACTTCAGCTTCGATCGTATTTTCAGATAGTTCTTGATTAGCATCAGTTCTTGTTTCGGAAGCTATTGATTCAAGCCTCATTGTAAGCTCNGCCAAGTTATCCGCGAGGCAAGTGAATCCGGCTGCTTGTGCATGTCCGCCATGCCTTATTAATAAATCATCGCATTGTTCTAGTGCAGAAGACCAATGGAATTCACTTCTACTTCGGCAACTACCCATGACCTGACCATTGTCTATAGAAAAAATCGCTGCAGGAACACCAAATTGCTCTGAAATTCTGCCTGCAACGAGACCTATCACTCCAGGGTTGAATCTTTTATTACCAACTACAATTACTGGGGGAGTAGGTGAAGGGATTTCAGATAAAGCTTCCTTAAATGTTTCTTCTGTTAACTCTCGTCTCTCTAAATTATAAGAATCTAATTCCTCGACTATTTTTTGAGCTCTTTCGCTGTCTTCAGTGAGCATTAACTCCAATGCTATATCCGCATGATTAAGTCGTCCTGCTGCATTGATACGAGGTCCAATAGTGAACCCTATCGTGCTTGCATTTACAGAATCTAAGGGTACGCGAGCTTTAGCAAGCAATGTTTTTAAACCAAGGGATTTTGTATTTCGTAGATCTTTGATTCCTCGGTCAACAATGTATCGATTTTCTTTACTTAAAGGCGCCATATCTGTGATGGTTCCAATAGCTCCAAGTTCCATTAGACCGACACTCCATGATTCTTGTAGAGAAGGTTGAAGTAACGCCTGAGATAATTTCAACGTCATCCCTACGCCAGTAAGATGGTCGTATCGGTACGAAGAATTCTTTGCATGAGGATTGATAATAGCGACTGCATCAGGGAGATACTCTGCAGTTAAATGATGGTCGGTAACAATTGTATCGATNTCTAAAGACTTAGCATAAGCGATTTCTTCTAGATTGGTTACGCCACAGTCAACTGTGATTATAAGTTTGACATTTTCTTTTTCTAGCTTGTTTATGGCATCTTTGTTGAGTCCATGTCCTTCCCTTACACGGTGTGGTATATAACTAAGTGTATTCAATCCGAACCGCTGAAGAGCTTTTACTAATAGAGCAGTTCCTGTTACTCCATCTGCGTCAAAATCACCAAATACAGCAACAGTTTCTTTTTGTAGCTTGGCTTCGTGTAGNCGCTTAATGGCATTTTCTATATCCGGCAATGTATAGGGGTTTTCAAATAGGGTATTTGAAATAGATAAAAATTCTTCTGCTTCGGAATTTTCATAAAGCCCCCGCAAATGCAGGAGGTGTTTTATGACGGGTGGATAAAATTCGAGACTTGACGTACCTATGTCTTCAAGAATTAGCCATTTTTTTAGCTGGCCTGTGAAGTAATTTTTTTCGTGTTCCATTAATTAATTTTCTTGAAAATTAATGAGGCATTGTGACCTCCGAACCCCAGATTATTACTCATCGCGGCTTTCACNATACCTTTTTGACTATGATGGGGTGTGTAATCGAGGTCGCAATCAGGGTCGATATTATTTAGATTTATTGTAGGAGGTACAGCGCTTTGCGATACCGCCAGCGCTGTAATTGCAGCTTCAACTCCGCCAGCAGCTCCAAGTAAGTGCCCGGTCATGGATTTCGTAGAGCTAATTTTTATTTTGTAGGCTTCATTACCGAAAGCCGCTTTCATCGCTTGAGTTTCAAGCCTGTCATTCATTGGAGTACTAGTGCCATGCGCGTTGATGTAGCTAATATCAACCGGGGACATACATGCGGAATCAAGTGCTATCTGCATNGCCCTTGCCGCACCTTCTCCTCCTTCTGCTGGTTGCGTAACATGGAAAGCATCAGAAGAGGCACCATATCCAGCCAGTTCGACAATAGGGTTAATAGAACGGCGGATTACGCTTTTTTCGCTTTCAAGAATTAAAATCCCTGATCCTTCTCCCATTACAAACCCGTCTCTTTGGTGATCAAATGGTCGACTAGCTTCTTCTGGCTTGTCGTTAGATTTTGATAGAGCCATGCAAGCATTGAATCCTGAAACGGCAATTGGGCAAATCGGAGCTTCTGTTCCTCCTGCTATGGCAATATCTACTTCGCCTGTACTTATCATTTTCGCAGCAATGCCAATGGCGTCCGCTCCACTCGAACATGCGGTAACAGTACAATAGTTTGGCCCTTTAGCACCGAAAAGAATAGAGACTTGCCCAGAGGCCATATCTCCAAGCATCATTGGCACTAGGAAAGGATTGACTCTTGACGGTCCTTTTTCATTCAGAACTCCCCATTGCTCTGAAAGTGTAATAATTCCCCCAATACCACTTCCTATTACGGATGCTACTCTTGTTGCATCCACGTTGGAATCATCAAGACTGAGTTTAGCCTGCTCAAGTGCCTGCGCTGTGGATGCAACAGCAAATTGGGCGAATCTATCAAGCCTTCGAGCTTGTTTTCTGTCAACGTAAAGGGTTGGGTCAAAATCAGGGATTTCACCTGCAATCGTGGTTTCAAATCCGCTGTGATCGAATGAAGTAATCCGTTTGATTCCAGATTTACCTTTAAGTAATCCATTCCACGAAGATTTCGTATCTAGCCCAAGGGGCGTGACCATGCCAATTCCTGTAACGAATATTTTCAAGATGAACTCCTTAGATGAATACTAAGAAAAAATACTTTTGCCTAAAAGAGGTTAGTAATACCTAATGTAGCGAGACTGGTCGCAAGTATAATCGGCCACCGCGATTTTCTAGATATCCTGCTTTTTCATTAACTCCGTGGCTAAAAACTAATAACCATCCTTCACGCACCGCGTCTCCTAAGATTTTACGCTTTACGCTGAGAGTTTCCTCAGGTTGACGGTCACTTGCAGCTATACAAGCCAACTGGAGGTGGTAAGGAGTAGGAACAAGGTCTCCTAAAAACGCTACACGTTCACCACCATGAGTAAAAAGTACAATTTGATGGCCTTCATAAGGACCAGATGCCTTTCGAACTTGAAGACCNGGAGCGATAAAATCTTCCCCATCAACTAATTCAAGCTTGTCTTTATTTTGCAAAGGTAAATAATCATTGGGTACAAAACCGTTAACCCCTCTTTCCGTCGGTGAAAAAGCTTCCTCCAGCGCTTCCCGCTGCACAAAATAGGAAGCTTTTGGGAAAGTAGGTACTATTTCCCCTCTTCGACTTACCCGAGTTGATCCACCTGTATGCTCATAATGAAGACTTGTCAGTATTACGCCATTAATATCCTGCGGAGTAAGTCCTAGCGATCTAAGTTCTGAAAGTAATTGGCTAGTGGATAATCCGTAAGTTTCTTTTTCTTCAGGAGTGTGTTTCACTCCAACTCCTGTATCGACAAGGAAATTCTGATCTCCCACTCGAATTAAAAGNCAATTGAGTCCCAATTTTACCCGATTCCTGCGGTCCGCAGACATCCATTCTTGCCACTGGCTTTTAGGATATTGCCCAAACAAGACTCCACCATCAATTCGAATGGAGCCATCAGAAATTAAATTCAATTCCGTTCTACCGCTCATGGCAGAACCTCGTCTCGTAGAAATATATAGCCATGCACTTTACCTCTAACCTTAGTATATAAATAGGCTCCAGTGCACCCTGACCTAAGGGTATAAACCCACAGATTGAACTCTAATTCTGAGAAATATTTGTGTCAATGGTAAATTTCGTATAATGAAATTTCGAATTAAGTTAAAAAAATATCAATATTTACGAAAATATATTATCTATTGAAATGAATCAGTCAGAAAAATAATTAAAATGTGAAATTATCACCGAAAACAATTTTTACGCAATCTCGTTATATTTATAAAAGTTCGACAAATTTAAGGATAAGAAACTAAGCCTTCGATGACATGAACTGGTTCTTTGTAATGAACTACTCTAGGGTCTTCAACTGTCTCAGCTAATGTTGCTCCAGGGGGTACCATTGGGTACACATTTTCTTCAGGAGAAACAAAGAAATTAATCAGGTAGGGGCCCTGATGTTCTGCAGCTGTTGCAATTGCCATTCCTACTTCGTCTTTTGTACTGACATTTACTGCAGGGATTCCATAGGCTTCAGCGAGCTTTACGTAGTTCGGGCTACTCATTGAAACAGATTTATAATGATGATCATAAAATAACTCTTGCCATTGACGAACCATACCCAAGTAGCCATTGTTCATGATGATTAATTTAACTGGCAAATGTTCTTGTGCAATAGTTGCGAGTTCTTGCAAAGTCATTTGGAAACCGCCGTCGCCGCATATAGCCCAGACAGTTGAGCCAGGGCGTGCAACCTGAGCTCCAATTGCAGCTGGTACTTCAAAGCCCATTACACCGAGCCCACCTGAAGACACAAATGAGTTTTGTGTTGGAAGGAACATAAATTGAGCAGTCCACATTTGATGTTGCCCTACACCAGTTACCACGACTGGCGAGGGACTTAACTCGATAATTTTGTTTAATTCACGTAGGACATACTGCTGAGTGATGACTTCCACGTCTGGTACGTCAATACTTGGATGGCCTTTCACAAGGTCGTTCATTTGGTCTAGCCAAGGAGATAACTCATCTTTCTGTTCCACTAATGGGGTCAAATTTGAAAGAATGGCTTTAACGTCACCAATCAAACCTATGTCGGTTTTTACATTTTTATTGATTTGTGATTGCTCTATATCAAGATGAATAATTTTTGCATTGGGACCAAATGTTCCTGGTTTTCCAATGACACGATCGTCAAATCTCATTCCTATACCGAAAATAACGTCAGCCTCGACTGTGGCAAGATTACTCCAGTACATTCCGTGCATACCTAGCATTCCGAAGGCGAGGTTATGGTGGCGAGGAAAAGCAGACACCCCATGTAAAGTATTTAACACGGGAGCATTCATTTTCTCCGCTAATTCTAGTACTTCACTCCAGGCTTTCGAAGAATGAACCCCGCGTCCCACCACAAGCAATGGCTTTTGAGCTCGATTCAATAGTTTTGCAGCTTTGGTAATTTCTTTTATAGAACCTGTGCTCAAATCAGGTTTGGTATTAACCTGAAATATCCGTCCTTTTAAACCTCGGTTATCTGATATAGCTCGCTCTAATGATTCCGCTTGTACATCTTTTGGTAAATCGATGAGTACGGGTCCAGGGCGCCCTTCTTGAGCAACTCTAAATGCCTCTTGAATGGTTTCGGTGATTTCCTCTGGGTTCATAATCAGAAATGCTTTTTTTACTACAGGAGTTGACATTGCGACTGTGTCGCATTCTTGGAAAGCTTCAGTGCCCATAAAAGGACGCGCTACTTGTCCTGTAATTGCCACTAAAGGGGTTGAGTCCATTTTGGCGGCAGCAAGGCCAGTCATCAAATTTGTCGCTCCAGGCCCAGATGTTGCTACGCAAACCCCAACATTTCCCGTAAGCCTAGCGTATGCCTCTGCTGCATGTGCAGCTGCCTGCTCATGCCGCACCAAGACATGACGTAATTTGGGGTAATGCCAGAGAGCGTCATAAAAAGGTAAAATAGCGCCGCCAGGGTGGCCGAAAATAACTTCAACCCCTTGGTCAATTAACGCTTCGCATACCGCACTCGCCCCAATAATTTTCATGATTTTACTACCTCAANGCCAAGCCCCTGAAAACACTTAACCCAATCTACACTTGTATAGAGTACAAGCGTAAGAATAATTTAGTAGGTTACGGCCTTCTAATCGTATCAATTTACTCTTGGAAGTGTCAACGAGAAAGTAATACGATAAGCTTTGATTTGTGATTTAAATTTATATTAGTTAGCTTAATGTTTTGTGTAAGTACTATGAAAAAATACATTTTATGTAAGTAAAGGTTTTATGGAAGAGATTATTAACATAAAAGACATGGAATTGATTTTTGAAACTACGGATAGTTTAGGTATTGATAGAGAGGCATTAAACGTAGATTTAGGGAAAGAAGATCCTGGCCAATGGAGCATCGGAACAGGAGGTATGATGAAGAAGAATACTATCAATATCACTATCCCACTTAGCGTCGACTTAGAAGAATGGTTACCGGTTTTGAAGGCTGGATTAATTGATTTATTAGGTGATCTAGATGAATGAAATATCTTTGGAAGATGCAAATATTGTTATTAGTGCGGCGATTAAAAAGGCTAAAGAACTTGGGTTTAATATGGCGATTGCAGTTGTCGATCTCCAGACTAGCCTCGTTGCATCTGCCCGGATGGATGGTACTAATCCTTTTACCCCTGATGTAGTTAGAGGTAAAGCTGTTGCAACCGCTGTAACTAAGGGGACACCCAGTGGTGTTGCGGCAAGTCGATTTCCTGCATCTTTGCTAGAGAACGTAAGAGATCTGTATGGAGGACGTATTACATGGGTCCAGGGAGCAGTACCATTATTTAAAAATGGGCAACTAATCGGAGCGGTGGCTGCTGGCGGTGGTCCTCCAGACAAGGATGAAGAAGTTGCTCAATACGGAGCGGACGCTCTTAATTAGGGAGATTTTCCCCCAGTTGAATCGAGTTAATTACTCGTTGAACATACCATTTGTCTGGCGCAGCAACTGTCTTTGTAAGGTATAAAGATAAATCATCGAGTGCTTTGCCTGGGCTGTTGGACTGATAAAAAAGCATCCCTCGATCTCTATAGTGACCTAGTTCATCAGGTTGTAAAGTAATCAGCAAAGTTAATGACAAAATTGCATTGGCTGTTTGCCTTTGTTGAAGCCAAATTGCGCATAAATTCCGCAAGATTCTTGCTAAAATTTCAATATTTGATATGGGTAACAGAAAATTATCGCTCCATCGTATAGACGGATTGGTTTTTTGCATTAGGTTCGCACATTCATCCTTCGATAATATGGCTCCACGATGGAAAGGATCTATATAGAAAGAGACCTCATTGGCATGGCGTACTAGAAAATGGCCAGGCATACCAACGCCCTCAAAAGGAATGCCCAATTTCCTGCCAATTTCAATGTAAATTAAGGAAAGAGTGATAGGGATTCCGGTTCGATTTTTCAATACTTGATTAACAAAACTATTACGTGGGTCATAGTAATTTGATTCGTTGCCAATTAAGCCTAAATGATCAAAAAGGTAGCTATTTAATGCATTGACCATCTGCAGGGGATTTTGTTCGGAATTGATATCTTGCCTAGCTGCATGAGAAAGATTATCTAGCAAAGTTAATTGCTCAGAGATCTCCACATCGGGATCAAATGCGGATGCAATTATTAATGCCCCCTCATATAAAGGGATAGCTGATGAATTTTTACGTACTAAGCTTTGTAACGAAGCTACTGCAGATATTTTATCCATGAAACAGAGTTACTCTTCTTGTATGGTTTCTCCACCGAGTGAGGCTATACGACTAATAGATATTACAACTCCAGCACCTAAGCGCTCTGGGTCTTTATCTAATTCTGCTTGAATTGTTCGTTCCATTATCTGAGAACGAATTTCACCTTCCGTATGAACAGATGCTATCCCATAGAAACGCCAAGCTTTACCTGCAGGTTGATTGCGATACAAAACTACTACGTATGGGTTTTCTTGTAATTGGCTATAGCCTCCTTTTCGTGAGCGCTCCCAAAAGGCTAGCTGATTATCACTAAAAGCCATCATGCTGCCCTTAAAAGATATATTGGGTTCTCCATTTTTGGAGGCTGTACCTAGAAGACATGGGAATTTTTCTTCGAATGCGTTATCAATTAAAGACTTCATTTCGTTGGTAAGTTCTATGGTCAAGTCGAACTCCTTTCATCTGAGGTAGTATTATGCACCAAGTTTGCTAGATTTTAGAATAATAATGAGAAAAGCATGAAGGTAGAAAATGAGACCGCTTGAGGGAATAAAAATTGTCGATTTGACCACAATTGTTTCTGGCCCATTTGCCGCGGCTATCCTTGNGGACTTAGGCGCTGATGTTATAAAGATTGAACCTCCAGGAGGAGAGAATGCAAGGAAATTTTCCGGTCCAGATCCTGATCTAGTGATGGGATCTTTAACTCCCCATATCATGAACCTTCAACGTAATAAAAGAGCGATGGTTTTAGATCTTCGTAATAATAGGGGTCAGGAAATTTTTTCAGAGTTAGTACAATGGGCAGACGTTGTAATTGACAATTACCGACCTGGGGTTACTTCACGTTTACAGATAGATTATGAATCACTCAGGAAAATTAATCCTAGAATCATTGCCTGTTCAATAACGGGTTTTGGTTTGACTGGGCCAGGTAGGGATCGTGCGGCATTAGATGCTACTGTTCAGGCTTATGCAGGTGTAATGGGTATGACAGGCGAGCCAAGTGGAGCACCTGTTAGGGCAGGCCCTCTATACGGAGATTTGTCGGCCGGCATGGGAGGCGCGCTATCAATTCTTGCTGCGATTATAAGCAGAGAAAGAACTGGGCATGGACAGCATATTGATATTTCGATGCTGGATATACAAATTTCGCTAATTAATTACCATGCCACTATGCAGCTTATGTCAGGAATACCNGCACCTCGGACGGGTAATGAGATGCAGCTGCACGTTCCTTATAATGCATATGAAGTTGCAGACGGCTGGATCTTCATTGCAGTAACTATAGATTCCCATTGGGAAAAATTGATTGAAAAATTAGAATCAATGCCTTTGAATGCAGAGCACCATAAGAGAATTGAACAATTGTCACGGAAAGCGCTGAGCAAAAGAGCTTCTAGAATTGCATATCGCGAAGAAATAAACATGCATTTATCGGCAATAATGCTTGGGAGAACAAAAAAAGATTGGGTACAAGAATTAACTTTGGCTGGTATTCCAGTCGCTCCCGTCAATGCGTTGGAAGACGCTGTTCGAGATGCACAGGTGCTTAGTCGAAATATGATCGTGGACGTTCAACATCCAGAAGGCGGAAGCTTTAAAGCAACGGGCAATCCATTTAAGTTTTCGAACTCTGAAAACGAAATATTTAACCCTCCGCCAACGTTAGGTCAACATACTGAGCANATTTTGANAGATGTTTTGGGATATACCTCAGAAGNGNTTAAGAATTTTNATGAANGTGGAGTAGTTGGATAGTGTTGACAACGATTCAACTTAACGATCCAATCAAATAATGCCTATGAATTCGCAATTGCAAGATTTAAACGATATTAGAAACGCGGTGCGTGATGTTTGTAAAAAATATGATGGAAATTATTGGCGATCTCTAGAAAAAGAGGGCAAATACCCAGAAGAATTTGTTACGGAAATGACTGCATTAGGCTGGCTTTCAGCTCTGATTCCTTCAGAATATGGAGGAGGCGGAATGTCTGTTACGGAGGCTAGTGTAATTTTAGAGGAAATTAATCGTTCCGGTGGAGATTCAGCTGCATGCCACGCGCAAATGTACATAATGGGTGTCATTTTGCGACATGGAAATTCCTTCCAGAAACAAAAATATCTCCCTGGAATCGCAGCGGGTGATACTAGATTACAGGCATTCGCGGTGACTGAACCGGATGCCGGGTCTGAAACAACACGCATACAAACAACAGCTAAGCGTAGCGGGGACAAATACATTATTAATGGTCAGAAAATTTGGATTTCCAGAGTAGCCCAATCAGATTTAATGCTACTACTTGCTAGAACGACACCTTATGAAGAGCTAGAAAATAAAACAGAGGGGTTATCTGTTTTTGTGGTTGACATGCGTACTGCAGGAACCCAAATTGAAGTACGTCCTATTGATATGACTTTCAACCGTCATACGAATCAATTATTTTTCGATAACCTTGAAGTACCTGCAGAAAATCTGATAGGTGAAGAAGGAAAAGGTTTTCGATATATCATTGATTCCTGGAATGCGGAAAGAATTCTGATCGCTGCTGAGGCAATTGGGGATGCTAAATTTTTTATTGATAAAGCATCTGAATACGCCTCAAGTCGTATAGTTTTTGGTCGACCAATAGGCGCTAATCAGGGAGTACAATTACCAATTGCGCAAGCATATGCTCACACGGAAGCAGCTGACCTAATGAGATTCGACGCGGCGGGAAAATTTGATCGAGGGGAGCGCTGTGGGGCTGAGGCAAATATGGCAAAATTTTTGGCAGCTAATGCAGCATGGGAAGCAGGTAATGCATGTTTAAATACGTTTGGGGGCTATGGTTTTGCAAAGGAATACGATATTGAGCGTAAATTTCGTGAAACTCGTTTGTTTATAACTGCGCCTGTTAATAATAATTTAATACTGGCGTATATTGGTCAGAATGTTTTAAAAATGCCGAGGTCATATTAATGGAAGAAGACCTTTTAGCTCGTTCGTGTTTGTATGTTCCTGCACACAAACCTCGGATGATAGAGAAATCACTTTCACTTCCAGCAGATATCGTAATTTATGATTACGAGGATGCAGTTCCGCCTTCAATGAAGATTGAGTCTCGTTCAATACTAAATGAGGTTTTGCCATCACTTCCTCCACCTAATTCGTCAAGGCGATACATAAGAATAAATCACCCTCGTCATACCGAATTGTTTCATGATGACATAGACGCCGCCCTTTATTTAAATGTCGAAGGTCTGGTGATTCCGAAAATGGAAACTAAGGAACAAGTCATCTCTGTAAGTAAGGAGATTTCTTCTCTGGAACAAAGACACGGAATTGATATAGGTAGTACTAAGTTAATTGTTCTTATAGAAAGCCCGCTTGGCTTAGTAAACGCCTATAGTATTTGCTCTGCAGATTGTCGTATTCTTGCAGTGCAATTTGGAGGAGAGGATTACTCTCGTGAAATGGGCTTACCTCTCGTTAGGACAGGTGAAGACAAAGAGTTGTTGTACCAGCGTGCAGGTGCTGCAAACGCGGCATCGGCCGCCAATGTGCAGGCTACGGATGTGATTTGGACTGCACTGGATGATTTGGATGGGCTTCGGCTAGAAGCTGCTCAAGCCCGTAGATTGGGATTTACTTCTAAAGCAGCAGTTCATCCTTCGCAGATTGAAATTATCAATAGCGCTTTTAATCCTACAAGCGAAGAAATTGCGTACTCGAGAGAGGTTATAAATGTTTTGGAAAAAGCAATAGATGAAGGGACCGGTGTGGTTAATCACAACGGCGTATTTTTAGAAGAACCTGTTATTGCTCGGGCAAGGCGAACCATTGCTCTTGCTCAAAGGTTTGGATTAGAGCTTTGAGTCCCTAGTATTTTGAGGTTTTTTAAAGGTGAAATATGGGAAGCAGTAGTCATTCCATGCGTTAAGATTTGATCGCATTGACGATTGCATCGCCTATTTCACTTGTAGTTGCGGCTCCGCCTAAGTCTCCAGGTAGAATTTTCCCTTCGCGTAATACATTTTCAGTTGCGTTTTCAATTTCACTCGCAGCTNCCACTTCACCTAGGTGGCGCATCATCATTGCTGCAGAAAATATTGTTGCCATTGGATTTGAGATTCCTCTACCTGCAATATCTGGTGCACTACCATGTACAGGTTCGAACACAGATGGGAAATTTCTTTCTGGGTTTATGTTGGCACTAGGAGCAAGGCCCATGCTTCCAGTAATAATGGCTGCAATATCAGTGAGTACATCTCCAAATAAATTACTTGCAACTACAACATCAAAAGATTCCGGCCTTCTTATGAAATTCATGCAAGCTGCGTCGACTAGTAGCGATTCTGTTTCAATGTCAGGGTATTCTTTTGCTACAATTTCAAACACTTCATCCCAAAGTACCATTCCATATCCTTGGGCATTTGATTTTGTTATAGAAGCTAACCGCTTTTTTTTGTTTCGANTTCTAGAAAGTTCAAATGCATAACGTACAACTCTTTCAATGCCTCTTCGCGAAAATACCGAAGTCTGTATTGCTACTTCATCAGGAAAGCCTTTGTATTGAAAGCCACCGACATTAGCATATTCCCCTTCAGTATTTTCGCGTATGACCACCATGTCTATATCACCAGTAGATTTCCCGCTTAAAGGTGATTGGACACCCGGAAGAAGTACGCTTGGCCTTTGGCAAACATATTGGTCAAACCCACGGCGCATTGGTAGTAGTAGTCCATTTAGAGTCACGTGATCTTGGATATCAGGATGACCTACCGCACCAAAAAATATCGAATCAAACTTAGATAGTTCGTCTAATCCATTTGAATCCATCATTTTCCCATGTTTGAAATAATACTCCGATCCCCATGGGAACTCTTTATAACGGATTGAGAATTGGAATTTTCCCATAATGGCATTTAGTACTTTTATTCCTTCTTCGATGACTTCAGTACCAATACCATCGCCTCTTATTACTGCAATGTTGTAAGTTGCCATATACCCTCAGAATAATTGTTTACATGATGCTATCGTAAATAGTGTAATACTTAATAGTAATATTTGAACTATTAGTACTGCTAATCTTTCAATAGTGGTAGAAGGAGTGGTAATGGCTGTGAAAAAAGGATGGGAGGGCAGGTTCCTCGAGGATTTCGAAATTGGAGATATTTATCGATCTTCAGTCGGTAGAACCTTACTTGATGCAGATAATACATGGATGACGTTATTAACTAATAACGATAATCAGATCCATTTTAATGTGGAATATGCAAAGAATACGCAATTCCAACGTCCCTTAATGAACAGCCTCGTTACCTTGGCTGTAGTAACCGGTCTTACAGTTCCTGATATAAGTAGGAATGGAATAAATCTCGGCTGGGATAAAGTGAGATTACCGCATCCTGTTTACGCTGGCGATACATTGTGGTCAGAAACAGAAGTGGTCTCGGTTAGGGAATCTAATTCCGATCCAAGGCGAGGCATTATTCATATCAAGTGCAAAGGTATACAGCAAGAAGGAGAAATTGTTATTGAATTTGAACGTGATGTAATGATTTGGAAGCGGGAGCATGCTCCCAATCTTGGTGTTTTTCCTAAATCAGATTAATAGAGGAAATAATGAATTACCATAAAAATGAAATAACTAGCGCTTTGGTGGATCATGCATTAACCCTTAAATATGAAGAGATTCCAATGGAAGTAATTAGTCGAACGAAACAAATGTTTCTTGATTACCTAGGAGTTGCATATGGCGGTCTTATTGTTGCGGAATCTTCGAATCCTATCATTGATGGAGTTATTGAACTTTCTAATGGCTCTAAAGGTGAATGTACGTTGTTAGGTCGAGAGGAAAAATTACCACCACAATACGCTTCGCTTGTAAATGGTACATTGGCTCATAGTATGGACTTTGATGACACGCATAGGGATGCAGTCATCCACATTGGGACCCCGCTTTTTTCTGTTTTGCTTGCACTTTCAGAGGGCAAGCATTTATCAGGAAAGGATTTCTTGTCTGCAGCAGTTGTCGGCTATGACGTTACTGGGAAAATAGGCAGAGCTCATGGTGGGGCTGTGCATGCACGTGGATTTCATCCTACTGCGACTACTGGTATTTTTGGCTGCACTGCAGCAGGTGCACGCTTACTTGGATATACAAAAGATCAAACTATGAATGCATTAGGATTGAACGTGAGTCAAGCAGCAGGATCGACTCAGTTTTTAGAAAATGGGTCATGGAACAAGCGATTTCATACAGGATTAACTGCTCATAATGCAATTTTGAGTTTAGTAATGGCTCGTAATGAATACCTTGGGGCCTCATCGCCACTAGAAGGTTCACATGGTTATTTTGAACTATATGCGAATGGTTCTCGTGGTGCTGATAAAGCGTTAGATCAATTAGGTCGTGATTTTGAGGTAATGAATACGGCAGTGAAGCCATATCCTTGCTGTAGATATAGTCATGCAACAATTGATGCAGTTACTGACATGATTGCTTCGGAAAGCATAAGCATCAAAGATATTAGCACTATAGATATTACGATGGGGTCTACTGGCTATGGTTTAGTGGCCTATCCTCCAGAGATGAAGCGCAATCCTACTAACATCGTTGAAGGGCAGTTTAGTGTTTATTTTGCTGCCGCTGCCGCTGCGGACTCTGGTTCGTATTCATGGTCTGACTATGAGAAATTATCTAATGACGAAATTATTAGAGTAATGCAAGGTACAACTGTTCTGTTGAATGAGTCCTGGGGTGCGGGGATGGAATCTGAAATCGAAATATCACTTTCAGATGGGAAGAAACTGAAACGTAAGGTGGAGTACCCCAAAGGAGAACCAGAAAACCCTATGTCCTGGGAAGAAATGAGTCAAAAATTCACTGAATGGGGTAATCTCGCAATAGGTAAGCAGAAAACAAAATCAATTGAATCTCGAATTTCCAATCTAGAGCAACTAGAAAATATCGATGAATTAATTGGCTTCCTGAGCTAAATGGATTTACTTGCTAAGGCTTTCTGCGGCTGAAAATCCTGCAATTTTCCCAAATACTGAGCCTTGCATTAATCCTGCTCCACCAGCGTAATTATGGTAGAAAAGTCCGCCAACTAATTCCCCTGCTGCATATAGCCCGGGTATGGGATTATCAGAAGTATCCATAACTTGTGCACGCTCGTTAATGCGCAAACCTCCAAATGTAAAAGTTATGCCGCAAGTTACGGCGTAACCTTGAAATGGAGGAGTATCAATTGGTAAAGCCCAATTGCTCTTTTCGGGATTCAAGCCATCAGTACGGACGCCGTCAAGTACTGTAGGGTTGTAATCTCCAGGTTGACAGGCGTTATTGTATTCGGCAATGGTGTGTTCTAATTCATCAGGGTTTATACCTAGTTGACCGGCTAGTTCCTTGATAGTACTTGCTTCACCTTTCGTGACTTGTTCAATTCGATATTCGTCTCTAAGGAGATGTACTGTTTTCTGATCAAATATTTGAAAAGCTAATCTTTCTGGCTGGAATAATATTTGTTTACCATATTTGGCATATGTGTAATTTCTAAAATCAGCTCCTTCATCGACAAATCGTTTCCCTTCAGCATTTACTATAAGCCCAAAAGGGTACGAATGTTTTTGGTATAAATCGGTTATAGATCGATTCCCGAAATCTGGAGCATTAAGATCCCATGCTACAGCATGGCATCCGCTGTAATGACCGTAAGCTTGGGCTCCAATTTCGAATGCCATACGATGCCCGTCACCTGTGTTGTACCGGACTCCCCTTACTTTTGCGAGTTCCCATCCTGGGCCTAGGTAGCGCGCACGCATTTCAGGATTGGCTTCAAATCCACCACATGCTAGGACAACTGCAGCCGAGCGTAAATTTCTTATTCCGTCTGAATTACGTACAGTCACGCCTTCAATTTCCCCTGAAGAACCCTGTTCAATCCTCATCGCGGTATGGTCATATTTAATTTCGATACCGCGTTCAATGGCTATTTCAAATAATTGATCGGATAAACCTTTTCCTCCACCCACTGCTTGCAAGCATAGACCACCCCAAAACCTGAATTTATCACCAACTTTAAACGCCTGGTGAGTCCAAGAGGGAACGAATCGTACTCCTTGTTGGTACATCCATTGCATAGTGGGTAAAGATTGCCTGACTAAAGTATTTGCCATCTCCTGATCAGAAAGACCTTCTGTAACTCGCATCAAATCTTCAAAATATTTAGCTTCTGTATAGGAGCCAACTTCCATAACATTCAATTCAGCTTCAGAAAGATCTGGTACTAGTGAAATAACATCTTCAATTCCTCTATACGAAAAGCGTATTGCTCCTCCGGTAAAATACGTATTCCCTCCACGCATAGGCTCAGGAGCCTTTTCAAGGACTATGACGGATTTATTTTGTTCCCTTGCAGCAATCGCAGCACATAGTGCAGCGTTTCCGGCTCCAATTACGATTATGTCGGCGTCTTGTGTAGTCATTCTTGTACATTATCAGACGAAACATGAAATATTAAGCGCCGATGTTTGACAGTAGAAATATCTACGAGTAATGTCCCGGCATATACATATAATTTGATGTTAAGGAGTACCAATGACAGACAGATTAAAACTTAGTTTTGTTTCTGCAAGGAATGAGAGGATTAATAAACTCCTAGACGGACAAATAAAGCCTGAGGGAGTGGATTTAATTTGGACTAACTCTGACCCCTCTGAAACTTTTTGGAGGCAGTTAAAATTTCACGAATTTGAAGTATTTGAGATGTCATTCTCTTCACTTCTGATAGCAAAATCACAGGGTGATGACATGGTTGGAATACCTATCTTCCCTTCAAGGCGCTTTATGCATGCATTATTATCTGTGAACACTGATTCAGGAGTAGAGACGGCTAAGGACTTATACGGTAAACGTATTGGGGTAGGGGAGTACCAGCAAACTGCCTCTCTTTGGACCAGGGGTGTTCTTCAGCATGATTTTGGAGTAGATCAATTTAGCGTTGAATGGTGGATGGAACGTTCAGAAGAACTTAGCCATGGCGGCGCGACTGGTTTCAAACCGATGAAGGGTATCAACTTTAATCGGATTCCTACTAATAAAAGCTTGGCAACCATGTTAGTTCGAGGCGAGATTGACGCAGCTTCAATCGGTAGGGTATTTACTCCTGAAAAAAACGTCATTGATCGCTCTACGACTATTCGTCCAACTAGTGAAGAGTTAGAAAAAATCAAACCTTTATTCCCCGATTTTATTGGTGAAGGAAAACGATTTTTTGAGACACATGGGTATATTCCCGCAAATCATTGTTATGCAATTAGAGGAGATGTTTATCGCCAGCATCCGTGGCTTGCATTCAATTTATATGCGGNANTTGTTGCTGCTAAAGAAGCTTGGTATAAAGAATTACCGAGTAGGGTACCAACAGATTTAGTTTTTGGTGCCCAATATCTTGCGCAAACAAGATCAATATTTGGGGATGACCCTTATACATATGGTGTGAAAGACAATGAGAAAATGATTAACACAATGATCGATTTTTCATATGAACAAGGATTCATACCTCGAAAACCTCAGCTANAGGAATTATTTGCTGAGCAACTGTTGGATCTATAGATTAATTAAATAATAGGAGAAATTTTATGTTTGATGGAATGAAAGTAATTGATTGCCACGGTCATATGACCACACCACCAGGCTTTCGTGCAGCGATTGCGAATTGGGTTTCACAAAATACAGGACCGAGTAACCATGGGTCGTTTCCTGAATTGTCTGACGAAGCAATGGCTAATGCAAATCAACGTCATTTGGATATGCTTGATGACCATAGCATCGATTACCAATTAATTTCACCGAGGCCAATCGCCATGTGGCATTGGATGCGACCTCACCTTCAGTATGATTGGGCTCATTTCACGAATGACACAATTTCTCAAATTATGCGTTTATGGCCAGAACGATTTGGCGGCATTGCGCAATTACCTCAAAATCGAGACCTAGATGGATCTCATCTTGTGGATGAGCTTGAGCGGACTGTTAAAACCATGGGTTTTGTCGGAGCCCTAGTGAACCCTGACCCCGGAGGAGACCGACTGACCCCTGGAATGAACGAGAAGTATTGGTATCCNCTTTATGAAAAGGCTCAAGAATTAAATGCGGTGCTGATGATTCACCCTTCGGTTAGCTACGATAAACGATGGGAAATAGTTCCGGCGAATTATCAAATGAATAATGTTGTTGAAGAATATATTGCAATGCAATTGCTTGAGCATGGAAGGGTTTTCGACGACTTTCCTAATCTCAAGGTGTTCATATGCCATGGTGGCGGAGCTCTTCATAGATTTATCAAAGAGGATTATCACCGAGGAAATCGTGATTTGAGCAATAATCTATGGTTTGATTCATGTGTACTTGAAAGAAACGTCTTGGAAGCCATGATTAAGCAAAAGACNCCCCAGCAAGTACTATTTGGGACAGAAGCACCGGGTTCTGGTGGAGCAAAGCGCCCAGAGTCAGGGCTTCCGAGTGACGATTTAGTCCCAGTAATAGGTGATATGGACTTTCTTTCTGCTGAAGATAAAAAAGATATTTTCAGGGAAAATATCTTTAGGGCAGTACCTTTATTGGATCCAAATCTACCTGGGGTTAAATAACAGCTTAATTCAGTTTCATAATAAGAATTGTTCCGAATGAACTAATACCGCATCATTAAATTGCATTAAGTGTAGAGCTCGGTCACCATCTCCGGGCTCTACATCATATGCAGCTACTCCATCGGAAATTACATACGTTGAATAACCGAGTGTGATTGCATCAATGACTGTATTAAGAACACATGTGTCTGTAGCTAAACCACTTATATATAGCTTTTGTATTCCTTTTTCTAGAAGTAGATTTTCTAAATTNGACGCAACAAACCCAGAATATGCATCAATATTCTTATCGATACCCTTTCGAACAATATTAGTTTCAGGAGGGAGGAGAAGATCAGGGTGAAAATCTGCGCCTAGTGTATTTTGAATACAATGGTCAGGCCATTGCCCATTCATTGATCGAAATGATGAGTGATCGGATGGGTGCCATTCTTGAGTCGCGATAATAGGAGCTTTAGATTTCGAGAATTTTTTGGCAAGTTTAGAGAGCTTGGCTGCTATTAAATGGCCATTGCGAACAGGCATTGCTCCGCCGTGGCAGAAATCGTTTTGAACGTCCAATATGATAAGTGCGTCTGTGCTTAATATTTCCACGCATATATTCTAATAACAATGTTAAAATAATTCAGCAGTAAGTCTAGTGTAGGTGGTTTCATGCAATTCACAAAGCTTCAAGGTACCGGCAACGACTATATTTTTGTCGATGCAATTGCAGAGCCGCAACGGGACTGGCCCCAAGTAGCTAGAAAAGTTTCTGATCGACATTTTGGTATTGGAGCAGACGGACTGATTATTGCAACTGAATCGTCTATCGCTGATGTCCGGATGCGGATGTTTAATGCAGATGGCTCAGAAGGGGAAATGTGTGGGAATGGAATTCGATGCTTTGCAAAGTTTGTGTTGGATAAGCAGTTGATTAATTCTGACCAAACCAATGTCGAAGTTGAGACGGGTGCTGGGGTTTTAAAAATTATACCTCACAGAGAAGGTTCTATCATCAACGGAGCTAGGGTTGATATGGGCCAACCTACGCTGAAAGCACCTTCTATACCCATTGATCAATCGAAAATGGGACCGAGTGACTTTAGCCAACTTGATCGTGAAGAATTGGCTCTTTTGGACGTTAAATTGAGTGAATTGGTTTTTGATTCTTTGATTAGTGTCGAGGGTGTTGATTTATTATTAACCGGAATATCGATGGGAAACCCGCATGTAGTAGCCTTCCTCAATGATGATGTGTATCAATTTGATTTGAATAAAATAGGTCCCTTAATTGAAAATCATCCGGCCTTTCCTAATCGTATAAATTTTCATATTGTTAATATTGTAAACTCGCGACGCATTGTTACCCGAACATGGGAACGGGGATCGGGAATTACATTGGCATGTGGTACAGGGGCATCAGCGATGGTAGTTGCTGGTAAGTTACATGGCTTTCTTGAAGAAGAAGTCAAGGTAGGAGTACCTGGAGGCAGCTTAATTATTTCCTGGCAAGATTCAGGCTCAGTTTTTATGGATGGGGATGCGGTTGAGGTATTTTCCGGTCAAATTTCTATATAGTCGTACTCTTTGTGTAGAAGACGTATAATCTGAAACATGTTCATTAGTATTTGATTTGGAGGTCCGTAAACGATGCAGCTTGCCGATAGGCTTAACCAGCTTCCGCCATATTTATTTCTAGAAATTAGTCGAAAGATAGCAGAGAAACGTGCACAAGGTATTGACGTAATCAGTTTTGGTATTGGTGATCCTGATGTTCCTACTCCAAATCATGTATTGGATGGTTTAAAGAGGACTATCGATGATGCTCCAAACCATAGATACCCTGAATCTGATGGTTTACCCGAATTACGCCAATCAATTGCGAAATGGTATGACAAAAGATTTGGGGTGGAACTTGCAGATAAAGAAATTGTACCGCTCATAGGGGCAAAAGAAGGCGTTGGCCATATGGCTCTTTGNTTGATTGACCCTGGAGACATTGCCCTTATTCCTGACCCTGCTTATCCGGTGTATAGCGTTGGAACAATGTTTGCCGGCGGCACTTCTCATATGATGCCTTTACTTGAATCGAATGGTTTTCGTCCAGATCTTTCTCTAGTGCCTGAAGACGTAGCTAAAAAGGCAAAAATAATGTGGATTAATTATCCCAATAATCCCACTGGAGGATTAGCTACACCTGAGTTTTTTAGTGAGGTCGTTGAATTCGCAAAAAAATACGACATAGCTGTGTGCCATGATGCCTGTTACTCTGAAGTTACATTTGATGGATATGTGGCACCTAGTTTTTTACAAACAGCAGGTGCAAAAGAGGTAGGGATAGAGTTTCATTCACTATCAAAGACATATAATATGACGGGTTGGCGAGTTGGAATGGCAGTTGGAAATAAAGACTTGATTGATGCTTTGATACGAGTGAAATCTAACCTGGATTCTGGAATTCCTCAAGCTATTCAGTATATGGGTATAGAAGCATTAGATTCTACAACCAGTGAATGGCATTCAAGCAATAACGAGATTTACCGGAAGCGACGGGACCTTGTGGTTGACACGCTACTTAGTATTGGCCTTGAGGTAAATCGGCCGAAATCCGGTTTCTATATTTGGGCAAAATGTCCAGAAGGCTGGACTTCTGCTCAATTGGCGACCGAATTGCTTGATCAACATGCTGTGGTAGTGACTCCTGGTAGGGGATATGGCGAAGCAGGAGAAGGGTATATACGATTGTCTTTAACTACTCCTGACAATCGCGTTAAAGAAGGGCTTAAGAGGCTAGAAGGATGGAAATTGCCTTCTCGGCCATCTTCGTAAAATCCTAAATACTCTTCTAATATTATCTGACTTACAAAGTAAAAATGGAGTAAGGCTAATAGCACGCAACAAAATAATTATCGAAACAGCTCATAAAGCAGAACGCGTGATGCTAGTGGGCGTTGGTATAAAGTCGCGCCACTCGAGCTGGGGGATTGATGATTCTTTGCGGGAACTTGCACAATTAGCTTCTACTGCAGGAGCTGAAGTCGTTGGGTCAATCACTCAATCGTTAGATGCTCCTTCGGTAACTTATCTCGGTAAAGGAAAATTAGAAGAATTAAGAGAATTTCAAAAATTAGTTGAATTTGACACGATTATTTGTGATGACGAATTAACTCCTACACAACAACGCAATCTAGAACATTCATTCGGAAATATTGTGAAAGTTATTGACCGAACAGCTTTAATTTTGGATGTTTTTGCTCGCCATGCACAAACGCATGAAGGTAGGCTTCAAGTTGAACTCGCACAGGCCGAATACTTGCTACCAAGATTAGCCGGACAATGGAGCCATTTAGAGCGATTAGGTGGTGGTATAGGCACGCGAGGGCCTGGTGAGTCTCAAATTGAAACAGACCGTAGACTAATTAATTTCCGTATTAACCGCTTGAAAAATGAATTGAACAAGATACGAAGGCATCGCGCTCAGCACAGGCTCCGACGCTCACGAAATGGTATTCCCGTAGTATCTCTTTTAGGTTATACGAATGCGGGGAAAAGTAGCTTATTAAATTCACTTTCTAATGCGGGAGTATTATCCAGAGACCAACTGTTCTCAACGCTTGATCCAATCACTCGCAAAGTACGATTGCCAAACGGGAAATATGCACTATTTACAGATACAGTAGGCTTTATACAAAAACTTCCTCCTGCATTGATTGCAGCTTTTCGAGCTACTTTAGAGGAAGTACAAGACTCGACACTATTACTTCATGTAATTGATATATCGCATTCAAATGCAGGAGAGCAAGTTGAAGTAGTTGAAAAAATAGTTTCAGATCTCAATATGTCAGATAAACCTCGTCTACTTTGCATGAACAAAGCAGATCTGTTAAACCCGAATGTCAGCAGAAGTTTTATAGAAAATAATGGAGAATTTAGAGCTGTACTAACTTCGGCTGTTTATGGTTTAGGTTTAAAGGAACTGCTTCAGGCTGTTGAAGAATCAATTGATAGCATAGGTTCGATTGAAGTAGACCGAAGAGTGAGAGCATGAAGTAAATTATTTATGGCGTACTATTTATGTTATGTAAACTAAACAATATTCAGGATTGGATACTGCATCTAATGATCGGATCCATAAGTTCCCTAGCCTCCATGGATATATTGCGAAAAAAATATGGCTAAATTCTTCATTGTCTTAATTATTGCTTCTTTGTTGTTTTTCATTGGTTTAGCATTTGGACGTACTCTTTCGTCGGATAACCGTACGCCCGAGTTAGATGCTGTCATTGATAGACTCCAGGCCTCATTCGTAGATCAAAGCCTCCTCGATATCCATAGGCTCAACCAAGCTGCAATTGANGGGGTTATTGATTACATTGATGANCCCTACACAAATTACATGTCTCCCTCCCGCGTAAAAGACTTCAATGATACTTTGCAAGGCCTGATTGATTCTGATTTTGAGGGTATCGGCGCAAGTGTCACTGAGCGCGATGGAAATATTCTTATATTAGGCCCTCTTCCTGGGTCACCTGCTGCGTCAGCAGGGATCCTTCCTGGTGACGTAGTTTTGGCTGTCGATGGGATAGCTATCACGGATAAAACATTAGATGAAGTNGTCAGTTATGTTCGCGGTCCTAAGGATACTGTTGTCGTCTTGACGATTTCGCGTGTTGGAGTAGCGACCCCGTTTGACCTAGAGATCCGACGTGAGACCATTTCAATTGGCGCTGTTCTTGCGCGTATGCACAGTAAGCATATTGGCTATATTCAAATATCACGTTTTGACGCAACTGTTCCTGATGATTTTCGATCAGCAATCAGAGATTTGAAATCTTTAGGCGCCAAAGGCTTCGTACTAGACTTACGCAATAACGGGGGTGGCCTTGTTAGTGCTGCAGTTGCGGTTGTTTCTGAATTTGTTGAAAACGGAGAAGTTTTACGTTGGGTNGAAGCTGATGGAAATGAAACTGTTGAAAATGTCACAAATGAAGGGATAGCCTTCGATAGCCCACTTGTAGTAATTGTCAATAATTTTAGCGCTTCGGGTTCAGAAGTAGTGGTTGGGGCTTTACAGGATCACAACCGGGCAATAATTGTTGGTACACGAACATTTGGTAAAGGATCAGTTAACGCACTAGAAATTTTAGATTCTGGCGCCGGCTTGTACGTTACTATTGCCCGATGGTTCACTCCGAATGGAAGGCAAATTGAAGGTATCGGCTTGGAGCCAGACGTAATTTTAGCTTACCCATTGAATGTGCAATTACTAGCAGAAATTGGGATGAATGTAACAAGATTATGTGAGATATTCTCTAGTGAATCTGAAAATATGAAGGATTATCCTGAGCTTATAGAATCACTAAATCAACTATGCAATAACGGATCTACAACCAAAGAGATAAATTCATCAGATCTATTCCTTCAATCTGCCGTTGATGAAATGAATAAATTACTGGGTTCATAAAATGGCTTCGAAGAAAAAGAAAAAAAATAGCGTCAAGTCTAGTACTACTAATAACAGACTGACCATTCACACTATAGCTGATAACCGAAGGTCACGGTTTAATTATGATTTGCTGGATCATTTCGAGGCAGGAATAGTATTGACAGGGACCGAAATCAAGGCTGTCAGAGCTGGACGCGTTAATATCAGAGATTCGTTTGCCAATATAAGGAACGGCGAGATCTGGTTACATAATTTACATATTGCTCGATGGGAAAGCGCAGGCCCGTGGGGTCACGAACCTACTAGATCGAGGAAATTACTTTTACATTCAGAACAAATTCGTAAATTGGGGCAATCGGCGGGAGAAAAAGGTCTAACCATAGTACCTGTGCGGCTTTATATCAAAGGGCATTACGCTAAAGTAGAGATTGCCTTAGCTAAAGGTCGGCATCGTTACGACAAGCGACGTGTAATTATGCAGCGGGAGACCGATAGAGAAATTGCAAGGGCTATCAAGGATCGTACATATTAGGCTTGAAAAGCTAATATGTACGATCCGTAGTACAATATGCGCAAATACTTACTAAGGGGATGCGTGGTTTCGACAGGGGATCAGTTTGGGAGGATTGCAGGTCGAGTTTGTCATGCACTCGTAAATCACATGGCAAAACATTAATTGCCGACGAACCAGTCGCTTTAGCTGCGTAAATAACGCAACTACGTCTCACGGACTCACCTCGACGGTCAGTGAAGGCGATATATAGCCGAGGTGCGGTGGTAACACTGCCACTGTGGGCCATCTAAGAATTTGTGGCAGGTATTTTGGCAACCCGCCGGTGGGCTCGCCTCTAATACCTTATAAACACCGGATAAACCTGTAGCATATCTGTACTGGACGTCTCTTGGACGGGGAGTTCGACCCTCCCCCATCTCCACCATGAAGTCCATAACGGGTCTTATGAAGAATGCAAATACGAAGGAATTGCGAATGACAACGAAGACAGAAGAGAAGAAATTTTCACATAAAAATACGTGCACTAAATCGCCTACAAATGCACATCATTGGATTCTGGGTATACCTAGCTCTTCAATTGCAGGAATATGTAAATACTGCCAGGCTTCCAGGGAATTTAAGCCATTTGAAGATAGTATTGGTTTCAATAACACGCCCAAGCGAAACAAAATTGCTGAAGACCTAGAATAACTACAATTTAGTGGTCTAATGACCAGCTTCTTTTACAAAATCTGAAACCCTTTCACCAACCATGATTGCAGAAACATTGGTTGCACTGTGTGGTACTGTCGGGAATACAGAGGCGTCTGCAATATAGAGATTGTCCATGCCGTGCATCTTTAAATGATTATCAACTACTGCCATGGGGTTTGACGATAATCCCATCATACAAGTACCTGAACCATGATGATGGCTGTCATAAGTCGATTGTGCATACTCAACCCAGTCTTCATCTTCAGAAGGCAGAAGTAGTTTGCCGTAATAGGGCCGCATAAGATCATCATCCATAAAATCACTGATGAACTCCATTACATTGCTCATATCTGATATATCGTCTGGATGTTGGAGCATACCATCGTCGACGATAGGTAGTTCATAAGGATCAGCTGAATTTAAGTAGATTCTTCCTCTAGATTTTTGTTCTACAAGGTTCATTGCTACGGGCATCATGGGTTTTAATCCTTCTACCCCTATAGGTGCTCTCATGTAGATGTGAAAATTACCAACGGGTAAATCAGCTTGTGTTTTGTAGACTAATTGGAATCCCGCAACAACCCAATCAGGTGAAAACTCTCCGGTTCCTTCAAAAGTCATATTTACTGCTGCATGATCTTGGTAATTACCCCCGATGCCTTCAAGATTATGAATTACCTTTATGCCATGCCGTTCTAATTCGGAAACAGGCCCAAATCCTGAGAGCATTAGTATTTGAGGACTGTGGTAGGTTCCCGAGCTTAAAATAAAAGTATCTGCTGATGCGGAGTGTAATTGGCCTCCTCGTTCGAATTCTACTTCCGTAATTCTTCTCCCCTCGGTTTTCATATTTACTACATGTGCATTATCTAGGATCGTTAAGTTAGAGCGGTCTCTAGCCAATCCAATGTAGGCGACTGCAGTAGATTGCCTTTTACCATTTTTGACATTAGAAGCCGATGGCGATAATCCGTATCTGGTTGGTACGTTGCTATCTGGCATAATCGGAAACCCTAGATTGGTTGCCCTGTCAACAAAAGCCTGCATAGGCGGTGCTAACTCACCGTCATCAAACGACAATTTTCGTTTCACATTTAAAGGACCCTCGTTTCCGTGATATGGCAAATGACCAAAATCTTCATCTGTTTCAATACGTTTTAGAATCGGGAGACAATCTTCGAAAGACCATCCTTGATTACCAAGTGATTCCCATCGATCTAAGTCATATTGAGTAGGTCGGGAAACACCCATCATATTGACTGAGGAACCTCCCCCTAAAACCCTTCCACTTAGCGGGAAATATTCACTGCCGTCGATTTTTCGTTTCGTTGGATACATTACGACGTATTCTGACTCCAAAATTGGTCGATTATTGCCCTGCCCGTCTGCAATCATATCCGGAATAGGTTGAGGATCGGGACCTGCTTCAAGAAGTAACACGTTTCTACGAGAGTCTTCTGAGAGACGGGTAGCTGCTACACATCCAGCGGATCCTCCACCAATAATAATGACGTCATAAAACTGATTCATTTGCATGATTACTCCTTTAAGCAGTGTCTTCTCTTACAAAATCTGAAACTTTTTCACCTATCATAATGGAAGTGATATTCGTGTTGGCGTGAGTTATCGTAGGCATAATTGAAGCATCGGCAACATAAAGATTATCCACTCCATGCATTTTTAGCCTATTGTCAACTACTGCCATATTATTGGAGGAAGGTCCCATCATGCACGTCCCGACGCCATGGTGATAGCAATCATAGGTTGACTGCGCGTATTCAATCCAATCCTCTCCTGGTCCAGGTTGAGTTAATCGCCCAAAATAAGGCCGCATAATATCATCATCGACAAAGTTTTGAATAAATTCCATAGCTCTAAGCATCGCTTTAGTATCATCCGGATGCTGTAGCAAGCCATCATCAATTACAGGTAACTGCTCCGGATCCGTGCTCGTGACGTATACATGACCTCTGGATTTTTGCTCGATTAAATTTGCTGCAAACGGCATTAAAGGTTTGAGTCCTTCGATTAGCATTGGAGCTCGCATATATAAATGAAAATCTCCATTAGGTAATTGCGAATCACTTTTGAAAATCAATTGAAGACCAGAAACAACCCAGTCAGCAGCAAATCCTTCAGTACTTTCAAATACCATATTTACCGCAGCATGGTCCTGATAATTGTGNCCTACTCCTGGTAGTTCATGNACGATATTTATTCCAACAGCCTCTAAGTCAGATGCAGACCCTATNCCGGATAACATCAGTATTTGAGGACTATGGTAGACACCAGAACTAAGAATATATGTATCGGCGGCAGCTTCGCATAATTGTGAATTTTTTCGATATTTGACTGATGTTATTCGATTCTTATCCCAACTCAATGAAATGACTTGAGCNTCNGCAATAATAGTTAAATTACTTCTATGCCTTACTGGGTTTATGTAGGCTACGGCAGTAGATTGCCTCTTCCCGTCCTTCACATTGGAGGCTCCCATCGAGATACCTAAAGGATTCGGAATATTTCTGTCTGGTAACAGAGAGTAGCCTAAGTTTAGAGCCCTCTCTTTGAAGGCTTCCTGAGGCGCATCTAAAGGTTTATCGAATGAAAGTCGTCGTTTTACGGTCAGAGGCCCTGAATTCCCATGATGTGGTGAATCTGGAAAGTCTTGATCATTTTCGATTCTTTTGAGAACAGGCAGACAGTCTTCATAAGACCANCCTGAGTTTCCGAGTGACTCCCATTTATTTAAATCATATTGAGTAGGTCGCACCACTCCCATCATATTTACTGAAGAACCTCCACCGAGAACCCTGCCACTTATAGGGAAGTATTCACTTCCGTCAATTTTTCGTGTAGTTGGGTACATTATTACGTATGGAGACTCCAGAATAGGGCGATTACTTGAAGTGCCGTCAGCAATAATGTGTGGTATAGGATCAGGATCGGGACCAGCTTCTAGTAGTAATACCTTTCTCGAAGAGTCCTCAGAAAGCCTTGCAGCGGCGACACATCCAGCAGACCCTCCTCCAATTACAATCACGTCATAATAATTACTCTCAGTCATATTACACCTCAAAAAAATGCGTGCATTTCTTATAATGCTGAAGCATACTCTTGTTATCAAAAATTCGTAATTCTTAGGAGATCCATATGCCTATTCCATTATGGTATTCAAACTTTATTTCTGCGTTAATTAGTTCCGTCCCGGATGATTTGGATGAAAACACTGCAGAGAGCTGGATAGCCAACCAAGAAGGTATGAAAAAAATACTCTTAGAATTAGTAAACTCAGCTCCTTCAGGTAGTTTTAAAATTGATAAAACTACAGATGGATGGGAACTTATTAGAGATAACAATCAACCTACTCAATTTAGAGCGCAGCAGCTATCGATGACTGCATTCGCNGAAGGTATTGAAGATATTATTGGTGATCCAATGGTTAATATGATTCTCGAGATGGAAAGCTTACTTGGCCAATGGCATGCTGAATATGCGATTGATCATCAGGATCACATTCCCGATCAGTTGCAAAAATTTTCATTGGTTTTCCCCGGTACCATTTGGCGTAGTCCAGATGGTAACCATCAAGTCCCGTGCATCACTTACCGACAAGGTCAATGGGATCTAATTTTCGGTATTTTAGAAGGCGGATTTGATTCTCGAGATAAGCTGGCAAGCCTTAATTCTAAGTAAGATTTTAAAATAGCGAGGAAATCCAATGCCAAAAGTTAATTCATTAGGACATGTAGGATTATTTTGTAAAGATTTAAATGCGATGCGAAATTTTTATGAAAATATTTTGGGAATGACCGTAACTGACTATAGTGACGAAAGAGAAATGGTTTTTTTATCTTCAAAACCAGACATAGAACACCACGAAATATTTTTAACTACTGGCCGCGATGTAGAAATGCATGGAAAAATTGTTCAGCAAATTTCTTTTCACGTTGATAGTCTGAATGATGTCAGGGAATTTCATGAAGAGTTCCAGGCAAATAATACACCAATCGACTCGGTAGTTACCCATGGGAATACTGCAAGCGTATATTTTCGCGATCCCGAAGGTAACAGGCTTGAAATTTACTATAGCCTGACGAATGAATCAGGAAAACTTGTTCAGTGGAAACAACCATTCAGGAAAGAAATAGACATTACCCAAGACAATGAGGAAATTTTGAAACAAATTTATGAAATGACTTTTGGCTCTGAGGAGAAGTAATAATTNTGATGTGGAGGGGAACGTGACAAATAACGAAAAAGTTATTGGAGTTGGAGTGATTGGTCTGGGCGGTGCTGCTGTGGCAATGGTGCCAAAATTCGCAGTGAATCCAAAATTTGAAGTGAGAGGAGCGGCAGATTTAGACCCAGAAATACTAGGTCGGTTCAAGCAAGATTTCCCTAAAGCAATGATTACAACAGATGCTCAAGATCTGTGTAGTAATTCAGATATTGATNTAGTCTATATTGCTACCCCAAATCACCTACACACCTTGCACTGCGAACTTGCTATGTCGTACGGCAGACATGTGCTTATTGAAAAGCCAATGACTGTGGATGTAGCGGAAGGCCTTGCTTTGGTTGACTCCGCAAAAACCCAGGGGGTTCTATTAGGCGTCAATGTTAAACACAGCTTTGAACCAAGGATACTCAGGATCAGGGAAATGGTTTGTTCTGGTGAATTAGGTCAATTGCGAATGATTAATCATTGGCGATATCAAGATTGGCTATATAGACCCAGATCAAGCGAAGAGCTGACTCCGGGGCCAGGGGGAGGCATCCTTTGGAGGCAAGGCCCTCATCAATTCGACATCATTCGAACAATAGGTGGCGGGCTGGTACGTAGTGTTCGAGGTACTGCCTCTACTTGGGATCATGAGAGAAGAGTACCTGGCGCACATGCAGCATATGTTGATTTTGAAAATGGGGTTTTTGCAACTGCTGTTTACAGTGGTTATGACCACTGGGATTCGCGGGAATTGGTCCATGGGGTAGGGAAAAATGGTATTTTCCCTGACCCAAAGAAGCATGCAGCTGCTAGAAAAGAGCTTGCAGAATCTTCTGGTGCAGACTGGGAAGAACTTGCGGCAAGAGCTGAAAGGTATGGACTTGATCGTTCAGGAGATATGCTTGAGCCACCGGGCCCATCTTCAGCGGGCTGGATTTTAGGAGGTCCATTCATAGCTAGNTTTGATGATGGTGACGTGAGNATGACTCCAGANGGTCTTGTTGTCTATGGAAACAGTGAGAGAACTGAAATCCCGCTTGTAACCTATGANGATGGGCGCGACGGAAGACTCAATACTTTCTATGAATCTATCGTTACAGGCAAACCGTTACCTGCAGATGGGTCGTGGGGAAATGCAACACTAGAGTTATTACTTGCTATAGAAAATTCGGGCATCGAAAGAAGAGAAATATTTTTACAACATCAAACTGCTACGGTGGATTAAGGAGTTCCAATGTTACTTATTAATAACTCAGAAGTAGAAAAACTGCTACCCATGATTGACTGTATAGACGCCCAAGACAGAGCATTTCGAGGCCTACCTACTGGTGATTCAGTTCACCGTCCTCGGATTGATCTTTATATGCCCACTGACCGCACTGATGACTATTACAGNTGGGGGACAATGGAAGGTGCTAGTAAAGAACTTGGGGTTTTCGCAATTCGAATGAAATCAGATATTCTCTTTTGGCCTAAAGATAAAAACGGTTATTGGAAAGAAGATAAATATTCGGTGCAACCAGGTTTGTATTGCGGGCTAATTTTTCTTTTTAGTACTAAAAATGGCGAACCTTTAGCAATTATTAATGATGGTGTTTTGCAGCACATGAGAGTTGGNGGAGGTGCAGGACTAGGAGTTAAATATCTTTCACGTCCGGATTCTCAAACTGTAGGTATGTTAGGTTCTGGAGGGATGGCACGAACATATTTAGAAGCTTTTTGTGCAGTCAGAGATATTAGACAAGTAAAAGTTTTTAGTCCCACAAAGGCAAACCGAGAGCTTTATGCAGAGGAAATGTCTGCTAAATTAGAATTAGAAATTCGTGCAGTTGATACTCCTGAGGCCGCAGTTGAAGATGTGGATATTGTTGCTGCGTGTACTAACGCAATGGAACCAGCACTAAAAGGAGCNTGGTTGCAGCCCGGGCAGCACGTGACTGACGTAAGAGGAGAACTTGATAATGAAGTCTATACTCGTGCGGATATAGTTGTTAAGCAAGGAGTAGCACATTCACGACCTCGGAATGAAGACTCTAGGCATATGGGCGAAGGCTTCAATAATGGTGATTACATTGGAGGTACAGAAGAAGAAAAAAAGAGATTACCTCAAAGGCATGCTGGGTCTAAAGTTGGAGCTGGTGGCGATGATATGACCCCTACATTTAATGATTTAGCTAGCGGCAACGTAAAAAGAAATTCAACTGATGAAATCACGCTTTACCTCAATAGCGGCAATCAGGGACTACAATTTGCTGCAGTTGGTGGAATGGTTTATGAGAAAGCTCGTGAACAAGGGTTTGGTCGAGAGCTTCCCACCGAATGGTTTTTGCAAGATATCAGAGATTAATAATGATAATTGAATCCGACGTAATGATTCCGATGTGTGACGGCATTCAGATTGCGCTTAAAATTTACAGACCTGATAAAACAGAGAAATACCCTGCCCTTTTAGCTGCTTCACCCTACCAGTACGACACTGACCAATTACCCGCATTACCTTTATTTTTATGGCGAGAGACAGGGCCAATTGAATGGTACGTTGATAAAGGATATGCCTTTGTACGTATGGATGTTCGAGGTTCAGGGAAATCTGGTGGTTCATATGGATACTTGGATAAAAATGAACAAAATGATTATTGCGAAGTCATTGAATGGATTGCATCGCAAGTCTGGTGTAATGGAAAAATTGGTGGGTATGGGCAGTCTTATTACGCGATGGCGCAATGGCTAATGGGGACCTTAAATCCCCCNGGACTTAGTTGCATAGCGCCTTATGATGGGTTAGTCGACCCCTATAGAGATCAGGCCTATCATGGTGGTGTTTATTCTCCATTTCCAGCTAATTGGTATACAGGAGTGCGTGCGAACAACGCACTGAGACCAGGTACTTCAGAGCTTGGGAATTTGATGGATTTTGATTTACACAAAGAACTGTTAATTCACAACACTTACGATGAATGGTGGGAAGAACGCTCTGCTTACGAAAACTTATCCAACATTACGATACCTACACTTTCAATTGGCCATTGGGGGAAGATGGGATTACATTTGCGGGGCAATATTCTCGGTTATGAGCAAATTAGAGGTCCTAAAAAATTAATTATTACAGGTGCATCAAATACAATCGAGGCACATGCTATGTTTGATAAAATTGAATTTCATGAACAAGAATTACTGCCTTTTTATGATTATTACCTCAAAGGCAAAGATAACGCTTATACGTCCAGAAAAAATGTACGGCTATGGACATACGGGAACGAGTGTTATCAAGAATATGATCAATGGCCCCCTCTTTCCTCCCCTAAGCATTATTACTTGTGTTCTGTACGAAGTGGTTCAGTTAATTCAATAAATGATGGATCACTTGTTGATGATTTAAAAGCGGAAGGCGATAGTTATACGAATTTTTCCTATCCCGATTTAGAATGGGTTAATGGGGTAGTATCTCGAAACGAAAGAGGTCTAGATCCTGTTGGGAAAATCATTACTTTCACAAGCGAAATTCTAGATCGAGACATTGAAGTAATCGGACCCATCACATTAGAATTATATGCGTCAAGCGATCAATCTGATACAGATTTTATCGTGAAATTGAGCGATCAATTTGCTGGGCAGGATGTTGCTAATGCGAAGCCTTTAAGCCAGCCGCGATATAAAATTGTTTCTAAAGGGTGGTTGAGAGCATCACACAGGTATTTAGATGAAGCAAAAACCACAGATTTACGCCCAATTTATACACATAAAAACGTTGAGCCGTTAACCTTAAACCAGATTTACAAATTTTTAATTGAAATTCAGCCAGTCGCGTATTGCTTTAAAAAAGGAAATAGAATTCGATTAGAAATTGCCAATGGTGATTCAAGTATGACTGACGGAAGCTTCGCACATCAGTATCTTTGGTGGAAACAAGGGACTGATACCTATTACCATAGTGAAGCTCACCCTTCACGGTTAATCTTGCCTTTGGTATAAGCATACTTTCAATTATTATTAAAGACTGGGCGCGATCAACGCGCCCAGTCTTTATAATTTACTAAAATCCACCAACATCTGCTGCGCCTGGAGGTGGAGAGTAATCTGTGTAAGCCCATTCTGGCATTGTACTTTCTAGTCCTTCCAGAGCAATCATTCGTTCAAATTCTTTTCGAATGGCAGGATCTTGATCGGGGAATGCAATTGCATTTCCACCATCTCGCGTATCTTGAGCACCGCCATCTCTTGCATCGGAGCCAGGAGCTTTCCCTGGTTTTATTCCAGGCCCATAAGGGCCATCAAAAATAAGAAAGCGTATGCCTCCGGGAGAAGTGCCAAAATGCTGATGAAACCAATCTCCAGTCATAGGAGCNGCACTNATCATNCCTACAGGTTCGTANTCNTGTCGCTTCTAACTTCNTCACCATGNCCACTTTCGAATGGGTGCTCACCNAGNTGACTNGGCCATGTCACGCTATAACCTTTTCCTTTAATGCATACAAGTATCGCACCGGAAGAATGTTTGTGTGCTTTTGAGTATTGACCAGTTTCATACTGTCCAATTTTCATATACATGTTTGCACCAGCCATATGAGGCTCTACACGTCGATAGCTAAATGATCTTCTGTTATCACGAGGTAAATGACAATTTACAATATCAGGAATTACGTTAGTTCTGCGCATAGCAAGACCCCTCACAGGGTCAGCGAAAATATCATCGACAGGTTTAAAGTAATCATCTTCTGCATCGAATAAATTTTTAAACTCATAAGGATTATTGAATATGAACTCAGGGTCTCGTATAAGATTTACTATGTTAGGAGCTGTGGTAGCACACAGCAGTAATGCAGGACTGGAAGTAGCGTTCACTATACGATGAGTAGCATTCAAAGGAATTCCAAAGAGAGAGCCTGCGCTCCATTCGAATGTTTGCTTTTTAGAGCTACTTTCGTGCCAAACTTCTGTTGAACCCCTACCCTCTGCAACATATACAATCTTGTCATACATATGCTTTTCAGGATGAAGAGCACCTCCAGCAGGAACTTCGATTACGTACATCCCCCATAGATGCTCAGTTCCCAATAATTGTATAGCCACACCATTCCCGCCTAGCCTTTTCACCGGCTTTAGAGGTAAATCTTGGATTCTTCTTACTCCAATCTCACGATGTATTTCAAATCCTTGGGCNTCCATAAATAGATCATAAGGAGATTTTGGTGTTTTCCAGAAACCAAAACCCGCTTTATTCATACCTTCTGGCTCTTGCCAGTTTGCTAAATCAGCATTTCTCGTAACCATTTGCTCTCCTATTGGCTAAGGCTATTTCGTTCTTGACTACAGAGTCTAGAAGATCGTTCTTACTTGGGTCAATTACCTTGGATGTTGCTAGTGTAATCAACGCGACATACAATCGGTCTATTAAGCAAGTAATTGCAGTACAGAAATTAGTACACGATAGGGGGGGTAGAATGACGCTAGAGCAGTCTATAGACTTGGAGAGAATAATTGACGGTGATGGGCATATTATGGAAGATATAGATGCTATTGTTTCGTATATGCCAGAAGAATACAGAGGTAAAAGCTTCGGTGATCGTGGGGCGCGTAATCCTTTCCCTCCAATAGATCATTTACATTCTGCAAATCGCCATATCACACCTCCAGGTGCATTTGCTAACGTTGGTCCAGACGGATGGATCGAATTCCTTGACGATGTGGGNGTAGATTCAACTGTTTTATATACAACAGGTGGGCTAGGCTTTGGGAAAATTGTCAGTAGAGATTGGGCAACTGAGCTAGCACGGGCATATAACAATTGGGTATATGACACCTATGTATCTAGAGGTGATAGGTTCCAAGCAATGGGTTTACTGCCGCTACAAGAGCCTGCTGCAGCAGTAGAAGAACTCCGACGAATGGTTAAAGATCTTGGCTTTGTTGGAGCTATGCTTCCTTCTACCGGAGCACAACAACCACATTTAGGCGATAGTAAATTTTGGCCTCTTTATGAGGAAGCTGAAAAATTGGGTTGTGCACTAGGTATTCATGGGGGTGCACACGAAGGATTCTTAATGGATGATATGAGCCCATATGCTCCTATTAATGCACTCGGACATCCGATGAGCCAAATGGTGGCATTTGCAGGAATCGTATTTAACGGCGTATTTGATAAATACCCAGGAGTNAAAATTGGGTTTATGGAAGCAGGTGCTGCTTGGCTTCTTACTTGTATGGAGCGGTTTAATGGCTCTTGGGCTTCCCATATTCAATATGACCCGAGAGGAAGATTCTTAGATATTCGTGACGGAGAGAAAGTATCAGATTATATCTGCCGGCATATTGATGCCGACAGGATTTTTGTAGGAGTTGAAGGTGATGAACTGGCTCTGCCTGAAGCAGTTAGATTAACTGGCAACAAGCCATATCTTTTTTCATCTGATTACCCCCATGAAGTGGATGCTGATACGTGTAAAGCCGAAATTAACGAATTGCGTGAAAATTCGGATCTGTCTCTAGAAGACAAAGAATCAATAATGTACCGCAATGCTGGCCGGTTTTATCAGCTTGCTATTAATTAAGGAGCTAACATGACTACAGAAAATATAGAGAGAGTTATAGATGGAGACGGACACTTAGTTGAAGATCATCAGGCCATCTGGGATCGTATGCCCGATGAATATAAAGACCGTAGCTTTGTCACTACCCGTGGACCATTTCCACCTAATGATCACCTGCATGCTGCAAATAGACATTTCTTGCCAGAGGGCGCTTTCGCCAGGGTCGGGAGAGAAGGATGGATAGATTTTTTACAGGATGTTGGGGTTGATAAAACTGTACTGTACACTTCTAATGGATTGGCTTTCGGGAGAGTCGTTAGTCGTGATTGGGCAATTGAGCTTGCCCGTGCGTATAACAATTGGGTGTACGACGAATACGTTAGCAAAGATTCAAGGTTTCAAGCCGCAGGACTAATCCCTTTACAAGAACCTGCTGAGGCTGTGATTGAATTACGACGGATAGTAGAGGAACTTGGTTTTACTGGTGCGATGCTTCCCGGTACCGGTGCTTTGCAATTACAAAATCACCTTGGTGACCCTAAATACTGGCCAATATACGAAGAAGCTGACAGATTAGGTTGTGCAATAGGAATACATGGTGGCGTGCATGATCATATGGGACTCGATGACATGAGCCCTTATGCTGCAGTAAATGCATTAGGGCATCCCTTCGGGCAAATGGTGAATTTTGCTGGCATTGTCTTCAACGGAGTATTGGACAAGTATCCGAACGCAAGATTCGGCTTCCTTGAGGCAGGTTCCGCATGGTTTGTTGGTTGCCTCGAGAGATTTCAACGTTCATGGGATAGCCATATCCAATATGATCCTGAGCACCGTTTTCTACAAATGAATAAAGGCGAATCTGTTACCGATTATATTTTACGAAATGTAGATGAAGACAGAATTTTTGTTGGAGTGGAAGGTGATGAGCTGACTCTTCCTTTTGCTGTAAAAGTGGCAGGGAATAAACCCTTTTTATTTTCTTCCGACTTCCCCCATGAAGTGAACCATGAAACATGTAAAGAAGAAATTAGTGAGCTTCGAGATAATCCTGACCTTACCTCTTCTGATAAGGCCGCAATTTTGTATAAAAACGCAGAGCGCTTCTATCAACTAGGTTAAGGATTTATGGCAAATGAAACGGCAAAAATTTTAAACGGAGTTTCCAATCTCGTTAATCACTGTGCTTCAGTCCAGAAAGGTGAAAATGTGCTATTAATCAATGAGCGAGGTGCAATGGATTCCTCGCTCATTGATTTAATTGAAGAAGCTATTATTAATGCAGGAGGAAGACCAATCTCCTTATGGACAGAGCCGGTTAATTCGGAAGAGCAATTACAGTCTTCAGGATTTTCTGAAATTCACGCTGCCGACAAATTAATACTTAACAGTACTTTCAATCGAGTAGCACTACTTAATTTTTTAACAGTTAATAATCATGCATCCTTGACTCGTGTAAATAATCGAATTCGTACTCTTGAGGCGATTGCAACAGCGCATTCACTTTTTGATTGGCGTCTTGTCATGGCACTAGCGAGAAAGATAGAAGAAATAACGCAAACTGCAAAAACATATCGAATAACAACTCCCCAAGGTACAGACATTGTTGGGCGAATAGCTTCTGCAAGTGAAGTTGCTGACGCTTTTTTTGTTCAAGATGCTGAACTTAGTAGGACTGAACGTGTATTTCCCGGGGAAGTATATGCACCTGTTGGAAGCGCCGATGCTAGAGGAGTAATTGCCTTTGACCATCCCGGTATAGCTGATAGGCATCCCTTCCAAAGTCCTATGCTCTTATCAGTTACGGAAAATAAGCTTCAGCGAATAAATTGGAAGGAAGAAAGCATTAGAGCTAACCAGCGAGACGATTCTTCTGGCAATACGATATGGAGTAAAGCACAACTTCAGTCATTGTTAGATCGTAATGTAGAGCGATACGGTTTTGAGGACGCGTATCAAATTGATTCATTTCATGGCGGGTTTCATCCAAAGGCTCAAAGGAAACCCGGCCAGCAGAGTAATTCCGATGTTATGCATTTCCATATAGGCAGGATCCCCGCCTCTTTATCAGCCTACATTTCAAATCACTCAATTGAACTTGACGGAGTGCCTTTCTGGCAAAATGGCTCTGCATGTTTGCTTCATGATCCAGATATAAAACTAATGGCAAAAGAATACGGAGAAAACCTTTAATGACTAACCTTAGGTTAAGTATGGCTCTCGATCATTATGAGCGCCACATACCATGGATTGAAGGAACTGCTGGAATGAAAGGGATTGACCTGAACTTACTCATTATTGGGCAAGAAGGTATTGGTGGGAGAAGACATGAAAGAATGCTCGCAAATCAAGAATTTGATATTTGTGAACTGTCATTGGGTTCGTACGTTATGGCTAAAGCTAGAGGAGCTTACCTTACAGCAATTCCGATATTCCCTCGCAGGTTATTCAGCCAGTCTCAGATGTATATTAATACGCAGCTTGGTATTAAAGAACCCAAAGATTTAATCGGAAAAAAAGTTGCATTACGATCGTTTCAAACTACATTGTCCGTACTTGCAAAAGGCGACCTTGCAACCGAATACGGAGTGCCGTTAGATCAAGTTCATTGGGTGACTACTGCTGAAGAGCCAGTCGATTTTCAGCCTCCTGATAATGTGAGAGTGGAACGGATGGAGAGAGGCAAAACATTAGGTGAAGAATTAGTACGAGGTAGCGTCTCCGCATACTTATCACCTAGGCCGCCCAAGCCATACTTAGAGCAAGCCCGGGAAGTTGGGCGATTATTTTCGGATCCGAGAAAGGAAGAAATCAGTTATTACAAGCGCAATGGGTTTTATCCAATTATGCATGTAATTGCGCTTAGAACTGAACTAGTAGAAAAAAACCCTTGGATTGCATTAAGCGCAATGGAAGGATTCCAAAACGCACAGAAAATATGGACCGGCTACATGGATGATCCAAATTGGAGTAGGCTAACATGGGGTCGTCATTACCTAGAAGAAGAACGTAATGTGTTTGGGGGAGATCCTTGGGCTATCGGTGTAGAAGCTAATCGGTCGAACTTAGAGCGATTTATTTCATATGAATATGAACAAGGTCTGATCCCCAATAAATTGAGTGTCGATGATTTATTTTTTGAAACGACTTTGAACAGCTAGAATGCTCATGAGTACAGCGTATACCGAACAACAACTAATTAAGGACATCCGGTCCGTGTTTCAAAACTCTTTAGATCCCCGTGAGCAAGCTCACTCAATTGCACAGATAATTGAAAGAGGATTTGATTCAGGCTGGCCTCTTAATAGTGCCAAATTCGGCGAGGAAAACGGGACATATGAAATATACAAGGATAAAGAATTAGGTCATCCTAGTGCAGGTTTCATGATACTTGCATATCGGCAACCCGCATCTAAAAAGACTACACCTTCCCCTCATGATCATGGACCCTGCTTTGTGGTGTATGGAGTGCAAAAAGGATCAAATATCCAAACTCGCTACACTTACAGCTACTCTGATGACCGTAGCGAAATGCCTTCCTTGCGGCCTACTCAAATAATTGAACAACTTCCTGGCCATGCCCATTATTTCCTGCCAGGTGAAATACACAGCACACAAGGCTCAACTGAAATAGAGACTATTTATGTAAGGATTACAAGCATGGATTTAACTAATATTACTCGGCATCGGTATGACGTTAAGAGCGGACGAAGTAGATCTTTTTCAGCTCACGATGCCAGGACTACGAGGAAATAATGGCGATTACAGTAGCAGTTGGTAACCGGTTAGAGACCAGACATTTAATTAGTAACAGGGTTCAGATTGAAAATTTTGATGTAGAAATAATTGATGCAGGCCCAGCCCCTGCACCAATTTTTCCTGCAATGGTTACAACCCGCCCCTATGACGTGGGCGAATTGACTTTAGGGAATTTCATCATTGCAAAAGATAGCGGAGTAAAGCTACTCGGGCTTCCAATTTTCCCTAATCTATTTTTCCCTTTGACTGGCGTAACTATAAATAAAAAATCCAGGATTGAGACACCTAAAGACCTTGAAGGTAAAAGAATAGGAGTTCCTTTGGGATTTTCTTCAAATCCTGCAGTCTGGCTAAGATCGGTCCTTGCTTCTGAATATGACGTAAACTTAGAAACAATAACTTGGGTAGAAGGTGAAAATGATTCTCTTGCAGGAGTTTCCTATATAAAGCCAGCTGCGTTCCTCAGAGAGAAAACCACTGATTTAGAGCAAAAATTAATTGACGGGGAAATTGACGCCCTAGTTGTAGCAGGAGGCAATGCTACTCTTGATAATTCAGTAAAATTTTTAGTAGAAGACCCCTACCCTTTGATCAAACAATACAACGCAAAGAATAATAGGTTTCCTATAAACACACTTATGGTTATAAAAGAAGAATCTCATCAGTCTAATCCTGGATTAGCTGAAGCAGTGTGTCGCTCTATGGATAGAGCAACTGAGATATATATGACTGAAGAGCCTGATGATGCTATTCATCAAGGGCTTCAAGTAGGAATACTGAGAAAACTGAAGCTATTCCCAAGAAATCAAGGTTTAGAGATTCATGGAGCCTCAGTTGAAGAACTTATAAATTCTTTATACAAGACTGGTTCGATTCAACACAACTGGGCCCTAGAAGATCTTTTTGTCTAAATTTTAAGTTTGCCCTAGATCTCGCTCTGATGGGAATAGAGCCAATAATCCGCCGTCGACGTTAATGTTTTCGCCCGTTACGTAGGCAGACATAGGAGATGCTAGGTAAAGAACGGCTTGAGCCTGATCTGAAGGGTCACCCCATCTTCCTAAAGGTATATTTTTAGGTTTTGCAGCTCGTGGAGCAGTTGATCCACCAGGGGTTGTGCCACGTGAATCGCCTGTTTGAGTAGGTGTGATCGAATTAACTCGGATCCCATACGGCGCGAGCTGAACAGCCATGGTCCGAGTCATTTGTAAAACAGCGCCTTTAGATGCGGAGTAACTAATAAATCCTGCTTTACCCCGATGCCCTGTGGTGGAGGCCGTGTTGACTATTGCACCTCCGTTACCTTGATCAACCATTCTTCGTGCAGCTTGCTGACTGCAGAGCATAGTGCCATCCATAATTACCGATTGTACCCATTTCCATTTTTCATATTCCACATCGAGGATTCCTGCTTCATTATTAACCGCAGCATTATTTACCAGAATATCAACTCTACCGAATGCTTTATCGGTAGCAAGGAAAACATCCTCCACTCCCATGGGTGTAGAGATATCTGCACTAATGCTAATAGCTTCCCCTCCCGATTCATTGATAGAGGTAGCAGCTACTGCAGCTCGATCATCTAGAAAATCAACGCATACGACTTTCGCCCCATGCAGTGCTAATGTCCGCGCAATTTCTCCTCCAATGTTGGGTCCGCTTCCTGTAACTATAGCTACCTTGCCTTCTAGCATTCGTTCTCCTTAGCGTTCAATCTCGCCTTTTATTTCTTGCCAAGCTAACCGAGCTTCATCGACACTTCCTTCATCTTCAATTGTTGTTATGTCGCCGGGATCGGTGTTTAAGGTCACAGCTTTTAATACTCGACGCATTATTTTCCCTGATCTAGTTTTTGGGAGCATTTTGACGAAATTAACTTCCCCAATTACAGCGAAAGGACCTAGTTCTGTTCGTACTGTTTCAATAAGGGCTTTTCTAAGATCATCACTGGCTACACGACCCTCTTTGAGCACGATAAAGCTGGAGATAACCTCCCCACGTAGATCGTCAGGCCGTCCAGTTACTCCTGCCTCAGCAACGTCATCATGCCTTAGGAATGCTGACTCTACCTCTATAGTTCCTATCCTATGTGCTGCTATTTTGATCACTTCGTCAGCACGCCCCGAAAACCAGACGTAGCCATCTTCATCTAATTCGGCCAAGTCACCAGTGAAATACACCCCATGAATGCGCTCCCAATAATCTGTCCCGTACCTAGCAGGTTCGCCCCAAAGAGTAGGAGTTAAATTGGGGAAAGGGTGTTTTAAAACAAGTATCCCTTTCTCTCCAGGTTCGCATAATTGGCCTTCTGGTGTCATGACGGCAAGATCCATACCTGGGAGAGGTATACCGGCCGAGCCTGGTTTTTGAGGAAGCATACTTATTCCGTAAGGATTTCCAATAACTGGGGCACCAGTTTCAGTTTGCCACCAGTTATCAATAACAGGTATGCGATCCTCCAATACTCTTTTTTGCAGCCACTCCCAAGCCGGAGGATTTAATACTTCCCCAGCACAGACAATCCTGGTTAATGCAGATATATCAAAACCTTTTGCAGGCTCTTCACCAAATTTCATTAGTAGTCGGACTGCAGTTGGAGAGGTGAAAATCCCTGTGAGGCTGAATTCCTCTGATAATTTCCAAAAAACATCTGGTCCGGGATGATCTAATGCTCCTTCATAGACAATGGATGTAGCACCGAATAATAGTGGACCATAAACTATATAACTATGCCCAACAGCCCATCCCAAATCAGACGTTGCCCACCAGATATCATCATGATTCAACCCGAAGCACCATTTGCCCTGACTATAGACTCCCACCGGATAGCCCCCGTGTGTATGTACTGCTAATTTAGGAGTTGCAGTAGTCCCTGAAGTAGCGAGGATATAGGCGGGATCGTTAGCTTCCATGGGTTCGTAACTACCGCTATGCCCGTCTCCTAGAACTATAAAATCTTGCCACGAGATATCTCTACCTGTACGCATGGGTGTTTCTGGATGGCGTTTAAGTACTACTTGGTGCTCAACAGAATCGCATCCCAAATCAATTGCATCGTCTACGATGCTTTTTAGCTGAACTTCCGACCCCTTGCGGTAAGCAATATCTGCACTGAATACGGCTTTTGAGCCACTTGCCTTAATTCGATCAGCAAGTGCTGGCGCTCCAAAACCTGCAAAAACTACTGAATGGATTGCTCCAATTCGAACTGTTGCCAGCATGAGGATCACTGTCTCAAGCGAATTTGGCATGTACACTGTAAGCCGATCGCCTTTTCCAATACCGAGACCTCTCAACCCAGCAGCAGCTTTTTCAACAGCACGCTTTAATTGAGCATAAGTAATTTGCTCTCTCTCGCCTAGTTCGTTCGCGTAAATAAAAGCAGTATGACCACCTCGTCCTTGATTAACATGGTGATCTATGCACATATAGGAGAGATTGGTTTTTGCTCCTATGAACCAGTTGAATGTTGGATAGTCGTACTGGAAAACTTGATCCCACGTTTTCAACCAAGGCAATTCTCTTGCGGCTCGATCCCAGAAAAAAGAAGGATTCTCGATTCCTTCTTTTAATTTATTTTTAATTACAGGATTGATTACTTCCATTTTCATCCTTTCTACTTAGGTAATTTATAAAAACGCCGTGCATTGTCACCAAGAATTGCACGCTTGGCATCATCATCTAATAATTCACTTTGTAATGTTTCTTTAACTTCATGCATTGCACTAGGGTAATCAACTTCATGTGGGTAGTCTGAGGAATATGCAAATGGAGCAGCTCCGACACGTTCTACCAGATAAGGCAAGCTTGGGTCATTACCTTCGCAGCCTATCATTATGCGACCTTCTTGAAGATAACG
>VFHU01000014.1 GCA_009391465.1 SAR202 cluster bacterium
TCAACAAGGTGCTTATCGCTTGGCATTTGACGGAGAAGAGACTCTTAATGCTGTTGCCAACTGGCTTACCGCGCAAGGATTTGAATGCACGCCTATAGTCAACAAGAAAAAAAATGAATTTCTTTTAGAGCTTCCTGGTTATGGAACCATCAACATCCCTCGGGTTCTAGAATCTGCTTCCGCACACAGGGCGCAGCAATTGTTTCCNCCATTATCAGATTGGGTTAATGGACATACCTACAAAATCTCTCGCAGAGATGCTGATATAGCAGAGGATGTAAAATGGCAAGACTTAGCGCAAACACTTGAGAGAAACTCTGAACGTCAAGGTATTGGTTTGCAGCGATATAAAGGGCTCGGGGAAATGAACCCAGATCAACTATGGGAAACTACAATGAATCCCTCCTCGCGAACATTACTTCAAGTTGAAGTAAAAGATGAGCCTGACGCAGACAAAGCATTTAGTGAGCTAATGGGCGATTTGGTACAACCGCGTAAAGAATGGATTCAAGCACACGCCCGACAAGTTAAAAACTTAGATGTTTAACGGTTAACCATCGTTTTTCGCTAACTGTATTTGGCCTGCTATATCAGCCCTGAAAATCGTATGGAATGCGTACCCATCGTTAGATAGTCGTTCCCGACCACCTTGGTCTCTATCTAGAATACTTGCCACAACAGCAACTTCATGACCTGCGTCCTCGACAGCCTTGATTGCAAGGTACAAAGAGCCTGCAGTAGAGCAAGTGTCGTCTACAATTGCAACAGGATTTTGCCCTTGAAGGTGACCCTCTATAATGTTTCCTAGGCCATGTTCCTTTGCTTCTTTGCGAACAAAAAATCCAGGAATTGGATTGAGGCCATCAAGTCCACTCTGCATAACAATCGCAGTAACTAGTGGTACAGCCCCCACTGCTGGGCCTCCAATGGCTGAAACTCTGTATTTCCTCATCGCTGGTAGTAATAAATCACCTATTAAATTAGCACCTAAGGGCGAAAGCGTAAGTAATCGACCATCAAAATAATATTTGCTCTTTTGGCCGGATGCTAAAGTAAAGTCTCCAAATTTTAATGCTCCTAAATCTTTTGCTAAGCTTAGTAAAGTTTTTGCTTTTGCTCGTTCTGCTTCATCATCCATCTGCCAAATTCTCTCCTCTTATCGATAAAGGCTGTGCTCGTCAATGTAGTTTGCAACCTGGTCAGGAACTAAATATTTTATTGATTCTCCACGAGTGGCACGCCTGCGTAATTCTTTACCACTAATCTCAATGAGCGGCATCTGCACTGTCATTATTCTCTCCGAGGCAGTTGGGTCCACTGCGAGCAGCGCATCTAAATTAATTGGGCCATAGCCAGGACGTAGTGCAACAATAATCCGCGCCAACTCTAAGATACGCTTTGGTTTTTTCCAAAGATGCAACGTATGAAGTGTATCTGCTCCCATTACAAAGAGGAGCTCATCATCAGCCATATCTCCTGAGCGCATTTCTTCTAAAGTATCCACCGTATATGTCTCGCCGGGGCGCTCAAGTTCTGAGGTAGAGAGGAAAAAAGCATTATTGTCTTTAATCGCAAGCTCTACCATTGCTTTTCGATGAACGCCTTCTGTTATAGGTTCATCCCGTTTCATCCAAGGCAGTCCCGTCGGTACAAACCATAGTTGATCCAAGCCTAATTGCCATAATACTTCTTGGGCTAATATCAAATGCCCTGTATGTATAGGGTCGAAAGTCCCTCCTAAGATTCCTCTACGCATTTATTATTCCCACGTAAATTCATATCCTCCTAGTATGACGGTATCACCATCGTGAACTTTAGCTTTTCGCAATGCCTCCATCACACCTAATCGCTCTAACTGATAATGAAATTGTAATCGTGCTCGCCAATTATTTAAGTTAACCGTAACCAAAATTCTCTCTGCAGGAGCACATGACACAAAAAACCGACCCTCCTCCTGTACCACCCACGGTTTTGATGGTAGCGCAGGTAATGGCTCGACATATCTTAATCCTAGAGGTGCTTCATCTTTTTCCGTTTCTTCAGCTATATAGTTTTCTAGTAGGTAATACATCATGTCTAAACCTATATTACCTGCCGAAGATATTAAAAAGGGCTCTGAACCTATTTCATGACATAAACCCGCTCGTTGCTCTTCGAACCGTTGACGAACCTCAGGAATGTCAGCCTTTGTCACAAAAACAAAGCGCGGCTTATGCTCCAACCCAGCATTGTGCAAAGAAAGTTCTTGATCAATAACCTTAAAATCTGCTAGATAATCTTCAGATAACCCGTCAATAAGCTGAAGTAAAACAGCTGATCTCTCGCAATGACGCAAGAATTCTAATCCTAAACCTTTACCAAGATGTGCATTTTCAATTAACCCGGGAATATCTAATAAGACAAGAGATCCTTTCTGTAATTTTAACACTCCCAACGTCGGATCGATTGTTGTAAAAGGGTAAGCACCTATTTTCGAATTCGCTCGCGTAACACGATTTAAAAGTGACGACTTACCTGCATTAGGCAATCCTACAAGACCTACATCTGCCAAAAGCTTTATTTCAAGCGATATCTCTCGATCTTCCCCTGGATTTCCACCAATCGCTAATAACGGCTCCTGATTAACAGAACTCGCAAAATGAATNTTACCTATTCCTCCGCTTCCTCCATACGCCAAAAGAATCTTCTCCCCCTCCGCAATTACTTCAGCAAGCCAAGTCCTATTTCCTTCTTCGGAAATAGACCATACAACAGTCCCAAGAGGAACATCTAAGAATGAATTTTTCCCTTTTCTCCCTGTCCGCTGTTTACTCTTACCCGGCAAACCATCTTCAGCGATAATTTTGTTAATTCCTTCTAAATGAGTAAGTGAACGTAGATTCTGACGGCCTCGAAGAATAATAGAACCTCCTGCTCCTCCGTCTCCACCATCTGGGCCTCCATTTGGCCTAAATTTCTCACGAAGAAACGAAACTGCTCCATTTCCTCCAGTTCCAGCAATTAATCTTATTGTTTTAGTATCATCCATAAATCAGTAACTATAATTGTATTAAGTAATAATAATAATAATAGGTTATTTTTTGTTGAATATTCGGTGGAGAACTTGTTGGAACCAGATTATTGCCATTTAGGCTAGTTTTTTATTTTTTAATTGTTTTGTGGATTCGCGAATGTTTTTTTCAACAAGTTCTAATAAGTGAGCAAAGTTAGAATCAGTAGAAAGGGCTTCTTTTGCCCGATTTATTGCGTATGTAATAGTAGATCGATCTCTGTTTCCTAATATTTTCCCTATCTCTTCTGGAGATAAACCTAGCTTAACATGCATTAAATATGCAGCTAATTGTCGTGCTATTGAAGCTTCTTTCGTTCGTTGTGAGCTTATTAATATCTTAACGGAAAGATTGCAAAGGGAGCTGGTACTTTCTAAAACAGAAGTAGTATTGAAGTTGGTGTCCGCTCCGGTTAACAATAATGGGCCAAGAGCGATTTTTGCAAGGTCAAAACTTGGTGCTTGATTTGTAAATTCCATGTATGCAAGAAATCTGTTCAGCACACCTTGAAGGGTTCGAACGTTATCAATATTATGGTTAGCAAGAAAGGCTAAGTAGTCAGGTTCAATTGGAGTCTGGGCTGTTTTAGCAAAGGTTGAAAGCATCGCGAGTCGAGTTTCATANTCAGGNGAAGAAAGATCAGCTTGTAATCCTGCCTCAAAGCGTGAACGTAAACGNCCCTCAAGTAATTTAAGCTCTCCAGCAGGACGATCAGAACTCATAACTAGTCGTCCTCCTTTACGGTAAACTTCGTTAAATAAATGAAATAACCCTTCTTGGGTTGCTTCTTTTCCATAAAGGAATTGGATATCGTCGATCAGCAAAATATCAACAGCACTATACCTATTCCGAAAATCCTCTGTTTTACGATCGCGAATAGCACGTAAATATTCGTTGGTGAATTGCTCAGCGGAAACGAGAAGGATCTTCTGGCCTTGAAGGCTGGCAAGATTTCCAATTCCATGCATTAGGTGTGTTTTACCTAAGCCAACTCCCCCATATAGGAAAAGAGGATTATAAGCCGAGGGGGAATTATTTGCTAAAGCGAATGCGGCAGCGTATGCCAATTGGTTAGAGGGNCCCACAATAAAATTATCAAATGTGTAGCTCGGAATGAGGGCTTCTGGGCTGCTTAGGACAGCCTCTTTGCCTACAGGAGCCTGGGCAGAGGAAGAGTCATCACCTACTACAAAGCGTATAGATAATGGGGTATGAGATACAGCTGATAATGCTTCGTATAGAAGCTTTTGCAAACGGGACTCAATCCATTCTGCAGCAAACGAGGAAGGCACAGAAACAGTTAATTGCGTTTCATCTAAACGCAAAGCATGAGTATTTCTGAGCCAAGTATCGTAAGTAGGCCTAGGAATTTGCAGCTGGATTCTACCCAATGCAGCTTCCCATAAACGGTTTGCAGTATCTGCCAACCTATCCTCCAGTAAAGATAGTAAAAAGATCGGAAGTTAGAACTTCACAGTGTTAAATTACCTTGCACTGCAGAGGAAGCCAATAAAAGAATTGAGAGGATTTTGCTCTTATTCCCACTTGCAAGATTTAAAAGTACAAGTGCAGCAGGTAATGGCCATAAAAACTAACGGCGGTTAATAAGATAATGTAATATTTATACTATGAAACCCGTTAATGTTGTTTTTATGGGAACCCCAATATTTGCCGTTCCAGTATTAGAGGCTGTTGCGCAAATATGTGTAGAAGAAGAATGGGTTTTTTCTGGTGTCTATTCATCGCCGGATAAACCAAAGGGACGAGGGCGAAGCCTTAGTGCTTCACCTGTAAGAGAACGTGCTAATGAATTGGGGCTAGATGTTTTCACTCCACCTAGGCTTAGTANCCCTGAGGCAATTGATCAATTCCGCGAATTAAATCCTTCATTAATAGTTCTCGCCGCTTATGGATTGTTATTGCCAAAAGAATTCCTATTTGAGCCCAAGTATGGTGCCATTAATATTCACCCTTCATTGCTTCCTCGGTATAGGGGAGCAGCGCCTGTTGCTGCAGCAATTTTAGAAGGAGTAACAGTTACAGGGACATCGATAATATTAATGGANGAGGGCCTTGACACAGGGCCTCTTTTATCCCAAAAAGAATATGGGTTGCAAGGAACTGAGAAAGCTGAAGCGCTGACCTTTAGTCTGTTTTCTCTTGGGGCAGAAATGCTTCGTGAAATTTTACCTAAGCTGGTGCACGAAGAGGTAAAGCCAGTCCCACAAGGAGAAGTAGGCGCCTCGTTTTGGGGGAGATGGGTAAAAGAAGATGGGATAATTGATTGGCTTGAACCTGGGGAGACAATTGAACGGAAGATTAGAGCTTTGGACCATTGGCCAGGATCGTGGACGTATTGGAACCATATAAAGATGGAAATTATCGAAGCGCACCTTTCAAAAGACAAGCTTGAGGTTAAACCAGGAGAAGTTNTCGAAGTATCTGGACAAATACTGATAGGTACAGGGACGCAACCATTAGTAATAGACAAGGTTAAACTTGCGGGAAAAAGCACAATGCCGATGAAAGCTTTCCTTCTAGGGCATGCCAACATAATCGGCACAACCGTTCCCTCTTAGTCAGAATCCGATTCTGACTCCTGCTCCTCTGAAGGCATACTGTCTTCGGAAACNTCAGCAACCTCTTCATTAGTGTCGGCACTTGGTGTTGCACCCGCTGCGTCATCTTCGAGCTCACTAGTTGCAGCTATTCCAGTATTGGCAGCAGTAGATCCTCGTCGTTGTATAACCCGTGCAACAAAAGCATCAGGATCAGTGACTAAAGATACTCCTGCTGGTAGAGCAAGGTCGCTAGCTCTAATAATTGAATCAGGGGCATCCATGACAGATACATCAACTATTAAATCATGCGGAATATCTGAAGGGAGAGCCTCAACTTCAATCTCATGTAAGTCCTCAGAAAGATGGGCTCCGCCTCGTGCACCCAACGATTCACCTTGAAAATGTAATGGGACAGATGCATGTATTTTTTCAGTTCGTGAAATGCGTAATAGATCTACATGTAGAAGTCGTTCAGTCACAGGATGCCTTTGTATTCCTTGAACTATTACAAAATGATCTTCACTGCCAACCCTGACAGTCAAAGGGCTAGTGTGACCAACTAAGCCGAGTGTTTTGATAAGGTTATAAGTGTCCGCCTGGAGAGAGAGAGACTCGCCCCCTTTTCCATATACATGGATAGGAGTGATACCCGAGCGACGTAATGCTCCAACTTTCTTACCGAGAGCAACTCGGATTTCTGCGTCTATAACGGTTTCTTCCATCTCTTAGGCCTTTATAATAAAACTGCTCTATTTCGGAGCCACCGTAGTTTACCAGAACAGACCGTTTCTTTCCATAATGGAAGGTATCAATAATAACGTATTGTTGATCTATTAAGTGGACTTTTATTAAAATTCACATGNATCATGCAAGTTCTGCNGGAGGTAGTGCATGCGNATTCCTATGAAAGTTGATTATGGGGTTAGAGCTTTAATTGAGCTAGCGCAGCATACGGATTCAGGAAAGCTTGTACGAACTGCTGAAATAGCCGAAAGACAGGGAATACCTGAAGCTTATTTAGATCAAGTTCTTACGACCTTGAATAAATTTGGTTTTATTAGAAGCAGGAGGGGTCCTCAGGGAGGACATATTTTAGCACGGCCTTCGCTGGAAATAACCTTGGATGAAGTAGTTGCTACGCTGGAAGGAAGAACGCCTCCTCTAGAATGCCTAGATGGAGACTCAGGATGTGCTCTTTCTGATTGTTGCGCCCAGCGTGATACATGGAAGGACGTAGAGGATGCGATCAATGCAGTTCTTACCACTACTTCTATAGGAGCACTAGCTTTAAGGCAGAGGAAAAAGACAGTACAACAGTTGAATTTTATAGGCAGTAGCCAGAATTAGGTATTGCTGAAGAGTATAGATTTTGAACAAAGGGGAATGTAATGGCAATGGCACTACAATTNACTCCAGAGCAGGTAAAGCGATATAGCAGGCATATAATCATGCCGCAGATAGGAAGCGGGGGACAACGAAAGTTGATTGATGCCAAAGTTCTGGTGGTAGGAGCAGGAGGTTTGGGTGGTCCTGTTGCTTTATACTTGGCCCTTGCCGGGGTTGGCACGATTGGGTTGGTTGATTTCGATACGGTGGATTTAAGTAATCTACAGCGGCAGGTTTTGCACAATAGTGAGACAGTAGGGATGCCAAAAGTGGAATCTGCAATTCTAACCCTCTCTCGATACAACCCAGAGGTTAACGTTGTTCCTCATGAATTTCCGATTAACTCAGAAAACGCGATGGAGCTAATCGCGCAGTATGACATTGTTGTTAACGGGGCAGATAATTTTGCTACGCGCTACTTAGTTAATGATGCAGCCTATCTAAGCAATAAGCCGGTTGTAGACGGGAGCATTCTGATCTTCGATGGGCAAGTAACTGTTTATGAGCCAGGCAAAGGATGCTATAGATGTCTGTTTCCTGAGCCACCACCACCCGGACTAGTCCCTAATTGCGCTGAGGCGGGAGTTTTGGGGGCACTGACGGGCACGATTGGAAGCATTCAGGCCACTGAAGTTGCGAAAATTATTTTAGGTGTTGGTGAAACTTTGACAGGGCGTCTTTTATTGGTGGATGGGCTGAATATGGAATTTAGAGTGGTTCGAACCAGAAGAAACCCGAAATGCCCTCTTTGTGGAGATAACCCTACTGTAACAGAGCTTATAGACTATGAAATATTTTGTGGATTAGCCCCGAGCGAGGAGGCTTCTTCTCCAGCTCATTAGTGTTTAGTAGTTACTGAATACTAATGAGCTGGAGATAAGTTATGCGTAGCGACAATCTTATCGATTCAATTGGGAATACGCCTTTAGTGGAGTTACCATCTTTAAGCTCAAAGCAAGAAGTGCAAATTTTCGCAAAACTCGAAGGAGCTAACCCTACGGGTTCAGTGAAAGACAGAATTGCTCGCGGAATGATTCAGGCTGCAGAAAAGGCCGGCCTGCTTTCCTCAGAGAAAACTATCTTGGAGCCAACTAGTGGTAACACGGGAATATCTCTTGCCATGGTTACCCAGCGACTAGGTTATAAATTCACGGCAGTTATGCCTGATAACGTTAGCAAAGAAAGAAGCGATCTTTTAGAAGCATATGGAGCAGAGATAATTTATTCTCCAGGTGAGGATGGTTCGAATGGATCGATTTTGATGGCAAAAGAGATGGCAAATAGGGATAATAAATATTTTATGCTCTATCAGTATGGGAATGAAGAGAATCCTAGAGCGCATTATGAAACAACAGGCCCTGAAATATATAAGGACGTTCCTGAAATTACGCACTTTGTTGCAGGCTTGGGTACTGGTGGGACGCTGATGGGGGTAGGCCGTTATTTAAAGGAAGTCAATCCAAAAATAGAAATCATTGCAGCTGCTCCCGAAGTAGACGACCGGATACAGGGACTTCGAAGTTTGGAAGAAGGCTTCGTGCCCCCGATACTGGATTTATCATTGTTAGATTCTAGGATAATGATCAGCGGTGAAGAAAGTTTTCGAATGACATCATTACTCTTAAAGAACGAAGGTGTGTTTGCTGGGGTCTCATCGGGCGCAGTTTTAGGTGCGGCACGAAGAATAGCAGATAAAGTAGCGAAGGCAAGAATTGTTTGCCTTTTTGCGGATGGTGGGTGGAAGTATTTAAGTACAGGGTTATGGTCTAAGGAGTATAAGGACCTTCAGAAGGAAATCGAAGGGAAAATTTGGTGGTAAGGAAATTAGATGGTCTGCCAAACGATATAGAAGGGAAGCAACGGTTACGTTTTCATGTTTCGATACGTTCTTTTTCTGCTAGCCCTAGTCAAAAGCTACTGGATTCACTTCAAGAAGAAGGAGTCAATTATGGATTTGAGGATCAATTATTTAATACCGATGCTCTAATTCTGGACCTTTTAGGATTTCACCCCCATGAATTAGCAAATATATTTCGGCAGAACCAACCTGTTAAGGTGCCAGTAATAGCGGCGATTGCACCAGAGCATATGGCACATGTTGGTGGCAATATGAACGTCTCGGATTTTATCGTGACACCGTGGTCGAGAGGCGAGNTATCCTTGAGAATACTACAACAGATTAAGAGTAAGGAACTTGAGGGAAGACCCGGAATCATACAGGTTGATGATTTGACAATTGATACAAGTCGCTATGATGTATTTATTGGAGGGCGACCAGTATTTTTAACATTTAAAGAGTATGAATTGCTCAAGTTGCTAGCATCCTCCCCAGGTCACGTCTATAGTAGAGAAGTTTTGCTTGAACAAGTTTGGGGTTATCAGTATTTTGGTGGAACTCGTACAGTCGATGTTCATGTTCGTAGACTGAGAAGTAAAATTGAGGACGCTGATCACTCATTTATCGAAACGGTTTGGAATGTTGGATACAGGTTACGTACCTAGTATGGGGAGTATGCGCAGTGCCTCTTTATGAATATTTGTGTCGTCCATGTGATAAACGGTTTGAAAGACGACTCTCAATAGCAACGCGGAATTTAGAAGTAGATTGCCCTGAATGTGGCGAAAATGCCGTAAAGACATTTTCGATCTTCGCTTCTCAAAGTAAAAGGGCTTTAGTTCCAAATACTAGTAATTGCTGCGGCGGTGGCTGTGGCTGTGGCTAATTTTTAGATTTGCCTATCCTTTGGACAATTTGTCCGATGCCTATAAGAATGAGCGCTTCGGAAATAGATAATCCTGCTATGACTAAAGTGATATCTCTCCAGAAGCCGAGAGGGAAGATTTGGACAAGCACTGAGGTCCGAGGATTGAAAGCCCAGTTTCCTTGGGGAAAACCAATATAGTGGAATAAAGTAAAAAGTGGGTCAAAAGCCACGATACTAATAAAGCCGATCAAAAGAATAACGCAAAATGTAATTAATCCCCCCTGGGTGAGCCATTTCGCGAAAACCACGGAACTTTTCGATTTTATGGAAATATAAAGTAATACGGCAGTGATTAAGATAGCTATTACAGCATAATTTTGGAGCGTGAAGAAGAAAAGGAAAAGGTTTTTTACATCGGCCATGTGAGTAACTTCATTGGCGGTAAATAAATTCTGGCCTCCGTAACGATCCTTTAAGGTCACAAATAAAGCATTTGAATCGCCACTAAAATAATTTTGTATTTGAATTGCAATCTGCTTCAATTCAAAGGAAGAAAAATTACTAAGAGCGGAAATATTATTCCGCTCAAATAAAGCAACTTGTAAGGGAAGNCTGTTTACAGCAAACCGGACATTAATAACGACAAGAGTAAATGCTATAAGTAAAGGAATAAATAAACTTAAAATTCTAACTAAATGAGTAAATAAGAAATACATGTCTTTATGGTACCAATTATTTAAGGGAGAGAACTATGGTTATGCCATTTGAGGAATTAATTCAAATAATGTCCACTTTAAGGAATCCTGATAAAGGATGCCCTTGGGATTTGGAGCAAACACATAGCAGCCTTAAAGGATCACTCCTCGAAGAGGTCTACGAATTATTAGATGCCCTTGATGCAAAAGAAAAGGAAGGCATAATTGAGGAATTAGGTGATTTGCTTCTTCAGGTGGTTTTTCATGCTCAGATTGGAAAAGATTCCGGGGTATTTGATATCGATCAGGTCATAAGGAAATTGAATGAAAAGTTAGTACGTAGGCATCCTCATGTTTTTGGAGAACAACCGGTAGGCACGGCGAGCGAGGTCTTGGGTCAATGGGAAGAATTGAAAGCCAAGGAACGTAAGGCAAAAGGAGAGCAAAACAAATCGATGCTTTCAGGTGTTTCAACTGCCATGCCAGCTTTGGCGTATGCATATTCTGTAATTGGACGCGCACGTAGAGCAGGGTTTCAATGGGACAAGAGTGAAGATGCTTTTCAGAAAGTATCGGAAGAGATTGAAGAATTTGAAAAAGCAGAATCCTCTGTGCGCGAAATAGAGGAGTTTGGTGATATTTTGCTAGCTTTAGTTGGCGTGGCTCATGAAAAGAACATTGACCCTGAATTAGCACTAAGATCTGCAAACAGTCGGTTNTTTTCCAGGTTTAGCAGTATTGAAGTCTATGCGCGCGAAAAAAATATAAAATTTACTGAGCTTACATCTGAGCAAAAACTCGTATTGTGGGAACAAGCCAAAGATTTTGAAAAACAAGTAAAATAAGCCGGATAGGAGGCAACGTGACAATGAAAAGCCGTTTTATAGTAATTACACTAGCTTGTGTACTTTTGTTCACTGCATTTTCTGCTAATGCGTATGCAAAAAAAATAAATTACACAGTAGTGGATGAAAATAACATCAAGATGGATTCTCCCGTACGGTCATTTGAAATGGGATCAAGAGAAGTAAGGGCTGACCTGGTCATTGATCTCTACAATTTGAGTGAAGCAACTAAATCCTTAGATATTATTGATAGCAGTAGAACTGTCAGGCTGAACGTGGCAGAAATTCCCAAAGATTGGGATGTTGCAATTTGGGATAGGTTTTTTGACCTAAAAGTAAATGAGATAGTCGTAGAGCCGCCTAAAAGTAAAAACATGCCGAGCCAGAGCTTAAGGCTGAGGATTGACCTTCCGGATCAACGCCCTGATCCCGGCAAGTATTCTTTTCAAGTGGAGGTGGTTTCACCTGACGGAAAAATAAAGTATGACAACGCAAAATATACAGTTATAGTGCCTTCGCCTCCTGCTAGCACAGATACTGGAGTTTCAGTCAGTTCTACCTTTCCAGTTTTGACAGGCTCAGTCACCAGTGAATTTGAATTTGAAATCGTAATTGTAAATGATACTGGTGCAGATTCATCTTTTAAACTTGAAGGGGAAGCAGTTAATGCGAATGCTCAGGCGTTAACTGGTTGGCAAATCTCATATGCCCCTTCTTTTGGAGGCGATCGATTGATTGCGTCAATTAGCGTTTCGGATGCACTATCAGAACGCGTAGACGTAAAGGTTAAGCCTCCAAGTAATACAGAACCAGGTGATTATTTTATTCCTGTAAAAATTTCTGATGATGCCGGATTTGAAGCAACTACGTTGTTACAGATCACCTTAAAAGGACAAGGGGAAATAATTACTAGTACTGATACAGGACTACTAAATGTGGACGCTGTTGCAGGAGAGCAAGCATTAACTAAATTACGGATTACTAATATAGGAACTGGGGAATTGACTAATCTTTCCCTTTTAGCCGATGCACCTCAAGGCTGGGAAGTGGATTTTGAGATAACTGAGGTCGCTTCTTTACCGGCAGCTAATATGATAGACGTACCCATATCAATTACTCCGGGGAAAGATGCTATTCCTGGGGACTATTTGATTACGTTGAGAACTATCCATCCAGATACTTCAGATTATTTAGAAATTAGGGTTACTGTTGCGCAATCCACCATATGGGGCTGGCTGGGTATCCTTTTGGTGGTAGTAGTAATTGGCGGACTTGCAGGTTTGTACTGGAGGATTGGCCGTAGATGAGTGAAGTCGTAATCGAGGCCAATAACCTAAGTAAGGCTTACGGTCAGATTCAAGCTGTGAGTGGTATCAACCTGTCCATAAAGGAGGGCGAGGTTTATGGATTTCTTGGTCCTAATGGATCAGGTAAAAGTACTACGATTTTAATGATGCTTGGGTATACGGAGCCGACGGGGGGGAGTATACGCGTGTGGGGCAAGGATCCGGCTAGAGATCCCATTGCGGTGAAGCGCATAGTTGGCTATCTCCCTGAAACAGTTGGCTTTTATGGGGATCTTACGGGCCTTGAAAATTTACTATTCACAGCAGAATTGAATGGAATTAATCCTGAAGAAGCGCATTGTAGAAGTCTTGATTTATTGGACATGGTTGAATTGCTCACTTCTAAAGATCAACCGGTGAGTCAATATTCTAGAGGCATGAAGCAAAGACTTGGAATTGCGGACGTATTGATTAAAGATCCTAAAATAGTTATTTTAGACGACCCTACCTTGGGATTAGACCCTGCAGGGATCCAATGGTTACTTGAATTGATAGAGCGGTTGAGCCGGCAATTGAAGATAACTATATTCCTGTCGTCCCACCAATTGCATGAAGTTCAGAGAATTTGCAATCGCGTAGGAATCATGTCCTATGGCCAGTTGGTATTAGAAGGAAAAGTGACGGAATTAGTGAATCCTACTGATGATAGCGAGTATGAAATTTCAGTAGAAACAGAAAGTGCCGTTCCTTCTTTAAGGCAACAGATTAGAGCGATGCCTCATGTTAAGAATGTGACGGGAAAAGGCAAACATTTGCTTGTAAAGAGTGTTACGGATGTTAGGGCGGATATTGCTCAAGCGGTGGTTAGTTCTGGGAGCCGCCTTCTCGAATTGCAGGCGCAGGGAAATTCTTTGCAAGAGATCTATTTGAAGTATTTTCAAGAGGCGTCCACATGAAAGCTTTGTTNTGGAAAGAACTGGCAGATCATTTCGGTCGGCGAAGGTTTATTCTTCTCCTTGGATTAGTGAGTATTGGGTTACTATGGGGCGTGTTTGTTGACGTTTCTAAGCTGATTGACCAAGGCCGGACCTTTATTTTTCTTGAAGTGTTTGCAACTAACGCTGGCGTGCCAATTTCCTTACTCTCCTTTGTAAGCTTTTTTGGACCAATTATCGGTATTGCGCTTGGATTTGATTCGATTAATGGAGAACGAACCCAAGGAACTCTTTCACGTCTACTTGCTCAACCAATTTACCGAGATAGCGTATTTAATGCAAAATTAATTGCGGCTGCAGTGACGCTTGGATTCATTGTTGCAAGCGTGATGATTGTTGTGATTGGCGTAACAATGTTTCGGCTGGGAATTCCGCCTAATGGCGAAGAAGTAATACGGTTAATAGGCTTTTATGCGGTTACTATGATGTACTTATCTTTTTGGCTTGCGCTTTCTATTACCGCATCGGTTTTATTTAGGAATACCGTTACTTCGGCCTTAGCATCAATAGGAGCATGGTTTACGTTGGGGTTTTTAGTAAATTTATTCGGAGGCGTAATAGCAGACCGAATCGTTCCTGACATAAAAGTATCGGCTGATGCGATTAAACATTTGACGATTGAATCTTGGGTTAACAGGATTTCACCTTCTGGTTTATTTTCAGAAGCGACAACAATTCTTTTAGATCCTATGGGCGGCAGAGCGCTTAATTTTTTTTCAATAGAGCAAAGTAGGTTGTCTGGTCTTCTATCTACGCCAGTTTCTNCTGTTCAGAGTTTGCAATTGGTGTGGCCTCATATTGTGGCGTTGCTTGCGATGGTTGTTTTATTAATTGCAATTTCGTATTTGAAATTCATGCGTGAAGAGATCCGTGCCTGATTCTAGCGATAAGCAGCTAGTAGTGCGCGAAATTCTGGAGCGGCGTGAATTAGAGATGCTTTCTCCTAATGCTAGTTTTAGCGCTCATACAAAGGGACGTAAAATTGTCGAGCCCAAGGATAAACTAAGGACTGAATTCCAAAGAGATCGGGATCGGGTCATACACACTAACGCATTTAGGCGAATGAAGCATAAGACGCAAGTTTTTATCGCTCCAGTAGGCGATCATTTCGTCACCAGATTAACGCACACACTTGAAGTCACCCAGATAGCAAGGACTATTGCGCGATCACTAGGCTTAAATGAAGATNTGGCAGAGGCTGCCGCTCTTGGACACGACGTGGGCCATACTCCTTTCGGGCATGTAGGAGAACAAGTACTGGATGCGATCCACCCTGGAGGATTTCGGCATAATGAACAAAGTTTACGAACCATAGACACTCTTGAAAAAAATGGAAAAGGCTTAAATTTGACGTATGAGACAAGGCAGGCAATTTTGCATCATTCAAAGCCAAGGGGTAATTTTATGAGCGCTTCGGAATTGGGGTTGTTAACTTTAGAAGCTCAGATTGTCCGGATCTCAGACGCCATTGCGTATCTCGCCCATGACATTGGGGATGCGATTCGTGCTAGAGTTCTAGATGAATCTGATTTACCTGTAGAAGCAAGGGAAATTTTAGGAACACGCCACTCACAGCGAGTAGATACTATGGTCAATGACGTAGTGGCAAATTCCTACAACGAAGCTACTTCCTCTGTCGAGAAGCTAAGCAGAAACCCAATTCTTTCGATGAGTCCGGAAGTGACAGGGGTGGTCACCAGCCTTAGGGAATTTATGTTTGACCGTGTTTACATGCCTGCGGGAGACGGAGCTGAAGGAGAAAAAGCGCGAGAGATAATTGAATTTCTTTATGAGTACTTTCATAGGAATTCTCAAGAAATTCCAGAAAGATTTTTTCAAGAGGACGATAATGTAGGGAGAGCAATAGTGGATTATATTGCTGGCATGACGGATCAGTTTGCGATTTATACTGTGGAAGGATTGAAGCCTGGTATAACATCAGATGTATTCCTTGGCAGAGTATAGAGAAAATAATTAACCAATTGCCTCTTGCGTTTGCACCTGTACATATAGTCTAAAATGATCCTATGGGTGCTCCAGAAGAGATAAAAGCCAAAATTGATATAGTTGATTTTGTTATGGAATACATACCTGAGCTCAAGCGATCAGGTAGGAATTTCCATGCCCCCTGTCCGTTCCATAATGAACGCACCCCTTCGTTTGTAGTGTTTCCTGAAAGGCAAACGTGGCGATGTTTTGGTGCGTGTGCGACAGGAGGGGATGTATTTGAGTTTTTTATGAAAAAGGAGGGNCTTAATTTTTTCGACGCCTTAACACGATTGGCAGATAAGACAGGAATTCAATTAGAAACTCGGTCCACGAGTAATGAAATCCCACCTTTGTATGTTCTAAATCGAGTGGCGCAGAAATTTTTTACAGATTCCTTTATTGCAGACCGAGGATCACATGCACGTGCGTATGCTGAGGAGAGGCATTTATCGGCGGAGGCTATTGCTAATTTTGGCATTGGTTATTCCCCAAGTTCTGGAGAGGAGCTTTGGAAACATTTAAAGGCNCTAGATTACCCAGAAGAATTAATACTTAAATCTGGATTAGTTCACGTATCTGATCAGGGCGCGGTTCGTGATATGTTTCATGGGCGCTTGATGTTCCCTCTTCGTGATATCCGGGGCAATATTTTGGGTTTTTCNGGACGATCATTGGATGGATCAAACCCTAAATATATAAATACCCCGAAGACGGAAGTGTTTGATAAAGGGCAATTACTATATGGGTTAGATCGAGCTAAGGATTCCATTTCGTTAGAAGGCACTGCCGTAGTTGTTGAGGGTTACATGGATGTTATTACTGCTCATGAATACGGGAATTTTAATGTTGTGGCTTCGATGGGAACAGCTTTAACTGAGCAACAAATAATTTTACTTCGGGCAAAAGCGAAAAAAATTATTCTTGCGCTAGATGCAGATACAGCCGGACAGGAGGCGATGCTCCGAAGCTTGAATGCTTCATGGAAANTAGTGGGGGATCTTGTNGGTTTGAATTCATCTCGATCAAACGTCCGCAATCGACCTAGCGATTTATCGGTGCTTAGAATTGCATTAGTTACGTCAGGGAAAGATCCAGATGAGTTGATTCGGACAGATATATCAAAGTGGCACCGGATTCTAGCGAATGCAGTTTCCGCAATTGATTTTCTTATAGAGACACAGGCTAAAAAATTAGATCTGTCTTCGGCCCAAGGAAAATCAGAATTAGTTGAACAGACCTTGCCTTTGATTTTTTCAGTACAGGATTGGAACGAGCAAGACAGGTACCTGCAAAAATTAAGTAATGAAACCGGGATAGCTAGGGGTCAATTACAAATGATTGCTGGAAATCTGAGCAGGAAACAACANTCTTATTCATCTCAGAATAGATATAAAGCAAAGAGCAAGGAGGCACCAAAGGTAGACTCCGTATTCACTGCTGCTACTCAAGATCCTTTAGAACAAAGAGCTCTCATTTTAATTTTGCAGAATGAAGACCTTTGGGGGAACAGAGTAGAGCTGAAAGTAGAATATTTGGGAGATGCAGCAAATCGAGCAATATTGAGTGCTCTTCACACGGGGAGTACAATAGAAGAGGCGCATGATCAACTAGATGAGCAATTTAAGGAAAGATGGGAGCAATTGCTTTTGAAAGAATTGCCTCCGTCAGATAAAAAATTGCGTGATGAAGACTGGATGGCATGCCTGCGGCGATTAGAGGAAAGGTATCTTCGAGGATTAAAGTCACTAGAAGGTGCGGCGTTGGAGCAAGAAGGAAGTGAAACTCCGGAGTCCTCTGCGTACATTGAAAACGTAAGCAAGCAAGCTTTGGCAACAAATGAGCGCCTCCGTGAATTATTTGTCAGCAATTCAAATTAATTCTCAATTTTGTAAATTTATGAGGTAAACGTGGCAACAAGAACTGGAACCGCAAAGAACAAGCAGTCCCGATCGGCAAACACAGAGGAAACAGGGACGGATGGTGAAAACCTCCAAAATGCTTTAAAGGAATCGTCTACCGGCCCCAAAGTACGAAAAGAGAAGAAGGCAAAGGTAGTAGCAGCAGTGCCTGAAGCTGAATTAGGAAATGACGAGGAGGAAGAGGCGCTCGATGAAATAAACCCATCTGAGGCTATTGCTACACTGGCTGCTGCCATTGCCGGCGGTGGTATCGAAGAGCCTGATAATGAAGACATTCAAGCTACTGAAGAGGAAGCAGCTGAAGCAGCTGAAGACGCACAAACAGAGGAGCTAGACGGATCAGAGTTGATTGATGATCCCGTTCGAATGTACTTGCGAGAAATTGGTAGAGTTACGCTTCTAACTGCTGCGGACGAAAGACGGCTAGCATTGCAGTTAGCGGCATTTAAGCACGTTGATAAAAGCGAACAAGAGTTTTTAGCGGCTAACGATCGCCCTGCGAGCTCAGCCGATATTGCAAAGCTTTTGTTGGAAAGATTACAAGACCAAGGAGATTTGATAGAGGCAATATCTGAGTATTTAGCAATTGACGAAAAAATGACAATAGGCGAATTGTTGCTAAATGAAAAAATGCGATCAGGGGTAGATGGTGAAATAAATTTTGACATGCTCGAACAACTTGGTGAACGGTATGGGCAAGATTCAATGGAAGTAGCGCCTGAGGTTGTACAGCTTTCATTAAATAGCCACGTTTTGCCACAAGATATTTTGGATCTGATTGGTCCGGATGTTGAAATAAGCGAGCTTCAAGATCTTGTGCGTGATGCTGATATGGGCCAGCGGATTGAGTCAAATGAATTTTTATTAAGAAGGCATTTTAATCAAGTCAAGCAGGATGGAATTCGAGCGCAGAGGCATCTTGCCGAGGCAAATTTACGATTAGTGGTGAGTGTCGCGAAGAAGTATATTGGTCGAGGGATGTCGCTTCTAGATTTAATCCAAGAGGGTAACATCGGATTAATTAGAGCAGTGGAGAAATTTGACTACCGGAAAGGATATAAGTTCTCAACTTATGCTACTTGGTGGATCAGGCAGGCTATAACTCGTGCGATTGCCGACCAGGCGCGAACAATAAGAATTCCGGTGCATATGGTTGAGACTATAAATAAACTTATGCGAGTTAGCCGGCGCCTCGTTCAAGAATATGGTCGAGAGCCCACTACATTAGAAATCGCAGAAGGAATGGAAGTTCCCCCAGAGAGAGTCCGTGAAATTTTGAAGGTTTCGCAAGAGCCTGTATCCCTAGAGACCCCTATTGGTGAAGAAGAGGATTCACACCTAGGTGATTTTATTGAGGATAGTAGTGCTCCTGCGCCTGCAGATGCGGCTACATTCCAGTTAATGAGAGAACAAGTAGAAGAGGTGCTTGAATCCTTAAGTGATCGTGAGAGGAGAGTTCTTCAATTGCGATTTGGCTTGGAGGATGGTCGAAGTAGGACTCTTGAAGAGGTAGGACGAGACTTTGGTGTCACACGTGAACGAATTCGCCAAATTGAGGCAAAGGCGTTGAGGAAGTTAAGGCATCCGAGTAGATCTAGAAAATTACGAGATTTCTTAGATTCTTAGCTAGATTTATATTCATCAAAAAGGGCAAGATCAACGCCTGCTGCAAGTGGAGCTAGTAAGGATTGGATAAGAGATTGTAGCAAAAGAGCNAGCCAAACACTTTCGCTTAAGGACCCTATTAGGGCACCAAATGCAAAAACTATGGCGCTGAAGGCAAGTACGATGAATTGAATCGCAAATGTTTGCAGCCATTTCCCTTCGACTAAATGCCAACTACTTCGGGCTGCTTGTAAGGGCGTCATGCTTTCGATCATTATGAAGGGTCTTATGAGGCAGAGTCGGACACCTGCGTAGATTGCGATGAAAATCCCGAACACTGTAGGAATGATAAGCAATGCAGTGGCAGAGAGAAGTAGAGCTACAAGGAAGAGTCTAGGGCCGAATGCAATTACTATACTAGGTACATAAGGTAACAATAAAGGCTTTTGCCTCGAAGCACACCAGACCAGATAGAACGTAGATGCGTGGAATCCTGCGAGAACAGAGGTGATCACTGTAGCTTTAAACGCTTCAAGGTAAACACTTTCGGTAACTGGAAGTGTTAAATGTCCGATGGAGTTAATGAATATTGCCGGGAAGAAAGAAACCAAAATAAATAAAAGAGGCGCCTTCGCATATAGGCTTATTGCTTCCCCTAGAATTTCACCGACGGAAGAAGGAGTGTTCTTATTGTTCATATAAAGTATCGTAGATGGAAGTAACCTTTCAGTCTAGACCCCGTTAGGATTAAATTGGTGAATAGTGAAAGCACAGGCAACTATAAAGATATCAACACCAAAGCCATTTAATTATTTTAGAACCATGAGCTTTCAAACAAATTACCGGAAAATTTCAGGGTCAGACTCTTTCGAAAACGGCGTTTATATGCGCGCAATGAGAATCGGTCAGGAGCCTGTAATTCTTGAAGGGTTTGAAAAAAGCGAAGAGGAAGCTATAGAAATTCAAATTTTTTCTGACAACGTATTGAATGAGATAGATATAGCAAATTTCGATGCGGTCAAATTTCTGGGATGCGACTATGATCTAATGCCATTTGATGAGTTCGTTCGACTGGACAAAGTATTAAATCCTTTAATTGGAGGATTAAGCGGACTGAGACTTACGCGGGTAGAGACAGTCTATGAATCAATAGTTAACGCCATTATAGGTCAGCAAATTGCTGCAACTGTAGCCAGAGTAATTANAGAAAGGTTTATAAGTCAGTATGGGGTTCCTCTTACTCGAAGAGCACGTACGCTTTTTGTGTTCCCTGAACCGGTAGAGGTTTGCAAGGGAAGTATTGAAGACTTGAGGTTCCTCAAATTAAGTGGGAAAAAGGCGGAGTATATTTATGAAATTTCTCAACGTGCGATGCAAGGAGAGCTAGATTACGGTTTGCTAAATAGGCTTCCGAATGAAGAAATAATTCAACGATTGATTGCGATTAGGGGAGTTGGTCGCTGGACCGCTGAATGGGTTTTACTTCGGGCACTAGCGCGGTTTGATGCTCTTCCTGCAGGAGATTTAGCTTTACAGCGAATGATTGGAGAGTACTACTTTGAGCAAAAGAGGCTTACTGAACAGGATGTACGTACTTTTGCGGAAAAGCATTGGGCCCCGTTTCGAGGATTAGTGACCAGTTATATGTTTGCATTACTTCGTGAAAAACGAGAGCAAATTCTCTTAAGCTAACTGAATCGTTCCCAATCTTCACTCAAGACGTTGATTACATGGATGGGAGTTCCGAGGCGCTTGGCTAAAGCAATTGCATGTTGTGTTCCTGGACTTAAGCCATCCCAAATCGCGTAAACTTCGTCGGTACTTTCAATAACAGTACTGTTTCGATGCATAAAAAATTTGGGATCATTGTCAAATTCGCTTCCTGAAAAAAGNACAGTAGTTTTTAAGCCACGCTCAGTAGCAAGCCTGACTGCTTCNTGATCTGTTCCTGGGGCCCCGTTAACAAATACTTCAGTGTTGGGAGGTAAGCTGTTGATGATTTTCTCTAACTCAGACANCCATTTTCCGCTATGCAATTCTGTAAAGCGCGTTCCTACAATACCTATACGTTTAGTCACGGGGCACCTTGATTAGCATAGTTAAAATCCTTTTATCCCGAATCCAGAGAGTCCACGTTTGGAACTAGATGCAAATTGTTTCATCATCTTTTGCATCTGCCTGAATTGATTAAGTAATTGATTTAAGTCGGCTGGAGTCATGCCGCTTCCATTGGCAATTCTTCTTCGACGACTGCCGTTGATACGGTCCGGATGTTGCCTTTCCCACATGGTCATTGAAGATAGCATCGCTTTAGTCCTGCGTAGCCTTTGATCACTTACATCAGCTGACGGCAATTGCGACTTCATCCTTCCTGCTCCAGGAAGCATATCAAGAATAGAACTAATAGATCCCATTTTTTGAACTTGCTCTAATTGAGTAAGGAAATCATTAAGGTCAAATTGAGCTTTACGTATTTTCCTTTCGAGCTCAGCTGCTTCTTGTGAATTGATTTGCTCTTGTGCTTTTTCAACGAGGCTAACAACGTCCCCCATACCTAATATCCGAGAAGCCATCCGCTCAGGATGAAAGACTTCGAGCTCGTGAGTTTTCTCTCCGGTTCCTACAAATTTGATGGGTACCCCTGTGATGTGATTTGCTGTGAGAGCTGCCCCTCCTCTGGCATCTCCATCTAGTTTAGAAAGGATTAAGCCAGTTAAGCCTATTTGCTCATTAAATGCTGAAGCTGTGTTGATCGCATCTTGCCCAGTCATTGCATCGACGACCAGTAAAGTATCGGAAGGCTTGAGTTCAGTTTTGATTGATTGTAACTCTGCCATTAATTCAGCATCGGTTTGTAGTCGTCCTCCAGTATCTAGAATTACCCATGGATGGCCTAATTTTTTTGCTAAAGTAATGCCGTTCTTACAGACTTGAAGGNTATTAAAAGTTTCGGATTTTTCGCTATATACCGGAACATCTACTTGGGAGCCAAGTAACTGAAGTTGGTCAATTGCTGCAGCCCTACGTAAATCTGCTGCGATTAAGAATGGATTTTCCTTTTTACTTTTCAAGAAGGAGGCGAGCTTTGCTGCGGTGGTAGTTTTGCCAGAGCCTTGCAGGCCAATGAGCATAATTATATTAGGGGTGCTCGAAGTAGTGAGAAGTTCATGATTTCCTGAGCCTAATAGATTCACTATTTCGTCATTGACTAATTTTATGATTTGCTGACCAGGAGAGATCCCTTTTAATAGATCAAGACCAAGAGCCTTCGTTCGGATTTCAGCTGTAAATTCTCGGGCAACTTTAAAGTTGACATCAGCTTCGAGTAGTGCCAGCCTGATATCTCGCATGGTTTCTTCGATATCAGCTTCAGTAATCCGGCCTTTTTTACCGAGGCGCTCAAATACTGCAGATAGTTTTCCCGCTATATTGTCAAACATTTTTTCCTCTGCATTTAAGGACGCAGTGCATTAGAACTCTTGTCTTCCNTCAAACGCGCTCGTTAAGGTTAACTCATCGGCATATTCAAGATCCCCACCAGCAGGTAAGCCGCGAGCTAATCGTGTTACGCGAGTCCCTAAAGGCTGAATCAACCGACTTAAGTACATAGCAGTAGCTTCACCTTCAACCGTAGTGTTTGTAGCGATAACAATTTCTAAAGGAGTAGTCTGGTGAATGCGATCGAGTAACTCCGCAATCTTTAAGTCTTCAGGACCGATATTGCTCATCGGATCAATTACTCCATTTAAGACATGATAAAGACCTTTGAAGACACCCGTTTTTTCAAGCGAAAGCACATCCAAAGGCTCTTGTACGACGCAAATGCGCGAATTATCTCTGGATGGGTTACTACACAAAGCACATGGATCGGACTCTGCGATGTTTTGGCATATGGAGCAGAAAACTATACTGTCTTTTACGGAACTAATGATCTCAGCTAGATCACGTGCTTCATGTAGAGGCATTCGGATTAAGTAATAAGCGATACGTTGTGCAGTCTTTGGCCCTATACCAGGTAGTTTATTAAATTGATCTATAAGCCTAGAGACAGCAGGGGCCAACGAGGCATTTGTGTTTTCGGGCGAGGAAAAATGATTCAATTCTACATTCCTGGNAAATTCAGCCCACCTGTAAGGGCTCCAATTCTTTTAGCTGCAAGTTCTTGAGATTTTGCAATTGCATCATTGATGCCTACAAGTAACATGTCTTGCAGAATCTCGATATCCCCTGGATCAAAAGCGTCAGCGTCAATAATAATCTCTTGAATGGTTTGTTTACCGGTGGCTACGACTTTAACTGCACCACCACCAGAAGTAGCCTCAACGGTTTCGAACTCAAGATCTTCTTGAACTTTGGCTAATTTAGCTTGTAATTGTTGCGCTTGTTTTAGCATATTTCTATTCATTAGGAAGGTCCTCGCTCTCAGGGGGATTTTCTATTGTATCCGGCATATAGGCTTGATCTTCAGTTGCCACCTGGCTTGGATGGATATCGACGGTATTCTTTGATACAACATGTCCTTGGTACAGATTCACTGCAGTTCGAACTAAATGAGAATCTTCGCCTTTAATTTGATTTGGTGAAGTGGTATTAGCACTTTCTATTTTTAAGGTAACTGGCTTTCCGTAGATTTCTTCAAGAATTTTTTCTACTTCAATTCGGCTAGGAGGATGATCGAGTTCTTTCTCAAGGCGCTCGCTATTAGATTTCGTGCTAAAAGTTATTGTAAGAATTGAGTCATCAAGTGCATGCGATTTTGCACTGCGGACTAACGCAGCAACATCAAATTGTTTTTTCGGAACTCGAACTCTTAGGGCGTTCACAAAATTTTTCCATTCAGTATCAGTTCGGGTAGTAGGCATTGTATGTGGCGGCCTCAATGATGGAGGAGCTTGAGCATTTGCAATGTCCCTGTGATTAAAGTTAGATGAAGTGCTTGGTCGAGTGGTCTGATTAGTGGGAATTGTCTGGCTAGAGGTTGGGATTTGTTCCTTAGAGGGTACGATTCTAGCGGTAGATTGAGGGGTAGATGTATCTGGAGAAATGGGAGGCAATTCAGATGAGCCTATTTCAAGCTCTACGATAGCTAACTCAAAAAGGATTGGACCTGGCATAGAGTCATCATGCTTGAATTGATTGAATAGGCGGAGAGAACGCATGATTTTGGGGAGCGGAATGCTACTTGCAAGAAAGCTAATCTGACTAGCGATATCGCCGGAGAAGTCCATTGCGTTGGTGATTCCGGTTTTCTCTAATAAAGCAGCTCTTAGCATATTTATTATTATTTGCTGAAACCCTCTAAGGTCATAACCTTCAGAGGATACAGTGTTTATTGTTTCTAAAGCCTGCGTTGTCGCTCCAGTCAGTAAATGCTTTACGAAGACTATTGCGCGATCCTCGCCATGTATACCGAGGAAATCACGTGCATTCTCCACACGGATGGAGCTTCCATAAGACGTGATAAGTTGTTCTAGAACATTGGTACCATCGCGTAAGCTACCTTTCGCAGTTTGCGAGATCATTCGTAACACTTCTGNCGGAATTTCTACTTCCTCTTGAGTTGCTATTTCTTTTAGTTGGCTAGCCATATCGGCACCTGAAATTTTCCGAAAATCGAAACGTTGGCATCGAGAAAGAATAGTAGCACTAAGTTTATGAGGTTCTGTGGTAGCAAGGATGAAAACAGTTTGTGGAGGAGGCTCCTCTAATGTTTTTAAGAAAGCTTCAGATGCCGCNTCAGTCAGCTGATGCACTTCATCAATTATGTAAACTTTATACTTCCCGGCGGTAGGGGAAAATCGCACTTTTTCGCGTAATTCACGCATTTCTTCGATTCTACGATTGCTAGCGGCATCAACTTCAATTACATCAATGAAGTTCCCTGTTTCGATAGCACTGCAATTAGGGCATGCTCCACAAGGATCTCCAATTCCGGGAGGGCGCATCGTGCAGTTCAATGCTTTTGCTAGGATGCGTGCAGTGCTAGTTTTACCGGTGCCTCGGGGGCCACAAAGTAGATAGGCATGTGAGGTTCGATTCGTAGCGATTGCTTGGGTCAAGGTTTGGATAATGGGTTCCTGCCCGACAATATTGGAGAATTTTGAAGGACGCCATTTCCGATACAGTACGTTACTTGTCACTAGAATCACCTTCGACGTTGCTGGGAACGCAAGCAATAATCGATGCCTGCATTTTTTTCATAATATCGTTTTGATCTTCATCATGGTGATCGTAACCAAGAAGATGAAGGATTCCATGAACTGTAAGCATAGTGATCTCTGAGTTTAGGGATACGTTGTTTTCCTCTGCTTGCTTCAATGCTTGAGGATAGGAAATTACCACTTCTCCAAGGGTTAGTGTCCACGGTTGAATTGNAGGGAACTCAACGTCCTTAGAGGAAATAGAGTCTATTTCAAATTCACCATGATTACCGAAGGCTAGCACGTCGGTTGTTTCGTCAAAATTTCTGAATTGAAAGTTCAGATCACGCATAGTTTGATCATCAATCACTGCAACGCTGACGCTATAGTCAGTTGACGGAACTACTTCTTTAAGCGTGTGCTTGACTATGTTCCGTATCCATGAAGACTTAAGGAGTGATTTGAACTCAGGCTGGATAGCTATTTCAATTGAATGTTTAATGATTTTCGAAGCCATGTTATATCTACTTGATAGTAGCATAGCGTGTGCTACATCTCATTGTAAAAATTAAGGAGTATCAGGTGATTTTAGTAGCTTTTATACTGCAAGGTAGTGGAAATTAATACATTTTACTGAGATGAAAGGGAGGATTATATGGAAAGCAGTGATTTATTAGTTGATGGATTAGGCCGGGTAAATCAATTAGTACACCGCGTTTTGGAGGATTTGCCTTTTGAAATGCTTAATACTATGCCTTCGAAAGATACGAATTCTATCGGCTGGCTTCTTTGGCACTTAACTCGAGTACATGATCATCATTTATCCGACCTAGAAGGAGAGCCACAGATATGGACTTCTCAAAAAATTTATACGCACTTTGCCATGGAAGGAAATGAAAATGAAACTGGCAATGGGCATACACTTGAACAAGTAAAGGCATTTTTTGCCCCAAATGGCGCATCGCTTTCCGGGTACAATGACGCAGTATTTTCGAGAACGAAGAAATACTTAGAAGGCTTAAATTCTAGTGCATTAGAACGCGTTTTAAATGAACCGCAATATGATCCTATGCCAACTATCGGAGTTAGGCTTATTAGTGTTCTTTCTGATAATACACAGCATGTGGGGCAGGCGCTATTCGTCAGAGGAATGTTACAGGGATTTGGATGGCGGGGCTAAAGTAAGGGGAAGTTAAAATAAATTAGACTATAGATAAAAAGAATAAATAGTTAGATCTTTGATAGGGGGGGTGATTTTATTATGAACGAAAAACAGATTCCGGATCCTGAAGCGATCCCTCAGTTTAGTTTAAGCGATTACTCTTTAACTGACAGAGTGGCGATAGTATCGGGTGGAAGTGATGGTATTGGACGGATGATAGCTCATGGATTTGCAGATGCAGGGGCGAAGGTCGCAGTTGTAGCACGAGGGGAAGAGAAAATCGCAAAAGTCGTTTCGGAAATTAAGGCGAAAGGGCATCAAGCGATAGGTGTCCCAACGGATGCTACAAGTCCTGAAGCGGTGGAAAAGACTGTGAAAGAGACGATTGCAGCGTTTGGTCGGATTGACATTCTTATGAACGTAGTAGGGGGTTCTCAGGGTCCTACGTTTAAAAGAGGACCGTTACTAGAATTATCAAAAGAGGATTTTAATGAGGCATTTAATATTAATGTAACGAGTGCGTTTTTATTTAGCAAAGCAGCAGTTCCGCAGATGATGATGCAAAAGCATGGCGTAATAATTAACATGGCATCAATAGGCGCAAGGGATTATCGCTTACCTGAACCAGGAATGAGTGTTTATAACATGACTAAGGCAGCCATAATGCACTTGACTCGAAGTATGGCTAAAGAATGGGCCCCTAACATCCGGGTAAATTGTATTAACGCAGGTCATTTTATTACTCCAAGGCGTGCTCGAACGGAACTGCCTGAACGTCGAGCGCGAAGCCTGGCTGAAATTGAAATAAATCGATTTGGAACCCCAGGGGACATTGCAGGAGCAGCAGTTTTTATTGCATCTGATGCAGGTGCATTTTTTAATGGATCGTATCTTGATTTGCATGGCGGGACATAATACCCGCTAGCAATCTAGTAGATAAAGGAGGTAAACATGGACCTATCTAGATTTTCTATGCAAGGCAAAACAGTCATTATTACCGGAGGAAGCGGAGGAATAGGCCGAGGGTGTGCTAGGGCATTTGCAGATGCAGGAGCAAATATTGTAATTGCTTCAGTTCCGGCAGATAGTATTCCGCCGGTAATTGAAGAAATCGAAAAATTTGGAGTAAAGGGTTTGGGTTTAGCTATTAACGTTGCGGAGCCAGTTGAATTAGAAAAGATGGTAGACGAAACCTTGAATACTTTTGGGAGAATAGATGCTTTAATTAACGTGGCCGGAGGCTCCTATAGCAGAAACCCTGATATGCCACAGTATAAAAGGTCATCACTGACTGANATGGACGGAGATGATTTTGTAGGAGCCTATGTGGGGAATGTAAAAACTGCATTTCTAGCGTCAAAGGCAGTGGTCCCACATTTAAGAAAAACTGGCAATGGTTCCATTACTAATATTGGTTCAATTGCAGGCTTAGATAGAAGGCCGTCTTCCCCAGATATCGCCGCCTATGGCACGGCAAAGGCAGCAGTACATAGTCTTACAGTGCACATGGCACACCAATGGGGCCCCGAAGTACGGGTTAATTNTATCGCGCCAGGAACGATCGATACTCCGAGACCAGAAGGTACAGTTAGGCCTGAGATGGCACAGGCTGCACAACGAATTGCGGTGGGCAGAGTAGGAGTGGGCGATGATATTGGTAGCGTAGCCCTATTCTTAGCCTCTGATGCTGCAAGTTTTGTTAATGGTATTGTCATTCCCGTGCATGGAGGAGAGTAGCCCTGCGCAACTAGAAGGATTAATTAATAGTGCAGTTCCATAAAGATAGTAAAAATAGGACGTATAAAACATACGGAATTGTTTTACGGTCTTACTCGATGCGCGAATCTGATCGCTTGGTGACTGTGCTAACTGAAGATTTAGGGAAAGTAAAAATAGCCGTTCGGGGTGCAAGGAAAATAAAAAGTCGACTTGGGGGCCATCTCCAAATTCTTAATCATGCACTTCTTTTGGTATCTTCGAGCCGTACGCTAGATGTGGTTTCAGGTGCTGAGGCAAAAGAGTCGTTTGGGTTTATAAAGCAAAATCTTCCGCTTTTAGCTAGAAGTTTGTACTTAATGGAATTGACGGACGCTATTATTCCTGAGGCAGTGCCTCAACCGAGCTCTTATTATTGCTTGCTTGCGGCCTTAAGGCTAATGAATAATCAGAATGAACCGAATCTAATCACAGCGTACTATGAATTAAAAGTGCTTCAGGATAATGGGTATATGCCTGAACTTTATCGGTGCATGAAATGTGGAATTGAAATTGTCCAAGGCAGGCATAGCTTCTCTGCCTCCCAAGGAGGTGTTGTTTGCGATGATTGCGAAAGCTTTAGCTTGAATACGCGTAGTTTGTCGGTAGAAGGGTTAAAAATTTTACGTTTTTTTTCTAGGGTTAGCATAGANAGTGCTCTAGAACTCAGATTGAGCGGTTACCAACATAGTGAAGTAAAAAATTTACTGGGAGAGCTAATAATTTGTGTCTTAGAAAAAAAATTAAACGCACCAAATTTTATTGAGCATTTAACTAAAATCAGACCCAATCAATAAATTCTTCAATAGGATTTCCGTAGGTCGCCGGGGAATCATTAGTCCATCCGCTTAATTCTTGTACTTTATAAGCACGAAAATCAGGCTGGTCGAGGTTCATTAACGAGATAATTAAATAATATGAATCTGGATAAGTAATAAGGCGTAAATCGGTATCAGATAGTTGTGCTTCTGAGCCAGTATGAGAGTGATAGATGCACATAAGTTCTGAATTACTGGCTTCAATTTGCCTGCTTACTTCAATATGCTCTTTTCCTTCGAATTCATAACGATAAGGGCTATTTGCTGCATTTTGCATCGGGTAATGAGCAGTAGCAGTATTATTAAGTCCACCTAAAACACCGCAGCATTCGTTTGGGTAATTTTCGAGAGCGTGCTTCAGCATTGTTTCTTTAAAGGATTTAGGTATTTGCATAAATTTCCTTTTTCACTCACTTACAATAACGCGAGTAGAATTTTCATACGCTGACTTGACGCGTCCAATTATCGCTGCATCTACATTAGTTTTTGCTAAAGAGGCTACCAGACTATCAGCCTTACTGGGAGGAATAGATATCAATAATCCCCCCGAGGTTTGCGCATCACAAAGAAGTAGTTTTTGAGCCTCATCGATACCAGGTTCCCAAAGGGTAGTTTGATTTGAGAATTGCATGTTCTTTAATGTTCCTCCCGGATAAATTCCCTCCCTGGCAAGGTCCAAGCATTGAGGCAAGAGAGGGATTTTGTCGAAGGAGATCTGGGCAGTAGTATTGCTACCTCTCATCATTTCAGTTAAATGCCCGATTAAGCCGAATCCGGTGACGTCGGTGACCGAATTAGGAGGAATTTTTTGGATGACTTTGCATGCGTTCGAATTGAGCTCTCGCATTACTTCAATTGCGGTGCTGAGGGCTTCTTGGCTGGCTAATTGTGCTTTTGCNGCAGTGGTAATAATTCCTGTTCCCAGTGGTTTTGTTAAGATCAAACAATCATTATTTTTCGCGGTGTTATTTCTATAAATTCGGCTCGGATGGATAATTCCAGTTACAGAAAGTCCGAATTTAGGTTCTGCATCTTTAACAGTATGCCCGCCCGCNATAATGACGCCAGCTTTATTGGCGGTATCGCTAGCTCCCCGCAAGATTTCATGCAATATACTTTTAGGTAAATCTTCAGGGAAGCAAACGATATTAAGCGCGAGGAGAGGATCTCCNCCCATAGCGTATACATCACTTAATGAGTTTGCGGCTGCGATAGCTCCATAGTCATAAGGATTATCTACGACGGGAGGGAAAAAATCTAAAGTCTGAACAATGCACAAGTCATCAGATAATTGAAAAATGGCAGCATCGTCTGATGAATCTAATCCCACAAGTAAATTAGGGTTAGAAACATGAGGTAAATGGCTTAAGATCTCGCCGAGATCCTCAGAATTGAATTTACCAGCTCAACCTGCGCAGGTTGCTAATTGCGTTAATCGGAATTCACTGTTGTCCATAAGAGAAGTATAGTGTATTGAAGGATGTATGATCTACGAAAAAGAGGTGTTCGTGTCTACTGGAATAAACATCAAACAAGGAAATGGTGGAATCCGGGTTGAGATTAGAGCAAAAAATCAAGCAGGAGTACTTTATGTTGTCCCTGCGGAGGCTAATTGGGTTGCGCTAGATGATCAATTGCACGCTCATTCGCTTGCTGGGTTTTTTACAGAAATGATGGAATTGGAGTCAGTAGAAATAAAAAAACTAATGCACCGATGGGGATTATCATATAGGCCACTTGAATTAGAGCATATTTAAAAAACTTGTTATGTAGCAGGTGCTACAGAGTCTTCTAGAGTCAGTGGGTCTGAATTAAATAGAGCTTCTAAGTCGGCCCCCTCAACAGTTTCATGAAGCATTAAATATTGCGCAATTTGCTCAAGCTTGGCATGATTCCCCTCAAGTATGCGTTTAGCTGTTGCGTATGCCTCGGTGACAATTTTCTGCACTTCGTCATCTATTTCCTGTGCTACTTTCTCAGAATAGTCTCGTTGCTCAGAAATTTCTCTTCCTAGGAATACCATTTCTTCCCGTTTACCAAAAGTCCTAGGTAATAAGCTGTCACTCATTCCATATCGAGTCACCATAGCTCGCGCTATTTGCGTTACTTTTTCTAAGTCACTACTAGCGCCAGTAGTGACTTCTCCAAATGTTACTTCCTCTGCAATTCGGCCTCCAAGTGCCATCGCAATTTGATCTAATAATTGTGGGCGGGTGTAAAACATTCGGTCTTCTTCAGGAAGGGACTTAGTATAACCGGCTGCCATCCCTCTAGAAATAATTGATATTTTTTGAACAGGGTCGGCGTGCTCAAGTAAATGTCCAACTAAAGCATGACCTCCCTCATGATAGGCAACGATTTCTTTTTCATGATGGGAAATTACCTTCGACCGTCGTTCAGGCCCCATGGTTACACGATCAACGGATTCTAAGAGCTCTTCCATACCAATTGTTGTGTGCTTTCGGCGCGCTGCAAGAATGGCTGCTTCATTGACTAAATTAGCTAAATCGGCTCCGCTAAAACCTGGAGTTTGTTTTGCTATTACTTCAAATTTAACCTCATCCGCAAGAGGTTTGCCGTCTGAGTGCACTTTTAAAATTGCTACGCGGCCATTGATATCGGGTTGGTCGAGGACAACTCTTCTATCAAAACGACCGGGACGTAATAAAGCAGGGTCAAGAATATCAGGTCGATTNGTTGCCGCAATTACAATAACGTTTGTTCCGCTCTCGAACCCGTCCATTTCAACTAGTATTTGATTTAGTGTTTGCTCTCTTTCATCGTGTCCCCCACCTAATCCGGCGCCACGCTGTCGTCCTACTGCATCTATTTCATCAACGAAAACAATAGATGGAGAATTTCTTTTTGCCTGATCAAAGAGATCCCTCACTCGCGAGGCTCCTACACCTACGAACATCTCTACGAATTCAGAACCGCTGATAGAAAAGAAAGGGACCCCCGCCTCGCCTGCAACCGCGCGACTTAACAAAGTTTTTCCTGTTCCGGGAGGGCCAACCATAAGGACCCCTTTAGGGATATGCGCCCCTAAGGAGAGGAATCGTTCGGGGTATTTTAGGAATTCTACAACTTCCTGAAGTTCAGCTTTTGATTCTTCTACCCCCGCCACATCAGAAAAGGTAACAGTGGGTTTGTTAGGAGCAAACATTTTTGCCCGACTTTTACCAAATCCCAAGGTTTGATTGTTGCTTCCTTGTGCTTGGCGCATCATAAACAAAAGAATGGCACCAAAAAATATTAATGGTAAAAATTGGAGGATTACCCCGAAAAAATTACCCATACTTCCTGTCTCGTTTACTTCAATTAGTATGCCTTTTTCCGCAGGGTTTATACCGGCAGATTGAAAAATTTCGAATATGCTTGTGCCTGGTTCTTTGGTTGCGCGCAGAGGTTGGTTTGCGTTTTGCCTAGGCGTGATAAGGAGATGATCCCCATCGACTACTATTTTTGAAATTTGCCCGTTATCTGCTTGATCAAGAAGAGTGGTTAGATCAGTAGGTGTTTCAGGGCTACTAGACGAAAAAAGCGTAAAAAACACTCCAATAATGATTACGAAAATCACAAGGTAAATAAAGGCGTTGCCGGTCCATTTTTTCCGTTGATCGCTCATTTTATGCCCAAAAAGTACATTTCACTTATAAATAGCTTACTTCAGATCTGTTTGTTGAGGCAAAATTTTCGAGTCATCGATCTAATATGCTGCTCGAGTAATCGTTGACGTCACATAATAGTGGTCTATAATTCTCAGTGTGTTCATACCAGTTCGCGATTGGCTTAAAGGAGACCCTTTTGAATGTTGAAGATGCTATAGCACATTACCTTCAGGGTAGCGGCGATAAGCTTGATGCGTATGCGCATCAAGAGCTGAACAGGTTTGCACGAATTATAGGTGGGGAGAAACTTGTAGCAGAGCTTACTCCTCCACAAGTGGCGCAGTATGCTGAGAATATAGTTTCTTCGGGTGGGGATGTTCATGGAAGACTGGGTCCAGTTAAAGAATTTCTGGCTTACCTAAACAAGAAAGGATTATCTTACCCTGGAGTAAATCTTTCTTCACACGTAAAAATTCCCCGCGCTAGTATTCGTGCTGCAGCAAGAGTTTCTCAAGATNCTATCGAAATGAGTGAGAGCGGGATCCAACTGCTTAAATCCGAGTTAGACACGCTTAAGAGCCAACGAGAAGTGATAGCTACAGAAATACAACTCGCACGTTCGGATGGGGATATATCAGAAAACTCACCCTTAGATGCTGCGCGAGAGAGACAAGGTCAAGCAGAAGCGAGGATAAGGGAATTAGAGGATACACTTTCTCGTGCCATACCAATTAATACTCGTGGACTTAAAGGAAAAAGCGGTGCTCGTGTAGGTGCGACCGTAGTTGTGCAAGATACTGAGACGAATAAAAAATTTACGTTTCATCTAGTTGACTCGGTGGAGGTAGATCCATCGGTAGGGAAAATTTCTCTAGAGTCTCCAATGGGTAAGCATCTTTATGGGAAACTTGAAGGTGACGAATTCCAAGTTTTCCCGCCTAAAGGGTCCCCACGTAAGTACAAATTAGGATCAGTCAAGTTCTAAAATNTCATGGAATCAGATGGTTGCGCTGGCTTCTATGGGGCGTCGTGTTCCGGTGGATATTTCGTCCTGTAATTTTCCTTTTCCCTCCTGAAACTGCTATGCATGGAGGCGAGAAATTCCTTAAATTTAGGCCTGCTTGGTACTTACTTTCACCAACAAGATATGAGATTAACCTTCCAGCTAAAATGGGAGACTTGAATCTCCGAAACCCCGTTGGGCTTGCTGCAGGACTGGATAAAAAATGTGAATATCTTGCGAGCCTTGCGGATCTTGGTTTTGGGTATGTTTTGGGAGGCACAGTAACATACAATCCACGACCGGGTAATCCGAAGCCTCGTGTTATTAGGAACAAAAAAGACAAATCCTTGATCAATGCACTTGGGTTTCCTGGTGATGGGTTAACCAATGCTATTACAAGATTATCTAATCTTACCCATCGTCCCGGAAAGGTTTTTGTAAGCATTGCTGCTCTTGATGATGATGATGCCCTCAAATGTCTAGAAGGGCTAGAACCTTTTGTGGATGCGATTGAATTGAATATTAGCTCACCTAATACATTGGGTATACGAAAATATCATGATTCGAACGCTCTATCAAAACTTTTGAGTACTTTGAATCAGAAGCGAAAGAAGCCGATCTACATAAAACTTCCTCCGTTTACAAATGAGCAAGAGGCGGAATTAATCTTAAGCCTTGCTCAAGTATGTAAAAAATCTGGAGTTTCCGGATTGACGGTGGCAAATACCCTTCCTGTAGAAGACGATCGCTTAGCCGTCGGTCGTGGGGGTCTAAGTGGCCGTGTAATTTTTGATAACCTCCTGAAAATGATACCGACTGTCAGATCTGAGGTAGGGAATGGGTTGGTTTTGAATGCATGTGGAGGTATCTCTTCTGGAGCAGATGCATATGCAGCCCTCAGGGCGGGAGCGGATACGGTTCAGCTCTATACGGCATTAGTTTTTGAAGGACCTAAAGTAGTAGTTGATATTTGTCGGGATTTACAGATTTTGAAATTAAATGCTTAAATTTTATTATCGGTCTCTTCCTTGGGCCCAGTTCAATTCAATAAATCCTTGGCCTTCCGGTTCTCCATTTTGGGCATTCGTTACTTTAACCGCAGATTCCCAGTAAGCTACAGGTAATAATTGTCCTGAAAATTCTGATATGGAATTCTGCGATTGTAGAATGAGATCAACAGATTCTGTAGGAATGGTAAGCCTCCAGCTTGTTCGGTAGTATGTTCCTGTATGGGGACTTTTCCATTTTNGAGGTTGTGGTTTGAAAGTGAACTGATTTCTGGTTAGAAATTGCGAGGGTTTTCCTTTTCTTCGTAGCGTGGCATAGTTCTCAACAGGCGTACCCTTGCGATCATAAAGCATAGAGATCATCAGATCTGTACCATCGTCNAATTGAATACTTGCCCAGTCCCATTCGACTGACACGGGTTGGAAATCACCCCATTGCTTGTCCATCCAGCCTAGTCCTTTTACTGGAATTTTTTTGTCTAAGGGAGTAGTTATGATTCCTGTAATATTTAACCTAGGCCTGGTGTAGTAATAAGTGATCCCTGCCTCTTTGTAATCTAGTAAGCCGCCTCCATGGACTAACGGTTTTGTGGTCGAGGTTAATTGAAGTTCATAGTGGTAGTTTTTTACGTTAGCGCTTAAAAAATAGTTTTCTCCCTGAATGCCCTGCATTTTCGAGTTTCCAATAATTAAATCGAAGTCACCAGATTCAGAAGGAAGAATCGAACTCACTGACCGCATTCGCTCAGAAGTAACGTATTGGTTATTGGGCGTGGACAATCCAATTTGCCGTACATATATATTGCGCTTGGAAGCAGGCTCTTGGATTTGAAAAACTACATCATGTAGCGAAAATTTTTCCTTTTCTTCAGTTTCCAGATGGGCATTGAAATACCACCATTCTGCAAGGTAATCATGTGGAGATTCATCCTGGGGTAGCTGTAAAGGAGGCAAGCCAAATGGAGGAGTGGGAGTGGGGGTAGTAGTCGTGGGACTACAAGCAAGGAGATAGCTCGCAAGTATGAAAATAAGAAAATATCTAACTAGATGCATAATCATAGTGTGTATTTTACGAAATCATTGGAGTTGAGTAGTAGTGGATTACAGTAAAAATTGGGCTAAAATATCACTATGGTTACCAAAAAGAATGCGTTGATTATTGCACTGATTTTCTCAGCAATAGTAATTACATATTTTGCGGTATCTGTTGTGACCTTAAATCTTGCTTTAACGGCAAGAGCTTCTGAAATTCAAAGATTTCCAAGTGAATTGGGGCTAGGCTACAAAGATATTGAATTTCCTCCTAGGGACGAAAATTCAATCAGATTAAAAGGATGGTGGATACCAGCGGAAAAATCAAAGGCAGTTGTTATTGGGGTTCACGGCTTAGATTCCAATAGAGAACATTTGTTGGAGCTTGCCCCAGCAATTAACCAAGAGGGTTTTTCCTTATTGTTATTTGATTTGAGAGGGCATGGATTGTCAGATAAAGCACGTATGGGTGCTGGCTTAGAGGAAGTCAAAGATATTCAAGGTGCAATTGATTTTGCAGTTTCTAACTACACATCAGAGTCGAACAAGATTTTTTTACATGGGATTTCNTACGGCGCGGCTGCTGCCTTACTAGCAGGGCATCAAGAAAGTGATGTAGCAGGTGTGCTTTCAGATTCTGCATTTGCTTCGTTGACAGACTTGATAATTGGGGAAGTTGCAGATCGTACATATCTCCCGCTTTGGGGAGCAGAACTATTGAGGCCGGGACTCACGCGTAGTGCAAAAATTTTCAAAGGCATAGATTTGGATGAAGTGTTACCAGCTGAGGCAGCAGGAGAATATGACTACCCGCTAGGGTTAGTACATTGCAAGGCTGATCAACGTGTAGANATTACTCACTTAGCCCAAATAAGAGCAAAAGTTCAAGAACCACCATGGTTAGTAGCCTATACGAATTGTGAACACGCTAGTGCGCAATATGACCATCGAGAACATTATGTCGCTTCAGCGCTGAACTACTTTAATAGTAGGTTAGAGAGCCTTAGTGGAATAGCAGAGTGATATTCCGCAAAAAAAAATATTTTTTTTAACAAATTCGTAAATATTACACTAGAAAATAAAGAAAATGCATGATATTTGTGCTACTGTGCATCCATTCTGACAGTAGAGTATTTGGAGGTATTATGACTCAGCGTTCACTGACGGGTCTCTTGTTGATTGTGGGGCCAGTAGTAGGTTTATTATTCTGGCTGATTGGTCCAGCAGGCATTTTGGGCGGTAACGGCTTAGATGGCAATTCAACTAATGCAGATATTGTTGGAGTATTGGTTGCTAATTCGGATTGGTCCGGTTACTCCTTGCTGTTTGGGACGATAGGCTTACTCCTTTGGCTTGGTGGATTCTCTGGATTAAAGAGCGCAATGTCTGAGGGCGAAGGTTCAGCTTATTCGGGGTTAGGTTATTTATTTATCCTTGTTGCTATGGCTGGACTAGCTGCATCAAGTGGAATACAGGCGGGTGTCACGTTGGAGGCTGCGCAGGCAGGTGTAGCAGGAGCGTTTTATGGTGCTTCTGATGCGCTCGGGCAATACAGCATAACAATTTTATCTATAGGTGTGGGGCTTATGGGAATAGGGATGCTAATCCAGAAGAATGTTAGCCAAATTCTGGCAGGTATTCCCGTAGTCCTTAGTATAGTTATTGTAGCTATGGTGTTGACTGATCAAGACCCTAGCGTTGTGGGCGCAGGCTACGGATTAGTGACACTTTGGAGTATTTGGTTAGGTGTGACTCTAGCGCGTTCTAAATAGAAGTATCTAGTATAGTAGAATAGNGGNCNNGNNCNCTATTCTACTATACTAGGATTTTGCTACTAATGGAGTAAGCCTCCCCCGTCTACCACTATGGATTGCCCTGAAATCATTGAGGCATCATCACTTGAAAGAAATGCAATAAGAGCAGCTAAATGTTCTGGGTANACGCGTTCTTTGATAGCTTGGTTTTGCATGGTTCGGTTGAACATATCTTCACCGTTGTACTCTAAAGTACCGGGAGTAGCGACTTGGCCAGGCATTACAGCATTAACTGTTATACGATCATCTCCAAGCTCCTTTGCCATGTTCCAGCTTAAACCCACAACTGCTCCTTTTGCAGAAACGTATGGNGTTTGACCNGGGTTACCCATAAAGAATGTCCTAGATGCAACATTGATGATTCGACCATTTCCGCTAGCTTTTAAGTAAGGATGCGCAGCCTTTATGGCAAGGAAATAGCCTATATAATTGACTTCAGCAAATTTCTCTAAATCCTTTTTTGTCCAAGACTGCCAATCTTTCCTAGGGGCAATTAGCCCAGCATTATTAATCAGAATATCGATACCATTAAGAGAGCTAGCGGCATCGTTAATCGCATTAACTAATTGAGCTTCATCAGTGGTGTCTGCCTCGAATGCAAAGCCTCCAATAGAATTAGCCACTTGACTCGCTTCATCAAGGCGGAGATCAATGATCGCTATAGACACACCTTCACTTGCCAACCTTTCTGCTGCAGCTTTGCCTAAGCCTCTTGCTCCACCAGTAATAACAGCCGACCGACCGTTTAATCCACGCATGAAAATACCCCCAGTTAATTTTGGACAAGGTTAGTATAATCGCAGCGCATAAATCCTTGAAGGGAATGGAGCTTTGTAGACGATTTGGCCAATTAGAGGTACAATGAGTGGAGAGAGTGGGCCTTGCCCACTCTCTCGTTTTCTTGGAAATAGAGAACAAAATATATGTGAGTAGTTTAAGGCGGAGCATTTATGAAGAGCGATTTTTTGATTGCTGTTACACAATTGGCTGCAGAGCGTAATTTGCCTCAAGATATGGTTGTTTCTGCTGTTGAAGCGGCTTTAGCCTCTGCGTATAAGAAAGATAACGTGCAAGGTCCGCAGACTAACGTGCGTGTTCGACTAGAGCCTAGTACTGGTGAAGTTGAGGTATTTCAACTGAAAACAATAGTTGAGCAAGTGGAAAATGACCTAGCAGAAGTTACACTCGTTGATGCGAAAAAACTACGAAAAAATCAAGAATTAGCACTAGGCGATGTTCTTGAATTTGAGATGGAGCCGCAAGTTGCGGGAAGAATTGCTGCGCAGACTGCGAAGCAAGTAGTGATCCAAAGGCTTCGTGAAGCTGAGCGAGAGTTGGTGTATGCGGAGTTTGCTGAAAAAGAAGGTGAAGTATACAGCGCAACGGTTCAAAGAGGCTATGGCGGAACAATTACTATGGATTTGAATGGCCGTGCCACTGCTGTTTTGCCTCCTGTGGAACAAGCGCCGACTGAACGATATCGCCCTGGAATGAAAATGAAGGTGATGATACGTGAAGTTACGCGAACTCAAAGAGGACCCGAAATTGTTGTTTCAAGAACAGATGCAGAATTATTGCGTCGATTGTTTGAAATGGAAGTACCTGAAATTTATAACGGGATTGTGGAAATTCGTGGTATTTCACGGGAACCAGGCTCACGGTCAAAAGTTGCAGTGCATGCGTTACAGGATGGGGTGGATCCTGTGGGCGCTTGTGTGGGGTTAAGAGGGATACGGATTCAAAATATAGTCAATGAATTGCAAGGAGAGAAAATCGACGTAATTCAATGGTCAAAAGATATGTCAATTTTTGCTTCACATGCTTTGAGTCCTGCTCAGCCCTTGCGCGTTGACTTAAATGAGGAAGAACAATCTGCAGTTGTGGTTGTTCCTGATAGACAATTATCACTGGCGATAGGCAGAGAAGGGCAAAATGCGCGGCTTGCCGCAAAGCTAACTAATTGGAAGATCGATATTAAGAGCTCTACAGAAATTGAAATTGAAAGAATGAAAAGTCAGATTGAGGACGAAGTGGCAGAGAGAGCTGCTTCAGAAGCAAAAACCCATGAAGACCAAGAGCCTCTAGTCGCTGAAGACATTATTGTTGAAGATGCTCGGGAGGATGTTGAGTCTATCAGCGCAGATATATCAATAGAGGACGAAGACGAGGCCGCAGTAATGGCTGAACTGCTTGCCGAGGAATTAGAGATTAAAGTACAGCCTGTTACGGGCGATTTGAGCGTAGAAGAATTGCTAGCTCTTGAATCGCTTGACGGCGAAGAGATTACAGATGATGAAATAGTGATAGAAGAGGAAATTACANNNACCGAATCAATGAATGAAGAAGATATCTGGAAAGTTCCTGAAGCAATGGGGGGTGGGCCAACCATCCGTTTTGCTGAGGATATTTTAGGTTCGCCGTCGTCTTCTCCTCGACGCGGAGGGGCGTCAAAGCGACGGAGTGGTTCTTCTTCAAATAGAAAAGGTAATAGAGGAAGATCAAGATCAGATGAGGGTGACGGAAGTGGAGACATCTCGGTCTAGGGCGGAAGTGTGAAGGCGCTAGTTCAGGCTTAGGGTGTAGATGAAGTGCATAGTCAGTTGTTATACAGGAAATGTATTGTCTGCGGGGTAAAGAAACCTCGAAAGAATATGTATAGGCTGGTAATTAGTAATAGCGAACAATGTGTTGTTGATCGAGTTGGTAATTTACAAGGTAGGGGCGCCTATTTATGTGATGACTCTAAATGTAAAGCATCGACTCAGTTGGTTAAGCGGGCAAAATATGCATTACGAACGCATGTAGAGCTTGAAAATAGTGAAGATTTAAAGCTGCTAAGGTAACTTACAGACGTCTTATAGGGTGATTGGGATAGTAATTATGGAGCAAGAACAATCAGAAGTAACCACTACCCGGAAAGTAACCCTGAAGGCTTTGCCTATTGGCGAGGCTATTTCAGTAGGTGTATTAGCGGATAAATTGCAAGTTGATCCGGTTCAAGTCATTAAACAGCTTATGCGAGCTGGTATTTTTGCTAGTATGAATCAGGCCGTAGACTTTGAAACCGCCTCTGTGGTAGCAAGGGCATTTGGTTTTGCGGCGAGGAAAATTGAAGGAGCCTCAGGCCAAGGGCTTACGGGGGTCGCAGAAGACAGTTCCTCCAAAAGCTTAGAAGTACGACCAGCAGTAGTTACTATTCTAGGTCACGTTGACCATGGTAAAACAACTTTACTTGATGCCATTCGCAGTACGAATGTGGTGGATAGAGAGGCGGGTGGTATCACGCAGCACATTGGCGCATACCAAGTTACGCATAATGATTCACCAATCACATTTATTGATACCCCAGGGCATGAAGCATTTACAGCGATGCGTGCACGTGGCGCGCAAGTGACTGATATCGCTGTTTTAGTTATAGCTGCGGATGATGGAGTAATGCCGCAAACTTCTGAGGCTATAAATCACATTAAAGCCGCTGAAGTGCCTATTATCGTCGCCATTAATAAAATGGATTCCCTTGAAGCCGATCCTGAAAAAATTCGACGCCAGCTCGCAGAGCATGATTTGCTTGTAGAGAAATGGGGTGGGGATGTTATAGACGCAGAAGTCTCTGCTAAAACAGGTGAAGGACTTTCAGTTTTACTTGAGAACATTGAATTAGTCGCGGAAATGGCTGAGCTTAAAGCGGACCCTGCTCGTGCCGGCGTTGGAGTGGTTGTTGAGGCTGAATTAGATCGTAGTAGAGGAGTGGCATGTACCGTGCTTGTTCAGACGGGAACTCTTCGAGTAGGGGATTTTATTGTAGTGGGCTCTGTTAGAGGTAGAGTGAAAGCGCTAGTGTCGGACAAAGGGCAAAGAATTGAGTCGGCAGGCCCATCAATGCCAGTCGAGGTATTGGGATTGAATGATCTTCCTATTGCAGGAGATCGCCTAGTAGTTGTTCAAGATGAGAAAACGGCTCGAATGGTAGTCGAGGAACGATTAAAGAATGATGGCGCAAATAGGGTTAATAGAGCTACTCTTGAGGATGTAGGATCGTTAATTTCCCAAGGACAGGCAAAGGAACTTAGTCTTATTTTGAAGACGGATGTTCAAGGCAGCGTGGATGCAGTACGTCAATCATTAGAGCAGTTGGGCTCTGATGATGCTCTCGTCCGAATTGTCCATTCTGGTACGGGTGCAATTACCGAGACAGATGTATTGCTAGCAGTGGCATCCGAGGCAATAATTATTGGATTTAATGTTAAGCCAGACCAAGGTGCTCAACGGCTTGCTGATCATGACAAAGTCCAGATTCGACAGTATGACATTATTTATAGATTAACTGAGGATATTGAAAAAGCATTGAAAGGATTGCTTGAACCAGAAGTACAAGATTTTGTTGAAGGCACTGCTGAGGTTCGGGCGATATTTGCTTTAGGCCGTACTCGAAAAAGTGCTGGGTGTTATATAACTGATGGTAAATTCACCCGGGGAGATAAAGCTCGAGTTATCAGAGGCGGACAAGAAATATTTGACGGAGCAATTTCAGGCTTAAAACGCTTCAAGGATGATGTGCGAGAAGTTCTTTCAGGTTATGAATGTGGACTATCGCTTGATGGATTTAATGACTTCTTTGAAGGAGACATTATTGAGGCTCATCGGGAGAGAGTAGTTTAGATCCTCTTGGAGATTGAGAATGGTCAATCGGCGTAATGATCGTGTAGCCAGCTTGATCCATCGTGAGATAAGTATGCTGCTGATGAATGGCCTACTTACGGATCCTCGATTTGATCATATTGTGACAGTTTCTTATATTTCGTTAAGTTCAGATTTTTCCAAAGCAATCATTGGAATTACTGTATTAGCAGATAAACAAGTTGCTGCGGATCTGACTGTGGGTTTAAATTCTGCGTCAGGGTATATACGAAAAGAATTGAGCGCTCGTCTCTCACTAAAGCGGACTCCTGTATTAGAATTTGTTTTGGACACAAAAATAAACCAGGGAGACGCAGTATTGGAGTTGTTAGATACAATCCAGAGCGAGCATAAAGAGAGTGGGGAAGCTAGAAACTGACGGCATCATAGTAGTCGATAAATCTCAGGGCGTTACGTCACTGAGTGTTGTTCGCACAATTAAGAAAATTACGCAGGCTAAGAAAGTTGGACATGTTGGAACCTTAGATCCACTGGCAACNGGAGTATTGCCGATTTGTATTGGACAGGCAACCCGATTTGCTGATTATTACCTTGATTCCGGCAAATCGTATTTGGCGGAGATTCGATTAGGATTCGCTACGGACACTTATGACGCCGATGGGAGAATGACCAATCAGGCAAAATACGAACATTTAACTTTTGAAGACTTCGCAAAAAGAGTGAATTTATTTAAAGGTGAGATATTGCAAAAGCCCCCAATTTTTTCAGCACTAAAAAAAGATGGAGTTCGACTCTATACCCTTGCTCGTGAAGGGATTGATATTGACGTACCGTCGCGGCGCGTTATTGTGCATGATATAGCTGTTAAGAAGTGGGTTCCCCCATTTCTTACGGTCGAGATTAATTGCGGGAAAGGGTTTTATGTTCGAAGTTTTGCTCACGATTTAGGGATTCAGCTAGGCTCGTATGCACATTTGAGCCAATTGAGAAGAATTAAGTCAGGGCCTTTTGTTATTGAAAGCGCCATTTCGATAGAAGAATTGGCATCTGAAGCCAATTGGAGCATGGCTATGGATTCGCCGGATAAAGGCTTACTAGAAATGAACGCACTTCACTTGGATGCTTTTGGGAGGAATAAATTTCAAACAGGCCAGCCTGTCTCTATGCCGAAGGACAACTTGATCATAGAACATTTAGAAATGAGGCGGGTGTATTCTGAAAGCAGTTGTTTTTTAGGTCTAGCTAAGTTTGATAGTTCCGAAAATGTTTGGAGGGCGGTGAAAGTTCTGAATTCTCCATTATTTTCTACTTATGCTAACAGCTAATTACCTTCAAGGCGAAGACATGATATTGGGCCAACTTGAGTCAATGTGAGAGCGACACTAGTTCAATCGTCGGCAATAAACCCCTATAATTTCGAGGTCAGTACAATAAAGGATTATCAGAATGGGAAAAATTAAAGTAGCAATTGTAGGTGTTGGTAATTGTGCATCGTCATTTGTTCAAGGCTTGCATAGATATCGTGAGGCCCCGACAGACGAGCTAGTACCTGGATTAATGCACCCTGAAATGGGGGGCTACCATATTGGTGATATTGAGGTAGTTGCAGCGTTTGATGTTGATAAAGCCAAAGTTGGTAAAGATTTATCTGATGCTATCTTTGCGGGCCAGAACAATACCGCACAATTTACTGAAGTTCCTAAATTGGGAGTGAAGGTTGAACGAGGGATGACTCATGATGGTATAGGGAAATACCTTTCAGGTGTTATTCAAAAAGCGGATGGTCCTACGGCAGATATTGTGAATATTTTAAAAAACAGGGAGGTTGATGTTTTGATTAATTACCTTCCCGTTGGCTCAGAAGAAGCCACAAAATGGTACGTGGAGCAGGCGTTACAAGCGCAGGTTGGCGTAGTGAATTGCATTCCAGTCTTTATTGCACGCGAGCCATATTGGCAGAAAAGGTTTATAGACGCAGGTGTCGCCATAGTCGGAGATGACATCAAATCTCAAGTAGGAGCCACAATTACGCATCGGGTTTTAACTAATTTATTCAGAGATAGAGGTGTGAAAATCCTTCGGACGTACCAATTGAATTTTGGTGGGAATACCGATTTCATGAACATGCTTGAAAGAGAAAGATTAGAATCCAAGAAAGAATCAAAAACGAATGCGGTGACTTCTCAGCTTCCCTATGATCTAGGAGAAAAGAATGTACATGTGGGTCCGAGTGATTATGTTCCATGGTTGGAGGATCGCAAATGGTGTCACATTCGAATTGAAGGGCAAACTTTTGGAGATGTCCCGTTGAATTTGGAATTAAAATTAGAGGTTTGGGATAGTCCTAATTCTGCTGGTGTTGTTGTTGACGCAGTGCGCTGCGCTAAGATTGCAAAAGATAGAGGGATTAGTGGTCAGCTTGACGGGCCAAGTGCATATTTTATGAAATCGCCTGCTAACCAACATCCTGATGATATTGCAAGGGATTTAGTAGAAGAATTCATTAATCAAGGAGTTTCTCCTGTTTAATATAAGCCAAGTCTAGTGATCGATTGAAGAAGTGATTACGCGATGAATGGTAGGTCAGCCCATTAGTAAAGGGTCATTAAATATTGCTTTAGTTTCACCTTACGATTTTGTGACTCCAGGAGGAGTTAATGATCATATTTCAAACTTGGCAATCCAACTTCGGAATAAAGGGCACCGGGTATCAATCATAGCTCCTAACTCTAAGGAGAGAGGCCATGTAGAAGGCGAGTACTTTATTGGTAGACCAATACCTTTCCCAAGTGGTGGTTCAATTGCAAGAATAACTTTATCGTTATCAGTTTTCTGGCAGATTCGCAAAATACTTAATGAAGAAAAATTTGATGTGATTCACTTGCATGAACCTTTAGCTCCTTTTCTTCCCTTGGCGACTTTAGTTTTTTCCGACGCAATAAACATTGGCACATTTCATGCGTTTCAGGGGACAAAACTTAACAGCATATGGAGCATAGTAACCCGAAAACTATTTAATAAATTAAATTCACGTATTGCAGTTTCACTTCCGGCCATGACATTTGTATCAAAGTATTACCCGGCAGATTATGAGATCATTCCGAATGGCGTGGACATTGATAGATTCTCCCAAAGAGAAGGACTCGATAAATATCGGGATGGGAAGGTCAATATTTTATTTCTGGGGCGCATGGAAAAGCGCAAAGGGTTTAAGCATCTTTTGAATGCATACCTTGAAATCAAGCAGCGATTCCCAAACATTCGATTAATAGTTGCTGGGGGTAATCAGCCTGATAAAGGATTCAACGGTATTTTAAAAAACCAGGCAGGCCTAGATATAGAGTGGGTGGGGCAAATTTCTAATGCCGATGTCCCTAAATACTATCAGGCTGCAGATATCTTCTGTGCCCCGAATACAGGTAATGAAAGTTTTGGGATTGTTTTGCTTGAAGCAATGGCTTCGGGTAAGCCAATTATTGCGTCGGAGATAGAGGGTTTTTCTCAAGTTATGCAAAATGGCAGGGAAGGAATTATGTGTGAGCCTGAGAACGAAATCGAGTTGTCAAAGGCATTAGTGAAACTCATTAAGAATGTCAGGCTAAGGAGCGATATGGGCGCATCAGGTCGATTAACAGCTAGTAAGTACAGTTGGGATATTATCGCAACTGAAATTGAGGAGATTTATTATAAATCGATATTCAAATACTCGGAGGTAGGTGAAAATTGAGAATACCCGTTATTCGTACAAGTGCACGTAGCATAGTAACTAGGTTTTTTAGCAATCCAATTGCAAAAGTTTTAATTGCATTGAAGATTTCTCCAAATTTAATAACAGTTATTGGGTTGGTAGTTACTTCTCTTTCAGCATATTTAATTGCTCAAGGCGATTTAATTTTAGGAGGAATAGTAATGTTTGCCGGTGCAGTGATGGATTTGTTTGACGGTGCTGTCGCTCGGATGGCCGGTCGCGAATCAGTTTTTGGGGCTTTTTTTGATTCAGTAATGGATCGCTTGGGGGAAGCGATAACT
>VFHU01000015.1 GCA_009391465.1 SAR202 cluster bacterium
TCTCATCAAGTTCTGCAGCAGCAGCAATTGGGTGCCAGTAACGACGCATCAATTCTCCCATTGGAGTACCTGGCATTATGCTTGTTAAGGCTTTATTTTCTTCCTGAGTTAGCATTACAGCCCCCCTTTTACAGTCGATATATTATCGCACGCAAAAACAAAAACTACCCCTTAGGATTTACTACTCTCAGTATTTGTTCTTATAATCTGCGTATGCATTGGTCAGACATTACCATCAGTTCACTTAAGTCGCATAGTATTTTTAATGCTACTTATGTTCCAGACGCAATTAATTGGAACATTCTATCAAAACTAGAAACCGATAATAAATTCCATGTAATACCTGCTACTCGCGAAGAGGAAGCGATTGGTATTGCTGCAGGTATATATGCTGGTGGCCAAAGAGCAGCAATGTTCATGCAAAGTAGCGGTTTTGGGAACACCGTCAATGCGTTAACACAATTATTGGTGGCATACAGAATCCCAGTTCCTCTATTTATAGGAATGCGTGGAGGGCTTGGAGAATTTAATGAGGTTCAGGTTCCTTCTGCGAGGTCGATTCCTTCAATCTTAGATACCTTAAATATTCAACATTATGCCCCACTTCATGTCGATGATGTTGAAAAATATGTCAACGGAGCAATTGAGCTAAGTTACGCGAGCAGAATGCCTGTTGCAGTACTTTGGTATTCCCAATTGGTAGGAGCAAAACGTGTTACGTCGTGAAGGCTTAGAAATTATTCAAGATTTAATTACTAATCAACCCGTAATTGCTAATCTCGGTCCAGCCACTTTCGATTTACACGCTTCGGGCCATAGAGACACCAATCTTTATACTTGGGGAGCTATGGGTTTAGCATCATCCATTGGATTAGGTGTCTCGATTTCTAATCCGCAAATAAAAGTACTCGTTACAGATGGTGATGGGTCTTTGTTGATGAATTTAGGCTCATTAGCAACCATAGCTAGACAGTCCCCGAAAAATTTAATCCATATAGTGTGGGACAATAAAATGTGGTTTGAAACAGGTGGTCAAGCTACACATACTTCTACTGGCGCTAACCTTGCTGGAATTGCTAGAGAATCAGGGATCAAAAAAATAAAGGAAGTTTCAGATAGCAACGAATTTAAATTAGCTTTATCTGAAGCACTGACTAGTGATGGGCCATGGTTCATTCATGTTCAGGTCGAAGAGCCGAACGAGAAGCGAAACCGGCCCGAGGTAATGGTTGAAGAAAATCTAATCCGATTTCGAAGAGCTCTCCTCAATAGTGACTAAATTAATACAAGGAATCTAGTGTCCTGTCTCAATCTGATTGATATAGCTAACGACTAGCCCTAGAACCATATGTAAATGTCCTAGGGATAAAAAGCTTTTTCTCCTTATCCCTAGGACATTATTAAGTTATTTCAAGGCACCACCAACAGTTTCCACAATTAATCGAGTAACAGTATATGGATCCATGTTAGCGTTTGGTCGCCTGTCTTCAATGTAGCCTTTACGATCAACTTCGACCTGCCAAGGAATTCGAACAGAGGCACCCCTGTTTGACAAGCCATACGAAAATTCTCTGTATGAAGCTGTCTCATGAAGGCCTGTCAAACGCTGCTCAATACCATGACCATAATTCTCGNTATGTAAGTCGTGGCGTGTTCCAAGAGCCTCAGCAGCATCGATATTAGGCTGGTACTCTGACCTCATGGCCTTTGTTGNGAAGTTAGTATGAGCGCCGGCGCCATTCCAGTCACCGCGAACAGGTTTAGGATCGAGGGTTGGGCTAATGTCATACTCTTCTGCAATTCGATATAACAACCACCTAGCAATCCATAGGTGATCGGATACTTCTAATGCTGAAAGTGGGCCTACTTGGAACTCCCATTGACCAGGCATAACTTCAGCATTAATACCTGATATGCCCAATCCTGCTTCTAAGCAAGCGTCGAGATGGTCTTCCACAGCATCACGTCCAAAAATTTCATTGGAACCCAATCCGCAATAATATCCTCCCTGCGGTTCTGGGTAACCACCATTCTCAGGAAACCCTAGTGGACGTACTCCGGTTTTTTCAAAAAAAGTGTATTCCTGCTCAATTCCAAACAAGAATTCTTGGTCGGCATATTTTTCTTGGGCTGCTTCACACGCCGCACGAGTGTTGGTGGGGTGTGGAGACATATCGGTTAACAAAACTTCACACATTACAAGTACATGTGGTTCCCCACGAATGGGATCTGGGCAACTAAATACTGGGCGTAACACACAGTCAGAAGATTCCCCCGGAGCCTGATTCGTTGAAGATCCGTCGAATCCCCAAATCGGCAAATCCGCCCCGTCCTGAAGTATTTTAGTTTTCGAGCGAAGCTTAGCTGTCGGTTGCGTCCCATCAATCCAAATATATTCTGCACGGTAAGTCATTTTTTCCCCCTATAAAGAACATGTCTTATATTACTATTTCTCTAGAATTTCTATAGCGTGAATCTTGTCACCTTCACTTGTAGCAGACTGCGGATCTCTAACACTAATACTCATAAGAACATCCATTCCGTCTATCACTTCTCCAAAAACCGCATGCCGATTGTCTAAATGTGGCGTTGGACCATGCGTGATGAAAAATTGAGATCCGTTCGTATTGGGGCCCGCATTAGCCATAGATAAAATTCCTGCTTTATCGTGCTTTAAATCTGCGTGGAATTCATCATTAAATCTATATCCAGGGCCACCCATTCCTGTTCCTGTTGGATCTCCGCCTTGAGCCATGAAGTTTGGAATTACTCGATGAAAAGTTGTTTGATCATAAAACCCCTCTCGGGAAAGAAAAACAAAATTATTAACAGTATTAGGTACTTGTTCGGCAAATAATTTTATGTGAATGTCCCCTTTTTCGGTCTTAAATACTGCGGTATAACCCTTGCTGGCATCTATAGCCATAGAAGGCGCGTTTTCGTACTGCTTTGACATATTCGCTCCATTAGCATCAGATTTCTCAATAGGTGTTGCAGTAGCGACCATCTCAGGAGTAGGTGTCGGCTCTGCGGTGCATCCAATTAGTGCTCCAACTATAATCAAACAACCCAGATTCGTAAGGAAGAGTAGTTTGAGTCTCATCNATATGCATACCTACTTAATAAGTTGTAAAAAGGTTATGTGCAAAAAACTTTCACGACAAGACAAAATTGACCTATTACGCTAAATCGTAACAAAATCGTAACGAAGTGAATATTTAAACATGCAATTCGGGCTACATATTCCAATACATAAAAATTTCAAGGATTCCGGCCTCAATACAATTGCGCATCTGTCAAAAAGTGCGCAATGGGCAGAGGGTTTGGATTTCAAATACATTTCAGTACTCGACCATATTTCTCCTTTTGATAAGGTCGGAAGCCCTGAAAGTCCGATACTAGATTGCTGGACCTTGCTCGGAGCTTTAGCAATGATTACTTCAAATACCCAATTGATGCCCTTAGTAAGTAATGCTTCATTACGGCATCCAAGCATGATCGCTAAATCTGCTGCAAGTCTGGATGTTATTTCGAACGGTAGAATGCAATTAGGCATAGGTGCGGGAGGTTATAAGCCAGAATACCTTCAACATGGGTTCATTTACCCGAATAAATCCCATCGCTATGCAATCTTAAATGAGGCTATCCAAATTATTCAGCAATTATGGTCTGGCCCCAACCAGAATTTTAAAGGGGTGCACCATACTCTTTCTAATGCCACTATTGCGCCAAGACCACTATCTCAACCATTAATTACAGTGGGTGGAAACAGTAAAGAGATACTGGACATAGCGGCAGCGAGAGCTAATGCGATTAATATGGTTATGCCGAACGAGTCTAAATTGCCTGAAATTTATGCCTATATAGATAAATTAGCTGTTCTTTACCAGAAGGAGCCTATTCAAATTACTACACTTGAAAGAGTTTTACTTGCAAAAAATGAAAGTGAATTATCTAGTAAACTTAACACTCTTTTGCCACGAGTATCCGATCNCTCACGAGGATTAGTTGGGTCGGTAGANACTGTAATTCAAAAAATCACTAACATGGAAAATTATGGCGTCAACGTAATATATGTATTTTTCGATGAAACTGACCTAGAGTCGTATTATTTATTTGAAACCGAAATCATGCCTGAATTCAGGCATTAGTGACTCCATAAAATGCTTTGCCATTTTGGGCAAATATTCTTCCGTACTGGCCATCAGTGAGTGGGCTGACTGCGTCAACTAGTGCATTAAAAACTGCTCTATAATCACCATGTGCNGGGTCTAATTCATCGTCNCCACCATAGACAACTCGTGAATAACCAAATAAGCGCAAAATTGGTTCTACAAATATTTTCAAATGAGCTGTACTCCATTTCGGGAGCGTATCCAAGCTTGGAAGCCCATTTAATTTAACGTACACATTCTTCTCAGTAGCTAAATTCATCATGTAGACACCCCAAGGTTCTCTTTCATTTCGAGCAATATACGGGGAACCGATACTAGTAACCATAATCTTCAATTCTGGAAGGTGTTTAGCCAATTCCTGAACTGATGGTATCTGGCGAGGCTCTAAAACCAAATCTAATGTCAAATTGCTATCAGACAGCAATTTAAGTTTCTTTAAAATGTCTTCTTCTAGTAGCCAATAATTTTCTTTGTNCTCATTGACTGGAAGAATCACTCCTCTCATTTTCGAGAAATTCTTGNATTTAGTAATCTCTGAACTAAACAAATCATCTTCAATATCTACCCAAACCGACGCAGCAGATACCAAGGCATTACTCTCTGCAAATTTAAGAGCTTTCTCAGTCTCTTCTTGAGAAGGATTACTTTGAATTAAAACGAATCCTTCAAGGTCAGATTCAGANAATCGACCTTCGATATCGTCCATTACTAAAGATTTATAATTAATATGTGCATCAAACACGGGAAATGCATTCATTAGTACCCAATATTACCTTATTATTATTTCGGACTCTCTATTATCTATAATGGACTCAAGCCATCTAAATATATATGGTAACGGCATAGTTGAGTTACGTACTAATTCCCTTGGATTAATTCAAAGGAAGGATCAAATTGAAAATAGTTATTGCCGCAGATCACGCAGGATTTAATCTAAAAGATGAAGTGATTTCTATAATTGAGGACTTCGGTCATGAAATCGAAGACCTAGGTGCTCATGAATACGATGCTAGCGATGATTATCCTGATTTTGCTCAGCTAGTTGGATCGGCTATAGCAAGCAAATCTGCAGCCCGTGGAGTGATTATTTGTGGTAGCGGTGTCGGTGCAAGCGTTGCGGCCAATAAAATTCCAGGTGTACGCGCTGCAATATGTCACGATACTTATTCTGCACATCAAGGAGTTGAGCATGATGACATGAATGTATTATGCCTTGGTGGCAGAATAATTGGCATTGAATTAGTGCGCGAAATAATAAAGTCTTTTCTGTCAGCAGAATTCTCTGGGGAAGAACGCCATTTAAGGCGTTTAAATAAAGTTTTTGGACTAGAAAATACAGCTAGTTCAGACGAATAACATCATGACAACCTTAGAGCAAAATAAATCTTTAGGACAATCCACCTGGATAGATTTTATACAGCGCTCCATGCTCGAATCCGGTGCATTGGAAGATTTAATCCAAAAAGGTGTAACTGGGCTTACTTCCAATCCTACAATCTTTCAAAAAGCTATCACTTCTAGTACGGATTATGACGCAGATCTGCGGCATCTATATCTCATGGGAAAATCACCTTATGAAATATTTGAGANGTTAACTGTATCTGACATACGTAGAGCGTGTGATTTACTCGCATCAACATACCTATCCTCAAAAGGGAAAGATGGTTTCGCTTCGATAGAAGTTCGGCCTTCTCTAGCTTATGACAAAGATGGAACCATTTCTGAAGCTATTCGATTGTGGAAGCTTGTTGATAGAGCAAATGCCATGATTAAAGTACCTGCGACAACCCAAGGGATCGAAGCCTTAGAGGTACTTATTTCCAAGCAAATCAACGTTAATGTCACTTTAATCTTTNCACTGAGTACATATAACAATGTAATGGATGCATATATTAATGGCCTTACCAAATTAGTTTCAGCCGGTATCGATATTAGCCAAGTTGCCTCAGTAGCATCATTTTTTGTCAGTCGAGTAGATACTGCCATAGACTCCTATTTAGGAGAATCGTCATTAATCCGCGGGAAAGCTGCAATTGCAAACGCGAAATTGGCCTACGCTGCTTTTGAACGAAAATTTAATAAGGATAATTTTCATGAATTGCGCCAGTTAAATGCACAAGTCCAACGTCCATTATGGGCCAGCACTAGCACAAAAAACCCAAATTATTCCGATACGTTATANGTAGACAATCTCATAGGCCCCAATTCAGTTAATACTATGCCTCCAGAAACATTGGCCGCAGTGCTTGATCATGGACAATCTTCGCTCACAATTAACGAAAATCTCGATGATGCAGCTAATTTATTCACCGAAATAGAAGACGGCGGACTTAGCATTACACAGGTAACTGACAAGCTTTTAGAAGACGGGATAGCTGCGTTTTCGCAATCATTTAACGACGTTCTTTTGGGAATTCAAGAACGTTGCCAAGAGTTCACCGAGACATCTTAACTTCGACTCTCAAGGAGCAAGTCATGCAAATAGGAATCATCGGTTTGGGACGAATGGGCTCTAATATGGCCTCAAGACTAAATAATGATAATCATGAGGTTTACGCATATGACAGGGATCCTGATATCCGATCAGGAATGTTGCGTTCCTCTCCTAACATTACAATCCTCGATTCACTTGAAGACCTTGCCAGTTCATTACCATCACCGCGAGTCATTATTGTAATGGTGCCTTCTGGAAACCCTACTGAAGCAACAATATCTGCGCTCAGTGACGTATTAGAAAAAAATGACATAATCATCGATGGCGGTAATTCTAATTACAAGGACTCTATGCGAAGATCTGCTGATCTCCAGCATCAAGGCATTCGGATGATCGACGCTGGAATAAGCGGTGGCATATGGGGATTAGACCAAGGCTATTGCTTAATGGTAGGCGGAGCGGCTGATACTGTGAAAATTGCAGAACCAATCTTTCGTTCCCTCGCACCTACTCCACAATCTGGATATGCGCATGTTGGTGATATAGGAGCAGGTCACTTCACCAAAATGATTCACAATGGAATTGAATATGGCCTGATGCAGGCATATGCAGAAGGATTTGAATTAATGAGCGCCAAGGATTTATTTCAATTAGATCTAGCGCAAATTGCAGAAGTCTGGAGACACAGCAGTGTTATACGTTCATGGTTACTTGATCTCACTGCCGCAGCATTAAATGATGACATTGATTTAGCGTCGATTGAACCCTGGGTTGAGGATTCCGGGGAAGGAAGATGGGCAATAGAAGAATCTGTGGATCTTGCAGTACCAGTTCCTGTAATGGCGATGGCTTTACAAGCGAGATTTAGGTCAAGAGATCAATCACAATTTGGATTTAAATTACTTGCAGCAATGCGCAATCAATTTGGTGGGCATTCAATACGAAGGAAAAAGTAAACCTTACAATTAGATGCTCAATAGACTCACTTGAAAGCCGCTCGGCTGCTAAACTATTCTCATGTGCGGAATTTTCGGATACCTAGGAACACAAAATGCTACTCCTTTACTGCTAAGCGGTCTGGAGCGGCTTGCTTACCGAGGCTATGACAGCTCAGGAATTGCAGTTGCGGGTCAGAATAATGATCTAAAAGTGTTAAAAGCTTCAGGGAAAATAGAAAATTTACTGAAGCTTAATGCTGCCGATCCTATTGAAGGCATACGTGGAATAGGTCACACACGATGGGCAACGCATGGGGAACCTACCGATATTAATGCTCACCCGCATACGAGTAGACTCGGAAATATTGCAGTCGTGCATAATGGTATTGTTGAAAATTTCAATGATATAAAAAAAATGCTTAAGGCATCTGGGCATAATTTCAAATCTGAAACCGATACTGAAGTAATTCCTTTATTAATAGAAACGTATCTGAAAAGCACTCCCTCCTTAGAAGAGGCCGTTCGTGAAACAGTGAATCAACTAGAAGGAGCGCATGCGATTGCCTGTATTTCAAGCAATGAACCCGAAAAGATTGTAGTTGCTCGTAAAGGTAATGCTGGCGGTATCGCAATTGGATTCGGGGATAACGAGGTTTTTATATCTAGTGACATGGCAGCACTAGTACCACTTACCTCAAAGGTTGCTTACCTTGATTCCTCGGAATTGGCAGTCATTACATCCAATAAATGCAGAATCAGCACCCTTGATGGCAAGCCAATAGAAACAAAAATTCACCAAGTTGATATCGAATCTTACGCAGTAGCCAAAGGTGGGTTTAAACATTTCATGCTCAAAGAAATCATGGAGCAACCGGAGGCTGCAACAAGTGTCCTCAGAGGCCGTGTTTCCTTTTCACCAACAAAATTTATGCTCCCTTCATTACCATTTGAAACTAAGGAAATACAAGGTTTCTCTAGGGCGATTTTCTTGGGCATGGGGACCAGTATCTATGCAGCACAAGTTGGTGCCCGTTATTTAGAAAATTTTGCTCGAGTTCCTGCTTCCGTTGAAAACGCTGCGGAATTTCGATACAGAGATTCAGTGTTAGATGAACATTCATTAGTGGTCGCTATTTCTCAATCTGGTGAAACGGCAGATACGCTTGAAGCACTTAGTGAAGCTAAATCCAAGGGAGCACGCACTATCGCAATTACAAACGTTGAGGCCAGTGCAATTACCCGTATAGCAGATGCAACGCTCCTTATGCATGCAGGCCCTGAGATCGGAGTTGCGTCTACAAAGACTATGATCAATTCAATGATCGTCATGTATTTACTCGCAAGTTATTTTGCTCAAGAGCGCAAAAATTTTTCTCTCAATGAAGTAGAGTCTCACGTTCATAATTTGTCTAAGCTGCCTGCCCTACTAGGCGACGCTATCGAAAACGCGTTGTGTACCGTGAAATCTGTAGCTAGTAAGTACGCGCAATCTAAGCGTTTCTTGTTCATTGGGCGAGGCTTGCTAGAGCCCATCGCACGTGAAGGCGCAATGAAACTAAAAGAGATAAGTTACATTCATGCAGAAGGGATGTCTGCAGCGGAAATAAAGCACGGACCTATCGCCCTTGTTGATCAAGAAACCCCAGTGATAGCAATAGCCTTGAATAACCCCCTCTACGAAAAAATGATTACCAATATGTCGCAAGTACACGCCCGTAAAGGTAATGTCATTGCAATCGCTACTACGAAGAATTCAAGCATATTGAATAATGCTGACGATGTGCTTTGGGTACCAGAGTGCCCTGAATCCCTACAACCAATTATCGCTACAATTCCAGTCCAGATGCTAGCTTATGAAATCGCAGAACACTTAGGAAATGACATAGACCAGCCTAGGAATTTAGCTAAAAGCGTTACGGTGGAGTAAATACATTTATTATTGCTCATTTTTCCAAAACAAACCAATAATGAAGCAAATATAGAGGTAGATTTTTCGTTTACAAATTTGTATTTAATGTACAAAATTGAATACTAGCAATTCTATTTACCCAAAACTACGAGGCAAGTAATGAAATTTAATTTAAGTTTAAAAGATACTCATCTGGAAATTATCGAGCAGTTAAAGGAGAAACATTCGATTTCTTCAAGCGAAGAAATCGTAAAAAGGTATGTCAAATCTGCTCTTGAATTACAAAAGGATGATTTTATCTTTGACTCAAGAAGAGAAATTTGTACTGGGGGATGCTTTGCTTCCGAACCACAATTTGAAATCGACATGGATGACAGTGACTTTGATAAGTTAAGAAGAGTGTTCGAAAACTATCGTACTACTGCAAATTCAAGTGGTTTTTCTGAGTACGCAACCGTAGAAGAAGAAATCAGCAAAACAATACGCTGCATTATTAATTTTGCTGAGAAAGAACCTGACTCAATTTCAATTTAAGAATAGGAAAGTATGGCTAAATTATTTATACATATTACTAGTGGTCCTGAATTACCAAATAAAGTTTCACTTGGCTTATTAGTTGCAGCTGCATCTGATAAGAAAAA
>VFHU01000016.1 GCA_009391465.1 SAR202 cluster bacterium
ACGCAGGAAAAGCAAAGAAGTAAGGTCTAGCAATGTCAAATGACTCAGGCAATATAATCGGGCGTGAAGAGCATGTTTGTAGTTTTTGCGGTAAATCCCAGACTGCTGTAAAGCGATTGGTGGCAGGCCCGGGTCGAGTGTATATCTGTGATGAATGTGTAAGATTGTGCCAGCAAATNATCACAGAAGAAATTTCTCCTCAAGGTGCTTCTTCAAGACATTCTCTCATTGAGCTTTCCCCTAAAGAAATTACAGCTAAGCTAGATGAATATGTCATCGATCAAGGGCATGCTAAGCGCGTTTTAAGCGTNGCTGTTTATAATCATTACAAACGCGTTCGTTCGAATATGGAACCTGATAGTGTCGAGATTCAGAAAAGTAATATTTTACTAATCGGCCCTACAGGTTCCGGTAAGACAATTTTTGCCCAGACTTTGGCGCGAGTACTGGACGTTCCTTTTGCCATAGCTGATGCTACTTCACTGACTGAAGCAGGCTATGTTGGTGAAGATGTTGAAAATATTCTCCTTCGATTGATTCAGGCTGCAGATTATGATATTTCTCGTGCAGAGCAGGGCATCATTTACATTGATGAAATAGATAAGCTAGCACGGAAAAGTGCCAATCCTTCGATTACCCGAGATGTATCTGGAGAAGGTGTGCAGCAAGCATTGTTAAAGCTTATTGAAGGTTCAGTTGTCAATGTACCTCCCCAAGGAGGCAGAAAGCATCCACAGCAAGATTTCCTCCAACTCAATACTTCGAATATATTGTTTATTTGTGGCGGTGCTTTTGACGGGCTGGACAAGATTATTGAGAATAGATTGTTATCTTCCAAGGGAATGGGTTTTCACTCACCTTCGATAGATACACAATCTGATTATGAAGTGAAAGAGGCTATGGAGCCTGAAGATTTACTGGGATATGGGTTTATCCCAGAATTTATTGGAAGACTTCCAATAAACGTTGTACTGCACTCATTAGGCCAAGATTCATTGGTAAGAATTTTGACGGAACCTAAAAATGCCGTAGTTAAACAATTTCAGCACTTGTTTATGCTTGAGAATGTAGAACTCGTATTCACAAAAGAAGCATTAAATGCTGCAGCAGAACAAGCACTCGGTCGTAAAACCGGCGCCCGCGGACTTCGTTCTATTATCGAAGAATCACTGTTAGATGTAATGTACGAATTACCTACCACAGAAAATGTTGAAAAATGCGTAATTGATGCTAGTCCAGAAGGACAGATTAATCCGCCGGTTCTTCTTTCAAAGACAGGCCAAGTGATAGAGATAACTACACTGAATAGCGACCATTCTAAAACCGCATAATATTAGTGAGATTTACTGGCAACTTAGGATTTTCTTTTGTGCTTTTAAGGCTGATGTCCTCATTTGCTATTAATTTCAATGTCTCTGTTAGTAAGGGTGCTTCTATCTGAATTTGAGCATTTCTAATTTTTTTAAACAAAGGGAACTGTTCTCCTTGAGTAGCCTTTATATCGAGAATAGGACGAGGATGTTCGTTTAAAGCATTCCATTCATTAGCGAACTTATTATCAGTTAGTTTGACTTGCGCGTATGTTAATGGAGGTCCACCGTCTAGTTCTTCGTTTACAAGAAATATCATTGCGCCTGTGGATTTAGAATGCTGTTCTATAGTCTGCCAAATAACTTCCTGCCAGAGCCCTTTGGGGCCACCAGGTAACGAAGGATGGAGGTTAATAAATACATATTTTTTGAGAAGCTTTGGACTAAGGATTAAGAGATAGCCAGCAAGAACACATACATCAACTTCATATTGACTGATTGATTCTAAGATCTGATCATCAAATTCTTCTCGATATTTCTCAAATTCTCCATCATGACTAGCACGAAATTTTTTTGAGGAATTGGTTATTAATGGAATATTGAGATCTGAAACTCGTTGGAAAAAACTGTCGCTTCCTTCTCCTTCTCCAATTTCACGATGAGAGAAAATAAATTTAATATCACAATTTAAATCGCCACTTTTTATACGCGAAACAGTGTGCTCCAGCATCGCTCGAGAACCCGTACCTCTTCCGGAAGTGAACCAACCTATTTTTATGCTCACTCTAGACCTCTACCTATCTTGTAAGCGCGAACTAATGAAAGTTACGGAATTTCTGGACAAATTTGTTTAAAGTTGAATAAACGTGGACAAATTTACTTGCAGCAATTTCATACCTGTTAGCGTCTGTAATTGCTGCAATAAAACTCTCAGGACTTCCATCGTAGCCATTGAATTCGTTGTAAGTTTGACCTAGTTCACGGGTAGTATGGGCATCGCTAACTGCCGTTATTGGCAATTGATGTTCGTATGCAAATGCTTTGGCGCTTCTGTTATCCAAAGCGTTCATGGTTCTTGCATTGAATCCTTCTATTAAATCAACATAGGGCAATACATCTAGGGTAGTGGATTTATTTAATGCGGACCGCCCTCCACCGGTGAAAGGATGAGGAATCGAAACTAAGCCACCCTGCTCTTTAATACGTTTTATTGTTTCAATTGGAGAGAGTCCGGGGGGGACAATTTCTTGTAAAAATAAACCTGTAATCTCTCCTGCAGTTGATTTGATTTCAGCCCCTATAATTACATTGAAAGGTGCAATTTCCTTAACCGCAAGAGCTCCTTCAATAGAGTTATGATCTGTAACTGCAATGCAATTAAAGCCAACATCATTACATCTTTCAACCAGGGCTCTAGGACTTACAAGGCAATCATATGAAAAATAAGTATGCATATGAAAATCGCCTCGGAAGTCCATAATTAGTTACCCGAACTCTCTAAATCTTGTAATAATTGTATTTGCTGTTCAAATTCAGCTTGGAGTGTAGTCACTTTCAGTTCAGCTTTGGTAAGGCGATCATTACAAATATTAGCTAAGACCATTCCTTTCTCAAATAAAGTGGTTGCTTCATTGAGTGAAGTATTTCCTGCCTCAAGCGATTGAACAATTTCCTTAAGTTCGGATATAGCATCTTCAAATGTTAATTGTGCTTCATTTTCAGAAATATTCATTATAGAACCTTTGATTCAAACTCCCCGTCATGGAGCCTTGTTTTTATTATAGTATCCTGGAGAACATCATATTTTGATTTAATAGGCTTCGCGTCTGATGTTGTCACTATCGCATATCCTCTTTGAAGAACAGCATTTGGGTTAAGTGAGTTTAGAGTAGCTACAAAAGTGCTAGCTTTCTCTTTTTGAATTTGGATCAATAAATACAAGGTTTTTTGTAGCCTTTCGAGCATATCATCTACTCTTTGCCTTTGGACATTTATATCAGGTAGGCTGTTTTTCATTTTCTCAATCAGAATATTTAACGTGGATTCTGCTTCAGCAAAAGAATTTTGCATTGAATCTCGAGATCGCTGAGCTAGCAGCATAACTTCGTGTTCTAAAATATACTTATCAGGACTGCAGGCAATCGCAGCTGCTGTTGGAGTGGCTGCTCTTACATCGGCAACGAAATCGGCGATAGTATAGTCAGATTCATGACCTACCGCACTAACAATTGGGGTTTTACTAGAGTAAATTGCTCGAGCAACTAATTCGGTATTAAATGCCCACAGATCTTCGATTGCGCCGCCGCCTCTTCCAACAATAATTACATCGACTTTATCAATTTGATTTAAGGCTTTGATTCCATTAGTGATATCCATAGGGGCATCATCACCCTGGACGCTCGCAGGGAATAGAACTACTTCAGCTAACGGATATCGAGCTTCTAATGTTGTGGTGATATCATGAATAACTGCACCGGTAGCTGAAGTTACGACACCGATTTTTCGTGGAAAAGAAGGCAAATCTCTTTTTCTTGAATCGGCAAATAAACCTTCAGATTCTAGTTGGTTTCGCAATTTTTCAAACTCAGCTGATAATTGACCTGCACCTACGGGCATAACCGTACTAGCATATAGCTGTATTTGGCCTCTTATTTCGTAGTAGGAGACATATCCTTGAATATTCACCTGATGGCCTTCAACGAGATGATCACCACCATTTATCGTATTCCCTCGAAACATTACAGATCTGATTTCACTTTCATTATCTTTAAATGTGAAATATTTATGACCTGAACTTGGTGTAGATAATGAAGAAACTTCACCTGTTACCCAGACATCACGTAGTACAGAATCTTCACTAAGCACAGACTTGATATGTGTGGAGAGCTGACTTACGGAGTAAATTTGCATCGATTTAGTCTGTAACCCTCGTTACATATTCTCCGCTACGGGTATCTACTCGTACTTTTTCACCTATTGCTACAAACATGGGAACTGTAATCCTAATACCGGTTTCAAGTGTTGCGGGCTTACCGCCTCCGGATGCAGTATCTCCTTTATAACCCGGAGGTGTATCAGTCACTTGAAGATCTACAGTAGTAGGCATTTCTACCATGATGGGTTTATCCCTGTAAAAAACTAATTCACAGTTGGTTTGATCTACTAGATAATCTGTAGAATCACCAACTACATCCTTTTGAACTTCGTATTGATCAAACGTAGCAGAATCCATAAATGTGTAGATTCCGTCGGCTTCAAATAAAAAAGTGCATTCTCTATTTTCTACAGGTGCCTTGGTTAATTTAAGTCCATATCCAGAGAATGTTTTATCAAGTAGTTGTCCGGTCAGCAGATTTCGCATTTTTATATGGTAAACAGGGGCTCGTTGTTGCATTTTTTGCTGGTAATATTCTTCTACTTTAAACGGCACTCCGTCTATTTCAATAGTGGCTCCTCTTCGTAAATCCCCAAATTCCATTACCATGTTACTTGCTCCCTGTTACTTATATTTCTACTAAATCACGTTTGTGTGCTTTTGTCAGCACACGAGGGCAGTCATTTTCCATAAGTACCAAATCTTCTATACGGACTCCGCCCCAACCTTCTATATAAATTCCTGGTTCAATACTAAAAACCATTCCGTTTTCAATTCTATTAATCGAGTTTGGACCTACGCCGGGAAGTTCATGTACGGCGATACCTATTCCATGACCAAGGCTGTGCCCAAATTCATTCTCGTACCCAGCAGCATCTATGACTTGTCGAGCTAGGTAATCAATTTCAGCGCCTGTCATTCCTGCTTTTGCCGTGGCTTCTGCTGTTTCCTGAGCAGACAATACAATGTCAAAAATTTTTCGAAATTCAGGGCTTGCTTTGCCGATCACGAAAGTTCGTGTGATATCACTGCAGTAACCCTGATAGAGAGCACCCATATCGATAACTACACCATCTCCCGCTTCCAATTTTCTTTCTGAAGGCTTGTGATGAGCTTTGGCTGCATTAGGACCAGAAGCGACAATTGTATTAAACGACAATCCATCAGCACCTAATTCCCTCATAGTTTTTTCTAACTCCCATGAAATTTCACGTTCAGTAATCCCGGGTTTAAGTTTGGCCCCAACGATTTCAATTGCTTGGTCAGAAAAATTGATAGCTTGTATCAATTGATCAATTTCTTGGGAATCCTTAATCGCTCGAAGTTGATTACATGTAAATCCTGTAGATACGAGCTTAGGCTTAATTGCGATATCAGAAAGCTGTGCCTTGATAGAGTTGTACCCTGCAAGTGTAAGGTCGTGATCTTCGATCCCTACTCTAAGTGCATTTGACGCGGTGACTGCATCTTTTAGCCAGCTTGATCCTGAGATAATACGGATAATTTGATAATTTGGAGCTTCAACTTTGGCTTGTTCTGTGTAGCGAAAGTCCGTAGCTAATATTGCGTCAGTGTTAGTAATCCATAAATATCCAGCAGAACCACGAAAACCAGAGAAATACATACGGTTTTCATTAGATGAAATTAAAATGGCATCAAGATTGAGTTCAATGAGCTTTTCGCGCAGTTTTTTCAGCCTGTTGGTAAAATTCATGAGACTCCTTCTGTCGAGACAAGATATTCAAGCGCAAGAAGGTATCCTGTCGGTCCCAATCCGCTGATTATGCCGCGAGCCATAGGGGCGGTTAAGGATGTCTGTCGAAATTCCTCACGGGCATGAATATTGGATAGATGTACCTCTATCACCGGAATTGATAAGGCCGCAATACAATCACGTAGCGCTACACTTGTATGTGTGAATCCAGCCCCATTCAATATAACAGCTGAGCTAGAACGCGCATTCTGCTGAATAAAATCAATTAAGTCACCTTCTGAATTAGATTGGAAGCAATTTACCTTCACATTAAGTTTTTCAGCTAGTGAATTCAATGAATTTTCAATATCTTGCAACGTGGAAGTGCCATAAATTTCTGGTTCTCTCTGGCCGAGAAGGTTCAAATTTGGTCCGTTAACGATAAGAATTGTCATAAAATTTCCATTTTACTTATTTTATTTTGCTAGCCATGCTTTTTGGCTAGAGGGTGGGAGTTTAAATAAACTCTTTGCGCTTCACTTTGGCTTACATGAGTGTACACCTGAGTAGCACTTGGTGTGGAGTGCCCAAGAAGCTCTTGAACAACTCTCAAGTCAGCACCACCATCAAGAAGATGCGTAGCATAAGTATGCCTTAATGTATGAGGATGGATATCATTTCTTAACCCCGAAAGAATTGAATACTTGTGAATTATTCTCTGAATAGACCTACTGCTCAAACGACTACCACGAGAATTGAGTAATAAAGGACCAGATGGAATTGATTGTTTTGAATAACGAAGGAGTGCCGCTAGTGCATGATCTCCAATAGGTAATTCACGCTCTTTTTGCCCTTTCCCAATTACTCTAATGGTCGCTTGGCCGAGATTGATGTGATTCCAGTCTAATTGACTTGCTTCACTTACCCGAAGTCCGCACCCGTAAAGTAATTCAATCAGTACTAAATTACGTAAAGAATTAGGTTTTTTTGACACCATAGTTTGGGCTGTTTCGATTAGTGTAGTCACTTCATTTACTGATAATAAATCGGGCAGTTTTTGAGGTATTTTGGGCATGATCCTTGCCATATGTGATGATCGTGAATGCCATAATTCGGCGTCAGGTAAGTACTCTTCTTGGATCAAGTACCTTACAAATGATTTTATAGATGCAAGGATCCTTTTAATACTTGCACGACTATGACCTGAGCTACCAAAACGTGCACCCCCAGAAATGACGCGTTTCTGCAGAAGCCATGAAACAAAATCGCGCATGAATGAACGATACTCGTTTGGAATGGAATTAGGCTTGCGTCTCTGTAAGAAAAAGCTTAGACCCGTTTGATCTGAATTCAGCGTTAATCCTTGCGTCACTAAATATTCTTCGAAAATGGATAAATCTTTGATGTAATTGATGATAGTTTTTTCAGACAACGCGCGATGGGAACGCAAATAACGTTCATAATTTCCTAAGTGTTTTAGCCATAGACCTTCCACATGCTAGTTGTAGCGTTTTCTATGGCTTCTTACAAGGGACTCTTGACGTTTATTACTAGAACAATTGCTAATTTGATGTTTCTTGTAGAGACGTTCCTGAGGAGTCATTAAGCGGGATGTCTTTCCAACCACACTCTTTATCGTAACATTGTGCCACACCCTTAGGGCCAGAAACCGTGAGCCCTTCGCATTGAGGGCATGCAATTTTAAGCGGTAATTTATTTACAATTGTTTTACATTTAGGGTAATTATTGCATCCCCAAAACGGTCCGAAGCGGCCACGTTTTTCAAGTAATACACCATTGCAATCCGGTTTAGGGCAGGAAACTGCTGCTTTCATGACACAATCACCCACGCACTCGGGTCCGTCTGTGCCCTCAACTAAGATCCCTTCACATACAGGGCATGGATCAATTAGAGGCTTTTTCGAAAGAGTGCATCTGCATTTAGGGTAATTACTGCATCCCCAGAAAACTGAACCGCGTCTACTTTGCTTTGAGACTATATTACCTCCGCATTCTCGACAGATTACCCCTGTTTCGACATCTAAAGGGCCTTCTTCAGATTCGATATAAGAATGCTCTGGGTACATACTGCATGCAATAAAGTAGCCATTTTTCCCAAATCGTCTAACCATAGGGTGGCCTTCAGGACATAGCCGATCAGTTTCTTCCGTAAGAGAGATTCGCTCGATATTTTCCTTCGCCGTTTCCAGAGATAAATTGAAAGGGATGTAGAATCTTTTCATAATTTCAAGATACTTGCTTTCACCACTTGCAATTTCATCTAAATCCTCTTCTAGCTTTGCAGTGAATTCATAATCAACTAAATTGCTAAGGTGATTTTGCAGCTGTCGACAGATAGCTTCACCTAAAGGAGTAGGTGCGAGTCGTCGTTCTTCTACTGCAACTTGATTACGTTTAATGATAGTTGACAAAGTGCTAGCGTAAGTACTTGGCCGACCAATTCCATTCTCTTCTAATTCTTTTATTAAACTGGCTTGGGTATATCTTGAGGGAGCCTTGGTGAAGCTTTGCTTATCAGACAAATTTACGCATTTCATTGACTGGTCTAGAGATAACTTCGGCAGAATCTCTTGTACATTTTCTATTGAATCAGGTTCCTCAGAACTGTCATTAGATTCCTCTTTATAGAGGATGGCAAATCCAAGGAATTTAGGAACATATCCTGATTTTCTTAGTAAATAGGAAGCACCGGAGGTCGATGAAGCCTGAATTTCCACGGTGGTCGTAACGCCTGATTCGTCTGACATTTGGCTTGCTACCATTCTATTCCATATCAATTCGTATAGCTTTGATTGATCTCGATTTAAATATCTTTGTACTTCATCAGGTGACCTCATTATGGATGTTGGTCTGATTGCTTCATGAGCTTCTTGAGCTGCAACTGCCTGAGCTTTTCTATTGGTATGTATTCGATTTGATGCCGGAATATATTCTTCACCCCATCGGGTTTTAATATAAGTTCTTGCTTCTTCGATAGCAGTTGGATCAACTTGTGGTGAATCTGTACGCATGTAAGTAATTAGACCGACCGTTTCCTTACCTAATTCGATACCTTCATACAACTGTTGCGCTATTCGCATTGTTCGATCAGGATCAAACCTTAATTTGTTTGAGGCCTCTCTCTGCAAGCTGGTAGTGATAAATGGTGCTGAAGGTTTTGATTTTGTGGGTTTTTCTCGCAAAGAAGAGACTTTAAAATCAGATTTTCCCAAGTCGATTTTTATCGAATTTACTTGATCTAGGGCTTTTAATCCTGGTTTCGGAATTGCTTTCCCATTGACATGTACTAGGGTGGCTGTAAAAACCTTATCTTCAGTAGAGGCAAAATCCGCGGAGATTGTCCAATATTCTACTGGTATAAATTTCCGAATTTCATTTTCACGTTCAACGACCATCCGTAAAGCCGGAGACTGTACTCTCCCGGCAGAACTACCTCTTTGAACATACCTTCTAAGAAGATTGCTAGTGGGGTAACCAATTAGTCTATCTATATGGCGGCGTGCAAATTGTGCTTCGACCAAGCGCATATCTATTTCTCTTGGATGTGCGAAAGCTTCCTCAATAGCGTTTTCTGTAATTGAATGAAAGACAACTCTTTGGACCGGTTTAGTGATTTTTGCGGCTTCAAGAAGGTGCCATGCTATTGCCTCTCCTTCTCTGTCAGGATCAGTGGCTAAATATACTTCAGAAGCTATTTGAGCTGCATTTTTGATAGTAGTCACAATGTTTTTTGCAGATGAAGTAACCTCGTAAATTGCTTGAAATTCGTTGTCAGGATCTACTGCAATTTTTCGATCAGGAAGGTCCCGTACGTGACCCATTGATGCGATAACTTGATAACTGTTACCTAAAAAGCGAGATATAGTTTTTGCTTTGGTTGGAGACTCTACTATGACTAGTTTTTGTTTTGTTGTTTGACTATTTTGTTCTGATTCCATATTTCCAAAATACGCGAACCTATTGGGGTGTTGTCAACCCTTAAAGGTAAGTTTTCAATTTAATTGCGGAAATTCTGGCGGAGAGAGCGGGATTCGAACCCGCGAGAGACTTGCGCCCCTACACGATTTCCAGTCGTGCCCGATCGGCCACTCCGGCACCTCTCCGAATTTCATAGCATATTAAATTGGCGGAGAGAAAGGGATTCGAACCCTTGGTAGAGGAAATCCCCTACAACGGTTTTCGAGACCGCCGCCTTCAACCGCTCAGCCATCTCTCCAGAGAGGCAATTTTAGCATAATCTTTAACTCTTCCCTATAGCGGGTATTGGGATACAATGTTAACGAACTTGACACCAAGATTGGCTCCTTCGTACCATTTCAATGTCAAGTGATAATTGTATCGTGCTTGTAGAATCTGAATGCAAGCGGTTAGTGATACAGGAGAATTTAGCTCATAAAGGGCTAGTAGCCTAGAGCGTAATATGGATTCATGGACATCAATTGTCCTAGCTGCAGGCAAAGGTAGTCGGATGAACTCTTCTTTGCCTAAAGTCTTACACAAGGTCGCGGGCCTTCCGCTCGTGCTCCATGCAGTTTGTGCGGTATCTAGCGTACATCCGAAGGCTCCTATCGTCATTTCTTCACCAGANCACGCAGCTCAGTTAAGCGAGATTCTCGGACCTGAATATAAATGTATAGACCAGCCAGATCCTTTGGGTACTGGCCATGCCTTGACTATAGGGTTGCTTGCTGTAGAGCATGACATCCATCATGTCCTCGTAATAAATGCAGATGTACCGCTTGTTAAACCAGAAACAGTACAAGAATTAGCTTTATTACATGAATCTACTGGTGCAAAAATAACATTCTTAATACACGCGTCTCAGAATAAACCTACTCAGCAGGTTGGAGTAGTCGCTAGGGATTCAAACGAAAAAATAGTAAAAATTATTGAATTCCCTGATTCTACAGAAGTTGATTTATCTAAATACGAGGTAAATGTTGGAGTTTATGCTTTTGATGTTGATTGGCTTAGATCAGTGATAAGCGATCTCGAACCTCGTTCTAAGGGTGAATATAATCTTACCGATTTAATTGAATTTGCTTCTAATAGAGATGAGAGAATTGAATGTTACGAAACTCTTGATCCTTCAGAATCATTAAGCGTTAATACTAAAAAAGATTTGTCTGAAGTTGAAAGTGCCACACAGGATAGGCTTCGATCATTTGCACTTGAATCAGGTGCTGTGCTTTTGGATAAGGCTTCAGTCTATTTTGATGTAACTGCAAGTGTTGCTGCAGACGTTATTATCCATCCTAATACTCAAATCCGTGGAGTAACTGTAATTGATACGGGTGCTGTAATTGGACCAAACACAAGAATTAATGATTCAATAATTGGATCTGATGCAATTATCGAAGACTCTGTGTTAGATAGCGCCACTTTAGGGAACAACGTGCATGTTGGTCCATTTTCTAATTTGAGGCCAGGAACAGTGTTGGCTGAAAACGTGTACATAGGATCTCATGTTGAAGTGAAGTCGAGTTCCATAGGCTCAAATACCCATGTAGGGCATTTTTCATATATAGGGGATGCGGTTATCGGTGATCACGTTAATATTGGTGCAGGTACCGTAACATGCAATTTTGATGGTCAGGAAAAGCATAAAACCGAAATAGGAAACGATGTATTTATTGGGAGTGATAGCTTACTTGTTGCCCCCGTAAAAATTGGCATAGGTGCAATGACAGCCGCTGGAGCAGTGGTGACAAAAAATGTTCCAGCAAACACTAGGGTAGCAGGCGTACCTGCAAAACCTATGGCAAAATCAAGCTCACTTAAATTACTTTCAAAAAAGGAGAAAGATTCTCTTGGATAGTGGTNATACGGCTCTAGCAATAATTTTTATTTTTTCGGTAATTCCATTTTTGGGATTGCATGCTGCAGATGCAGCATTACCTCTATTAAGGCGGTCAAGTACCAGAGATTCATTAAATGATCGAGGTATTCGGGAAGCAGCTATTCGCAGACTGAGGACTGATAGAACAGCTTATGAAGATTTGATTTGGTTATTAATCCCGTTGGCGTCCGCGATAATTTCTGCTTCTGGCTTAGGGTGGCTAGTTGCTTCAACTGAACTCCATTGGATTGCAATAATTGGATTACTAATTGGAATATGGTTGATTCTAACGGTTTTAACTCCAGTCATTGAAAACATTGTGCAGCGTTTTTCTGTGTCGGCTTTGGTGACCTTCGGTACTATTGCTCAATTGCTTCTATGGCCATTGTTGCCTATTCGCGTTTTTTCTAGGTCAGGATTGCGATTTGCTGGGGGAGACCAGGATCTCGATGTAGGTATGAATGGAAGCAGTAATGTCACATCTACGGAAACATCCATGGATGTTGAAGAAACAATTGCTGAAGAGCCTTTGGAAATACACGAAAGGCAGATGATTCGAGCAATATTACACCTTGATCAGACACCGGTTAGAGAAATTATGGTACCGAGGGTCGACGTGGTAAGTGTAGACCTGAGTACTCCTATTGATCGTGCAGCTGCTCGAATTCTGGATAGTGGGCATAGTCGACTTCCAGTTTATGAAGAAAATTCGGACAATATTGTCGGTATTTTATATAGCAGGGATTTATTGGCAGCTACAACAAATGGTTCAGCGCAGCCGGTACTCCAAAATATGATTCGTCCTGCATTTTTCGTTCCTGAGAGTAAGCGAGTGGATGAAATGTTGACAGAGTTCAAAGAACGTCGAATTCATATGGCAGTGGTTGTTGATGAATACGGTGGAGTCTCAGGGATTGTCACCGTCGAAGATTTGCTTGAAGAGATAGTTGGAGAAATCGAAGACGAGTTTGATAAGGACCAGCCAAATATTTTATGGTCGTCTGATTCTGATGCTTTGATTGATGCACGTATGTCTATGGATGACTTCAATGAATCTTTTCAGGTTAATATTGCACCAGACGGCTTTGATACCGTGGGTGGCTTGCTTCTCAGTCGCTTGGGTAAGATTCCAGTTTCAGGCGATATTGTGAGTGACAGTGACCTTCAAATTCGTGTGGTAAGCACGATCGGGCGTCGAGTAAAACGTGTTCGAGTTACCAAAGANGCAGGACAATAAGTTATTGCAATTTTCTGCATGAAACGCTAGATTAGTCTTAATTTAATAAGCGTATCGAGTGATAGGCGAGGCCTCAGCCAATGACCCTATCTAGCAACCTTCACCTCTGAAGGTGCTCTGAGGAAACGACGCGGCCTATAAGGCAAAGGGGTACGGTAGCTCTCCGTACTTCGGAGGGCTTTTTTTATGGCCTTTTTTATCGCATCGGTACGCAAAAGGAGATAGACCGATGCCGATACGAACCTTAGCGGAATTTTTGGAAGCCTTGAAAGCAGGACATCGAGCACGGGGGTTAGACGACTCTCTCATTACGGAGCTAAAGGAGACGCCGGACTCGTCGGGTACGATGCGCTACGGGGTGATATTCAGGCCAAGAAGANCTAGGCCAAAAAATGACANTAAGAAGGAGATTTCAATGACAGATATACCATNAGAATTAAGCACTAAAGAGCAAACGGAGGAACAAAAGGCTAAAGCCGAACGAATGAAGCAAAAATATGCTCAAATACTCGGTGCTCATTTGATTCATTTTTCACCCGAGGAGGAGGCTTCTTTGACGGCATACGAGAAGTCAGACGAACGCATTCGTATTGAGGCTGAAAGGAAAATAGAGGCTTCACTGCAATCTGGACCGACTGATCAGGCTATTCGTATAGAGCATAAGCCTAGCTTAAAGATAGGTTCCCCTCGAGGAAGAAAACGGTTATATCAGAATGAAGCAAAGCATACCCAAGCTAGCGAGCACAATGCTGATTCATTACTAAATAAATTTATAAGATGGGTTAAAAGCTAGTATTACAAGCGACCTAAAAAGCCCCGGTAAATTCCGGGGCTTTTTAATTATGCTCTTTATCTATTACTTAACAGTAAGAGCGGTACTTGCTTTACCACCGTCACTACCGGTAGCGTGAACAGCATAAGTACCAGACGCGAGTCCTGTGTGAGTTAGAGCGACAGTGGCAATNCCACCTGCACTAGCAGTAGCACTACCCCAGGCAACACTTGTTCCGTCACTGAAAACTAAGCTGACATCAACAGTTTCACCAGAACCAAACCCAGTCAAAGTAGCAGTCGCTGCGATCGCTACATTGTCTGCAACATTGTTTGGGCTTACTGAAATCCCACTGTGTGTGGAATCACCAGCTGCACCAGGGGCACCAGGGGCACCAGGTACGCCTGCTTTTCCATCCGCACCGTCTTTACCGGCAGGACCAGCAGGACCAGCTGCACCAGCAGGACCAACAGGACCAGCTGCACCAGCTGCACCAGGGGCACCGTCTTTACCGGCAGGACCGGCAGGACCAGCGGAGCCATCTGCACCGCTACATGCCACCAACAAAGATAAAATCGTCACAAGTACTATTAGGGNTATACCCTTAGAGCTGAAGAAGCGGTTCATCGAACCCCCTTTCGTATCTTCACGAGGCTGTATCAGTATTATATACCAATCAACCACGATCGTGTTCGTAAAACAATCGTTATGATCATATTAACAGGTTGTTCGTAGTGTCAATGCTTTCATTGCGGTTTTTTATCAATTTCTGTGACATTTCTAGATATATTGCTAATATGAACTAAATGGCTACTACAATATACATTGGTTTCTGCCCCCGTAGCTCAGCGGATAGAGCACCGGCCTCCGGAGCCGGTGGCGAGGGTTCGAGTCCCTCCGGGGGTACCATTTTTGAATGATCGTAAATACATGTTCCGAGGAAATAATGGGAAATAAATCAAACTTTCGACTTCCAGACAACGTGCGACCGACCGCTTACAAGGTGTCATTTGAACCAGATTTAGAGAAGTTTACGTTTTACGGATCAGAAACAATTGAGCTAAGCGTTTTTGAAACGACTGATCGTATTGTTCTAAACGCAATCGAATTAGAAATTCAATCTGCAATAATTGTTGATTCTGATGGAAATTCTTATACACCATTTGAAATTACATATGATGAAAAACTTGAACGAGTGTCTTTGATTCTGGATCAGTCGATTAGTGTTGGGAACTATTCACTTCAAATAGAATTCTCCGGCTATCTGAATGATCAATTGAGAGGTTTCTATAGAAGCCGTTATACCGATGATGATGGAAATGAACGATTCATGGCGACGACACAGTTTGAAGCGACAGACGCAAGGCGGGCGTTGCCTTGCTGGGATGAACCGTCAGTTAAATCAATCTTTGAAATTACGCTAGTTGTTCCTTCAGAATTACAGGCTATTTCGAACATGCCCGTTTTAAAGGAATCTATTAATGAAGCTGGAAAGAAAGTTGTTAATTTTGAACCAACCCCAGTGATGTCTACTTATTTACTCGCATTTATTGTAGGCGATCTTGCTTGTGTTGAAGGAAAGGCTGTTGGCGGAACGATTGTGCGGGTCTGGGCCACTAAAGGGAAAGAGCATTTAGGTAATTTCGCCTTAGAAAATAGCATTAACGCATTGAGTTATATGAATGACTACTTTGGGATTGATTACCCTCTACCCAAAATGGACCATATTGCTATACCTGATTTTGCAGCAGGAGCAATGGAGAATTGGGGTGCAATTACTTATCGTGAAACTGCATTATTATACGATCCTGACAATTCAGCTGCTCAAATTAAGCAACGCGTTTTGGAAGTTGTTGCACACGAGATGGCACATATGTGGTTCGGGGACCTAGTTACAATGGAGTGGTGGGATGATTTATGGCTTAATGAATCATTTGCCTCTTGGATGGGGGACAAAACGGTTGATCATTTGTACCCGGAGTGGCAAATGTGGACGCAATTTGTTTCCCATGATACCAACGCTGCATTGAGTTTAGATGGTTTAAGAAATTCTCATTCAATTGAAGCCAACGTTGATGACCCCGCAGAGATACGTGAATTGTTTGATGCTATCAGTTATAGCAAAGGTGGCTCCGTTTTACGGATGCTTGAAAACTATGTTGGCCATGAAACTTTTAGAAAAGGGCTGCATGCATACCTGAAAGATCACGCCTATTCAAATGCGCAAGGTAGTGATTTGTGGCATTCAATTAATAATGCTGCGCTCACTGATAGCTTAAACCTTCCTATTTCAGTAATTGAATTAATGGAAGCATGGATTAAGAAAACCGGTTATCCCTTAGTGCAAGTAAGTATTGACAGGGAAAACGAAGGGAAAACTGTTGTTTCTTTTAAACAATCACGATTCCTTTATGACTTTTTGATTGATAAAGAACCAACTGAGACTTTATGGCCTATTCACACTTCAATTCAGTCTTCAGCTGGGCATGTGTATCAGGCTACCTTTGAGAATAATTCTACGGCAGTGGAAATTAACGATACCGTTGATTGGCTGAAACTCAATTTTGGTCAAACTGGATTTTATCGAGTTGCTTACTCGGATCTTGAATGGGAGGCTATTAAAACGGCAGTTGCAGGAAAAGCATTACCCGCAGTTGATCGATTAGGAGTACAAAATGATGCTTATGCATTAGCTCGCTCCGGCCACTTACCAGCTACGATTTTTCTTTCTCTTGCCTTAGCCTATCTAGACGAAGATGATGCCATTGTCTGGGGGGATCTTGCATCAAATCTTAAAAGCTTAGAGGGATTAATTGGCGAAACCTCCACACTTGCAATGTATAGGGAATTTGGAAGAAAGATATTCAGCAAAATAGCGTCAATAACCGGCTGGGAACCAAACGATAATGAAACGCACCTGCAGTCTTTGCTCAGGAGTATTGTTATAGGTCAGTACGGTAGTTATGGTGATGAACCTACGCTTGAGATTGCAAGAGCTAAATTTAAAAATCATTACGCGGGAANTGAAATAGTAAGGCCAGATATGAGAAGCGTCGTATTTGGCTTAGCTGCTCAAAGTTCTGATAGCAGTACATACGAAAAACTTTGGGATTTGTACNCAAAGGCGGAACTTAACGAAGAAAAAGTGCGAATTTTAGGGGCTTTAACACGAGTTCGCGATCCTAATTTAATTGATGATTTATTGAAGCGATCACTTAGTGATGAAGTGAGGTCCCAAGATGCTCCTGGGGTTATCATTCAGCTCGCAAATCAGGCGCATGGTCTTGAAATAGCATGGGATTTTCTTAGATCACATTGGACAGAAATTGATAGAAGATATGGGAAAGGTGGATTTGCGATTATGAGACTCGTATCAATCGGATCCAATTTTTCTTCGATTGATCGAGAAAAAGAAGTTAAAGATTTTTTTGAGCAAAATCCTGCTCCTTCTGCAGCACGAACTATCGAGCAAACATTGGAGAGTATCAGGCTGAATACTGCATGGGTAGAATTTAATCAAAAGACAGTAGAGAGTTGGCTGAAAACTGATGCGAATATATAGTAAATAAACAAGATTATTTTGCTTCTGTAAGGTAAAATGAAATACTAGTGTGGGAATTAACGCGTAATGAATTTTATAAAAATCGTTGTGTGTGGTTTTCCCCTCTGCTATATTCGTTTCAGGTGCTAATTCATAATTTCAATCAGGTGAATATAAGTTTATGACTGACCATGATGTCCTAGTTTTAGGAGCGGGACTTGCTGGAATGCGCGCAGCAATTTCTGCTCACCGTGCAGGCGCTAATGTAGCTATGATAAGTAAGGTTCACCCTGTACGAAGTCATTCGAATGCCGCCCAAGGTGGAATTAACGCAGCGCTTAGAGGTGCAGATGATTCTGTAGATTCTCATGTTTTCGATACTGTTAAAGGATCTGATTACCTCGGCGATCAGGATGCGATTGAGTATATGTGCGTTGAAGCTCCGGCTGAGATTATTGCACTAGAGCATATGGGCGTAATTTTCAATCGAGATGATGAAGGTCGCCTCGGGACTCGTGCTTTTGGGGGAGCAAGCTATGCTCGAACATTTTTTGTTGCCGATATAACAGGGCAAGCTATTTTGCACGTTATGTACGAGCAAATCATGAAGGCCGGAATTCGGTCATATGAAGAATGGTTTGTAACTGATCTGATAATTGAAGATGGCGAGTGTCGGGGTGTAATAGCTATTGAAATGCTAACCGGTAAAATTCATTCAATTACTGCAAAGGCGGTTATTCTTGCTGCTGGTGGTGTAGGTAGAGCATTTGAACCCAGTACTAATGCTCTGATTTGTACCGGGGACGGTCTGGGTTTGGCATATAGGGCAGGAGCTACGCTGCTTGACATGGAGATGGTTCAATATCATCCAACCACCCTGGCGGGAAATGGTGTTTTACTTTCGGAGGCTGCTCGTGGTGAAGGGGCTTACCTATTGAATTCCAAAGGTGAACGTTTCATGGAGCATTATGCTCCGAAAATGAAGGAACTTGCCTCTCGTGATGTTGTCTCACGCTCTGAAGCTACTGAAATTGAAGAAGGTCGTGGAGTTGATGGCTGTGTCTTACTAGATTTACGCCATTTAGGGAAAGAAGCAATTCTTACAAAATTAGGTTATATACACGAAGTTGCTCGAGACTATGCAGGTGTTGACGTGGTGACGGAGCCTGTTCCCATTCGTCCAGGTCAACACTACATTATGGGTGGAATAAAAACTGATGTGGATACCAGAGCATGGGATGTTACAGGTAGTGCTGGATGGGGAGGACCTAGAGGCCTATTTGCTGCAGGAGAGACGGCTTGTGTGAGTGTTCACGGAGGAAATCGACTAGGTGCGAATTCTCTATTGGAAACAGTTGTCTTTGGNAAGCGTGCTGGTGAGGTGGCCACNGAATACTCCAAAGGGATAAAGGATTTTAAAGTATCGGCGAGCCACCTAAAGGACGCTGAAAAACGAATCAAAGCAGTAATGGATCGTAAAGATAATGGTCTTATGACCGCTGCATTACGGTTAGAAATGGGACAAACTTTGAATGAGCATTTGGCCGTTTTCAGGAACGAAGAAGGAATGCAATCTGCATTAAAGCAAATACAGTCTATAAAAGACCGGTATGCGACTCTTCCTATTGTTCATAAAGGCAGCATTTATAATACTGATTTAATTTTCCATACTGAACTAGGATATATGCTCGATGTCGCAGAAACGATTGTTGCATCTGGTTTATTGAGAAAAGAAAGTAGGGGTGCTCATTTCCGTAAGGATATGCCAGAGAGAAACGATGAAGATTGGTTGAAGCATACTACTGCGAGATTAATTGATGGGCAGGTTGAAGTTGGAACGCTCCCGGTTACTATGACAAAATGGGAGCCTCAGGCTAGGGTTTATTAGATTTACTATTTGAGAAGGAAAGAATATGCAAGCGAAGGTCAAAGTCCAGCGCTACGATCCAGAAACATCAGATCAGCCAAATTTTCAAGAATATGATGTGGAAGTTCCTAATCATTACTCAGTTCTAGATACTTTGGTCAAGATACGAGAGGAAATTGATCCGAGCCTAGCATTGCGATGCTCATGTAGAGCGGCAATCTGTGGTTCTTGTGCGATGCGTGTCGATGATAGGGCTAGATTAGCCTGCAATACTCGATTAAGCACAGTTGTTGAAGATGGTGGTGAGGTAAAAATAGAACCGATGGGTAACCAAAATGTGGTGAAGGATTTGGTTATCGATTTGAAACTTTTCTGGGACAAAGTCCGCTCTATTGATCCATATTTGCAGCCAGACACTGAACCAGAAGAGGAATTTATTGCGTCGAATGAATCAATGCTGAACCTATTGACTCCGATGGGATGCATTATGTGTGGTGCTTGTGTTTCAGACTGTACTGCGCTAGAAGTAGATAAGAATTTTCTAGGACCAGCAGCTTTAGCAAAATCATATAGATTTGTTGCTGATCCTAGGGATGATAAAAAAGATCAACGCNTGCGTGAAATGAATACGCCAGGTGGAGTCTGGGATTGTACACGTTGTTATATGTGTGTGGAAGTTTGCCCAAAAGGTGTTGCTCCAATGGATCGGATCATGGAGATTCGTGATTCAGTTATGGAATCAGGAAGAACGAATACCCCGGGTGCGCGTCATGTGAAGTCATTTGAAAACTCTGTATCAAATTCTGGTTGGTTGGATGAAACTATGCTAGCAGTTGATTCGTGGGGTAAATTTAATATGCCGAAGCTAATAGGAAATTTACCTTTAGCACTTCGCGTATTAAGGCGCGGGAAGTTCCCTTTACCTGCTCCATTTCACCATAAAGTACCTGGGAATAAGAATATAAAAAGAATTTTCGAGCGAATTGGAAATTCTAAAAATTAAATTTAGAGGATAAAGAACTACGATGAAGTACGCTTTCTACCCTGGCTGTGTATCAAGAGGTGGTGCGCCGGAGCTGTATACCTCAACAATGGCGATTGCTGCAAAATTGGGCTTAGAGCTTGAAGAAATCGTCGGGGCTTCCTGCACCGGAGCGGGGGTACTCCAAGAGAAAGGATTAAAACTTGGAGACACCTTAAATGCTAGGACTTTTGCAATGGCAGAACGAATGGGGTTAACCACTATCTTGAATATTTGTTCAACTTGCCAAGGTGTAATGGCTCAAGCAAATCATCGTCTGTTAAATGATTCAGAATACTTAGCAGAGATCAATAAAGAACTTGAGCCTGAAGGTTTAGAGTACACTGGGAGAGTAGTAATTAAGCATTTGGCTTGGGTCATTGTTGAAGAAATAGGAATTGATAAACTAAAAGGATTGGTTACCAATCCTTTACCAGNTTTGAAAGTAGCACCTTTTTATGGCTGCTATATACTTCGCCCCTCTTGGGCATTGGGGATAGATGAAAATCCAGGTCGAGAACATTACCTAGAGCAAATTATTGAAGCTTGTGGTTCAGAGCCAGTTAATTTCCCTGGCCGAACAAAATGCTGTGGTTTCCCGATAATGTTGATAAACGAGAAAAACTCCATGCAAATGGTTGCAAATCATACAACTAGCGCACATGATCACGGAGCAGATGCTATGGTCACACCGTGCCCCCTATGTCATTTGAATCTCGATGGTCAGCAGCCAAAAGCCTCAGCCCAAATGAAGGAAAAAGTATCTATGCCGATATTGCATTTGCCTCAAATGATTGGACTTGCTATGGGTTTTTCTTCAAAAGAATTGGGACTTTCCCAGCACATAGTTAGCACAAAATCAATATTAGAAAAAGCTAGTATTAGAGCATAATTACTCGTTAAAACCTATATCAGCCTCATATGCTTCCATAATTTCAGAACTTAAATTTTGCAAAGTTTGATACGGGTCAGGTCCTGGAGGAAATTCATCTCCGTCGTCTAATTCGAATTCAGTAATCGCTTCTTGTTGAGAGCGGTCAAATGCGTTCCTCAATGCGATGGCTACAGGTTTTTGGGTATAAGCCAGTATGAGGCCGTATTCAAAACTCATACTGATGGAATTTTGCGCAGTCTCCGTATCAATTTTTATGGAATCTTCAAGCGCTTTTAGTAACTCATCTATGAAGTCTTCTGGCTCAAGAACGTGCATGCCGGATGTAACTTGTGAGATTTGCTCCACTAAGGAGGCCTTACATTGATTTATTATGGGCTCTACCTGGCCAGGATGAGTTTGGCTTAGTATGGACTGAATTTTATCGTAATATTTGATTCCGACTGCGCAACCGAGAGCAAAGCTACCAATAACGGCTTCAGTAAGTGGTCCTGACTCATAAAGAACATCCTCACTGTTCGGATCTCTAGGCAACCCTTCCAAGTAAAGGATCACAATCACGTCTGTGAACGCCAGTGCATTTTCCTCATTAAAATCATCGGGTTCATGCAAGGGAATAACTCGATCAGGCATACGCTAATCCTAACAAGGAAGCACACTAAATAGGTTTTTCACTGGCTACTAATTCTCAGGAGCATTAGCCATGACTTCGACTAATTCTCGTACAGCGTCTGCAGAATTGTTTAGTAGTGATTGTTCCTCAGCTGTGAGTTGGAGCTCAACAACTTTTTCGATTCCATTTGCACCTAATACAACAGGAACTCCCATGTAAATATCACTAATGCCATATTCTCCCTCTAATAGAGCAGCGCAGGGTAGTTGGCGCTTTTGATCAAGAAGTATTGAATCAACCATCTCTGCAACAGCAGCGGAAGGAGCATAGAAGGCGCTACCAGTTTTAAGTAACGCAACTATCTCACCACCTCCACCTTGAGTTCGTTTGATAATCCGAGCAAGAGCATCTGGGTCTAGCAAATCACTAATTGGAACCCCGCCAACTGTTGTGTATTTGGTAAGTGGTACCATTTGATCCCCATGTCCACCTAAAACATAAGCTTGAATATCTTTAACTGAAACGTTCAACTCCTGTGCGAGGAATGTTCTGAAACGCGCAGTATCAAGTACTCCTGCCATTCCTACAACCTTATTTTTAGGGAAGCCTGCTAACGAATATGCATGCTGAACCATTGCGTCCAAAGGATTAGAGACAATTATCAATATCGCGTTAGGAGATAATTTCACTACTTCATTGACTACAGAGCCAATGATTTTCATATTTGTAAAAAGGAGATCATCCCNGCTCATACCAGGCTTACGCGCTATCCCAGCAGTAATTACTACGACATCTGAATCTGCTGACTCAGCGTAACCGTTCGATCCTATAATATTTGCGTCTACTCCTAAAACTGGACCAGATTCAGCGATATCAAGAGCTTTACCTTGAGGCATGTCCTCTACCACATCGACTAGAACAACATCCATATAGCCACGTTCGAATAATCGTTGTGCTGTAGTAGCTCCTACGTTTCCAGCTCCGACAACTGTAACTTTTTTCCTTCCCATTGCTAACTCCGTTAAATTTTCGTATTTTTATGAGCCCCAGGGTGTAATTGCATTTTTAAGAGCTCTATAACCCTCAAGAAATCCGGGACGTGTGCCAGAATAAACTTTGTCGAACGTTTCCAATGCAGAATCAAGCCATTTACGTAGCTCATCATTTCCTGGATTAGCATCTAAATAGGCATCTCTTATTAGAACAAAATGAATTCGTGGATCATAAGGACTCTTGGTACCTCCCATCGATTCATCACCATCTAACAGTCGTAGTAGCATTGCATCTGCAGAACCGAGCGTCTGTTCATGAATAGGTGGGCCATACATACGGTACATTACTGATGTCATATCACGCCCATTACCAGTTGTGTAACCCATATCATTCCACATACTAGTATCCATTTTTTTGTCGGAACCAACGAAGGTAAGTACTTTTTGCCCGAACGCACGTAATGGATCAGAAATATCTGCCAGTAAGTCAGTTAAACGATCACCATCAAGGTCGGTTGCTAGAACAATATTGGGTTTTTGCTCAATTAAGTCCCAGATTAGCAAGCCGTAGTTGGTGTCAGATATATGTTGCTCAATCTGTCCACTCCATTCTTCCATTCCATCCTTGAANTTACTTGGTAAGAGTGCAATTATTCTATCCACTCGTTCTTTATGCTCTTCATAACCATCGACTGCATATCGACGGCCTATAGTGAATTTCGTGTCCTTAAGAAGCCAAGATAATAGCCCGGAATTTATCCCATCTTCTTGTGCTTGAGTGGGTTTCATGGCGACACGGCCGAATTTTGTTGTCTCATGCACCATTTTAAGGAATAGCCGGCAAGAGTAAGCCATTTGCACACCTGGAGTGTTCATTTCAGAATGCACAATCCCAGTTTCTTTATCAACATCAAATTTTTTCTGATCTTGTGAGTAAGGTAAGCATGGCATACACCGCACGACTGTAGAAGGTCCATAAGGCCGGACATTGCAATATACGCCAGCTTGGGTTCGTAGAGGGGCGTTTCCAGATTTGCCCATTACGACAACCTTGCCACCTTTCCCATCATTTACATACGCGTCTCCTGCAGTAGACCACTTAATTGAAGTACAAGGAATATTTCCAAACCAACTAAGAGGTTCTAATTTCATGTCATGCCGGTACTGTGACCACATTGGAACTGCGTAATAGGGCAAACCGAGAATATCTATTGCAGCTATAGTCCCAAGCAATGCGTAGGCGTCGGTCAGTGAATGTGCTACAGGATTAACCACTCCATCATGGTTCCCTCCCTTCCAGATTACAGCATCAGGATACCCATCTGGTTTTACATCTCCTGGCTCAAATAAACTTGAGAGTAAGCCAAATAAATCTCCCCCATCAGCCTCAGTACGCGCAATTTGCATTAAGTCCAACATTTTTTGCTCCTTATACCTTGTACTTACGCACTGTCGAATGCGAAGTAAATCAAAAAGTATGCTTAGATTTTTATTGAATTACTTGGTTATTACGAGCATTAAAAACCAAGATTTCCGCAGAAAGCCCGTTCATTCTATTCCTACGCTAGTACTAGAACAAGAGTTGTGGTTAATGATCTCAGATTCAGCTTCCAGGGTTCGGATTGATAGGAGATTCTTCCATTGGGACAATTTCTTCTCGAGTAAGAATTTCATTATCCCATTCCTGATAGGGAATTTCTTCAGCACACTCTAATGCTTCTTTTTCATTACGTGCATCTACTGTAACGCGGTACAAAATTTCTTGCGTAACTAAATAGCGCATTAGAGAGGTATATTTCCATGTTTTTTGGGCGGAATAGTATCTCTTTTATTTTGTAGAGAATCCAAGGCTTTGATTAGCTTAGGCCTAGTTTCTGCAGGATCAATTACATCGTCAATGAAGCCTCTTTCAGCCGCCTGATACGGGTTAGCAAANTTATCTCTATAGCTTTCTATAAGTTGTTCCCTTAATTCAGTTGGATTTTCAGAATCAGCTATTTTTTTCCGATGAATAATATTTACGGCTGCATCTGGTCCCATCACTGCGATTTCAGCTGAAGGCCAAGCAAGGTTTATATCAGTTCGCAAGTGCTTGCTTCCCATGACAACATAAGCTCCTCCATAAGCCTTTCGTGTCACGATGGTTATTTTAGGAACAGTTGCTTCAGCGTATGCGTAAAGTAACTTTGCCCCTTGTCGAATGATTCCCCGATGCTCCTGCTCTTTACCAGGCATATAACCTGGTACATCAGCGAAAGTGATAATCGGGACATTAAATGCATCACAGAATCTTACGAAACGGGCAGCTTTTACAGATGCGTGAATATCAATTACACCAGCTAAATAAGAAGGTTGTTGCGCTACAATTCCGACGCTACGACCGTTGAGTCTGGCAAATCCAATTAGCATATTAGGAGCGAAATCTGCTTGAATATCGAAAAATTCACCATGATCGACAATTTTTTCGATTACTTCATTCATGTTGTAGGAACGATTTGATTCGTCCGGTACAATATCTCGTAGTGTTTCATCTGTTCGTTCGGGGTCATCTTCTTGATCCCCCCATGGAGGATCATCCAAATTATTCAAAGGGATAAAGCTTAAGAGTTGGCGTATGGTATCCATACATTCTTCTTCGGAGTCCAATGTGAAATGAGACACTCCAGAAAGAGATCCATGTGTATCGGCCCCTCCAAGTTCTTCTTGAGAAATCTCTTCCCCTGTCACAGCTTTAATAACCTCAGGGCCAGTGATGAACATCTGTGAAATTCCACGGACCATCAAAGTAAAGTCAGTTATTGCGGGTGAGTAAACTGCACCACCTGCAGAAGGTCCTAAAATTGCAGAAATTTGTGGAATGACACCAGANGCCAAGGTATTCCGCATAAAAATTTCCCCATACCCAGCTAGGCTAATTACGCCTTCTTGAATCCGCGCTCCTCCGGAGTCTGCAATTCCTATGATAGGGGCTCCATTGCGCATGGCAAGGTCCATTACTTTACAGATTTTTTCTGCCGTCACCTCGGATAGTGAACCTCCAAAAACAGTAAAGTCTTGCGAATATACATACACAGTGCGACCACTTACTTTACCGTAGCCAGTTACAACAGAGTCACCGGGGTATTTCTTGTCTGCTGTCCCAAAATTATTAGATCGGTGTGATACAAAAGAGTCCAATTCTTCAAAAGTTCCGGGATCTAGCAATAAGGCAATTCTTTCCCGAGCTGTTAATTTTCCTTTAGCGTGTTGTTGCTCTATTCGAGTGGTGCCTCCAGAGGACAGTATTTCTTTTTTTCGGGCTTGAAGATNATCGAATGGTTTTTTTTGCTTTTTTTGAATGGCCATATATGTATTGCCTGTAATTTTCGGAAAATCCGTATTTCTCTCCAATCCTAGCATGGTTGGTATTTTCATACATTGATTATTGGACGCTGAATAAATAGGTTTCATGTATTGCATTAACTGGAATACCATTCTGTTATCATCTATGTATAGTATTAAATTTTTGGTTAATAAGTGATGTACGACATAACATTCCTCTCCGAAGAAGAAATAATTAAAAGACTTCAGATTGTACTTCAGGACTTTAAAGCAGCTCGTGGAGATTACGTACGTCAATCAAATAGCGTTAAAGAAGTTCGAGATTTAGCAGCAAAATTAGCGGAAAGGATTTATGACGAGCCTCAAAAATGGGGAATAACAGAAATTTTGCCTGAGTTTCGTGATGACGCGACTACTGATACATTTGTTTCGCTTTTGTTGGATGTGGAAAATTTACCGGGTAGAAGCACTGTTAGTGATTGGTTTGAGCGTGCAATTGAGTCTAAATTTCGTAAGTTGTGGTCTCTTGCTGAAGATCAAGCCTCAAAATCTTCAGGAAATTTAAATGTGAATAATTTTCTTGAAGATTCCGTACATTCTGAACCTGAAACCAACTCGGGCTTAATTTTCGAAGAACATGCTTCATTATGGGAAAGCTTCGAATCTGATTTCCCGAGAGATGCATTCGCGTTGCGATTAAGGTTTATGCTAGGTAGAAGCGTTGACCAGATGGTCGTTATGCTAGATGCACCAAGTATCCGTGCAATTGCCATAAGAATCAATAGAGCAAGAGATCGTCTCAGAATGTTTTGTGAGCAGCGAGGATTGGATAAAACCGTTGTTCAAGAAATCATGAATCGCTTGCCTGAGGAAGTGGAATAATGCCCACTGAAAATACAGATAGTATGCTAATTGGTAAGAGTGCATGGCTCCGCTTTGCCCAAGATGCCGCAGAAAGATGGCTAGTTGCTACTGGCGAAATTTCGGCGGAAATGTTTCGGTTTGCTGCATATATTCGTGAGTTGCGCTATGCGACTAAATATAGNTTGGCGCAGTTAGCTGAAGAACTAAATGTACCATTTGAAGAACTTGCAGTTTTAGAGCAAGGTTTACTGATGCCATCTGAAGTCTCGAATGCAACCTGGGTACGACTAATGCGGATATTAGAAGGGCGTGAAACCCTGACTCAGTTGCCTGTGGAGGTAAGTACTGTGGATTCTGAATTCGAAAATATTGACCCTGATGAGTTATGGGCTGATGGCGGTGAGAAAGATGTGCATAAACCCGCTACTAATGTTGACAGTAATGCACAGCAAGCAATAGGTGTTGCACGTATCAAAGTAATTGGAGTTGGCGGTGGGGGATCTAACGCTGTCACCCGTATGTATAGGCAAAGGATTCCCGGAGTTGAATATATTGCGGTGAATACTGATGCACAGCATTTAATTCACTTAGATGTTCCTGAAAAAATCCGAATCGGAGATAGGCTTGCTCGGGGGCTTGGTGTTGGGGGAGACCCCTCAATTGGTCGTGAAGCTGCGCAAGAATCTCGTGAAGATTTATATGATTTGCTCAATGGGACCGACATGGTATTTATTGCAGCTGGTATGGGTGGTGGAACTGGCACTGGTGCTGCACCTGTTGTAGCAGAAATCGCAAAAGAAGTAGGGGCTCTCACTATTGCAGTTGTGACAAAACCCTTTGGATTTGAGGGTCGTCGTCGTGCTGATCAAGCTGATCAAGGCATTGAAGCGCTTCAGGGTAATGTAGACACTTTGATCCTTATTCCGAACGATCGTTTAACAACTGTATCTGATGAACAAATGACTGCTGAGAATGCGTTTCGTATTGCAGATGATGTGTTGCGCCAAGGAGTCCAGTCCATTGCGGAGCTTGTGACTATCCCGGGAGAAATAAATCTGGATTTTGCAGATGTCAAAACCGTCATGTCCGGTGCGGGCCCCGCGTGGATGGCGATTGGTCATGGTCGGGGAGAAGATAGAGCTCAGCTTGCTGCTAAAGAAGCAATGGCAAGCCCACTACTAGATGCACCTATCGAAGGTGCCACCAGAGTATTATTAAATATAACGGGTGGCACGGATGTTACTTTACTAGAAGTGCAACAGGCTTCTGATTTTGTAGCACGTTTGGTAGACCCAGAGGCCAACATCATTTTTGGTATGGTTACCGACCCCAAAATGGAAGACGAGATTCGAGTAACAGTAATTGCAACTGGCCTTCCTGAAGGTGGAAATTCTATACTTAACAGGCAATTTGAGGAAATGTTTGAATTTTCATCTTTAGTGGAGGAAGAACCTGAAGAGCCTTCTGTAGAACTTCCGAGCATTTTTAAACGATTAGGGTTTGGTCGGAAAAACAGGGACTGAGATTATTTACTCAGATCGTTCGATGCTATGAGCGGAGTNGAGGAATTTTGACCCCTGAAAATTACCAACCGCACTAAATTTCTATAGGCAAATTATAAAAATTCGCTGTATTATCAATTAATAGCTTCTTTTTAACTGCTTGGGTAATATCACATCGTGATTCAAGTTGTTGAGGTGCATTCACAATCCTATGACCGTGAGGAATGTCACTAGCGTAGACCCAGCAATTTTCACCCCATCGCTCTATTACGTAAGGTAGCATAGTTTCATCTACCTCGAACCCTATGTAGACTCGCCCAGATTTAATGTACTCCTCGGGAGTCAGTTTCGGCAGTCCTTTTGCTAATAATGCATCATGTTCTGCTCTTGTCGCTCCAAGTTCAGCTCTAAATTTAGTGTCGTGGACTATGAGGTCAACTTGTTCTACTGCGAAATCAACCCANCTGCAACCTGTCTCTAAAAACCCAACATTTACACCAGGGTAACGATCGAGAACTCCAGATGCCATAATATGGCGGAAACCCAGCAATACTGACATATGAAACTGCGCTGCAGCGTAGTTAGTATTAACCGTATAAACTTCTAAAGATCCTCTGCCAGGATGAACGGCTAGAGGCAATTGAGTTTCTTGTGCTGCACTCCAAATCGGGGAGAAAAAATCGTCATCAATGGTTCTGCTGCCATACATTCCGTGAACCATAATACCAACTGAGCCCATCTCTTTAGTTCGAAATATTTCCCGAGCAGCTTCTTCTGGCTCATGTGCATCAATAACCGTTACCCATTTGTAACGCTCTGGTTCTTGGTTCGAAATATCAGATATCCAATTATTGTAGGAACGAGTTAAGGCTTGATTGAGAGATATATCAAGTGTAGTTGGATGATAAAGGAATAATGTGGGGTAGTTCACTTGAAGTTTCGTATTCTCTTGATCTAGTAATTCAGATCTTGCTGCAGCTGACCTAAATTCCCCGCTTTCTAAACTGCCTCTCCATTCAGCAAGCCGGATATTTTCTTGCGAATTCACACCACCTTTACTTGAAGGAGAAGAACCAACTCGCCATAAACCTCTCCCTGGTATGTTCCATGTAAAATAGGTGCCTTCAGGATCTGCATCTACTACAACAGGCCGTTGTTCTCTAAATTTGGGTTCTAAGTATTCATCTGAGAATGTTCCTTCCCATTCATCCACGTGGCCGTCCGCATCCCAAGCTTGTAACATAATGAACCCCTCTTTTATTTTTCAAATACTTAGTCCCAACCATCAACAGAAAACTTTGCAAGTGCTTTCTCGTTAATCTTAACTCCTATCCCTGGGGTTTGAGGTAGTGCGAGACCATGTCCTTTTACCTCAAGTCGGTTTTCAAAAATTTCCATAATATTTAATACTTCAGTATCTGTAAAAAACTCAACGTATGTCGCATTTGGCATTGCTGCTACAAGATGAACGTGAAGATCTGCAAGCCAGTGAGGGGCAATTGTAATACTATGGGCAGCAGCGTAAGAAGCTATACGACGAAATTCTGTAATACCTCCACATACCCCGGCGTCTGGTTGGATTATGGCTGCAGCTTGGCGATCAATCATATCCATAAAGTCCCATCTTGTTTGATGTATCTCCCCGGTAGCAATGGGCACATCAACTCGTGCTGCAATTGCCGCACTGGCTTCCATTTCGTCAGGCATTGTCGGTTCTTCTACCCAACCAAGGTCGTAATCTTCCCACAGCCTGATTGCCCGAATAGCAGAAGTGGCATCATTCCACGCGTTATTGGCGTCAGTAAAAAGTTCAACTTCATCGCCAATTGCTTTTCTTACAGCTTCTATCCTTGCAGCGTCTTGTATTGCACTAACGCGACCAACTTTGATCTTGACTGCCTTGAAGCCCATGTCTACATAACTTAGGCATTCTTCAGCGAGATGCTCGGGAGTTTTGCCATCTAAATAATAGCCACCACTAGCGTATGCTGGAACAATATCTTGATAAAACCCTCCGAGGTACTGATAAAGAGGAAGGCCAGCGTATTTCGAATTAATATCCCAAAGCGCATTATCTATCGCACTGATGGCTCTAATTACTGCTCCACGTCGACCCATAAGTAATGCATCCCGATACATAACGTCCCATATGTATTCGGTGTTATGTGGGTCTTGACCAATAACATGCTTGGCTAATAACGCGCGTATTGTATTTGTGACGATTGAACCGGCTCCGTTACCGCAATAACAAAAGCCAGTACCTTCCACTCCTTCATCTGTGAGTATCTTTACAATCGTATAGTGACGTTCACTTACAGTTCGGGTGGAAAACGAAGTTACGTTTCTTAAGGGTATTACTGCTGTAGTGGCTAAAACTTTTGTGACTTTCATTGATTCCTCGATTGTTAAGTTTGACGTTTAGATTGCCAAGGATTATGGAATGTGATCCCTGTTGTTATATACGCGCCTGCTTCGTCCTCAGATGTGAAGTCTTTCAAAATTTGAGTTATTGAAATATCCATAACTGACAGATGATTTGCCTTTGAGGAAGATGGAGATNTTATTTCCTTGGCAGAACCTTTTACATAATAAGTCATACTTGAGTCTATAAATATTAACGTGATGATTCCATTGCTCTGAAGGTTACGTGTTGTGTTTGTTCCATTATAAGTTTGTATCCGAATGGTATTGCGTCCTGTTGCCCATACTTCTCTGTATGAAAGTAAAGCAGGATGAGGCCAACCATCAGTATCAGAGGTATTGATCAATATTGCTTTGCCGGGAGATATAGTGACATCTTCATTGAGCAAAGTATCGTATAGATCATCGGGGAGGTTGTTTCCTAAATCATCGGACATAATTCACAATAGATGTTATTGAGGATCTTTCCCTTCCCATCGCTTAAATTGATTATTATCTATATCTAATAAGTCTAAAATTTTACCTACAGTATGATTAATAATGTCATCAATTGACTGTGGCCCTGAATAAAACCCAGGAATGGGAGGGAGTATTATTCCACCCATATCGGTAACGGCCAACATGTTTAGGAGATGCCCTCTATGAAGCGGTGTTTCTCTGGCTACAACGATTAATTTACGCCTCTCTTTGAGGCACACATCAGCTGCTCTTGTAATTAGATCATTGTTGTAAGAATTAGCAATGCCCGCGAGCGTTTTCATTGAACATGGGACTACAACCATTCCATCAGTCTTGAATGAACCACTCGATACACTAGCAGCCATATTCTTGGGATTATGTACTACATNTGCTAAGGCCTCAACGTCCTTGATACCCCATTGTGGAGCTTCGTATTTGATGGATAGATGAGCACCCTCAGATAGGATTAAGTGAGTTTCTATATCAGGAATAGCTTGTAATGCTTTAAGCGTGTAAATCCCATAATGTGGAGCTGACGAACCACTTATACCTACAATTATTTTTCTCACAGACTCACCGCCTCTTTAGAAGGGGCAATTATTTGCCCCTTCTAAATTGCTGAAATTGTTAAGAAAGACCTAATTCTTCCCAACGCGCTCCGACCCTATCAAGTATTTCCATAGTTGGTTTGGAAGGTGGAGGAACCGGGTATTCCGTTTTTTTATGCTCACGTGTGGCATCAATTCCCATACCATGAGGAGGAGGAACGAAATCCATTTCGCCGGGGCGACCAAGGTGCCTTGGGTGTTCAGGCCCGATAAATGTATTATCTCCTGGTTCACAGAAAGATACGATTCTCCACCAAATGTCATTCCAGTCACGGACGTCACAATCTTCATCAACTAGTACAACCCACCTGTAACGAAGATGCTCATAGGCTGCATTCAAGATATCTCTTGCTTCACCTTCTTTCTCAATCTTCGCACGTATAACTATTACTCCTCCTGCACCAGCATCAGGAAAATGAACTTCTTTAATGTTAGTCAATCCTGATTTGCTAACTAAGGTTTGAAGGATTGAACCAGACCTCATTAGAGGCCGAGGGTAATCTTCGATGCGGCCACAGATAAGCCCAAAATTAATTGGGTTTTTCCTGTGAGTAATAGCATTTACTTTGAATACGAACGCCGCATAATTTTTATTGTAAAAACCAGAAGACTCCCCATGAGGTCCATCAAAATGCCGTTCTCCAGCTAGAATTTCCCCCTCTAAGATGTATTCAGATTCTGCTGGCACCCAAACATCGATGGTATCGCATTTGACTAATTCTACTGGCCTTCCAGCCCATGCTCCTGCTGCATCGTATTCTGCAAGTCCTTGCTCGTTTTCAGGTACTGCAGTTCCGGCAGCAAGTACTAAAAGTGGATCCATTCCGATAGCGATTGCACAAGGAGTATTTTTACCTTCTGCCTCGTTCTCAAGTATATGGACTGCGCTGTTTCGATCTCCAACTCCTCCATAAGTGGATCCTTTGGGTGGTTTAGCTCCTACCTCGAAATCACCTTGAATTTTCACAGTTGTGTGATTTCGATCAATAATCATTGACCGATATTGCCCCATGTTATGTGCACCAGTTTTTGGATCGACAGTAATTACACCTGCGGTCGTTGCAATGTAGCGCCCGGCATCAAGTTCGTGCCACAAAGGAGTAGGTATTTCACCTAGATCTACGTCTTCACCAAAGACTTTAACCTCTTTAACAGGGCCATCTTCAACTTTGACACTAGGAAGGCGATCTGCCATACCTTCTTTGACAATGTCATGTAGTTTGACCCAGTCTTTAGGACCATTGAATGCTACAGATAATTGATCCAATGAATACATGATGTTTGTAACTAATTGTTTATCAGGATTATTTTTGATGTTGTCGAATAGTAACCCNGGACCAGTACGGGTCAATGATCGGTAACTAATTGCACCTACTTCGTAATCGAGGTCTACTTCACCTGTAACACGTTTAAGCAAACCTCTTTCTTCAAGAATCATCATGAACTCGCGCATACTTTTGTACGAAACTGCGTCTCTTTTTCCTGTCGTTGTCACTATGTCCTCCAAAAATTAATTAACTTAAGCCAAGTTCTTTCCATCGAGATGCTACATGTTCCATCATTTTCATACTTGGCTGAGCAACTCCTGGTCGAGGATGCTCATATACTTTGAATTCAAAGGTCGCATCAAAGGCCATACCGTATGTTGGCGGCACAAACTCAATTGATCCAGGATGGGGAGTACGATATTCATATTCTCTCCCACGGTAAATATCTCTGTCTGGAACAACTGAAGAGACAATGCGCCATAGAACATCATTCCAATCTCGAACATTGCAGTCTTCATCAACTACGATGACCCAACGATACCGCATATGTTCATATGCTGCATCTATAATTTGCTTTGGTTGCTCAGGGCTTGTTATTTTTGCTCGAATAATAAGAAAACCTGATCTTCCTGCGTCAGGGAAAAATACCTCTTTAATATTTGTCAGTCCTGATTTTGCAATTAACACATCAAGAAGAGTATTGGATCGCATTAATGGACGAGGGTAATCTTCAATACGTCCGCATATTAGGCCAAAGCTGATGGGATTCTTTCGGTGTGTAATGGCCTTAATTTTCACCATAAAGGTAGAAGGATGTTGGTTGTAGAAACCAGTTGATTCTCCGTGAGGGCCGTCATTCACACGTTCGTAGGGAACAATTTCACCTTCTAAAACAATTTCTGCATTAGCTGGGACCATTAGATCGTTAGTTTCACATTTAACTAAATCAACTGGACGTCCAGCCCAGCTTCCAGCGGCTTCATATTCACCATGACCGTTTTCATCATGCGGTACTGCAGTACCGCATGACAGTGTTAGTAAAGGATCCATACCTAGCACAATTGCACAAGGGGTGGGTAGTCCTTTTTCTTCATTTTCTAATATATGAACCACTCCATTACGATCACCTACCCCACCATAGTTAGAGGCTTGAGGAGGTTTTGCTCCTACTTCCCAATCACCCATAATTTCAACAGTAGTGGTGTTTTTATCAATAATCATTGATCGATACTGACCCATATTGAGGTTACCGTTTAATGGATCTTTAGTAACGAAACCAGCAGTAGTCCCTATATAACGCCCACCATCTTCTTCGTGCCAACGTGGAGTAGGGAGCATATCTAAATCTACGTCCTCACCCATAATTTTGACTTCTTTTACAGGTCCAGTTTCCACAATATTGCTAGGAGTTCTGTCCTGCATGCCTTCATGAATGATGTCTCTAAGGTTTGCCCAATCTGCGTCTCCATTTAATGCAAGTGCAAGTTGATCTTCACGATACATAATATTGGCTACTAGCGGCATTCCAGGGTAGTCTTTGATATTGTCAAACCAAAGAGCAGGTCCATCTCTTACAAGGTCTCTATACGCAATTGCACCTAGTTCGCCATCTAGGTTAACTTCAGAGGATATTCGAACAAGCATGCCCTTATCCTCTAATAATTTTAAATACCCTCTTAAATCTTTATAAGGTACAGGTTTTCGCGTCGTCATGGTATTGCTCCTTTCAATCGAATTTTGATCCGACTGAACACCTATATTTACAAAACTCAGAATGCTCGGCTAAACATATCATTGAAAGGGTAGGCGATATCTATCAATTTGAATATAAATGGCTCAGGCCATCCNATATCAATAGTTAAATCCAATATAGATATGATAAATGCTTCAAAGAAAATTCCAGCAATGGATGCGTAATACCATTTCATTTTGGCATAGAAAATAAGGTATCCCATGACCCACGCAGGTAAACCGACATGGAATCCTATTAGCCATACTAATAAAAAGAGGCCAAGGATAGAGCCAATATAAAGGATTGCTCGTTGTTTCTCTCCGTGAGGATCTTCGCCAAGTTTGAATCCCAAGTCCATTACCATTCCCTGCTGCATGGCGGCTTTTCGGCGAACTACAGTAAATAACCTGAAAATCCAGAATGGAAGACCCATCCCAATAGCAAGGAGTGGCAGGTACCTCCCAGCCCACTTCAAATCAGGTAATTCTATTAAGTAGGCTATTATTAGGATCAGCANAAATCCGAGAAGAATTAATTCCCCAATTATTTCTAAAGAGGTCCAACTTATATTTTTCTTGGTGGCAGATTGGTTATTCTCTTTACTCATGCTACTCATGACCGCCTTCTTTTTCAGCTGCTTCAGAGTAAGACTCAGTATCTTTTTGAACTCTTAGGGCAAACCACACTGCGACTGCAACAAATATTAATATACCTATAAATGCGGGCTGCCATAACAATGATGCTCCGCGAGATTGAATTGAAATACTTAAGTACTTCTCTAAGGGACCGGCTAAGACAATAGCTATAAGTATTGGCGGTCGTGGCCAAGCAAAAGCTTTCATGAACATTCCTAGCAAGGCAAAGGCACCTACAACAAGTAAGTCTGGGTAGCTGTAGGTTGCTTGAAAGGCTGAAATCGTAACAATGCCAATAACGATTGGGGCTAGTACCCGAGGAGGCACCGCCGCGACTTTAGTTAATAAAGCTGAGAACCTTAGCACTATCGGAACTACTATGATGTTCGCCAGAATGATTGCATAGACTAAAGAGATCGTTAAATCTAAATCATCGTTGACCATATTAGGCCCTGGGGTAACGCCGACAAGGATCAAGAACCCAAGTACGATAGCCATAGGAGCGCTCCCAGGGATACCAAATAGTACTGTTGGCATTAAGACGCCACCATCTGTAGCGTTATTGGAAGATTCTGGAGCTATAACTCCACGGATATCACCTGTGCCAAATGTTTCACGAGCACCTTTTTCTGTCTGTCTAGCTTGGGCATATGCAATCCAGTGCGCTGGTGTCGGACCAAGCCCTGGCATTGCGCCAATAAATACACCAATAAGTGCTGATCTAGCAATTAGCAGTTTATGTTTTAATGCGTCTCGCATTCCTGCATAAACGTCTTTATTACCTTCCTTCAACATTTCGGATAATCGATCTTTAGCAATGGGCTTGTCAGAAATTATCAGGTCTGCAATTTCAGGTATTGCAAACAATCCAACTACAACAGGCACTATATGTATTCCATCGTATAAATATTGAATCCCAAAGGTTGCTCTTTCGTCAGCAGCTACACCAACAAAGCCAATCATTCCAATGAGAAGCCCTAAAGATGCGGTCAGCATGCCTTTTGTCATTGCGCCAGCACTAACAATTCCTACTGAAGCAATTCCTAAAAAGGAAAGGAGGAAAAATTCAGGGGATCCAAATAATTTTAGTAATTCTCGCGCGAAAGGAAGCACCATAAATAATGCTATCCCACCTACAATCCCACCTATTAACGATGATGTATAAGCCGCACCTAGTGCGCGGCCACCATGCCCTTGCCTGGCTAGAGGATAGCCATCTAAAATTGTGGCCTGGGATGATCGTGCTCCAGGTATGCCAAGTAAAATCGAGGGTATGGGTTCAGTTAAATCATTTGCCGCCATATAGCCGATAACCATCGGCATAGCAATGAATGGGTCTAGCTCAGTAGCAAAAGAGAGCACTACAATTAAAAATGGAAGACCACCCCCAGGCATCAAACCTGAAATTAGTGCTATGGGAATCATGATTGCAAATGCAATCATCGGACCTACCGAAAACAGTTGATCGGCAGCATCAATTGCTGCTTTTAAAAAATCTCCGTCCACAGTACCTCGTTTACTTATTGGAATTTAATTTCTTGCGTAAATTACGTGCGAAATTGCGCTAAGTCAACACTTGAAAAGCTAAGATNACAGAAACAGGGGCACTAAAGTGCCCCTGTTTCTGTNATCTCTTATAANGCGAAGTTTATTTCAACCCGTACAAAGCCTTGAATAAATCTCGACCTTCAGTACTTAGGCCTTTTCCTGCTTGAACTGCTTTAACGAAATCCTCTGGATCACCATAATTGATTTCACGCTCAAGCTGTGATGCTCTTTCAACAAATTTCGCATCAGTTAGAGTGGCTTTAAATGCAGTTCTCCAAGTGTTGACTATATCTTTAGGTGTTTCTGGAGGCAACGTGTACATTCTAGTCATTGACTCTAGTTTTTCTGCCAAGTTAAATGCAGCCTGTTGCTCGGCCGTTGCTTTTGTTACGTCAAACACGTGAGGTACATTTCCAGTGACACCCATACGTGTTAATTCTGCTTCAGGAATGGGGTCTTTCCAGTAAAACAATGGCTTTAGCATTTTCTTTTCTTCCCATTCAGGATAAAGACTGAGCCAGAATTCACCTGGGCACCTAGTAGTAGCATCTAGCTCTTTTCGGTCTACTGCAGCTAGTACTTCTGATGTACCTTCATACCCATAAATTACTTTAACAGGAAGTCCAATGGATGAAACGAATTCCCCTCCGATCATGTCTCCACCTGGAGCGGATGTACCCGTTACTATGGGCCGACCAAGAGCGACCACTTCTTCCCAATTGGTTGCAACATCAGATCTTACACACAGTGCGGTCCATTTGTTTGTGTAGCTAGGTGTACCAATATATTCAGCAGTGTAAGGATCAAAACCCTTCACGTCTTCACCAGCAGCTTCTCTTGCCGGCCATCTGTTGGCCATAGTTACTGCCGTTAGACCATCTGGTTTGGCAGCCATTGCTGTTTGTAACCCTCTCAGGCCTCCTCCACCAGGCAAGTTTTGAACAATTACACGAGGTTTGCCAGGGATATATTCAGATATGGTTGCAGCTATCAGCCTTGCATAAGTGTCGTAACCTCCACCGGGAGAAAATCCGACAATGATCTTAACTGTTTTGCCTTTGAAGTAACTCTCAGCATCAAAAGCAGGAACTGGAGTTGCAGTAGGAGCAGGAGCTTCTTTTTCTGCTGGCTTCGGCGTAGGAGTCGGTGGTACCGGAGTTGCTGTAGGAGCAGCAGCGGCAGGAGCAGCGGGCTTTGGTGTAGGTGTAGGGTCTTCACCGCCACAGGCAGTAAGAACCATTAAGAACGCAGCCCCTAATACTAGGAGTCCAGAAATTCGTTTTGCCCAAGACATGAGCGGTCCTCCAAAATCTATCGTAAAGTTTTACCACATAAAATATGTGGTAGAGGTCGGATGCTAACACTCAGTATCAATTTACGGCAACACTTTTATAAGATTCAGAGGTGAAATAGATTATGGCAATGCACAAATATGACGTAATTGTAGTTGGTTTAGGAGGTATGGGTAGTGCTACTGTTTATCAATTAGCAAAGCGGGGAAAAAAAGTTTTAGGCATAGAGCAATTTCAAATTTCGCATGAATTAGGCTCCTCTCATGGATTATCTCGTATTATTCGCCTTGCATATCATGAGGGCCCGCAATATGTTGGTTTCGGGCAAAGAGCCTATGAACTTTGGAGAACTTTGGAGACTGAAATTGGCGAAAAAATTTTACATATTACAGGGTCAGTGCATGCGGGTCCTCCAGATTCAAGTGCTTTTAAGGACACATTAAACGCTTGCGTGGATCAGCAAATACCGCATCAAATTTTAAATTCTCAACAACTGAATAAAAAATTTCCAGGGTACCAATTACCTAATGAATACATGGCTGTTTTTCAACAAGATGGAGGGTTTTTAGTTCCAGAAAAGTGTATTGAAGGGCACGTGAATGTAGCGATCAACTTAGGTGCTGAAATTCATTTAGAAGAGCAGGTTATGAATTGGGAACCTTTGCAATCAGGCGTAAAAATCATTACTAACCGTGGAGAATATGAATCGGAATCAGTAGTTTTCACAGTAGGCGCATGGGCAAGTAAGATGCTGCCAGAGTTAAAGGGCTTTGCTGTGCCTGAGCGTCAGGTTGTGGCATGGTTTGAAACTGCTAACAAAGCTATATTTGATCCAAAGAAATTTCCTGTCTTTATTATCAGCTCAGATTCTCACGAATATTACGGGTTTCCAATATTTGGAATTCCTGGTTATAAGGTCGGNAAATTTCATCACGTGGGCGAAATTGCTGACCCTGATCACCTAGATCGGACTATCCGAGAGGAAGATAAAGAAATGTTACTTACCTTTACACAGAAGCACTTCCCTGAAGCGGCAGGGAGAATGCTGAAGATGGTTGTATGCATGTTTACTAATTCACCTGACCATAATTTCATTATTGGTCAACATCAAAAATACCCCCAGATTTCGTACGCCGCAGGTTTTTCTGGCCACGGTTTTAAATTTTGTAGCACCATAGGTGAAGTGATGGCGGATTTGGCAGAAAATAGAAATACGATACACGATATTTCTATCTTTTCACCAAATCGTTTTATTCATTAATTTTCAAGATTAGATTATTTTGTGGATGGTTTTGGAGAGATTAATAACAAACCAGCACCGACAACAAGCCCNACTCCACCGACAATCCAGCCTGCCGCAAAACCATAATTGTCGAAAAGTATGCTTAATATAGGAGCGCCCATAGCCGTCATAGCTAAAGTAATTGGCGTAGCTGAACCTCTGATTGCACCTATATTCGCCCGCCCAAAATATACTGGCCAAATATGAGTTTGCATCAGCATTGCTGCACCGACTCCTATCCCCACGAGTACGGCGCCCATGAACCCATGCCATGCCACAGAGGCATTAGCTGCAATAATCATAGCAATTGCAACGTTGATGAACCCAAATACTGCCAAGTAGCGAGGGGGGATTCGATCTATCCATGGTGCAATCATTACAGCAGCAAACACTTGAGTGAAAGCTTGCGTTGCAAATGCTAAGGCCGCAATATGAGCGCTGATATCCAGTGACCTTAAGAATGGGATCCAAAAAACTCCTACGGAACCCATTGTTGCCATCAATAAACCATACGAGATGCTAATTTTCCAGAAAACACTGGTTGCCATGGCTTCTTTGACGGTCCATGGGTACTCGTACGTACCCGAATAGAAATGGGGTTTTGTGTCATTAGCATCATCGTAATCTCCGTCAGGTAAAAGACCCATAGNACTTGGTTCGTTTCGGACAAATACCAATGAAAGAATGGTGATACTTAAGCCTCCAATCACCCCAAGTACAACCCAAGCTCCTCTCCAGCCAAACATATCGATTATGAACTGGGTTATGGGGCTGCCTAAAGCTATTCCTAATGGAACACACGGAAAGAATAAGGACATAGCTTTCCCTCGTTTTTTAACAAACCATTTTGCTATAGGGACAGTAAGGTACAAAGTGCTGCTGCCCCAAAATCCGGTTAATCCTGCAAAAAGAGTAATGCCGAGCATTTGCCATCCAGCTTCGACAAAAAAGAAAGCAATCGCGCTGAGGCCAAACAAAAAACCACCTAATGCCAATGGTAACCTAGAGCCGTAATGATCAATACAGCGTCCAATTATAGGTCCCGATATGGCAAAGCCGATAAGGCGAGCAGACAGGGCCCACCCAAAGTAACTATTGCCGATTTGAAGTTCCTCTTTCATGGGAACTACGAAAACCCCGAAATTACCTACGCCTATGAAAGTACTTATTCCACCAATTACTCCAAGAGTGACAACGATAATCCAACCATAGTAAAACTTTGGGCGTGATTGCATTTGTTGTTGTTGCTCAGATAACTCTTTTGGGCATACGAATTAGGTGCCTTCACCATCATTCAGACTGGTTAATTCACCAAGGAACTCCTCAACTGAAGGGGGAAGGGGCGGCAAATNTTTNGATTGGTCTTGCTTGGAGTCTGGGCTTCTTCTTTGTCTACGGGCATCGTAATCTGCTTCTAAACGTGTAACTAACGATTTTACTTGTGAATTTTTCTCCATCTCTGCGGTAACTCTGTCGTACTGTTGTGTATCGCGCCTGCTGATGTAATATTCAGCAGGGAGATCATATAGAGAACTAAGAACTTTAAGCATTTGAGTTCGTCCTGCAAAATCGGCTTCTAGTTCTACGTAATGTGGTAAGCGACACATAAGCATCATATGTTCAATATCAAATTCACCTAGCCTCTCAGAAACCATATTCATTATTGACGTAGGCCCTTGGTAAGGTCGGCGTCGATTTCCTTGAATCCCTTCGTAGCCTTCCATTGGTTGACCATTGAGAGTCCCCATAATTAAAAGAGGCCTAGTATGCGGAACGGCATCGTACATTGCTCCAATTCGGCAAAACCGTTGCACTTTTAGATGTTGAATTACTTCAACCAAGGCGTCAATGTACTCTTCAGCATTAGAGTGTGGCTCGAGCATATGGAGGAAAATAAAATCATGATCATTAGGCCCTTTAGCCCATCGAAGATCAGCATTTGGAATTCGCATTTGGCGCTTTCCGTCTTCGTAAAACATGACAGGCCTGTATCGAGTAAAATCAAAATACTTTCCCGGCGTAGCGAGACCTCCTAGATCTTCCGCTCCCATATAACGCTCTAGCCGTTCGATACTAAGTGATCCAACGCTACCTGCATCAATCCACGGTGTAAGAGTTGCAATAATGTGTGGGTTACGCAATTCTGGTATTGGCTCTATAAGATCGAATTCACCTATTTTCATAACAGCATCTTGATCCTCATCAATAATATTTGCAAGCCCTAGGCACTTTAATCGGAAATCTCCCTTTTCGCGAGTTCAACTGCGTGCCATATTTTTTCTTGAGATAAAGGTATTTCTACCATTGGAGCACCGATGCTTGCTAGTGCGTCATGCACAGCATTCGCAAGTACGACAGGAGCGGTGACTGAAGGCATTTCTCCTATTCCTCTTACTCCAAGTGCACCATTTCTTGCTTCTGTAGCGTGTGTTTCAATTTTCAGATGAGGAATATCTTCAGCAAGAGGCATTGAATAATCCATAAACGACCATTCATTTGGACGCCCATCATCAGCGTATGAGATGCCTTCAAGCATTGCCTCACCGAGTCCTTGGACGATACCTCCGTGTATTTGGCCTTCCACAATCATTGGGTTAATAAGATTTCCTACATCATGAACAGCAGTAAAATCTTTTAGATTTAGACGGCCTGTTTCGGGGTCAATTTCCACGTATGCCACATGCATTGCAAAAGCAAAGCTTCCCGGAGGTAAAGTGAAAGTTGAGTAATGTTCACATCCTTCGAATTGATCACCTAACTGGCATGCAACTTGGCCAATCGGAAGATAGTGTGATGGGTCTTGTAAGGAATGAAGCTTCCCCGACGTTATTCGTACATTCGCTATACTTGTCTCTAGTATACGTGCGCCAATGTCGAGTAATGAATCTCGTAATTGTGTAGCTGTTTGATGGATTGCATGGCCCCCGATCACTAAACCTCTGCTGGCATAAGTTCCTGCTCCAGGTCCGAAAGGTTTAATTAGATCAGTATCTCCCCATTGAACAGTTATATCTTCAATTGCAACTCCAAGAATGTCCGCAGCAATTTGAGCGAAAGTAGTGGCATTTCCCTGTCCATGAGGAGATATATCAGTTGCGATTAAGATTCCCCCATCCCGATCGATTGAAATTTTAGCCGCGCTTGATCGGGCAGCATCTCCACCAGTACCACCAGAACCTTTTGTGGAGATTGCTACTCCTAAGCCAACTAATTTACCTGCACTGCGTTCGGTATGTAGCTTTTTGAGAAGATCTTTATAGTTACTAGTTTCTACTGCCTTATCGATTACTGGTTCATAGTCCCCATCNACATAAGGGATACCGGCAATGGTTGTGTAAGGGAAACTACTCGGCTGTATAAGATTTACCCTTCTTACTTCAATGGGGTCAATATCTAATTCACGAGCAATTAAGTCCATCAGTCTTTCCATACAGAAAGTACCTTCGGGTTGCCCCGCCCCTCTGTAGGATGTCATCGGTGGCCTGTTTGTCATTACGCAAAATTGTTCGCCATCGTAAGCCTTGATATCGTACGGACCAGTGATTCGTTTGGCGGCATTGTCTGGAGATGTGAACGCTCCACTAATCCAAAATGCACCCATATCCGATAGGAACCTACCTTTCAGGCCTAATATTTTACCTTGTGAGTTAACAGCAGCTTGAAGCGAAGCCTCCAATCCTCTGGAATGGGATGAATGTATATTCTCACTCCTAGTTTCAACCCACTTTACCGGAAGACCAGATTTAATAGAGAAAGCTACCGCGCATACTTCTTCCGGGTAAATATGGTGTTTATGACCAAAGCCGCCTCCTACGTCAGGCGCAAAAACGCGTATACGCCCAGGCACGTGAATGATCTCGTGCAGATGATGCTCGATATCATGAGCAGATTGGTTAGAAGAATAGAAAGTTAAATTTCCAGACTCGGAGTCATAACTTGAAATACACGCTCTACCTTCCATTGCCATCGGGGCTATACGGGGAACAGTAAATTTCCCGGAGATGATTTTTCCAGCTTCATTGAACGCCTTATTTACATCTCCACCACCCGTACGTTGGTAAGCGCATATGTTGTTACCCATTGCTTCATGCAATGGGGCATATTTGCCGCTTGCTGCATCTTCTAGATCATTTATCGCATCTAGAGGTTCATAAGTGATATCAAATTCATAAGATGCATCAACTGCTTCAGATAGGGATTGAGCAATTACGGCAGCTACAGGTTGACCGGCATACAGAGCGCGACCTGAAGCGAGTATAGGGTGATCTCCACCTTGCTTAATTTCCATTCCAGGTCTGCCGATACTTCCAAGCCAACCAATATCATGCAGATCGTCGCTTGTAAGTACGCCTACTACGCCAGGCGAGTTTAAAACTGCAGACGCATCAATGTTGAGAATCTTAGCGTGGGCATGGGGGCTTCGGACAATGACAAGGTGTAGCAAACCTGTTAGGTGAATATCTGCGGTAAAACTTCCAGCTCCCCTAAGGAGCCGTTCATCTTCAGTTCTAAGTATGCTTCGCCCTACATAATTTTGAGTTTCCATAGGTTGATTGTAATCATATTGCCCAATTATTAAAACATGCATGTAGAGTTTTTGGCTGATGGCGCAATCAATTGCTATACTCGCTTGAAAGAAAAGGGAGTGGAGATGCCAAATTTAAATAAGCGCGTATTGGGACGTACTGGTGTAGAAGTTACAACGCTTGGGTATGGAGCTATGGAACTAAGAGGTTTACCTCGTGGCCGCGATGTTTCTGAAGAAGATGCCGCGAAAATATTAAACATGGTATTGGATGTAGGAATAAATTATATTGATACGTCCATCGATTACGGAATGAGTGAAGAACGCATAGGTCGTCATATATCACATCGTCGAAACGAATACTTCTTGGCAAGTAAATGTGGATGCATAGTGCCAAGTCCGGTTGACAAGGCGAACGAGCGGGGCGGAGGACCTCATTTATATACAAAAGAAAATATTGTTGCAGGCGTAGAGCAGAGCCTCCAGCGTTTGAACACTGATTATTTGGACTTGCTTCAGGTGCACATGACACCTAGTAAACAAGTTTTGGACGAGAATGACACGATAGGCACAATGAAAGAACTGCAAGCGCAGGGCAAAATAAGATTTTTAGGTATGTCAGGTACGATACCTAACTTAGCAGACCATATAGAGATGGGAGTGTTTGATGCTTTTCAAATCCCATACTCTGCTTCACAAAGAGAGCATGANGATTTGATTTCAATGGCGTCTGGTGCAGGTGCGGGAACTATCATTCGTGGTGGAGCTGCGCGTGGTGCACCAAGCAAAGAGCAAAGAGCNGCAGAGAGAAATCCTGAATTACTTGATGTATGGGAAAAGGCTGGGATGGACGATTTACTTGACCACGGGCAATCCCGAATGGAATTCATTATCCGATTTACTGAGTCGCATCCACATATGAACACTAATATCGTCGGTACCGTGAATACCGAACATCTACAGGCTAACCTTAATGCTTCATCGAAAGGACCATTAATTCCTGATTTGTACGAAGAAGCAAAACGACGATTAGCTGCAGCAGGGACTGCACCATAGATTATGACTGTAGCCTAAACGAAATAGAGGAGGGTCATTTGACGACACCAGTGAATTTTTCATTAGATGGAAAGGTTGCGATTGTTACGGGAGGCAGCGAAACCATTGGCCGAGGTATTGCGTTGGAATACGCTAGAAATGGCGCGAAAGTTGTTGTTGCTGCACGGACGCCCGAGAAACTCGATGCAATAAAGCAAGAAATTGAAAATGAGGGTGGAGATTGCCTAACTATACCAACTAACGTTAGAGATTCTGTACAACTTGAGAACATGGTAGAAAAGACTATTGCGCACTATGGAAGAATCGATGTTTTGGTAAATAACGCAGGCGGTGCTGTGGCTGAAGACTTCAAAAGAGCACCTCTTTTGGATCTTACCGATCAAGATATTATGGGATGCTTAGACCTCAATGTTAAAAGCCTGATAAGGGCATCGGCATTAGTGGTTCCTCAGATGCAAAAACAAGGAGGGGGAACCATCATTAATATGGGATCAATGGGAGGAGTAGGCCGTGGCTGGGGTGGCTGGGGCCCTCCTCATATGACGGTTTATAACATCACAAAAGCTGCAGTAATTTATTTATCTAAGGCTATGGCTACTCAATGGGCTCCTTTGGTTCGAGTAAATTGCATCAATCCGGGATTTATTGATTCTCCTGTGATACGTGAAGGAAGAACAGAAGAGATTCTTGATGGTATTCGTATGGGTATTGGTGTTGAACGTTTTGGGACTCCCCAAGATGTCGCGAATGCAGCCGTCTATCTCGCTTCTGATGCTGCAGAGTGGGTTAACGGTACGGCTTTGGATATTTATGGTGGAGCAAAGTGGGGATAAATATTCTTAGGTATTAACAAATAATGTATGAAAATGGCACCGAAAGAAGATGGGCCTATGGGGTTAAAGGAACGGTTGGTCTAGTAAAGCCGACCTATAGACCTGGATCATTAGAGGAAACAATCCGGTATTTACCTGAAGGTGTAGGAGTCATTCCAATGCACGCTGGTGTACGAAATGGCTCGACCTCTGAATTCAGGGAAATTCTCAAACCGGTGCTTGAGCGTATTGAGGAACTTGCGGAGCTTGGTGTCGACGCTGTTTATGTTGAAGGCGCCCCACCTGCCATGATCCTAGGATATAAAAAAGCTGAAGATTTAGCTCGTGAGCTTACGGAAAAATATCAAATCCCTGTGGCATTTGCACCGCATGCATTAACGCATGCGCTTAAATATTTGAGTATTAATAACCTGATTGGGATTACTTACACGCCTGATGAGCAGAATAAAGTATTTAGTAAGTACTTGTCGGATGCAGGGTTCAATGTCTTAGCAATGGAAGGCATCCCGTCTGCATTTGAACATGCAGATAGGATCACAGCTGAAGAAGTCTATGATTTTGCCTCTAACTTGTTCACGTCTCATGAAAAATGTGATGGGCTTTATTTGTTCGGTGGTGCATGGAGAGTTCTTCCTGCGATAGTAAAATTGGAAGCAGATTTGAAAATTCCTGTAGTAGGTGGCATTCAATCAAGTATTTGGTACATCATGCAATTGCTTCAGTGTACGGATTCAATTCCTAATGCAGGGAGTTTGCTCAACTCCATTGAAAACGAAAAGTAAGTTCAAAACTATAGGCTTAATTGAGGATAGAATAAATAATTATCCGAATATGATAATTATTGAATATAATTTTTGAAGTTCATAGTGAATATAAGGAGTGATGTATGCCTCGAATTGAAAGAGTTGGCCATACAGTTCTCAATGTTAGCGACGTAGCAGTAGCAGTCGAATTCTACAGAGATAAATTAGGCATGGAAGTGACAAGATGGGAAGAGAACCCAGGTGCATTTATGTCTTTTGGCAGGCAGCATCATGACATAGGTTTGTTTAAAGCAAGAGGTGAGCATTCTCGTGGAACACTCGGCTTAGGACATGTTGCTTTTGTTATTGAAGGTGGAACTGAGGAGCTTAAGGCGATTCATGATGACCTTGTTAGCAAAGGAGTAGAAATCTTGCCGAAAATAGATTATGGGTATACGCGTTCTATTTATATAAATGATCCTGATGGAAATCGTATTGAGATTTACTGCGAATTACTAGAGCCACTTTCCGCAAAAAAATTCATGATTAATCGTGAAGGGAAAGGTAAGGTTTTTGAATGGAATGAGGTTTTGGACGAATCGGGACGATCGGATCACGGAGTAAGTAAACTGCATCGTTAACGGATTTTGATCACTTGCCTTGCATTGTTCCAAGGACATTAGGCTATTACGTAATAAATCACGTTAGCTGTACGATCATTTGATGGGTTCAGGATGGGTTAACACTTGTGATTGTATGTCGTATGCATTGTCGGCGACTACGAGGCCATATTGGGAAAAACTAGGACATGTTTCACCCGAACTCCAGTACGGTACATACCAATATGCGTGCCTAGAGCAGGTAAAACCTTTTATCAAAGTTAAATTGATCGTCAGTGCGTCTATTCAAGTGGAATTAATTATTAAGCCGTTTTTTCAAGAGCCACATTAATTCCATTAAGGCATACTATTTCTTGAGTGAGTTGAACATACTCCCTGCTATACATTCTCCAACAGTCATAAAGAGATTACCGCGGTGGCCACAGCTGCCAGGGTTATGCAGCATTTGGGAGTTTGCGAGTAAAGATATTGATACGTTTAATTCAGGTGAGTAGTAGAGCCAAGAAGTTCTTCCACCACCACCACCAGGGTGTGTGTAAATTTTCAGTAATGATCTATCAGGTAAGGCTACTTCACCTGTTCCCATATAATAACCATAGGTATGCATTCCTAGTGAAGTAAGACCTGCGTCAGTAGGAATGGTCATACCTTGGATTAACTTATTGCGGACTACACTAGATACAGCTGAACCTGAAGAGCTATATAACTCGTAGCCCCATCGAGCAATGTTTTCTGGCGTGGAAACTATTCCAGCCCCAGCCCAGCTAATTTTTGGATCTAATCCGTAAAACTGACTCATGAGACCAGTGTTAAGAGCTCCGAAGCCAGATCCCCCTTGATAGAGAGATAAATCATCGTAGGCTATTGCAGTCTGCTCTGGCATAGCTATTTCAGGAAGTAATCCAGCTGTTAAGCCTAAAGGCCCAAAGAATTGTTCTTGGTAAACATCATTCAGGTTTTTCTTCTCATAATGAGATGCTATGAGCCCCAGAATTATGCTATTGGCATATGAATAGCTGTAGGATCCAGGGCTAGTAAATTTCTTACTGATATATTTCAAATTGTTTGCAGGCTTCCAGTTTTGGTCGCTCATTATGGACATGCGTTTCATTATGTCCTCAGGTTTCGACCAGTCACTAATTCCAGAAGTCATGGTTAATAACTGCTTTACAGTGACCTCAGTATTTACATTGGGGATATTAATTAAATCGTAATCTGGATGGTCTGATAGCAAAGAGGAAATAGTGTCATCTAGACTGTATAAACCCCGCTCTATTTGAGAAAGCATAAATGCGCCGAGCATTGTTTTCGAGGTGCTTCTGATGATCATAGGAGTGGTGGGTGTCATCTGGCTCGTTGCTGACGCTATTCCTTCAGCTCCTGTCCATAATCGAGTCCCATCAAAGACTGCTGCATTGACCCCTGCCTTCTGGGTGGCTTTGTCAAAATTAATTTTGACCGCATTTTTAAAAGCTTCTTGATTTGCAGTACTAAATTCTTCATATTTTGATGAAGGACTGAAATCAAGAGGGAACAGCGTATCCACGGGGAAAGGTTTTCGACTTGGCGTTGGAGTAGGTACCGCTTTGGTTTCGACTTTGGTTTCAGCCGATGATGCTTCAGTACTAGGAGTTGGTGTTGCAGAATTACTTTCCTTCGGCAAAGGTGTAGGAGTGGGTGAAGGAGCAGGTTCGTTTGAACCAGAAGCGCTAGCGGGTTCGTCTTTAGCTTCTTTAATTGGCGTAACAGTGGTCGTTTTTTCTTTGTTTTTGGCACTAGCCGAGGCTTGGTTAGAATCTATTTTTTCATCACTTTGAGATGCTTTTTCAGACGAAGAGTCCAAANTAGTTGCTTCGGTTGAGACCGAACTGCCAGTTGATCCAGTAGTTTTCGCATCATTGGATTCTGCAACCTCGCCACCACATGCAAGCGCCAAGCTGCATAGAATAAATAGGATGAATTTTTTGCCCATATTACTTAGATTCTTTCCTTGAACATTAATTTGCAATTGTAGCACCATCAGAATTTATAATAATTTCTTCATACAGGCATCCGCTGTAGGGTGTTTGGTTTTCTATATAAATTGATTCGTCTTTTGCCCATAGCTCATAGGATTTCATTAAATTTGCTATCGCACTAGCATATTCCTCTCGTTTATTAGTATCTAAATATGGAATGGGGCAATATACGGTGGCGCTGCTTCGATCTTTGGAATATTGCATAACAGTTAATTCAGTGTGCCCATATGTGGGCCCATCGTTATCGTAAAGCCAGTCACCAATATAACCAATAGGCTGACCTGCGGTGATTTTAGTGCCAACTTCAATGGCCTGACCATCCGTACTGAGTTCTAATTTACATGCGCGAGCCAACTTAGATGAACGTTCGCAGTCTAAACTGACAATATGGTCAATGATGATTACCCATTGGGAAAAAGGCTCATTGCTAATGTGTATTTCCCAATCACCTGATACATCACCTGAAGGAAAATTTTTATTTGACTGCCATTCTTTGTAAGTCACAGAACCGCTGATAGGTGAGTTCAGTAATGTCGTTAATGGCGCCCTGAATTTAAAGCTTGTATTTAATGACGCATTGGAAGGGTTATGTGTATCTTTTCTCCCAAAATCATCAAAAATAAGCATAGGTAAATCATCCTTAAATGCTATCGCCCCGTATGTATTTTCATCTGAATTGAAAGGTCCTAAATCTTGAATCAGAAGATTTTGTAGCTTAGGTGGAATAACACTCAAATCAGTACCTGAGTATGATTCCACTGCTTCTGAAGTTCGAGGAATATCAATTGATGTTTCAGTATTTTCAAGTATCTCCAAAGATTTATCTGAACGGCTTTTTAGATGACTGTTTGTTTGGTGGTGCTCTATTTGGTCTTTGGGTAGAGTGCTATTTTTAGTTTGTCCAGTTGGAGTGTTACATCCAACGACGCTCGCCATCAAGAAGCAATAAATTGCTAATAGGAACAATAACTTATTTAACCCGGAGATATTAACGGTTAGCATGAAAAAAGCATAACCAAATTAAGTTCAATTTCCAATTGAACTTACCTTTGACAAGTGATGAACATCCACTTACTATCAAATCATTCATGGAGGCATTTAGGATGCTAGCACTCGATAGTTTAGATGAATTATTACATGATAGTAATGTTGTAGTCTTTACTACATTTCGTAGGGACGGAATGCCTCAACAAAGTCTTGTTACAGTTGCCAAGAGTGAGAACAAATTGTATTTCACCACTAGATCTACTAATGCAAAGATTTTGAACCTGACTAGAGATGAACGCTGTGCAGTTATGGTTGTCAGCCAAGACCGAAGAAGTTTTGCAGCTTTGGATGGAACTGCTGAAATTATAAGCTCCAATAACTCGGACCCTGAGGTACTTCGCCTCAGATTGAGAGAGGTCTTCGAATTAGCTTCTGGTAAACAACACCCCGATTGGCAAGAATATGACAGAGTTATGATTGAGCAACGTAGAGTTATCGTTTCATTTAATCCAAATAGAATTGTAGGCCATAATATCTAAATTGAACTTTGCAATCTTCAAGGATGTAACTACTTAGGAGAGACTGATTCCTCATATGCTGCAAATATCTGCGACGCAATGCAATGCTTGGTGTCTAATTTGCTGCAATTGCTTCTGGTTTTCAATACGGAGTTAGCGAGTATTGAAATGGATAAATCTAGATCAGGAGCATAACGAAGTGCGCTTGAATAACCTCCACCACCACCAGGGTGACCGTAGGTTTCTAATTGCTCGGCGGATTCCAATTTATAGTAGCGTTTGGATGAAAGATATCCATAATTTTGCTGTGCTCCGGCGAATTGGACACTTTTAGTGCTCATCGAATCCAACAAACTTTTTCTAGCTTTCGTTGAAATTGCCGAACCATTTTTGCTGTATAACTCATATCCCCATCGTGCGAGATTTTCGGGAGTTGAAACTAGATTGCAGCAAGCCCAGCGTATTTTCCCTTGGCCTTTGAGATAGTGCTGAAAATCATAAGGCACAGCTTCGATCATATTCCCAAATGGAGAACTTTGGGTGCTACCGTATGGCCTCGCGGTATTTGAACTAATGTTGCCCTGTTGGATTGTGGTGGCTTCTATGTTGAGAGGTACAAAGAATTGTTTTTGGTATTGTTCAAGTAAAGTTTCCTTTCCGTATTCTTCTGCGATTAACCCCAATAAAGTTAGATTTGAATCGTTATATAAAAATTCACCTGGTTTAGTAAATCGAGATTGAATTAATTTAATATTATCTACTGGACTCCAGGTTTGATTCGAGAAAAATTTTCGCTTTCCGTCGGCATTTTCGTTGTAATCCGCCAGACCTGAAGTCATCGAGAGAAGTTGAGCAATAGTGAGGTCAGGGTTAATTTTGGTCTTATCTAGAGATATAAAATCGGCATTATCTTTCAGAAGAGTGAATAAAGTATCCTCGAATGAATAAAGCCCTTGATTGATTTGATTTAGAACAAGTGCAGACAAAAATGTTTTTGAAGTACTCCCGATTAAAATAGGAGTAGAAGTAGTCATTAACACGCCTGTATCAGCAATGCCAGATGCATGTTTCCATATTGTATTTTCTGTATAAACCGCAATTGAAATTCCTGCTTTTTTATCACTTGCTGCGAATTCATTTTCTGTAATATTTTCAAANATCTGAGCTAAAGAAGAATCAAATTGCCTATATTGTTCAGAACTGCTAGTTGCAGACGATACTGGCTTAGAAATATTGGATTCTGGGGCTTCTGCAGGCTCTGCCGAACATGCGATTGATGAAGCTAAAATTGTAAGAATAGAAAAGAANAAGACTAACTTCATGACACTCCCATAATTGGTAAGTCTTAAAATTAAGCATAAATGAAAATATGTGTACTAGTTTTATTAGCACGTTGAGATTATTTTATTCCTATCGAAATTACACGGAGGTAATTATGAGCACTAAGAACCTTACTGGAATACTATTGATACTTGGTCCGATTCTCATACTTGGAGCATTCATTGGATGGCCAGTAGGCGAGGATACTGCCGAAGGGGAATTGATTGCATTAGTTAAAAATCCTTCATTTAGCAANGCAATCATGGTTTTGTTTCTTACTGGGATTATTTTGCTTTTTACAGGCCTTTCAATGTCGTCACGAACGCTTTCAATGTCAGCACGATCAACTGATGGAAGTACTAAATGGTCTGCACTAGCTACACCATCTGGAATTCTTTTCCCGCTATGTATAGCGGTGATGGCTGGGGCAGTTGGTTTAAATTTTGGAGCCGTAGGAATTCATCCTGACTCAGTTGAATATGCAAATGCGGTATATCTTGTTGGCTATCACCTAACTGATGGTGTTGGATTGATTATGGGTATTGCTTTTACTCTGTTCGGAATTTCGCTTGCTGACCGGTACTCTGATCTTTTACACAGGGTTATTGGATCTCTTTATGTGATTATTGGTATAGGTCATTTGCTTGGTATTTTCACCACAGGTAATGACGTACTTGGGATTGTTACCTGGATGGGTATGTTTTTCGTGTCAGNAGCTTTGGGAGTCGTTACTTTAAGGGGTAAGNATTAGGGCTAAATACTTTTATTTAGATTAGCTTANGGAAGNAGGGCCTAGGATCATCGATTCTAGGCCCTTCTCATTAAAATACATCCCATTAGTTGAATCGTTTATCTGGATATCATTGCGTAAGCAAACACTAGCAAAGCAGTGCCTTCAACAACCGCAAGCAATATCCACTCCCAGCGTTTGTTGGGTAAGTTGACAGGAATTCCACGCCATTTGGTTTTCTTCATTTCTTGAGTTCCCCCGTGCACTGGTCCCATTTTTGAGTTGGGAAATATCTGACAATCAAATCGTATAACTCAGGATCATTCTCCTTGATCCATTCATGCGTATCGTGCGAATTTTTAAATCCTTCCATGTCCATCAAATAACCTTCAACTGTCATGGCCCAGTATTCTCCAACGTAATGTTTCATACCTTGTTTCTCGCCATCTTCAAGGTTCTGCGTATAGTTGGTGGCAAATATTCCCTTGTCGATAGCTGACAGTGCAAGGTTGTATATTCGCTCATAGAAATACAACTCGTTTATTTGCTCAAAGACAATACCGTTAATTGAATGAACTAACTCATGCATGACAGGATCACCACCTCTATCTGGATTTCCTGGATAGCACAAAAACTCTACGTTGGCGGTCATCGCAGCATCAGTGACTCCCATTGAAAACCCGCCCGTCTCATCACCTTCGAATTCTGGTAGTTCAGAGACTGTGCTTTCTGAACCTGGTCCAAATAAAGATATACGGACGTTGTTCTCTTGAAGAATGTCGTGAAACTCTGGTCGAGCAGAGAGCATATAATTCACACGATCATAGGCAGCCAGCATTGCACGAGCTGGCACTTTTTCTCCTCCTACAATAATGACTCCTGATGCTGTTATATATTTCGTATAGTGTTCAAGGCCGCTGGGACTAGGGGCCTTAATTACTTCACGGCCCGTTTCAATGTATGGAAATGATTCCCATTTTGAAGCATGCCCCGGCCAGTCGGTTTGCCAGTTCATTAATTTGGAATGGGCGAGTAACGCGTTCCTTAAGGTATCTCGGCCGTGGAATGTCTCACATACGGTAACTACATAATTAACGTAGTCTTCCCAAAAGTACTCAGGATGTGATCCATAAGAAATCGATTCAAATTTTTCAGGGACATTGCTTGAAACATCTTGCAAGAACATTTCGAAGTACCAAGTAGTAAATGGCCCATTTCTTGCGAGATTATCGCCATCTCGAAATGAATAGGTTTCGTTACGAAAGACGTTCCAGCTTTTAGCTTCTAAATCATTAAAGTAGTCTACTATCGGTATTTTGACTGTCCCATAAAAAGGGTCATTCGTGCAATTCTCGCCCCATAATTTAACCTTATCAGGATACTCAACTTTTACACCTAGTTCGGGTAATGATACCGAAGGTGATTCCTTTGCTTTAATCTCGCTTTCAGATGAAGGCTTAGATGTATGGCTTTTGGTACTTGAGATTCTCTCTTCATTGTCCGCACCACTTCCGCACGCAACAATGCAACCAATGATAGTGATGAGTAATACGTAAATTAAATAATTAGTTTTGTTGTTTTTCATATCCGGATCAGATTAAGGACTTTAAATTTCCTGAGCGATAGTAGTTAGCGATAGTAATTTGGGTTCCCTTAGTGATTTGAACCTGAAGAATGGCCCGCCAGAAGGGACTCGAACCCCCGACACTCGGTTCCGAAGACCGATGCTCTATCCACTGAGCTACTGGCGGTACATCAATTCTACTATTTTTGCTAGTTTCTAGTCATATTTATTGATAAACTAAACTCAGTATTTATTAGGAGCCGTCTTTTGGTACAGCAAGAAATCAAACGCGATGACCCTTTAAAGCGTGCTACGGACGCAGTACGCGAAGAAGATCTCGAACACATGCTTTTAGATATTGATGATTTGCCTAGCGAGCTAACCGGATTTGAAATTGCGAGAGAAGGGATCCTCGACAACACTACGATGGCAGATCACGGCTTTCCAGGTCAGACTGTAGAATCAATTGGAGCTCGTGGCAGGATCACAGGGTATGTACGCGAATTTGCTCCGGAAGAACTTGAGACTGCTCTTGATGGAGATTTGATAACTGTTGGCACTGTGATTCATTTATTTGAAACTGATAACGGCTCATCTGAATGGATTGATGACATCTTCCTTAAAGAATTCTTAGGAAGTGTCGGGAATTTGAACGATAACGGGCACGAGCTTATACACGCAGAACAGGTTGAACTCTCAGGCTTTTACGGCAAATCGGCGTCCATTTTTGCAGTTCATGAGATTCCCAACGGTACTCTTGGTTCTACGATTGTAGATTTTTCAATCGGTCGACTATTGGGAGTAACCTTTGTTGTTACCCTAGGGGAAACCCAAAATTTGGAGCTAGCTAAAGACTTGGCACTCTCACTGGAGCGCCAAGTTGTGA
>VFHU01000017.1 GCA_009391465.1 SAR202 cluster bacterium
ACAGGAGTGAAAAAGAACGAGCTTTAGAGATAAAAATCATTGATTTTGACAAGATATGCATATCACTGTCAATGACTTTGTATCCATTCTTACTCATGTTTCCTCCCATTTACGAGCAATACTCGCAATTTGTGCAAATCACTAATTTATTTTGCAGGATCACCATTAGGTAAAATTACTGCAACCATAGCTTCAAGTTTTTCGTGTGCTTCAAAACCCTCATTTACAGCATCTAGTTCGTAGCGGTGGGTAATTAATTCTTCTACTGGAGCAGTGACTATAGAGCGCATCGATTGCATTGACCGAATAATATGCCTAGGTCCCGCTGAAAAAACTCCTTGCACCCTAATGACCTTTCTTGTTAATAATGCAGGATTTGCAGATAGTAATCCATAGTCTGTCCATTGGCCAATAACTAAATACCGTCCTCCAAAACGTACCATCTCTAAACCTTCTTGAAATGCAGTAAGGCCTCCTGATGCTTCAATCACAATATCTGCACCTCTGCCTTGAGTAAGCTCTTTGACACGTTCTATTCGAGCTTCAGGTGTAGGAAAATCGGAAAGACTGATTGTTTGCGTGGCTCCTAATCTGCTTGAAATTTTGAGCCTAGATTCGGGGGCTCCAATAACAATTACATTTGCAGCTCCACCAATCAATGATTGATTTAATGCACCTAAACCGATCGGCCCAGAGCCCTGAATCACCACAGTATCTGCAGAATTTACCCCACCAATTCGTTCGATACCATTAAGGCAAGTGTGATTGCCAATGACGCTGAGCAATGCGCGCTCGTTACTTAAATCATCAGGGACACGTAGAAGCCAGGGAGTAGCTGATAATTGTAAGTATTGTCCGAAGCCACCTCGTAGGTAAGGGGATTCATTGGATCTAATCATGCCATAGGATTTAGAATACTGGCATGATTCGCCCATAGAGCATTGGAAGCATCTACCGCAAGGCGCATCTCGAAAAATCACACGATCTCCTACTTGCAATTTTTGACCAAGAACGTCGGTCGTGATAATTGGTGAAAGTTCGGCCAAAACCCCAATATTTTCATGACCGAAAATTGTCGGTGCAGGTGTTGTTTCGAGGTGAGATGCGTGAACATCAGTTCCGCAAATTGCAGCCATTTGCATTCGGACAAGCGCTCCTCCTGGCTCTATTGGTAAGATGGGGAATTCTTGTATTTCTATTGGTTTGCCCGTTCCGACGAATACAGCAGCTTTGCAAGTATCCATAATTATGCCTCTCTTTTATTTATGGGTAATTCAAGTCGATCAATCCACTGGAGCCAATCTTTAACGGCCGATTCAGGATCGTAAATCGCCCTGTACCCGAATTGTTCGAAGGCTCGTCTAGTGTCCATGCGGAAATAATTAGAAGAACCAAACTCTCTAGGGTCGAGGCCAGGGCCTATTTCAATGTCTGCGTCTGGAATAGCCAACTTCAGACCTTCAACAAAGTCGTTCATTGTGTACTCTTTTCCACTTCCTATATGAAAAACATGGCTTTCGAATGAATCAGCTAAGCAGGCCATCGTGACGCTTCGAGCAACATCTCTAGAATAAGTGAAATCTAAACGTTGATCGCCACCTTGTTTGATAACAGTTTTCTTACCGGCAATAGCATTCTCAATTAAAGTATTCCAAATGACATTATGAGATCCATGCCTAGAAACCCCTTTGCCAATACCGTATATGGCAGCAAACCGAAGCGCAGCAAAATCAATGTTAAATAATCTTTTATACTGAATTCCCATCAATTCGCTTGCAACTTTCGTTGCTCCATAAACGCTATTAACTGGATAAGCGTTGAAATCCTCATCGACCGGCTTCATTTCCGGTTCTAAATGGGGCGCGGTCATCGGTGAAAGTGCACCAACTGAACTAGTGAAAATTACTCTATTACAATTAGCTCTACGTGCGGCCTCTAAAACATTTACTGTAGCTGTGGCATTAATTGCAAACCCTGTAAAAGGTTCATAATCCGCTGCTTCTGGGTAGACAGCAGCTAAATGACAAATTCTCTCAATTTTGTGCTCTCTGCAAACTGACTCAAGTTGTTCGAGCGAAGTGATATCACCATTCACAAAAGCAAAAGCATCACTGATATCTCGTAATAGACTGAAATCAGGACGAGCATCAAAGACAACTGGCTCGTGACCCATCGCAAGCAAATCCCTTGTTACCCAGCATCCGTTAACGCCTAATCCTCCCGTAACAAGTATTTTCATTTTACTCCTAATCAGGAATGGCTAATGCCTTAGTTATGTCTGATTTGCTTAAGCCATAAATTTCTTGAGCAGTGGCTGTAGTTTCGGGTGTTATTTTTATATCAGTAACACTATAGTAAGTTAGCATTACAGAAATTTCTCGCCTATACTCAAGAAGAGAAAGAGAGGGTGATATGGCAACAGATCTCGAAACTATTATAGATGCGGACGGACATCTTTTTGAGGATGCCCAAGGCATTAGTGAATATATGCCAAAAGGCTACAAAGAGCGTGGGCCCTTTGCAGAGCAAAAATTATTTCCGCCTCTAGATCATTTACACTCTGCGTCGCTCTTTGAACTTCCACCAGGATCTTTCGAGCGAAGCGGGACAGAAGGCTGGAAAAGCTTTATGTCATCTGCAGGTATTAGTGCAACTGTACTGTACCCAACCTCTGCATTGGCGTACGGAAAAATAGCATCCATTGATTGGGCTATTGCAGTATGCAGGGCTTATAACGAATGGGTCCACAGCGCATATATGAGCGTTGATCCGAGATTCAAAGGCATGGCTTTGATACCAATGCAGGATCCGGCTGCTGCAGTTAAAGAGTTGCGATACGCAGTAGAAGAGCTTGGAATGCCCGGTGCGATGCTACCATCGACGGGCCTTAAGTCCCATCTAGGCTCTCCTGAATATTGGCCTATCTACGAAGAGGCAGAACGTCTTGGCTGTGCATTAGGTGTCCATGGTGGATGTCATAGTGGGATGGGCTTAGATCACATGAACATATACCCTGCTGTACATGGCCTCGGCCATCCTTTCGGAATTATGATTTCCTTTGCCGGTATCCTCATGAATGGGATATACGACAAGTTCCCCGGCGTAAAAATAGGATTCCTTGAAGGAGGGGTTTCCTGGTTTCTGCTGTGTCTCGAAAGATTAGCTGAGTCCTGGGCTACGCATATCCCATTCGATCCTGAAGCGAAGTATATACGTCTTCGTGATGGTGAATCAGTTTTCGAATACGCTATTCGCCAGACACAGGAAGGTAGAGTTTTTGTTGGCTGTGAAGGAGGCGAATTCGCATTACCTTACGCTGTAAAAGTTGCTGGACCAGAAGCATTTTTATATTCATCAGACTTCCCACACGAAGTGAATCGCGAAAGCGTTAGGCATGAAATCGAAGAAGTCCTAGAGACTGATATGACTGCTGTCGAAAAAGAAAAAATACTNCACAAAAACGCACAACGTTTTTACGGCTTCACAGTGCAAGAATTAAATTAATTTATTTACGGGCTGTTGTTTACAGCCCGTAAAATTTTTGCGGATTATTTTCCAAGATGGCCACAGCAGTGCTAGCGTCAATCTTTCCTGCGGCCTCCCACCGCTTAACTTCACCTAGAGCGCTAAGATTCGCAGATGCATCTGAGTGACTATAATCAGTTCCAATCATAAGATTTTTCGCTGTATCAAATTGTAATAAATGTTCAATATCATCCACTGGATCTACTGTTACGAATAATCTATTGTTGCTGAAAAGATCCTTTGATAGCTCTGTTGTCAAATCTTCTTCATGATGTCGCTCACTTCTTTCTCGCATTGCTAATTGAGATATTGCATAAGGTATCCATGAAGCTCCTGCTTCTATAAAACCAAATCTCAAATTAGGGAATTTTTCCGGAAGTTTGGCGCTTAATACCGATAGGAAGGAACCAATGATGGGGAATCCCCGATCCCAGTCACTTCCCGGATGTCCAGTATGTATACACAANGGGAGATCAAGCTCATTAGCTGCTTCATAAATGGGGAAAAAATGAGGATCACTGACAGGAATATTCAGATCGTATCCTCTTTTGAATATGCCACAGGCTCCATTCGCCTTTGCCCATTTCAATTCTTCAACCGCCGCATTGGTATCCATCCACGGTAATACGGCAGCCCATCTCATTCTCCCATTAGTTCGGGCACATTTTTCTGCAATCCATCGATTATATGACTTTGCTAATTCAGCCTCAGGCTGCGGATTAAGTGATATGTATCTGATGAAAAAAGTAGGGAATAATACCTGGATATCAACACCCATTTTATCCATATCAGCAATTCGTCCTTCTAAATCATCTAATTCTCTACGGGGGCGGGGAGGATGGTGAATATCATCCCTTATAGCTCTAACTTGTATTCTCCCTTCAACTAACCAGAATCGACTGCGAGATGCGCTCAAACCAGANCNAATTTTTTCATCTGCAGGAGGTTCCATAGTCGCGGGGGCATATCTGGGTGTGTGTTGAGAGACGTACTCCCAAGTAGCTTCAGTTTCGTCTACATGCGTATCGGCATCTATTACTGGCATAGGTCAATTCCTCATTATTAATCTATTGAATATAATTGCTTTGGGTTATCCCATAATATACGTTTTTTACTTTNATCATTCAGCCTTTGATCTTTTCCAAATGCCTGCAAAGCATAAATTTCAGTGGCTGAGTCTGCATGTCCATAATCTGTTCCTATCACAAGCCTACTGTCACCAACATACTTATAAATTTGTTCGAGGTCATCGTTGAGTTGAATTGTTACCCAGATATTATTGTCCACCAACGTCTGAGTGCTCATTTTGTCCCCACGCCTTTCAATCCGCCTCTGTAAATCATTCAACTGGTATGGGAGCCAATCGGCGCTGAATTCAATGATACCCCATTTTGTCTTGGGGAACTTTGCTGGTAAAGAGGTCATAATCAAGGTATGAAACGCAGAAAGCCCACTAAATTTATTTCGTTCGAATGCTGTTAGCGTGCTCCCTCCAAAAATACTATCCAGTTCAAAACTACCAACTCCAGAGTGAGGGCACACAGGCAAATCTAGATCACCTGCCACTTCATATAAGCGAAAAAAATAAGGATCATTAATAAGCCTATTACCAATTTCAACCCCTCTTAAGTTGACTGCAACTGCCCCATTATCTTTAGCGTGCCGAAGCTGTTTTTCTGCTTCATGTAAATTTAAAACAGGAATTACTGCCGTCCAGCGAAATCGCCCNTTACCTTCAGTATAAATGTCCGACATCCAGCGATTGTAGCTTCGGCATATAGCGACTTCTTCTGCTGGATTACTAGTGATAGGACCTGTCCACATTGATGGGTACAAAACTTGAATATCCGTTCCCATTTCGTCCATATGTTTGACACGAGCTTGAACATCAAGCATATATTTCGACTCTATCGACAAAGGTATATTCCCCACGAATACACCAAATGCTTTTTCACCTTCAGCTCCGCCGCCTGGCCATGGTGTACGAATTGCTCGGCCTCCAATAATCCAATATTTCAAAACTTCTCCAGATTCCAATGTTTGAAAGGCCACGCCTGGTTTGTATTGACGTTCAGATGGATCCATATATTCCCAAGTTTGATCGATTTCTATTACGTGCGCATCAGCATCGATAATTCCCATGGTGTCTCCTTTAAACTAGTACNAGTATATTAATGATTTTGATGCCTTTTCGCACATTTTCNCGGAATCTACCTTCAACTACTTGACGGATGCTTTGCATGAATGTACGTTGGCGNAACTTTCATGGCCATACTAATTAGATGTTAGATGGCTGATCTTCGGGAGGCTAACGTGAGAAAGATTGGTTTATTGTTCCTTATAGCCATTGCATTACCAATGCTGGTAGCGTGCGGTTCAGACCCTACGCCTACGCCAAAGCCAGCGGCAACGGCTACTCCAGTGCCACAAAGCTTAGAACAGCAACTTTATGCTGANGCTAAGTCCACCAATGGAGGTAAAATTGCTTGGGTTTTCCCAACACGTGCTGCACAAGGCGAGCCTATAATTGAGGCATTTGAAGCAGCATATCCTGGCTTAAAAGTTGAACTGACAACTAAAAGTACTAGCGAAGTAACTGAAGGGCTGCTGCTAGAAGCAAAGGCAGGGAAAATCACTGCAGATGTAGCTGACCCTGGTCGTGATAGCCGTCTACTTGATCAAAATATATTCGTAGACAGTTCTGACATTTTCGATGATGTTGGTGTTGAAAAATTGGCTCGATACGGAAATGGCGCTGCCACTTTGTATTTGCCACTAGCGCACGGTGTTATGTATAACACTGATGTCATCAACGCTGATGAAGTACCTCAAACATATGAAGATTTACTCGATCCAAAATGGAAAGGGCAACTAGTACTTGAAGACCGCTTAAAGGGTTTCATTTATCTTACTGATCTCCCTGAATATGGCGGTAAATTCCCTAATCTTTGGACTGAAGAGAAAATTGTTGAATACCTAGGTAAATTGAAGGCCCAAAAGCCTGCAATCATGCATGGTAATACTACCGTCGGTAACGCTGTCTCCAGTGGAGAGTTCCCGATCAGCCCTGACGTCAACATTGCATCAATTGGAAACGCAATCCAAAAAGGAGCTCCCGTGGACATGGCTCCAGTGACTCCTAACGCTATCGAGCAATGGTTGATTGGTGCAGTTGCTAAAGGTCCAAACCCGTCTGGAGGAAAATTATTCCTTCGATGGTTAACTAACGTAAACCAAGGAATTCCAGTTCGTGTGAAAGTTCAACCAGGAACAAGCATGGACCCTGCTTCAGGTGACATCATGGGTGTTCGAATGTCTAAGATGGACCTTAAGATTGGTTACACTGGTATAGAGATGGCTGATAACTTCAAGCGTCTGCAGAAGACTTACAGAGAAGTTTTAGGTATACCAACTAGTTAATTAAACTGAAAATACGAAGGGCTTAATTATTTTAAGCCCTTCGTATTTCTGAAAGCCCAGGAGGAATCGTTGGCTGCCTTTGTCAATGTGACACGAAAATTGTTACCCGAACGTGTTCGGAGCTTAGAGCCACAATATTTGCTTTTGTTTGGCATTCTTGGGTTGCTCCTTGCATTTTTAGTAATAGCACCACTTGCAATCCTTCTTTTTTACAGTCTTTGGAGCGTAGGCCCAGCAGATATAGAGCCAGGGTCATTCACTCTAGAACATTACCGTAAGGCATTCCTTGACGACTCCACGTACCGCTTATTACTTAATACTGCAGTTTTTGGTATTGGCTCAGTCATTTTCGGGTTAATCCTAGGAGTAAGCCTTGCTTGGGTTGTAGAACGAACAAATGCGCCATTGAGAAACTTCGCTTTTGTTGTAGCAATCATCACTGCGGGTATGCCGCCAATTTTATTCGCAATGACCTGGGTCTTCCTACTAAACCCCCGTACAGGAGTTTTAAACATTCCTTTCACGCAATGGCTAGATTGGGATAAAGGGATCTTTACACCTTATTCATTGATTACATTGGTGTTTGTTGAAGGATTGAGACTTACACCTACGATATTTTTGATGGTTGTTGGGCTGTTTCGAAGCATGGATCCATCGCTTGAAGAAGCGGCAGCAACATCGGGGGCTAATACGCTTACGACGCTAAGAAGAGTCACTTTACCNGTAATGCTTCCTGGCCTTCTAGGAGTGACCATATTTATTGGAACCGCTACTATTGGTATTTTTGAGATACCTGCAATATTAGGTATGCCGGGGGGCATTCATGTATTTGCAACAAGAATATATTTAGCAACAAGTCAGGTTCCTCGAGATTATGGACTAGCCACTAGCTTAGGCACCGTAGCTGCACTCATTGGTGTTGTTGGAATTTATTACTATCACCGAGTTACAAGAGTGCAACAACGATTCGCTACAATTACAGGAAAAGGTTACCGACCAAGAAGGATCGACCTCGGCAAATGGCGTAAATGGGCAGGAACTGCGATAATTATTTATTTCATTATCATGGTTTTGTTGCCTACCGTAATTCTTTTATACGCTAGTACTCAACCATATTTTCGCCCGCCATCAATGGCTGCTTTTGAAGGAGCTAGCTTAGATGCGTATCGTGGCCTTTTTAAGCAAAGCGCATTCTGGATTGGGCTTAAAAATTCTTTACTTCTGATAGCTGTTGTTCCTATAGCTACAATACTTTTATCTGCCATGGTTTCGTGGATAGTAGTTCGATCAAGTGTCAAAGGGAAAAGTATATTAGATGCATTAGCTTTTATTCCTTTCACTGCACCAAGTATCGTATTTGGCCTAGCCTTTCTACTGATGGCTCTGTGGATTGATTGGTTACCTTTATACGGGACCATTTGGTTAATCATGCTTGTCCATGTTTCAAGGTTTCTAGCTTATGGGACACGTACCACTAACGGGGCAATGTTCCAGCTCCATAAGGAATTAGAGGAAGCAGGAGCAGTCAGTGGCGTTGGTTGGTTTACTGTCTTTAGGCAAATTACATTACGACTTCTTGTGCCGTCGTTAGTCGCAGGCTGGCTATGGGTTGCTATTCATAGTGGTAGAGAATTATCTATGGCATTGCTCATAAGTACACGTGATAGCCAAATACTTTCAGTTATATCTTGGGCAGCTTGGGAAAATGGCCGTTCTGATGAAGCAGCGGCATTAGGAATTATCTTAATGTTAATTATGAGCACAATAGTTGTTACTGCAAGACTTTTAACTTTACGGTTAACAAGAGAGTAGGTTAGGGGGATAAATGGCAACTGCAGTCCGAGTAACAAATTTAATTAAGCGATACAGCACTGACGAAGGAGCAGTAAACGCAGTTAGAGAAGTTTCATTTAACGTAGAGGAGGGTGAATTTTTTACTCTTTTAGGACCTTCTGGTTGCGGGAAATCAACTACTCTCAGGTGCATAGCGGGCTTGGAAAAAGCCGATGGTGGAGAAATTGCTATTGACGACATGGTCGTTGTTTCGGCTGATGGAAATGGCTATGTGCCTGCGCATCAGCGACCTATCGGTATGGTTTTTCAATCCTACGCTATATGGCCCCATATGAATGTCTTCGATAACGTTGCATTCCCTATATCTCGTGGAAAAGGCAAGTTACCTAAAGCTCAAGTACATGATCGGGTCCTGGAAGCACTTAGTTTAGTCCGGCTCGATGGTCTTGAAAACCGGCCTGCACCTCAGTTGTCAGGTGGTCAGCAGCAGCGATTAGCCCTAGCAAGGGCTCTGGTTAGGCAGCCTAAAGCTCTCCTGCTAGACGAACCTTTATCCAATTTGGATGCGAAATTACGAGATGAAATGCGTGTTGAGCTTAAAACCTTAACTGAGAGGTTGAATATAACAACGCTATTTGTCACTCATGACCAATTAGAGGCTTTAACTCTTTCAGATCAAATTGCTGTGATGCGCGATGGTGAAATTGTTCAACTCGGGAGTCCAAGAGAAATATATTCAACACCAGTGTCCAGATTTACTGCCGAATTTATCGGCACTACTAATTTGCTGGAAGGAACCTTGATTAGTAATAGTAAAGGCATTGCAAAAGTTAAGACACCACAAGGTGAAATTCGTTGCACCGAAGTCCCAGGTCTCAATGAAAACGACAGAGTCTCAATCGCAATACGCCCAGCAAATATAGTTGTTAAATCAAGAAAAAATGCCCAAGATAACGGCATCAAAGGAAAAATTGAAACCATGGTTTTCCTAGGTGATTCGCTAGATTGCCGAGTTGAGGCTGAAGGGGAATTGATCAGGGCATTTGTTCATCCTAACCAAGGGTTAAACCGTGGAGATGAAGTATGGCTTGTTGCAGAACCATCGGATTGTAAGTTGCTACCCTATGAAGCCAAATTTATTGAAGAAACTTCTGGATCGGCGGCAGCCTCAACCATAACTCAAGCTCCTCCGGCTAGTGCAGGCTAACTGTTTCATCAGTTTACGTTGATGAGTCATATCAAGAGTGCCTTCGATATCTATAAGCCGTAAAAATTTAAAGAATTCCTGGAGAGAATTGACTCTTTTTGGCTTGTAGTCAAATCTTCCATTTCGATTAATTCTTCTATTTCATGTCGTATGCTACTCAGATTAACTTCATGGGGGAAATCGGAAGAAAAGATAAAAGCCTCTTCTCCTACAAGATGCACAGCATATGGTAGCGACTGCTCATCTCCCTCCACTCCGATTTTGACTCGGCCTTGCTTACATAAATTAATCAGGTAATCAGCTAGNGTTTGATTGTCTTCTAGTTTCAGTAATTCTTCACGTGGATCAAATGGCGTAAATGCGTGATATGAACCGGAGAATCTTTCTAGAGCCATCAAAAACCATGCAACTCCTCCTTCCAAAAAACCAACTCTTAGGTTTGGAAAGCGATCAAAAACTCCATTAAATAACATACCTGCCAATCCAATCATTATTCCCATTGGATGGCCAATTGCATGTGTTGCTGCAAAAACGTTCATCGTGTTCATTCCAAGATCGTGGTGTGCTCCACCGTGCACAGTTAAAGGTACGCCAAGTCGCTCTGCTTCTTGATATATCGGCCAGTACATTTTTGCTCCCAGATGATTGGAGAGACCAGTAGAAGGGAGCATAGCTGCGCACATGCCTAATTGATTTACAGCACGGTTCAATTCTTCAATAGCCGCGTCAGGCTCTTGCATCGGTATTAACGCTACTGGATGCAATCTATTATCTTTATCTGAGTACGTGTCTGTAATCCAATCGTTATAGGCCTGACATACACCAATTGCAAAATCAAGGTCAATAATTTTGCCGTAAGCGAGACCTGCTGTTGGATATAAAACAGCGGATTCAATTGCTGCTTTGTCCATAAAGTCACCCCAGCCTAGAACCCCAGGGTCTTTAAAAACACCATTACTTACACCAAAGGCGTCTTCAGGGTTACGTACAACGGAATGATGCAAATGATCCAATTGTGGAAATACGCCCATCAGTTTGGTGATATTCGCTTCTTTCATAGATCCTTTCAAATGGCGCCTAATACCTTCAGAATCTTCGAATATATGACCATCACCGTCTATTACTATTTCTAGATTTGCCATGATCACCTCACTTTTGCTTACATTACTCTGCGTCTCTATTTCAAAATATATTCAAGCCCTAAACAATTATATCTGATTTAAGTCTTTAACTAGATACCAACTCAGTTGCCTGCATAGAAGCCTCGCCTTCAGATTGGAAGGTGAATACTTCTTCTTTATATATGACTTCATAATACGGCATGCTTGTGGCTGAAATGTCAATTTCAAATACATCCGCATGCCCATTCGGTCATTNAGTTGAAGTTAACAAACTACGCTTTTTTTCCCGTGATTGCGTTCCATGTACGTCCTTGAATTCTAATTTTTACTATGCGGCAGTAAGAGGCAATACTTCGGATCAATAGTAATGACAATTCTCTCTCCTATTTTTGCAATAGGGCTACCTAATCGTTTAGTGATTAATTTTGATCCACCCATTTCAATTTCGTATTCTGTCATTTCACCGAGGAAAGTAACGTTAATGACATTAGCATTGAATGCATTCACTATTTTCCTTGGCCTGGCTGATATTTCCAAATGCTCTGGACGCATAATTAGGTTATATTTTCCCTTTTCTTTTGCACCTGATGAAAAGCAAATTATCGACGATCCGTCTGGAAGCAATGCAGTGGCGGAATTATGGTCCTTATCTGTAGTTGATACAGACACATCAATTTTATTTGGATTACCCAGAAAATCAGCTACATACCCCGAGTTAGGACTCGCATAAACGTCCGAAGGTGTCCCTTCTTGCACAATAATTCCATCTTGCATCACGGCAATTTTGTCAGACAGAGCTAATGCTTCTATTTGATCATGCGTGACATAAAGACTTGTAATGTTCAAACGGCTTACTAGTTGCTTTAATTCACGCCGAGTTGCTTCACGTAGTTTTGCATCTAAGTTGCTTAGAGGTTCATCTAGCAAAAGTAATTTTGGCTCCAATGCCAAGGCACGAGCAAGCGCCACTCTTTGCTGTTCCCCGCCGCTTAAATAGGGGGCAGGTCTATTGGCGTATTCTGAAAGGCGCACCATATCCAGAGCATTTATTGCCTTATCTTCAGCTTCATTTTTTCCTAGTCCAGGTCGCCCTTTTCGTAACGGAATAGCCACATTTTCTAGTACTGTCATATGAGGCCAAATTGCATAGGACTGAAAAACCATAGCACAATCCCGCTTGTAACTAGGAATGGATATGTTGCTTGAGCTAGAGTAAACCAAAGCTTCCCCGATGGTGATTTCTCCTGAATCGGGATTCTCTAAGCCTGCCACGCTTCTTAATGTACTTGTTTTTCCACATCCTGATGGGCCAAGGAGAGTATAAAACTCTCCTTGGCCCATCTCGAACGATACACCTTTAACAGCTTGAATAGAGCCCAAACTTGATGAATGGTATGAAAGTTTTAAATTCGATATTTTCAACATGCTCTAATCCAAACGAGTGCCTCTATTGACTGTTAAGAGACATATTACCATTTGATCTCCGCTTAACAGTTGGTAATTGCGTCAACTTTTCTCGTCAACTCGGCAAAAAAGAGGTGTTTTAGTGGGTATAATCGATGAGAGAATTCGCTCGTTTTTCAGTCTACTATGAGCTGGAAAGGGTGGAGCGGGAGACCGGATTCGAACCGGCGACAGCCTGCTTGGAAGGCAGGAACTCTAGCCACTGAGTTACTCCCGCATACGCATAATGTTACAGCAAAAAACGCCGTTCGTCAGGTTCATTAATGTCTTTATTACTAAATACCGTAACACTCAGTGATTCTTTGGAATTCATTGAATAATCTTCTCAAGCCATAGTGTTCGCTAGAAAGTACTAATTCCTTCTTTTCGTAAAACAGGAATAACGTCCTGCGCAATTCTTTGTAATTGATCACGATTAGACGTGACCGTAGCAAAAATGAGCGTTCGAACACCGGCCTTCAGCAGGCGCATAGCACCTTCGATACATTTATCCGGAGGTCCATACAAAGTGAGATTTGCCGCATCGTAAGGAGCACCATAGTACCGTGGCAAGCGAGACTCGAGTCGCTTCAAAGCCTGTTCTTCAGAATCATCTACATCGATATAAACGAATTTAGCTGGCATCAAAGAAGAAGGGTCTCTTCCAAGTTCTATAGCGTGATGGCGGACGATCTCCCAATTGCGCTGGAACGTTTCAGGGGTAGTGGTACTAGAAGCTAACCAGCCGTCCCCAATTCGTGCAGCTCGTTTTAATGCGGCTTCGACCCTGCCTCCAATTAATATAGGAATCGGGTTTCTCGTAGGTCGAGGGGTCATCGATTCCGCCACCATGGTTGGGATATTAATGTCTGCGGTATCGCTCTGTCCCCAGAAAGAACGGAGTGTCTCAACTGTTTCCACAAATCTACTGACACGGGTACGTGTTGGAATTCCACTAGCTTCATATTCCAGTGGTCGTCCTCCTAATGAAGCTCCAACAACCAACCGACCGTCCGATAGATGATTGAGCGTCGAGAGCGACTTGGCAAGTGGAATCGGGTTGCGCAGGTTGAAAAGCAAAACGCTAGTACCGAGTTGCACCTGAGAAGTGCAAGAGGCTACAAAAGATAGTGTTGTCACCGCCTCGAGTATGTCGATACCTGGATGAAGAAGCCGATCTTCCACCCAGACGGAATCGAACCCAGAAGCCTCAGCATCAGCAGCAAAGGCCTTCATTTCTTCTGACGACGGGACATCTTCCCAGCCTACGTTGGGGAGATATATACCAAATTTAAGTGTAGGTCTCGGATTCATAGACAAAGCAAATTCCTTTTCCTATTTTAATGCCACGCTCGAATTTACATNCTGGACCATTCTAAAGCCTGCTACGGAAGCTTTGGTTCAAGACCAGGAAGGTTTTTGTCAAAATATAATATTCTGTTAGGCATTGTTTTTATTATTGTTTCCCTCAGAGATTGGGGAATACGAGTAGGCTTATACCTCAGGGCGTAGTACATAGGAAAGCTTTCGGCCACGTCTTCACGATTTGGATAATCTCTCGCATAAGTGGAAATAAAACTCCCATCTGCTTTCTGGGCTGCTTTCCATTTATCATTGTAGTGGTATGCGTCTAGTGATGTATGTGACGCTTCGTGAATAAACGCTTCTTCTAAATTACCAAGATCCATGAATTTCAAACCCTGTTCGTGATGGATTAGCAGGTTATTATTACCTCCACCAAAATTAGCATATCCATTGTGAAGCCAAATCGTATCAACATCTTGTAAAAGAAGCGTAGGCAATCGACCAATTGGAACAAGATACATAAGAGCTACCTCTCTAGCNGTTTTCTTGCTTACAAACTCAGGATTGACCTGAACTTCTATGGTTTTGCCATTAGTAAAAGTTGCTTCAAACAAAAATGGAGTAAGAGTAATCCATCCGCTTCTACGATCAAACATTTTCCTTGGATTATCAGGTACTTCCGTTAAAGTTTTGAAATGAGTAGGGTCAGTTTCGTTTATAATTTCAGAAGTATNTGGAGCCCAAAGAGTACCTCTAAAAGGAGGATCGGCATTGCCTGAGCACGAAATAGTAATCAGCAGCGTTGTTGTTAGCACAGCAATGAAACGAACCATGGAAACACCTTATCTAAGCAAAGGTATGGCCTACAGCAGCCTCAGTCGCGAAGCTACTCGTACATCATACGCAATGCTATAGTACAAAGTTGCCTTCTGTCAGGTTCGTTTATAAGTTTCTTTACCAAAAATCATGACCATCACGGTACCAATGAGTAAAAGAATCACAACTGCCAAGAATGCGCTAGTAAAACTAACTGTATCGGCAATCATTCCAATGAATAATGGTCCAGCGGTTTGGCCTGCACTTTGGGAAAAAGCCCAAATCCCAAGAAATGCACCTCTCTTATCCTCAGGGGCAAGATCCATTGCATAAGTTTGCACAGTACCTGTTCCAATTGCTTCCGCAAGCCCAAAGATCAATACTGCTAATAGTGCTCCTGAAAAATTAGAAAGATCAGACATCAACCAAACCGAACCAGCAGTAATTAATAGGCCAGCAATTAATGTTTTCTTTCTCCCGTACCNATCTGCAGCTATTCCAGATGGTATTGCTGCAAATAACGCCAGTATTCCCGATATTGCAATCAAATTTCCTACTTGAATTTCATCTAATCCTGCAACGTCTGTTCCTTGTACTGGAAAGAATGTCCGAAAAACTCCTGTCCCTCCAACTACCATACTTACCGCAAACGTACCAATTGCTAGCGCTAGAAATGCACGGTTTGCAAACATACTTAGATCAAGATTAGGTATCCATTTTCTTTTCTTAACTGATTTTATATGCTCAGAATTTTTTGAGACTTGCTTCCTTATATGAGATTCTCGAATCCACCAGACTGTCACGATAATAACCGCAATTTTATTTATAGCAATAAACAAAAAAACTGAGGGTAATGAAATAATTGAGGCCACAATTCCAGCAACGGCAGGACCAGCTAGCAAACCGATTCTTGATGAGGTCTGTCTTAGAGCCACCGCTCTTCCTCGCGAAGCGATTTCTGTTTCATCTGCCAGTAAGGCATTGGATGAGGTTAACCAAACGGCTATTCCTGTCCCTCCTAAAATTTCCAATAGGAAAAAAGGTAGGTATGTTTCAGAGAAAAATTGACCAGTAAGTGACGTTATATGAATTGCGGCCCCAAGAATTATAAAGGGCTTTCTCCCAAATTTATCGGCCAAATACCCCGTTATAGCACCAACAAATGTCCTAGGAGCCGCACTAACTGAAGAGGCTAAAGCTACCAGAAGGAAAGAATCACTAACGGAATACGCGAACAAAGGTCTAACTAGCCATAGACCACCAGTGCCAAACCCCCAAAAGAAGAACATTAAAAAAACAGGTAATGTCCTTCTATTAAGAAGATTTAAGATGCTTTCATTGTTTTTCTCTACGCGCATTTATGAATCCTACACCCTCTGCGGTAAAATCATCGAATGGACATTAACAAATACCTTTTACCTGAAATAGGTGTAGATGTGCTACGTTATGACAGTGTGCAATCTACGATGGATATAGCTTGGGAGCACTTTGACTCTGGCAAAGGTCATGGATTGGTCGTTTTGGCAAAAGAGCAGACACAAGGCAGAGGAAGATTTGCTAGAAGATGGCACACTGGCTACAACGAAACCATGTCCATGTCCGTAATTCTTCAACCACCGCTTGAGCAGTTACCTCTTATTCCAATAGCAGCAAATCTGGCGATTGCAGATACAATCAATTCAATTACTGGATTGAGTTGTGTCTACAAGTGGCCCAATGACGTTCTAGTTACTAATCGAAAAATATCAGGCGTATTATTAGAAAGTCGCGTCACTCCTGAAGGCCTTTGCTCTGCTGTGTTAGGTATTGGAGCTAATGTCAATATACAAATTGATCAGCATCCTGATTTGATTGGCATAGCGACAAGTGTGTCTGAGTTGCTTAGACATCAAACAAATATTGATATTTTCGAAACGAACGTTATAAAAAACTTACAAAAGCGCTACACAGAGTCTGCTTCCAATCCGATAGCAACCCTAGCACAATGGTCTTCGAAATTAGCTACTTTAGGTCAAGCAATAAACGTACGGCTAACATCCGGCACTATTACAGGCACTGCGGAAAGGGTGGATAACAGAGGTAGATTACTTCTACGTCTACCTTCTGGAGCAATAAAGCTACTTGAAGAAGGTGAAGTCACTCTATCTACTTAAGCGTAAAATCTTAAGGTTCGGTACAATATATAGACAAATTGAACAAGAGATCTACCATGAATCCCCCATCAAACAATTCATTAGAACAACAACACCTTATCGCTGATATTGGTGCACGACTTAAGAAGTTCTTTGAGCGACGTGGGTACGGATTAATTTCCACTCCTATGCTTGAACGAACTGATTTGTATCTAAAAAAATCAGGTGGTGAGCTTGCTTCGCGTATGTATTCTTTCACTGACCCAAGTGGTGTTGAAGTTAGTATCCGCCCAGAATTTACTTCTTCAGTCGTGAAAAATTATGTAGACGGGACTTTGAAAGGCCCATTGCCTCAACGTTGGACATATTCGGGCTCTGTATTTCGATACGAGCCAGGAAGCTCAGGGGAGTTCCAGCAAATTGGTGCAGAGTTATTAGGTGCAGGCAGCTCGGAAGCTGATGCAGAAATTGTCGCAATGGCTTCACAAAGCTTAACTACATTAGGCGTTCGCGGACACAAGATCCGAATTGGACATATGGGAGTTCTTGCTGCGCTTTTAGAAAGCTTAGGTCTTTCTAAGCGGGCATGTGTATTTCTCATTCGAAATATCGGCCAAATCAAATCTGGTGATGTTGGTTTGAAGTTATTGCGTGAACAAGCAGCACGCCTAGGTCTTTTAAGTTCTGGGAACAATAGCAAATTAGCCCGTATCGTTAGAGAAATGCCTCCTGAAGATGCGATGCAAATGGTCAAAGGTTTTGTAGGTGACGGGATGAACGGTGCCTTGGGCCAACGTACGCCAGAAGAAATAATTACAAGATACTTAGAAAAATTACGAGAAGAAGGCCAAGCTCAAGTTTTTGATAGAGCAATAGAGCTTTGCACTCAATTGGTTTCCATTAGTGGAGCGTATTCCAATGCAAGAAAAAAACTCACAAGGCTTGCAAGGAAATATGGAATCAATGAAAGTATATTTGATCCTATAGATTCTTTTTTTACATCAATAAGTCATTATGATGTCAACAGCAATTCCTTGCTGTTGGACTTATCCTCTGCACGCGGAATCGCTTATTACACAGGCGTGATATTTGATATTGACAGCTCGAGGATTAAAAATGGTCGATCAATCGGTGGTGGTGGTAGGTATGATGGGCTTGTAGAAGCATTAGGTGGGAAANAGCCTTTACCCGCTATGGGATTTGCTTTAAATCTGGATTTAGTTGCTAAGTTGCTACCTAAAAATNTCGATTACGGTTACGAAGAAACCCCAGCTAAAATATTGGTTACTGCCCAAGAAACTGCATTTAGTGAGGCTGTGTCTACTGCTGAAAGATTGAGGGCTCAAGGCTTTTATGTTGAACTTGATTTTAATAACCAGGACGATAAAAGAGCTGCAAAATATGCACAGCAAAGGGATATTCAGACAGTGATGAGAGTAGGCCAAGACGGTCGTGTAAGTGAGCAATTTGTATAGTAAAGATCAAGAAAAATTACGACTAGTTATACCTAGTGATGGTGCAATGTACCAGGAGACTTTGGATTTTTTAAAAGACTGTGGCATGCGTGTGCGCCGACCTAGTGATAGAGGATATGTCGGGCAAATTGTCTCAATACCATCTGTAGAAATTGTATTTCAGCGAACTGCAGATATTTCTAGTCGTGTTGAAGCTGGTGATGCCGATGTTGGATTAGTTGGTTACGATCGTTTTGCAGAAAATCGTATAGACGATAGTGAAGCAACAGTTGTAATACCTAATCTTGGTTTTGGTAAATGTTCATTAGTCGTAGCAGTACCAGAGAGTTGGGTTGATGTTGAATCGATGTCAGANCTTGCTGACCTTGCTGTGATTTTCCAAGAGACAAACAGGGAATTGCGCGTTGCTACCAAATATCCTTCTCTAACTCGTAAATTTCTATACGGTCATGATGTTAATTATTTTTCACTTTCTTTACTTTCGGGAACTGTCGAACCGGCTCCAAGTATGGGATATGCAGACTTTATAGTGGACCTAACCGCTAGCGGGCAAACATTAAGGGAAAATCATTTAAAGCAGATTGTTGATGGAACTGTCGTGCAATCAGAAGGATCACTAATAGCAAACCGTAGGCTACTTGCAGAATCAGATGCGAANAAAGAAATTTTCAAAGAAATCATCGAACGTATTGAAGCCCAGCAATTATCTGATGTTTACTGTCGGATTACCGCAAATATTACAGGCGAATCCGAAGCAGAAATTGCTCTAAAAGTAACCAGCTTGCCAAAAGCTGCAGGGCTACATGGACCAACAATTTCACCTGTTTACGCTCCAGATAGTAGATCCATNTACTCTGCCACCGTAGTTATCCCCAAGGAAGATATGGCAGAAGTAATCGATCATTTACGCAAAATTGGTGGTGCTTCGGTGAACGTTTATTCTCCTTCAGGCTATATGTTCAACCAAGATAGCAATGCCTTGGAACGCCTGCATTCTGAAATAGGTTTTCTCCGATGAAAATAATTGAAAATATTAATGAAAGTACCCGCCTATTAAAGCGTTTCCCAACTCAAGTCGAACCTGAACTACCATCACACGTACAAAGCCGCTTGGGAAGTATTTTCGGTGAATCAATTAGCGCTACCGACGCGGTGCTACAAATAATCGACGCAGTGCAAGCTAACGGAGATGCTGCAATTCGTGATTTCACACTTAGAATAGATGGTATCGAGCTAGGAGATTTAGAAGTACCTAAAGAGCAGTTAGCAAGCTCAGTCAANAATATTTCAGCTGATTTACTTAATGCATTATCAATCGCATCATCTCGGATTTCTATATTCCATGAGGCATGCATGCCAAATGATTGGTTTGATCCGGAAACAGGGTTTGGGATTACCAACAAACCCATTGAAAGAGTGGGCTTATATGTACCAGGAGGAACGGCAACATACCCTTCAACGGTATTAATGGCTGCTATCCCTGCACGCATAGCAGGAGTGAAAGAAATTGTTCTTTGTACGCCAAATCCCACAGATGTAGTCCTAGCTGCGGCTTCCAAAGCAGGTGTAAATAGAGTTTTCAAAATTGGTGGCGCCCAAGCGATTGCGGCAATGGCATTCGGCACGGAATGCATTCCACGTGTTGATAAAATATGTGGCCCTGGCAATATTTTTGTTGCAATTGCGAAGCGTCATGTATTTGGAAGCGTAGCAATTGATGGACTTTATGGACCTACCGAAACACTTATCATTGCAGATGATTCGGTTGACCCTAAAGTTGTCGCATCTGACTTATTAGCGCAAGCAGAACATGACGATTTAGCGTCTCCAATACTCATCACTTTAACCAAAGATACTGCTGAAAAGGTTAATACTGAGATCGCTCTCCAGGTTGAAAAACTGGAGAGACGAGCAATCATCGCCAATGCTTTGGAAAACCAAGGAGGCATACACGTAGTTTCTGACATTAGTTCAGCTATTCAGCTTGCAAATTCGTACGCACCAGAGCATCTGAGCTTACTAGTTAGAGAGCCTCAAATTTATATTTCTTCCGTACATAACGCTGGTGGAATATTTGTAGGTGAAAACTCGCCAGAAGTTTTAGGGGATTACGTAATTGGCCCTAGTCATGTAATGCCTACAGGTGCAACTGCACGATTCTCATCAAACTTAGGGATCCAAACNTACTTAAAGCAAATTCCAATAATGAACTTACCTTCTAGCGTAACAAAACAAATCGCAGATAGTGCGGTTAAACTAGCGCAAGTAGAAGGACTCAGCGCACATGCAGCATCAGCATTGATGCGCCAAAAGAATAGCAAACAATGATTGTCCAGAAAGATATTTAAATTAATGGAATCTTTAAATCCTTTAAATTATGTACATAATAATTGGCTTCAATTGTCACCCTATGAAGCTGTGGATCCTCCAGAGTCACTTGCTCAAATAGCAGGGGTACCTGAATCCAGTATCATTAAACTTAACGCCAATGAGAATCCTTTCGGGCCTTCACCTCGTGCATTAGATGCAATAAAGGATTTATCTAATGTGCATATTTATCCTGATCCTGCTCAGATAGCCATGCGCAAATCTATTGCAAGGCATTTAAATATCTCTCCAGAGAATATAGTTGTAGGGAACGGCAGTGATGAAATAATTGATTTAATTTTTAGATCTGTACTGTCAGCAGGAGATAACATAATCAATGCAGTCCCGACATTTGGAATGTACCCAGTGGTTGCACAAGTATGTGGCGCACAGACAATATCTGTATCGAGAGATGCCACGTTTCAGATCCCTGTAGATGAAATAGTTGGGATGGCTGAGCAAGCTAAAATTATTGTTATCGTTTCGCCTAACAACCCTACAGGTAACCTTACGAGCATTAGCGATATCGAAATTTTGCTAAAAACTAAAACCCTTATAGTTCTCGATGAAGCATATGCGGAATTTAGTAAGCAAACTGCAATGGATCTTATAAATACTTATCCCAATTTAGTAATTCTTCGCACATTAAGTAAATGGGGTGGACTTGCTGGATTAAGAGTCGGATATGGAGTGATGCACCCTCTTTTAGCTGANATATTAATGCGCGGGAAGCCACCGTACAGTGTATCGCGGGCTGCAGAGGTTGCATTACTTGCATCCTTAGAAGATAAAGAAATATTAGATAACCGAGCGCAAGCGATAATTGATGAACGTGAAAGACTTTTTCTCTTACTCAATGGTCTATCTGGGATAACCCCTTCNCCTTCTGATGCTAATTTCATTCTCTCCCATGTCTCAGAAGGTCGTGCAAAAATGGTCTATGAAGGCCTCGCTCAAAATGGTATTGCAGTGAGATACTATTCAGAAGGAAGATTGAAGGATTATCTTCGAATCAGCGTAGGCACGTCATTACAAACTGACAAATTAATTGAGGTGCTTGCTTCATTACTTTAGGAGTCATATGGAGCCTCGACTAGGTAACTACAGCAGATCGACCGGAGAAACACAAATTTCTGTTTCAGTGAACTTGGATGGAACTGGTGTTTCAAAAATTTCTTCAGGAAACGGTGTCCTAGACCACATGGTCAATCAATTAACACGCCACGGGCTAATAGACATAGAGATTGAAGCTAAAGGTGATAGTGCTCTTACAGGATGGCATCACACAGTAGAAGATTGTGGCATTGCTTTAGGTAGAGCATTCACAAACGCTCTTGGTGATGGTTCTGGAATACGGAGAATGGGGCATGCACTTGTTCCTCTAGACGAAGCATTAGCTCGAGTAGCAGTCGACTTAAGCGGTCGTGGTTATGCACATGTTGACTTAGGTATCACTGGAACCAATATTGCCGATTTACCAGGTGATTTGCTTAGGCATTTTCTTGAATCATTCGCAGTTGAAGCTCGAATAACGCTACATATACATGTATTAGAAGGCGTAAATGCACATCATCGCGCAGAAGCAGCATTTAAAGCCTTGGCGAAAGCATTAAAAGATGCAGTTGAATTAGATCCTAGATCTCTAGATATCGTGCCGAGTACTAAAGGCTCAATTTCTTAAGTGGTTACGTCTTCTAAAGTATAAGTAAATGACTCAATAACAGTGTTTGCAAGCAATTTTTCGCACATAGCGTTTACTTCCGCATCTGCACTTGATCTATCAGTCGCCTGTAACTGTACGGAAACAAATTTTCCTACACGGACATTTTCAATATTTTCAAAACCTAAAGCCTTAAGCCCTGATAAAACAGCATTGCCTTGAGGATCATTAACGCTTTCTTTAAGCATTATTTGGATCGTCGCCTGAAATTTCATACTAACCGCTATGCCTCTCGCCGCTTACGTTGGAATTTAAAGTAACGTCAGCTTCACATGCATTATTTATGTATAAAGGCCCTTTATTCCGGTGGTCCTTAGCAAATTGATCCATTTCATTTGTATTATCTGCCTTCACCTCATGAGTCCAACCCCAAGCAGTCATTACAACTTGGCCATCTTGAACGCCTGGGTAGGGATTGACCAAATAACATCCGGGGTAACCGGGCAATCCTTCAACAAAAGCTTTTAATTCTTGAACATCATTACCTTGGAGGCCGTGGTTAAAAACCACTCCACCATATTCAAGGTTTCTCACAATAATCCCATCATTCACTTGTTCAGAATGAAAGCCCCATTCAGCTAGTTGTGCCAGTCTCGGCCCTGAAGTTGGAGGGGTAGTAGCATACTGCACTACAGAAGCATCGGTTATGATTTCACCTGGCTGGATTTCAATTTTTTCACCAGTTAANTTTTTTACTACTTGATCCGAAGTTTCAGATGCCGTACTAATCCCACCTCCTATTGAAGGAAGAACTAAGCCTGCGATCAATGCCAAGGCTATCAAGCTCCCCCCGGCCGTATATATCCTACGTTTTCGGGCTTTTTTAGCTTCTGAACGTATGCGTCGTTCTTGTCGCGCCACAGTACTTCTTGATGCCTGCTTAGCCTTACCGCTAGTCCTTGAAGAGGCCACTGACTCTTGATAACCCGGATCGTCAGTTTCATCATTAAGTTCGATAGAATTATTATTTTGCTCAGTCACGTAACCATTCTCCTTGGCTAAACATCTAGTGGCGCCCCCACTAGTTTTAAATGAGCCTCTAGATAGCGTTCACGCGTTTTTTCGACGATTTCANCAGGCAATGAAGGTGCNGGAGGTGTCCGATCCCAATCTTTTTGAGTTAAAAGCCAGTCCCTAACAAATTGCTTGTCAAAGTTGGGTTGAGATTGGCCAGGGTTATGACCTGAAGCATCCCAAAATCTACTTGAATCAGGGGTCAAAACCTCATCGATTAAAATAATTCGATTTTCGTGCATACCAAACTCGAATTTAGTGTCAGCTAAAATAATGCCTCGCTCTAACGCTATATCGTGAGCGCGCTGAAAAACCGCAAAGGAAAGTTCCTGTAATTTAGCGGCGAGATCAGTTCCAACCATCTGTCCCAATTCTTCAATTGAAACAGGTTCATCATGTCCGACTTCTGCCTTAGTAGTGGGCGTAAACATTAACTCTGGTAGCCTACTGCCATCCTTCAAACCAGTTGGCATAGCTACTCCAAAGATTGTACCGCTCGAATCATAATCAACCAAGGCGGATCCCGTTAGGTAAGCCCTCACTACGCATTCGGCATCAATTCGCTCTGCGCGCTTGACAATCATTGCTTGACGGGCCACTTCAGGCGGTAAATTTTTTATCAACTCATTATTTTGGAATTTACTTACAACATCAGGATCATCTGCTAGACCAATAAAATGATTTGGTACTATATCTTCCGTTTGCTCGAACCAAAATTTCGACATTCGAGATAAAACTCTACCCTTATCTGGTATACCATCAGGCAGTACCACATCGAATGCAGATATACGATCAGTAGCAACCATAAGTAGTAATCCGTCACCAAGATCATAAGTGTCTCGGACTTTACCTTTATATAATCTATTAGGTAGCGGTGTTTCTAATAACGATTTCATTTACAACCTCAAAAATTTATTCATTCAAGCCAACACGCGTAAATAGAGCATCAATGCACTGCGTGTAAAAATTATAATCAAAAAGCTCATCCAAAGTGGGCTTATCAAGAAGAGCGGTCACCTTGGAGTCATTTTTAATTAAATCACGGAAATCCGCTTTCTTGTCCCAAGTAGTTGCGGCGTGTCCTTGTGCGAGTTTATACGCATCATCACGTGACATTCCAGCATTTACCAAGGTTAGCATGACTCGCTGGGAGAATAGCAGGCCTCGCGTAGATTCTATGTTTTCCATCATGCGCTCAGGGAATACTTTGATACCGGTAATAATTCCAGTAAATAAGTTCAAAATATAGTCTAATGCCATACATGAATCGGGAAGAATGATTCGTTCAGCAGATGAATGAGAGATATCTCGTTCATGCCAAAGCGCAACATTCTCTAATCCTGTGACTGAATTCCCGCGAATTAATCTCGCAAGGCCACATACTCTTTCAGATAAATCAGGGTTTCGTTTATGGGGCATAGCTGAGGAACCAGTCTGTCCTTCACCAAAAGGTTCTTCTACTTCATGTACTTCAGTTCGTTGTAATCCTCTGATTTCAGTAGCAAATTTCTCTAACGATGCAGCAATTACCGCAAGTGTGGTGAGAAAATAAGCATGGCGGTCTCTTTGCACTATTTGGTTAGATAGTGGTGCATAGTCAATACCCAATTGATTACAAGCAAATGATTCAATCTCTAAAGGTACTGTTGCATGGGTTCCCACAGCTCCAGATATTTTGCCAACACTTATTTGTTCAGTTGCGTGAATCAGTCTTTCACGGTTTCGACGCATTTCGTCCCACCATAAGGCTAATTTCAGGCCAAATGTGATCGGCTCAGCATGGACTCCATGTGTCCGCCCCATCATCAAGGTATACTTATGCGCTTTTGCTTTTATCTCGAGTGCTTCAACTAATGCATTTAAATCATTGAGCAGTATTTCAGCAGAATCTTTTAGTTGAAGACCTGTGGCGGTATCCCATACATCATTTGAAGTCAATCCATGATGAACCCATCTTCCTTCAGAGCCCAAATTAGAAGTGACGGAGTAAAGAAATGCAGTAACATCATGTTTTGTTTCGTTAAATTTCTCTGTTAATTTTTCCTTATCCCATGTGGCATTACGGATTTTTTCAATATCCTGAACTGGAATTAAACCTAAGTCTGCCCATGCTTCGCATACTGCTATCTCTACTGCGAGCCAACGATCGTATTTGCCGTCATCCGACCAAATGCCCTTCATCGGTTCGAGTGCATAGCGATCAATCATTCGTATTCTCCTTCAGGGTTTTGACATAATTAATNATATCGTAAAAATCAGAAAATTCTTGGAATTTTACGTCATTTTCGACGCAGAAACCCACGAGCNAGTCTCTTGCAAAAACGTAATCAGCTTTTAATGCAGGACAGGAATCTGAAATACTATCCCCCACATAAATAATTAGATCAGTCGAATTACGGTATTGCTCGAGCATCTTGCATTTACAATTACCAGGCCAAGCAAAGCATGACTTATCTGAATACGGATACTCAAAGCTCATTTCTGATCTTTCACCAAACGTGGTTACTGCGTGAATTGGTATCATAATCTCTTCAGAGTCAAGCGCTGCTTGTATGTAAAAATCCAATCCATGACTGGTAATTGCTAATGTAACATCATTATTTTTTGAGTACGTAGAGAGTTCTTTGAAGCCCAATCGAATCGGNTGGCTATTCCTAACAAATTCTATAATCGATAATCGACTACAATCGAGTTGCTGAAAAGCCAGTTCTTGATATTCAGCTAAAGAGATTTGCCGTTCAGTATATTTGCTACGAATATCTTCCCATGGTAGCACTCCCCGAGTTGATGGATCTGGCTGGAAATGCACCAAAATCGATTGTCCAACATTACAATCTGCAGCAGTATCGTCAAAATCACAAAGAATAGTCAGCAAAAAATATTCGTTCCTTTATCTCTGTCTTAAGCGCTCTCTATAGTTTTCAACTTCTTGGCGAATTTCTGGGTATTTCACCCCCAAAATTTCAGCTGCTAACAATGCAGCATTCCTAGCGCCCCAAGATCCTATTGCAACTGTAGCGACGGGAATACCGGGAGGCATTTGTACTATGGAATATAAAGCGTCTACTCCTCCTGTCATTTCACTAGAGGCAATGGGCACTCCAATAACTGGTAGGGTAGTATGTGACGCAACGACTCCTGGAAGGGCCGCTGCCCCACCTGCTGCAGCGATAAATACTTCAACACCTTCTTGTTCGCCAAGTGTAATATATTCCTCTACTTTCTTAGGGTTCCTATGTGCAGAGGCAACTAATAAGTCAGTATCAACACCAAGGTCTATTAATGTTTTTTTAGTATCCTCCATAACTGGCTGATCTGTAGCACTACCAACGATAATTCTTACTTTAGGCAATGGGTGTCTCCTTTTCTTTATTTACTTTTTCATCATTAGNGNATTGTGCAATATCAGTTCGATACTGCATGTTTTCAAAGTTTATTTTTTCTACCANTTTATAGGCATTTATACGAGCTTCTTTCATTGTAGTCGCTTTTCCAATTGCAGTTAAAACTCGACCACCAGCAGTGTAAGTCTCACCGTTATTTGAACGTGTTCCTGCGTGGAAAACTTGCCCTAGATTCAATGTATTTTTCAGTCCATGAATGGGCAGGTCGATTTCATATTTCCCAGGGTACCCACCTGAAGCCAATACTACTCCTACTATGTAATTATCTTCCCATTTCAATTCCAATTTATTCAAATCTCCATTTAGCAGGGCATCAATTACTTCAATCAAGTCGTTTTCTAGGCGAGGGAGTATGAATTCAGCTTCAGGGTCTCCTAAACGTGCATTAAATTCGATGATGCTAGGCCCTTGTTCTGTTAGCATCAATCCTCCATAAAGAATCCCCGAATATGGGCATCCCATTAAAGCCATTTGATCAATCACTGGTTTTATACAAGTTTCTCGTATTAGTTTTTCAAATTTAGCATTCCACCAAGAAGGTGGACTGTAACCACCCATACCACCTGTATTTGGCCCTTTATTGTCATCATAGGCTCGCTTGTAGTCACAAGCGGCAACTAGAGAAGAGATATTTGACCCATCGGTAAAGCAAAAGACACTAACTTCAGGGCCAGATAGGCAATCTTCAATTACAACTCGGTCACCCGAAGTTCCAAAAATCCTTTCAACCATCATTGCATGCAATGCCTCTAATGCCTCGTCAACCGATTGCGCAACTACTACACCTTTTCCTGCAGCAAGGCCATCAGCCTTAATCACTATTGGTGCGCCTTTCTCTAATATATATTCCTTAGCTTGATAATAATTATCAAAGATTGAAAATGGTGCTGTGGGAGCGCCCGCAGAATTCATTATTTGTTTAGAAAATGATTTACTTCCTTCAATTAGAGCTGCTTCTTTTGTAGGCCCAAAAATACGAAGTCCTGCGTTACTAAAGTCATTTACGATTCCCTTAACTAACGGAATTTCAGGGCCGACGATGGTTAGATCAATCTGATTACCTTTAGCAAATTCAAGTAAATTTTCGATGTCGTCTAATTCGATAGGAACATTAATCGCAATGGTTTCTGTACCAGCGTTGCCAGGGGCCACAAATATTTCCGGTTTTTTGTTGCTTTTAGAAAGCTTCCAAACTATTGCATGCTCGCGAGCACCGTTTCCTACAACAAGCAGTCTCATTGAGTACCCATTTCGTTATTCATTGTATTTTCTCGTTAAATATTGGCTCCATAGTTATTAAGGCAGTATCCAATTGTTCGGAATTTAAGAAGCCATTATCAGCAACAAGTGTAAGAAAATCAGATAACGATTTTTCCAATCCTCTATCCATGTTTTCTCTATATGAAATTGCGTTCTCATAGGTTATTGGGGGGAGCGTATATTGGTTTCTCTTATTATAAAAATCACGGGGCGAGCGGATAGTTTCCACCTTCCCGTCATACTGGTATATCCCATTGGTGCAAGTTAAAAGTAATTCAAATTGATACGGAATCGCGTAGCTAGTAAAAATCTTGACGGTAAGGGAGCCTGCCATTTGGAGCAAAATGTCTGAAGTATCTGGAGTATTTCCTCTTCCAGAAAAATTGGTCAAATTTATTCTTGAGTTGCTTACGCTACCAAAAAGATGCATTGCCAAATTGATGNAATGAACGCTGATTTGTTCAGCTACCCCATATTTACTCTGTACTGATCTCCAATTATTTAGATATTGATCAGAAAAGGAATAGCCATGCCCCATTCTAATGCTCATTTCAATAGGGCTTCCAAATTCTTTTGTGTTCACTATTTCATTGAGTTTCGAATACACAGGAGAATCAATAAAGGAGTAATTCACTTTGATTTTCATTTTCTTTGATTCGGACCAGTTCATTATTTTTATAGATTCTCCAAGATCGGAGACGAGCGGTTTTTCGGCAAAAATATATCCTGGGAAATCTGAGAGCTTCTGCAAATACTCAAAATGAGAAGGGGTAGGGCTAGCTAGAATAATAGCATCGCATGACTCTANTTTTGAAAAATCACTGGTGACTCTATAATCAACACCGTCGTAAGCACGGTAGTAGTAGATGCGTATATCGTCAACTAATTCGGATTTTTCAAGAATATTTATGAGCCTATGAGCATGGTTATCTTTACCGATAACACCTATAGATAGTTTATTTTTCTTGTTAAGAATCATTCTTCGAACGCATTATTCTATCCAATAGGATTTTCATCAAGCACGTTTTGGATAAATAAATTTGCTCCTTTAAAGAACATTTGTTCCAGCCATTCTTGATTATTCCATTGATTAGCAGAATCTAGATCTGCATGGTCAGAAACATACTTATAACAATAAAAATTTATCCTATTGACCAAGCAATACTTCGCTATGGCATATGCCTCCATATCTACTAGGTCAACAGTCATCACTTGGCCTTCAGTGACGAAATTATCTCCGGTACCACAACTTAAACCAGGTCTATTTAGTTGAATTGAACTAATAGGATCAAAGGGAGTTTCTCCCAATTCAAACCCTAAAGCCCGCGCATCCATATCTCTTTGCTTGAACAAAGTTACTTCTTGTAATCCAGAAATATTAGTATCCGTAGCTCCTGCAGTTCCGTAATTAATTAGAGTCTTCGGTTCATAAGTTGATATGCCCTGTGCAATTGATATAAGCGCGTTGACCTTTCCAACACCGGTGTAACAGACGTTCCATTCCTGAACAAGAGACTTCGGCAATTCTTTTTCTAATGCAACTACTATTAAAGTTTCATTTTTATCAAATTTTCTAATCATATTGTTTCAATGAAAAAACAGGGCAGTCGATAGATTCTCTCCCTTTAAGCCCCTTAAGTTCGATAACAACAGCACATCCGATAACATGAGCCTTTTGGAATTCAAACAATTCTTTGGCGCAATTAAATGTTCCTCCAGTAGCAAGTAGATCGTCCATCAAAACAATACGTGCACCCTTGAGATTAGAGTCTGTTTGTATGGAAAGTCCGCTGGAACCGTACTCCAAACTGTAGTTGCGTGTATCTAGCTTACCCGGTAATTTCCCTTCTTTCCTGACCATGATTGATCCAATTCCCAAAGAATCAGCGACCAGCGCAGAAAATAAAAAGCCTCGAGCGTCAATGCCAGCAATATAGTCCGGTGACCATTCTGAAATGCCATTAGCCAAGCTGATTTTTGTCCATGCCATGGCTTCGGCAGATTTGAGCAAAGGACTTATATCTCTGAATAAGATACCTTCCTCTGGGAAGTCTGGGTACGCTGCTATTAATTCATCTATATTCACATTTATTCCTCTAGATTAGAGAAAAAAGCGTCAGGATAAGTTGCTTTTAATTTAATTTATTCAAGCAGTCATGTCTGCCAAGCTGCAATTAGAACAGCTGAAAATGCTTTTTCTCAATTTAACTTTACTTAGATGATCTATGTAATTGATTTTAAATATTTTTAATTTATTCCCACTCGATCGTCCCTGGTGGTTTACTTGTTATGTCGTAGACAACACGATTTATGCTAGGGACTTCGTTAACAATACGATTCGATATTCTAGCAAGTGTATCGTAAGGAAGACGGGCCCANTCTGCTGTCATTGCGTCATCNCTGGTTACNGCACGTAATGCANCCACATGCTGGTATGTTCGTTGGTCACCCATGACTCCAACTGTGCGAGTATCAGTCAGGACAGCAAAGCTTTGCCACAAATTGTCATAAAGTCCGTCATGCTTTATTTCATCCATGACAATCCAATCTGCTGAACGTAATGCTTCTAATTTTTCATAGGTGATATCGCCGATGACACGTATCGCCAGACCCGGCCCAGGAAAAGGCTGGCGGTTCAAAACGGTTGCAGGAAGACCTAACTGCGCACCTGCAAGTCGAACTTCGTCCTTAAATAGGTANCTTAGAGGTTCGACTAATTGCAATTTCATTCTTTCAGGCAAACCNCCTACGTTGTGATGCGTTTTTATTTTGTGCGCAGCGGTACTCTCGGAAGTTTGGCTCTCTATCACATCAGGATATAGCGTTCCTTGAGCTAGGAAATCAACTGCACCCAATGAACCTGCTTGTTCTTCAAATANGTTGATAAATTCTGCTCCAATAATTTTTCGNTTTTCTTCAGGATCAACAACCCCTTTTAATGCGGAGAGGAATCTTTCTGATGCATCTACATAAATTAGATTTAAGCCCAAATTATCCTGNAAAACTTGGCGGACACGTTCCGGTTCTTCACGCCGTAAGAGGCCGTTGTTTACAAAAATACAAGTCAATTGGCTGCCAATGGCTTCATGGATGAGCTTAGCGGTGACCGCGGAGTCCACTCCACCAGATAGCGCACATATTACTTTGCCATTACCAACCTGGTTTTTGATTCTTTCAATCGACTCAGAAACAAAATTCCCCGGTGTCCATGAGCCACTAATTCCGCAAATTTTATAAGCAAAATTNNGCAGGACTTGCGTGCCTTGTGGGGTATGAGCTACCTCTGGATGAAACTGTATTCCAAATATATTTGTATCATTCCCCATTGCAGCAATGGGTGAATTTTCACTAAATGCTATAGATACGAACCCAGGTGGAAGCAAATCTATACGGTCACCATGGCTCATCCAAACTGCTAATTCGTCTTCGAGCTCGTCAAACAACAAATTAGGATTATTCTTATGAATTACTGAAAATCCATATTCCCGTTCTAAAGCTGGAGCAACTTGTCCACCTAATTGATGAGCGATAAGTTGCATGCCATAACAAATACCTAGTACAGGAACGCCCATATCAAAAACCCAAGGTTGCGCTAAAGGTGCATTCTCTTCATAAACGGANGACGGCCCACCTGAGAGAATTATGCCTTTCAAGTTAAGTGCAGCGACAACTTCTCTTGGAGCCTTAGGAGAAATAAGTTCGCAGTAAACATTTTGCTCTCGGATTCTCCTGGCGATCAATCGGCTATATTGTGACCCGAAATCAACGATAGCNATTGTTTCAGGGCCAATATTCGAATCTGATGAATCTAATAGCTCACTTGAGTAACCTTCTTTTTCTTTAGCTATTTCAAGGTATGTAGAGACCTCAAGGTCTCCTGTAGTGGCGATTCTATGAGAATCTTGATTTTTGCTAGAAGAAGTATCATTATCAGTCATATTGTTCTCGTTAAAAGCCATTTTGAATAGCATCAACTACATACTTGTTAATTTCAAGTGATCAAGTTTTTATAATTGACTAGATGATATACTCTTTTGCTAAAGAAGGCCGCTATGCCCCTCGTCCCTGACAATCCAAATAACCGATCCATTGCTTCAATTCTCCTGCGAGAAGGTGGCGTGATTGCTTACCCTACAGACACAGTCTATGGACTTGGTGCTTCAGTATTTAATTATTCATCTGTATCGACAATGTTTGTTATTAAAGCTCGTGAGCGCCATCAGGCTGTACCAGTGCTGATTGCTTCCGAATCACAACTTAGTGAAATTGCCATTGACATATCAGATGATGCGTATAGGTTGGCAAAGGCATTTTGGCCAGGAAAGCTTACTCTAATAATGAAAAGCCATCCGGATCTCCCTTCATTGGTCACTGGAGGTGGTGACACCGTAGGAGTACGCTTGCCTGACCATCCTTGCCCGCAATCACTAATTCAGGCTTTAGGTGCACCTATTACCGGTACTAGCGCTAATCGTCATAATGGGGCAGAACCAACAACAGCCAACGAAGTACAAAAGCAATTGGGAAACAGATTAAGTTTGATTCTCGACGGAGGACCCAGTCCAAGTAATTTACCTTCAACAATTATTGACACTACTTCATCCACACCCAAAGTGGTGAGAACTGGAGTTCTTTCAATAGAGCAAATTAAAGATATTTGTGATGTCTATGAACCTCGCGAAAATGAAGGCACATAGAATGACTTCCCATGAATTATCAGACCAGCTATACCAATACATCCCAATTGTTGAAAAAGCACTGAGTCAGAGTTTCGATATTCCTCTTGATTCTAATCTTCCATTGTATCGCATGATGCACTTTCAGCTAGGGTGGATAGATGAAAACGGTGAAGCGCAAAACAGCAATAATAGTAGAATTTATGGTTGCCTATGCCTAGAGTCTGTTTCATTATTAGATTCAGATTATGAAAAAAAATCTGCAGTTGCAGCTTCGATAGAATTATTAAAAGAGTCAGTACAAACACATGAAGATATGCAAACAGCCAATCAGTCAAGACATGGCCGAAGTGCAGTGTGGTGGCTGTGGGGGCCAGCCCAATCCATTAACGTTGGTGACGGGTTGCATGCACTTTCTCGACTAAGCCTATTCAGTATGCAAAATGTACTAAGCTCTGCTTCAGTATTACAAGCGGTAGGCGCATTAGATTCCTCTGCTCTCTCGTACTATGGAGGCCAATACCTCGAACTCGAATTGCAAGAGCGAATTGATGTCAGTGTTAAAGAATACCTTGCAATGGCAAAAGGGAAATATGGCTCAATACTAGGTAGCACCCTTTCTCTTGGTGCTATCGTATCAGGGGCTGATCAAACTCATGTTAGCGTAATGCAAGAATTAGGCGAAACTCTTGGCATGGCCTCAGCTATTTCCGAGGAAATAAATGCTATATTCGGAACCTCTACGCATCCTGGAAGGGCGCTTAATAAAAGTAAACTATATCCAATCGTCGCGGGGCTTGAGCAGGCTTCATTGTCAGAGAAGCGAGAACTTGGTGGTTATTACTTCAAAAGGGTAATGGATTTACAAGATTTAACTGCAATTAAGAAAATTTTAGAGAACCTTGGAGCAAAAGAGCAGTCTGAACAATTTATAAAANGCAAATTGGAACACGCTTATCAGTTAATCGAGTCATTGCGATTACCGCCCAATTTACANAATCGATGGAACGAACTCAGTGAAAAAATGGTGTGGCAGAGTGAATAAGAAAACAATCCGTGACATTAATTGGGAAGGAAAACGCGCGTTCTTAAGAGTTGATTTCAATGTACCTTATGTTCGCGGCACTACAACTATTTCGGATGATACCCGCATTAAAGAGGCAATTCCAACTATTAAATATCTAATAGAAAATAATGCATCGATTTTATTGTGCTCCCATTTGGGCAGGCCCGATGGCAAAATCCAAGAACCTCTCAGGCTCAAACCTATAGCAGAAAATTTAGCTTCTTTGTTGGATACTGAAGTGGTTTACCTTCACGATCTATCAATTCCATCTTTCAATGAGCTTCCAATGGAGCCGGGTTCAGTTTATATGCTTGAAAACATCAGGTTCTGGCCTGGAGAAGAGCTTAACGACCCTGATTTTGCTGCAGCATTGTCAAGAATGGCTGATGTATACGTAAATGATGCATTTGGAGCAGCTCATAGAGCGCATGCTTCCACCGAAGGTATAGCACGTTATTTACCGGCAGTATCTGGATTATTAATGGAAAAAGAATTAACTTTCTTAGGTGACATTTTGAGCCAGCCCCAAAAACCATTAGCTGCAATTTTTGGAGGTGCAAAAGTCAGTGATAAAATAAGAATATTAGATAGGTTATTAGGCCATGCTGATCATATACTTGTCGGAGGGGGAATGGCAGCAACCTTCCTCTATGCACAAGGCTATGGAATAGGTTCTTCTTTATTAGAACAAGATATGGTGAGCCTTTGCAAAGACCTATTAAGTAAAGCTTCGGACTGTGGTACCGTAGTGCATTTACCTACGGATGTAATCACTGCTCAGAAAATTGATTCTCAAGCAATCACTAAAGCTGTTGGTATAAACAATATTCCATCGAATTCAATGGTTCTTGACATAGGTCGTAATAGCACCAATCAGTACATCGAAATCTTACAATCAATGGCTACTGTAGTNTGGAATGGCCCAATGGGCGTATTTGAAGTTCCGCCATTTGACTCTGGGACAAAGGAAATTGCAAATTATTTGTCCTCTTCTAATGCAATTACAGTGATAGGAGGAGGATCTACTGCTGAAGCTATTACTCATTTAGGACTAGTACCGAAAATGTCGCATGTCTCTACGGGTGGGGGAGCTTCCTTGGAATTCCTTGAAGGGAAGATTTTGCCTGGAGTTGCAGCTTTAGATGATATTTAGGAGGTAAATTTATGCGGACCCCAATAGTTGCTGGAAATTGGAAAATGAACCCTAAAACAATCATGGAATCTTCTATCCTCGCTAGTGACATACTGAGTAAATACGATCCAAATAGTACTGTAGAGTGTGTCTTGTGCCCTCCATCACCAGCATTGAAAGTCGTAGCTGATGCCTGCATGCGATCTAGCATTAAAATCGGTGCTCAAAATTTACATCCTGAACGTTCCGGTGCTTATACTGGCGAANCACCACCAGAGATGATCGCAGAGTATTGCGACTATGTAATCATAGGTCATTCTGAGAGGCGCCAATTATTTTTAGAAGATGACAAGTTCATTTCTTCGAAAATTCACACGGCGCTTGAATTGGGTATCGTCCCTATATTTTGCGTTGGAGAGACTCTTGATCAGCGTGAGAGTAATTTAGTAAACCGTACGATAGATGCGCAAATTAAAGCCTCTCTCAGTTCGATTCCTACTAACAAAATCCCTCAAATTGTCGTTGCATATGAACCTATTTGGGCAATTGGTACTGGCAAAGCAGCGACACCAGAAATCGCTCAAGAAGTCATTGGCTTTATTAGGGAATGCATAAAATCACTCTCTAATGACTTCAGTGCTTCACAAATCCGTATACTTTATGGAGGAAGTGTCAATTCAGCCAACGCTCAAGCAATTGCTTCCCAAAATGATATAGATGGTGCCTTAGTTGGTGGTGCAAGCCTAAATGCTTCAGATTTTTCTGAAATCATTCTGGCATTCTCGAAATAATTCTATGGCTTACTCAAATGTCATTTTTATTGTGGGTCCAACTGGCACTGGCAAAACAGAAGCAGCCTTAAATTTACGCCACTTATCAGCCATTGAAATCATCAACGCCGATAGTAGGCAAGTGTACCAGGGGCTTTCAATAGGGACCGCAAAACCTTCGCTAGATGAACAAGCGTTAGTACCACATCATCTTTTTGACGTTCTATCGCCTGATACTTTTTTCAGCATAGCCGAGTACTTAGAAATCGCACGTAATAAAATCAATCAAATTCTAGCTAACGGCATTACTCCTGTAGTAGTTGGTGGTACTGGTCAATACATCTGGGGATTAATTGAAGGGTGGCAAATTCCACCAGTTCCACCGAATTACAATCTCCGTAAATACTATGAAACCTACGCTGAAGAAAATGGGTCCAAAGCTCTTTATGCAAAATTACTGGACGTAGACCCCAAAGCAGTAAGTTTTATCAATGCGTCCAATATTCGGCGAATCATCCGTGCATTAGAAGTCTGGGAACATACTGGCGTACCTTTTTCCAAGCTTCGGCAGCAAATCCCACCGAATTACAATTATCAAGTTTTTGCAATCTACATGAATAGAGTTGATTTATACAAAAAACTAGANNATCGAATTACTTNAATGATCGAATCCGGGTGGATTAACGAAATTAAAGATCTTCTAGCGCAAGGCTTTAATGTTGAATTACCAGCATTCTCAAGTGCAGGCTATAGAGAGTTAGCTGCATACGTTAAAGGGGATATGGCCTATTCGGAAGCCATCGAAAAAACCAAATCAGCTACACATCGGCTAGTTAGATCTCAATATAATTGGTTTAAGCATTCAGATGATCGGATCACTTGGCTTAAGAGCACAGATGAATTAAATAAAACAAAGTTGTTTAACTATTAAGCTTGACTGAAGGCTGTTGGTAATGCACTCTTTCTAGGCCAGATTAATAACTGAGTATTAAAAAACAAGAGAGCAGGTGACATGGCAGGTTATATTGACCCTAACGATCCAGTAGTACAAGCGTTTGCACAATTGGGAACTACCCCAGTAAGTGACGCCCTAGATAGACTTGGCTTAGGTGGCCAAGTATTCGGAATAAAACCAATCGATCGTGAGTTTACCCTCTGTGGTAGAGCACATACCGTTCGTAATGAACCTATGACTGCTGGCCATAAAGGTGAAAGTGTCGGAGATTACATTGATGAGGTTGCACCCGGAGGCATCGTCGTTATCGATAATGGAGGTAGACTGGATGCTACCGTTTGGGGGGATATCCTTACTACGATGGCCAATCGCAACAATTTAGGTGGTACAGTGATTCACGGTGTATGCCGAGACTCTAATAGAGCTTTAAAGGTGAATTACCCTATATTTTCCCGCGGAACTTACATGCGCACAGGGAAGGACAGGGTACGTGCTGACGCTTACCAAGAGCCAGTCTCTCTAGGCGAAGTACGTGTGGAACCAGGCGATTTATTATTGGGCGACGGTGATGGTGTACTAGTTATTGCTAAGGAACATGAACAAGCCGTACTACAGGCCGCGAAAGAAATCGAAGAAGCTGAAGAAAGAATCCGTAACGAAATTGCGAAAGGTGGTCGACTAGACGCGGCTAGAGAAAAATTCAAATACCATTCGCTGCAAAGCCGCACGTAGAACGGAGATACATATGCAAACATCAATACCATGTGTATTCATGCGCGGAGGGACATCTAGAGGGCCGTTCTTTCTGGCATCTGATCTGCCCGAAGATAAAAATTTACGAGATCAAGTTCTCTTATCAGTAATGGGTTCTCCTGACAATCGCCAAATTGATGGGTTAGGGGGAGCTGATCCTCTTACGAGTAAGGTTGCAATAGTAAGCCCTCCGAGTAGAGATGATTGCGATGTTGATTACTTATTTGCACAAGTCGTAGTTGATGAAGCAGTAGTTGATATAAGTCCAAACTGTGGAAATATGCTTGCAGGAATAGGTCCATTTGCTATCGAACAAGGAATATTGCCTGCAATTGATGGGGAAACTGAAGTACGGATTCACATGGTCAACTCAGGTGATCGGGCAATCGCTCGCGTCAAGACTCCCAATAAAATGGTGGATTACCAAGGAGATGCAAGGATTGACGGTGTTCCAGGCACTTCTGCACCGATCATGATCGATGTAGAGGATACCGCAGGCTCTTTCTGCGGTGCATTATTCCCAACAGGTAATTATATTGACGTAATTGATGGGATTGAATGTTCATTGATGGATAACGGGATGCCTGTCGTCGCAATAAGAGCAACTGATTTAAATCGAACTGGCTATGAAACTCGAGACGAGCTAAATAACGATTCTGAATTAAAGCAGCAATTAGAAAAAATACGCATCCAAGCGGGGTATCTTATGAACCTCGGGGATGTGACTGACAATGTTGTCCCCAAAATGTTTCTTGTTGCACCACCCGTATCTGGAGGTGCTATATGTACAAGGTCATTTATACCCAAAGTAGCCCATGCCTCCATCGGTGTACTTGCGGCAGTTACAGTTGCGACAGCAACAGTCATTCCAGGAACTACAGCATACGATTATGGTGTTCTTCCCGAAGGTGAGCGTAAAATGCTTGAACTCGAGCATCCGACTGGTTATTTTTCTGTAGAACTTCAAATCGAAAATACTAATGATGGTCCGCAGATAAAACGAGCGGCCTTGTTAAGAACAGCAAGGAAAATAATGGAAGGTAACGTTTATATCTCTTCTGATATATGGAAAGGGAAATAATCTGAGGAATACAGATGACTGAACATATAAAAATGATTGCAGGACCTGACCCTAATCCAAAGAAACCAAGTTTACAATTGCCCAAAGGTGCATGCGATGCACATTGTCATATATTCGGCCCAGCAGAGCTGTTTCCTTACCATCCAAATCGGTCTTACACACCACCAGATGCCTCAAAATATGCATTGAAAAAATTACATGATCACCTTGGAATAGATCGTGCAGTTATAGTTCATGCAAGTTGCCACGGAACGTATATGGACGCCACATTGGATGCAATTGCAACATCTAATGGTAACTACAGAGGTACTTCAATTGTAGATCCATCCATCAGCGATGCTGAATTGCAGCGCTACCATGTAGGTGGCATTCGAGCTGTACGTTTCAATTTTGTGAAACATTTAGAGAGTGTTCCTGAAGAAGCCGTCGTCAAGCGTATGGCTGAAAGAATAGCGGAATTAGGATGGCATTTAGTAGTACATCTAGATGCTCAAGATATCGTGGAACTTTCACCTATACTCCTATCCTTGCCTGTCCCATTTGTGATTGATCACATGGCAAGGGTTAAAGCTAGTGAAGGCATGCAGCAAGAGCCTTTTGCTCAATTACTAAAGCTGATGGCGAATGAAAATGCATGGGTGAAAATATGTGGAGGAGAAAGAATTTCGACAGATGGGCCCCCCTTCTATGATGCAATTCCATTCGCGCAAAAATTAATACAAACAGCACCCGATAGAATTCTTTGGGGCACAGATTTTCCTCATCCAAATGTAAAACATATGCCCAATGATGGTGAGTTGGTAAATCTGCTAGGTATGTATACAGATGACAGTCAGATACTCCAGCAAATATTAGTCCATAATCCAGATCGATTATATTTTGCAAATTAATTTTATGTTTTATTAGCTCTTTTCAAAGTGNCTATTATCATAAATCAGNGATCTGTGAGAGCAGTCTGAGAATGCCTGCTTCCGAATCATAACCTAAATTCAAACATATAAATTTCCGGTTTTTCTGTTGCAGTGCCATGACATCGCCAAGAATTTGCGCATGTAACAAACGACCAAAATCATAGTCCTTATGGGGTATGGGAATAGACAATATCGGATCGGAAAATAGAAGCAAATAAATACCGTTATCTGGTCCACCTTTATGCAATTGACCAGCAGAATGTAAATAACCTGGTCCGTAGTTCAAGGTTGTTGCTATTTTCTTTTTCGACGCTATTCGCTTCCTCAATATGTTCAATGAATCATTCACACCATTGGTCTGTTCAACGTAGGCAAGAATCGCTAAGTAATCCCCATTCTGAAAATTCTGCGCTAGTTCATTAAAATCTCTTACCTGATTACAATCAAGTTCGTCATTAACGCTCTGCCTGTTTTCGATTTTTTCTAAAGTTGTTTTTTTTGCATATTGAACATCTGGTTCATCAAAGGGATTAATATTAAGGATATGGCCNATTACTGCAGTTGCCATTTGCCATCGAAAAAACTCAGCCCCTAAATCATATGCATCCTCTAATTGAATAGTTATAACCGGATGGCCAAGCCCGCTTACTCTAGCTATTGCGACGTCATCAGCGGCATTATCGTCACCTTGCATTCTCATGTGCACAAAAACCCTATCATCTGCATAATCATCGGGTTCAAGTAAAGGTTCATTAATGATTGGTACCAATCCTTTGCTTGATTTACCTGTACTCTCGGCAAGTATCTGTTCAATCCAAGCCGAAAAGGGAGAGATACTTTTGGATGTTATTATCGTAACTTTGTCTCTGCCATGGTTGTATAAAGTCGCCAGAGCAGCACCAAGCCAACCTCCAGGGTTATTTCTTATTCCTACGCTTGGTTCACATCGTTTGGACATATGAGCAATCCGCGAATGAAGTTTATGACAATCCACTCCCATAAGTGCAGCAGGAACATATCCGAAATATGAAGTGGATGAATATCTACCTCCAATAGTAGTGTCATTGATGAACACTTTCAGGAAATTCCGATCTCTACCTATGGCTGCTAATGGGGAATTTTCATCAGTAATCGCAACAAAATGTTTTCCTATATCATAAGGATTAGTTTGATTACATTTGATTTTTACTTGTTCCCAGGAGTAATCAAATAATGACACAGTCTCGAGAGTGTCGCCGGATTTTGATGCAATGATNAAAAGAGTTTTTTGTAAATTTAACCTTCCAAATACCGAACTAATGAATGCGGGGACAGTTGAATCCAATACGATTAATTTTTTATTTGCTTGATCGATTGTACTTAACACATAAGGTCCCACACTGCTACCACCCATCCCNATAAGCACAAAATTTTCAAATTTTAAAGCCTGTATTTCTTTAATGAAATCGTTAATTGTCAGGAGGTTTTCACCCATGTAATTTGCGGCATTCAGCCAGCCAAGTCGATTTGCAATAACTTCATGCTTACCCGCCCAAGCAGTTGGATCTTTCTCCCAAATACGAGAAATTAAATTAATTGAGGTTAATGTATTNAGAGTATCGTTTACAGATGAAGTGTAGATGCCTAGTTCTGCGCCTTGCGGTTGCCTACCTTCAGTCATTTTACTTTTGCCCAATAAGCTGCTCAATTTCCCGTAGGATGTGATCTGCTGTTAAACCATATTTTTCATAAAGGACGTTGAATGGAGCAGATGCACCAAATTTATCTACTCCTATAGAAAGACCAGTCTGTCCGACATACTTTGACCAGCCTAGTGTAGAACCGGCTTCAATAGAAATACGTGCAGTAACAGACGGAGGCAATACTTCGTTTTGGTAGTGCATTGGCTGTTGCTCAAAAATTTCCCATGATGGTAAGGAAACCACACGTATTGAATAGTTTTTCTTAGACGCAGCTTTGGCAGCATCAAGAGCCAGATGTACTTCAGATCCAGTTGCAATCAATATGAGATCAGGCTCATTTGAATGCTCCCAAATAATGTAACCTCCTGATAGTGCTCCTTTAGCTGAAAAATGCTCCGTTTGGTCCAAAATAGGCACGCCTTGACGTGTTAGTACAATCGCAGTAGGGCCTAATCTATTCTCGAGTGCTGATTTCCAAGCGNAAGATGTCTCCATTGCATCAGCAGGTCGAATCACTGTCATATTGGGAATTGCTCGTAGCCCAATTAATTGTTCCACGGGCTGATGAGTTGGTCCGTCTTCACCAAGCGCAATTGAATCATGTGTGAAAACATAAATCACACGCAACCCCATTAAAGCGGCCAATCTCATAGGGGGGCGCATATAGTCTGAAAAGATTAGAAAAGTTGCAGTATATGGAATTGCTCCGCCATGCAAGGCCATTCCTCCTGCAATTGAACCCATCGCATGTTCACGGACTCCGAAATGCATATTATGCGGTTCTGCCGAAGATCCGACTTTCATATGACTCTTCAGTAACGTATTCGTAGAAGGGGCTAAGTCGGCCGATCCTCCAATTAAACTATGTACATAATCCGAAATGTGATTCATCACTCTGCCACTTGCTTCACGGGTTGCAAGAGGTTTCACGTCATCATCAAAAATATGTTCCAAATTTAAAAAACTTGAATCGCTAATTTCTCCCTTGAGATCCAATGCAAAACTGGATGCCTCGCTGGGNTATTCACCCTGATATTTTGCCAAAAGCTCAGACCATTGNTTNTGGCGGTTTTTGCCTTCTCCGATAGCCTTCTGCATATGTGTTTTTACTTCAGTAGGCATATCAAATGGCGGATAATCCCAATGAAGATTTTGGCGAGTTAAGGTAACTTCTTCTAGCCCAAGAGGACTGCCATGGACTCCTCCTGTATTCGCCTTATTCGGACTACCGTAACCTATAGTCGTTCGTGCAATTATTAGGCTGGGACGCGTATTCTCGATACGTGCTTCTTTAATTGCATTATCTACTTCATCAACGCTCATACCATCTATGGGACCTACAACATGCCAGTTATATGATTCAAACCTCTTTCGAACATTTTCGGTAAAGGTAATATCTGTATTCCCTTCGATAGATATATCGTTATCGTCGTATAAATAAATTAGTTTCCCAAGCGCAAGTGTGCCTGCTAATGACGCGGCTTCTGAAGCAACTCCTTCCATAAGGTCCCCATCAGATACTATTCCGTAAGTATGATGGTCTATGATGCTATAACCTGGGCGATTGTAGTGGTCTGCGAGAAGTTTCTCTGCAATAGCCATCCCAATCCCATGTGCAAATCCTTGGCCTAAAGGACCTGTAGTCATTTCTACACCAGGGGTAATTCCATACTCTGGATGGCCGGGGGTTTTGCTCCCCCATTGTCGAAATTTTTTAATGTCCTCAATAGTAAGGTCATATCCGGTAAGATGCAGTAATGAATATAAAAGCATCGAAGCATGTCCTGCAGAAAGTACGAATCTATCACGATTAAACCAATTAGGGTCTAATGGATTGTGCTTTAAATGCCGATTCCATAAGACGTATGCCATCGGTGCTGCGCCCATTGGTGCACCAGGGTGACCGCTATTTGCGTTTTGCACAGCATCAATAGATAAAAATCTAATAGCGTTTATTGAAAGTTCGTCGATAGTAATACTTTTGGGCAGGGGAGCCATGTCGCCTCCAGTAGTTTATTACCATGATTCTATTTACCATTAGATAGCCGGTCTATATGTTTTTATCTAATTTAGGCGGTACACTTAAGCATATTTTTTAAAGTTAGTCCTGGAGCACCTATGAAATATAGACAACTCGGTAGCACAGATATTCAAATTTCAGAAATTGGATTTGGATGTGGTAATACTGCGGGATTAATGATTTGGGGCACAGAATCTGAACGCGTACGATCGGCAGAGCATGCAATGGAACAAGGTATTAATTATTTTGACACGGCAGCTACATATGGACAGGGAAAATCCGAGGAAAATTTAGGGCCTGTCCTTGCGAAATTAAGTAACCGACCTTTAGTAGGTTCAAAAGTTGCTCTGCAAGAGAATGAGCTTGAAGATATACCCAGGTACATTAGATTATCTGTTGAGCGAAGCCTGAAACGGTTGAATCTTGAATATCTCGATATAGTGCATCTACACAATAGGGTGACGTCTTTACGAGATCCAGGGAAAACTTTAGCTATTGGTGCTTTACTCGACGTAAATCAAATGCTTGCTCATGAAGGTGTTCAAGAAACTTTTGAAGCTTTAAAAAATGAAGGCAAATTACGATACTATGGATTCTGCGCATTTGGAGGTGACCCCTCGGCATATCATGAAGTTGCTGATAAAGGATCGTTCCACTCCTTACTGGTTTTTTATAATATCCTTAATCCATCATCAGATCGTGAAATGCCGAATGCATTTAGTCAGCATAATTACGGTCAGATACTTAAAAAAGCAAGTGCTAAGGGGATCGGTGCAGTTGCACTAAGAGTATTAGAAGCAGGTGCGCTGTCTGGAAGTTCTGTTCCTCATGAACTCAATCAAGGTGGACCAAGTTCGGATCCAGAATATGCAACAAATGCAACAAGAGCGCAGGCTCTGGATTTTTTAAGAAGCAGTGATTCAGAGTCATTAGCGCAGGTTGCAATTAGATTCGCCTTAATGAATCAAAATATTTCCACTGTGCTTGTTGGGTTCTCCGAGCTATCACAAATAGATGAAGCTGTAGCTTGCGTGGGTAAGGAACCATTTACAAAGGATCAGCTCGATCGACTTGAAGAACTATATGGTATTGATTTTGGCTTAATTTAATCAAAATTGGAGGAGAAATGTTATTCATCAATAATGAAGTTGTACGAAGAGTTTTGTCTATTGGCGAAGCAATTGATTCCCAAGACGATGCATTCAGAGGACTTGCCGATGGTGCGGCAATACATCGTCCTCGAATTGATATGTACGTTCCTACAGGGAGAACCGAAGATTACTATCGATGGGGGACTATGGAAGGTGCAAGTAAAGACTTAGGAGTTTTTGCTATTCGAATGAAATCAGACATTGTTTCGTGGCCTGAAGATGAAAACGGTAACTGGACAGAAGAAAAACATTGCGTCGAACCCGGTACATATTGCGGGCTGATAATGCTCTTCAGTACTCGTAATGGAGAACCTTTAGCAATCATAAATGATGGGGAGTTGCAACACGCTCGGGTCGGTGCGGGAGGAGGCCTTGGAGTTAGGTATTTGGCAAGGGAAGACTCGAAAGTTGTAGGAATGATTGGATCAGGTGGAATGGCACGAACTTATTTGAAGGCATTTTGTAACGAGCGCCCCATCAAAAAAGTTCGAGTCTACAGTCCTACCAAAAAGAATCGTGAATCGTATGCTGCCGAAATGATGGATTCGCTAAATATTGATATTGAACCAGTTGATAGTCCTGAAGAAGCAGTACGTGGTGCCGATATAGTCTCTACTTGCACTGATGCAATGCGGCCTGTCCTAAAAGGCGAGTGGCTAGAACCTGGTATGCATGTGACTAATCTAGGAGGCTACGAGTTAGATGAGGTAATTTTTAATAGAGCAAATGTAATCGTACGCCAAGGAATTGGTGGTGCAAAATTGGCAGAAGACCCCCGAATTCAATACGGGCGAGGGCATAGCCCTGTAGCCTTTGTTGCCGGAACCGAAGAGGAAATGAAACGATTACCTTCATCTGAATTACGAATGGAACAAATCAGTTCTTCAACATTTCCTACATTCACTGATCTTGTTTCAAGTAAGATTAGTGGTCGAACTTCTAATGACGACATCACACTCTATCTCAACACAGGAAACCAAGGTCTCCAGTTTGCAGCTGTAGGAAAAGTTGTTTTTGACAAGGCAAAAAATTTGAATTTAGGCCATGAAATTCCTACTGAAATGTTCCTGCAAGATATACGAGATTAGGAGTTAACTCTATGAAAGATGGATTACGTTTTGTAGATAGTGACATGCATGTGCAAGAACCTGGTAATTTGTTTGAAAGGTATCTCGACCCTGCATTTAAATCAAGGGTTACCGCTCCCGTTAATGCTGAAGGGAAATTCCAGCGTTATTGGACAATAGACGGTATACCTTCGTCAATGGATGGAGAATTACAGCAATACCGAAAACGAAATTCTAGGAACGTACCCCAAGCAAGTGGATCAACCGTAACGTCTGTCGGTCAACAGTTGTCAGCTTCAAGGTCGTTTGGAACTGGTCGATTACAATTTGCGGTTGACCGGAAATACGATAATGAAGCCCAGTTAATGGCGTTTCCTATGGAGGGAATTGATATTGCGGTGCTATTTCCTACCGGATGCTTAAGTGTGATGGGTAGGAATAATATGGATCCACAATTATCCTTAGCTTTATCACAAGCATATAACAATTGGATGTTTGACTTTACACGACGTAGCCCTGATCAAATGAAATGGGTTGCAATGCTGCCTTTACACGATGTTTCTTTGGCTTGCCAAGAATTAAAAAGGTGCGTTACTGAACTTGATGCAGTGGGGTCCTTTATCAGACCAAATCTAGTAAACGGGCATTACTGGCATTCTAATTATTGGGATCCGCTTTATTCACTACATGAAGAACTAAATGTTGCTTGGTGCTTCCATGAAGGAACAGGAGCTTGGAATTCATATTTCAATACTCTCTATGGAGAGAATCGTTTTTACAGGCATGTAGCCAGTCACTGGGTAGAAATGCAACAAGCTATGGTTGCACAAATAATTGGAGGGGTATTTGAATTTTTCCCTAAATTACGGGTAGGGTACCTAGAGGCAAATAACTCTTGGGCTCCAGGGCTCTTATCTAGAATTGAGTGGGATTATGTTAATTACCGAGATTCACATGCTCCTTATTTATCATTAACTCCTAAGGAGTACTTCCAGAGGAATTGTTGGGCAAGCGTAGAAGGTACAGAGCCAGAAATTGAAGCAACTGCCTCTTTTATAGGTCCTGAGAATATGGCAATAAGTACAGACTATCCACATTTTGACTCTAGCTTTCCTTTTGTAACTACAAACTTACTTGAAAATGTTTCCAGGGAGACAGCGAAGTCAATTTTGTTAGGAGGCGCGGGGTTATACAACTTCAATAAGGATGATTTTCTCAAAGCTGATACTGCAGCAGCCGAAATCAAACTCGTTCCTTAGCTTTAAAAATTATCAGATCATAACGAAAGAGGCTCATATGAGCCTCTTTCGTTATGATGCACTACAATTAATCTTTTTCATTCTCAAATTTGTAATCGGGATTTGAGTAACATTCGGGAGGCATTTCACTTTGAAGTCCGCGTTTTGCTAACTCTGCCTCAAAGCGCTCCCTTATTTCAGGATCTTCCTGATGATATTCAAATTGATCACCTGAACGATCGATTTTTTCACCCATAAAACCGGTAAATTGCGGTAATGGATGGAACGCTAAATAACGCCCGGGTTCTTCTCCAACGTTAAAATGCTGATGGAACCATCTATTTGGTGGTACAAATATACTTCCTTCATGCCATGGTACATAAACTTTTTCTTTACCCTCNGGCCACATGACGGAAAAACCTTCACCTGCGGGAATAACAATTACGTACGCGGGCCCGTGCCTATGACCTTTTTTATAGGTTTTCGCAGGAAATACAGACATGTGTGCAGTCAATTCTGAACCCGGGTACTGCACAAACACAGTAGTACCACCTGCGCCGCGGCCTTTAAATGGCACTAATCTATCCCATGCTCTCATGTCAGGGAAAAAATTCCCGACCCAATACTGACGAACTTGACCTCGCCCAGAAGGGTCATTATCTACAGCTAATGCATCTGAATAGAATTCATCTGATGAAACAAGTTCTTCTTGGGGTTGTAGAGGAGTGTTGAAAAATATGCTGGCATCTTTTGCAGCGGACATTGCTATGGGCATGTTGTTGTAATGCAGCAAACGCGCAGGCTCTCCACCAGACATACTTGCATACTCTACCCAGTAATTGCCTGGGATTCGAAACATAGCATGATCTGTCCACTCGAAGCTGTGCTTTTCTCCTCCATCTTTCCAAACAGTGGCGACACCTCGTCCGCTAAGGACATAAACAATATCCTCCAGAGTCATCTTAAACGGCTTTATCGTACCTCCAGCGGGTACTTCTGTAATTCGAGCTTCTGAAACACCTTCTTGACCTGCTAATTGTAAAAAAGCAGCATTATGTTCTCGTTCCTTCCAGTAGCCCAATTCGATAGTTCGGCCATCTTCGATGTAGTAATCCCTATAAATTGGAATACCCTGAGCTTCCATCCAGTTATCGTAAAACTGGGGAGTTCTAATGTAATTTGCCTGTGATTGTCCTGTTGTCATTAATACCTCCGTAATCAACTATTTAGACCTTACGAAAGGGTTAAGGTGCTGTCAAATTGGTTAAAAAATGCAAGACTACTAATGGAGGCAAATTATGAAAATTGGGTTTATAGGTCTTGGGAGAATGGGGAAACCTATGTCAAAGAACCTTTTGAAAGCTGGATATGACGTTATCGTTATGTCGCGCTCAAGAGGTCCAGTAGATGAAATGCTTGGATTTGGTGCATCTGAGGCTAGTACTATCAGTGAGCTTGCTGGCAAATCCCAAATAGTATGTACTTGCTTGCCTGATGAAACAACGTCTGAAGAAATTTATCTTGGGAACAACGGCTTACTCAAAAACGTCAGCCGGGAAACTATCCTCATAGAAAACAGTACTATCGGACCTGCACTAGCTAAGCGAATTGGCCAAGAAGCAGTTGGCCGTGCCCTCGGCTTTTTGGATGCACCTATTAGTGGAGGCGTTCCACGAGCTGTAGATGGTACGTTGACTATTATGGCTGGGGGTGACCAAAACGTATACGAAATGGCATTACCAGTCTTAAGTTCAATGGGCTCAACTGTCCATCGTGTTGGTGATATCGGTCAGGGTTGTGTCACAAAGCTGACTAATCAATTACTTGTCGCGGTCCATACTCTCGCTGCCTGTGAAGCTTATTTATTTGGAAAGTCTGCAGGAGCTGACCCTGCTCAGTTATTTGAAGTTCTGGGAACTTCTTGGGGTGCAAGCAACATGCTGAATCGTAACGCGCCGATGATGATATCAAAAGAATTCGGGGCTTTAACACCAACACGGTTGCTGGTTAAGGACCTTAATTTAATTGAAGAAGTAGCTAAAGAATTTGGCATACACCTCCCGATAGGCAAGCAAACCAAAAACCTATTCGACAAAGCGACCGAAATGGGATTAGGCGATATAGATTTGTCAGCACTCGTCAATTTGTTTGACTAAGGGATAAGAATCACTTTCCCAGTGGTCTTGCGGCTTTCGAGCGCCTCGTGTGCTTCGGCAGCTTCAGACAAATGTCGCGCACTATCAATGTGCACTTTAAGCCTCCCCGAGGAGATCCAATTGAATAAATCACTGGCACGCCACTCAATTTCTTTCCTTGTCAGCGCATAGCTATTCAGTGAAGGTCTTGTCAAAAATAGAGAGCCTTTGGCATTCAATATTTGGGGATCCATTGGGTCGACACGTCCGCTAGATTGGCCATACAGAACCATATATCCTCGTGGTTCCAAACAGTCCAAACTATTTTCAAAAGTCGTCTTGCCTACAGAATCATATACAACCGGTAGGCCCTTTCCTTCCGTTAATTTCATGACTTCGGTTACAAAATTTTGTTGCGTATAGAGAATTACTTCGTCTGCGCCAGCATCACGTGCCAATATAGCCTTTTCTTCAGTAGATACTGTCCCAATAACCCGAGCTCCTTGCATTTTTGCCATCTGCACTAACAATAAGCCCACGCCTCCTGCAGCAGCGTGTATTAAGCAAGTTTGATTTTTTTGCAAAGCGAAAGTTGAATGCACTAAGTAATGCGCAGTCATTCCTTGCAAGAGAATAGCTGCTCCTTCTTTATCTGAAACGGTTGGAGGTAGCTTCACCGCCTTTTCTGCTAGTACTGTCATGTATTCTGCGTAAGCATATGGCGTACCCGTGAATGCAACATGATCTCCTAATTTAAATCCGGATACATCATCCGCCATTCCTACAACTTCTCCTGCAGCTTCTTGTCCAGCAATATGAGGCAAATCTACTTTATATGCACCTGTGCGTTGATATGTGTCTATGAAATTTACCCCACAAGCACCTATTTTGATTAATAGTTCACCTTCAGACAAAGAAGGTCCGTCGATTTCCTCATACTTCAAAACTTCGGGACCGCCAAATTGATGAAATCTGATTGCCTTCATATAGCTATCCTCCTAATATCGGTACCCATAACAATTCAATTTAGGTTAGGTATACTAACAGACGATGACACGACACATATTGCCCAATTTATTGTTCCTATTATTGGTTTGCGTAGCCTGTTCAAGTAACGATGAGACGAAGTCTACGATAGTAGCTGATGAAATAGCCTCCAGAATTGTCGCTACTCCGACCCCAGTAAGTCTTTTTGAAAAGAATTTCAGCCCAAAGGATTGTAATTTTAAATTACAAACTGATCGCAAATTCCAATGCGGCTACTTAGATGTCCCTGCAGATCATAGAAACCCTCGCGGAGCTACAATTCAAATATCCGTAGCGATTTTCTATGCTAAAAATTCTGTTGCTTCAGAAAGTCCTTTAGTCTATTTGCATGGTGGACCTGGTTCTCATTCGTTACAAACAATACCTTTTACATACGGTTCAGTTTTTTCAAAATTAAACGTTAACAGAGATCTCGTGTTTTTCGATCAAAGAGGAGTGGGATCTTCAGTCCCTGCTTTAAATTGCCCTGAGGTAAATGAGGAAAAAATCTCCTCTTTAAATACAAAGCAATCGATAGAAAGTGAGCAGGATTCATTTATTAACGCATTAAAACAATGCCATCGCAGATTAAAACAAGAAGGTGTTGATTTTTCTTTATTCAATACCTTAGCAAGCGCGCATGACGCTGAAAGTTTGAGAGTTGCATTAGGATACGAAAAGTGGGACCTACTTGCAGTGTCCTATGGTACGAGGCTAGCGCAAACAATCATGCGTGAATACCCTGAAACTATTGGAAAAGTAGTCTTAGATTCATCTTATCCGTTAGAGCAGGACATATATGCCTCTATCCCCATGCATGCCGATAGAGCATTTGAATTGCTTTTCCTGCAATGCAAGTCGTCTCCAGAATGCAATGAAAATTTTCCAGGCTTGGAAGCAAAATTAATCCAAGCTGTAAAACAACTTGACGAATACCCTATGCCTGGAAACGCGGTCATGATTAAAACAGATAACAAGGATGGTAATACGTTTGCAGCAGAGAATATCCCAACATTGATGACAGGCAATCGTCTGGTGTCTGTATTATTTCAGAGTATGTATCAATCCGAATTAATTCCTTGGCTACCAGAAGTAATATCTTCTGCTTTTTCTGGAAATGTTGAAGAAGCAAATATATTGCTATCTAATGATTTATCAACTATGCAATATACGAGTTTAGGTCAGTACTATTCTGTACAATGCCCAGATGAAATTGGGTTTACAAATTTACGTACTTTAAGGCAAAGTTCTCTCGCGAGTGAATTTTTCAAAACACTTTTCGATAGTCAAGACATTTATGCGAAAGAACACATTAGTATATGTGAATTTTGGGGTGCAACTTCATCATCAAGTATTGAGAATGATCCTGTTATTAGCAGTATCCCCACTTTAGTATTAGCAGGTAAATTTGACCCGATCACTCCNCCTTCTGACGGCAAAAAAGTTGCTGCAAATTTGAAGGACTCCACGTTCATAGAATTCCCAGGAACCAGCCATGGTGTGATTTTTTCAAACTCTTGCGCATTAAAAATAGTAAAAGATTTCTACTCAAATTCGAATCAACTTAGCTCAGAATGCGTAGGCAAAGCTTCTNCAGTCAAATGGTTNCAGCCCTTAAAGAAGACTAGTTTTGAAAATTACGTTGATCCTTCATCAAAAATTATTAGCATCCAGCCAATAGGTTGGGTGAAACAGGCTCCAGGTTTTGTCTCAAGGACAACGTTAGGTTTGGTAGGACTCGCGCAGCAAATAGTGCCGATGACAAATAGTAATACTTTATCCAGCAATGTAATTAGGAGCTTTGGACCATTAGCAACTAATAACAGTTTGGGGACAATAAAGACCGATATTTTTTCATGGGAAATTTTCGATATTACAGCAAACGGACAACTAACTATATTAGCCACTACAGATATAGGTTCAAGTGCTGCATTAGTCCTTGTTTCAGGCCTTCCAAGCCAAAGGAATGACTTAATTCAAAGCATCATGAACCCTGTTTTAAATAAATTTAAAGTTCAAGTAAATTAGTCTATAGACTACTCAAATAAACTTAATATTACGTCAAAATTATTTTATTAATTCGAATATCGGTGGTGATAAAAACCCCGCAACAAAAGGGAATGGAATGTTGACAATCATTCTGCTCCAAGTAAATGCTCCGCCTAAAAATGGCCATTCCCACATAACAGTTCTAGTTAGCGGTATGGTGTTCCATGCAGTAATAAAAGCGGCGACAGGACCAACTCCAGCCCCTGATAAAAATACTGAACCCGCTAGGGGAATTACTACATACGGCCCCCCGGGAATTAATACTCCAACAACAGTACCGATTAGGATTCCATTAATTCCAGACTCGTCACCCATCCATCTGATGATAATTTCTTCTGGAAGTATTACTTGTGTCATAGCCGAAAGAGTCATGCCTAGAATAAGCATTTTCCCAACTGACCTTAATAGTGATGCACTTGTAANAAAGCCTTCACGTATCCCGGTAACGCCCTGCTTGCGAAAAGCAAAAATTGATGCGATCACTACTAAAGCTGCAAGAAGGTAAGTACTCATTCAGATTCTTGTTCCGCTTTNCCAATTTTTGCTCTTGCTGCTTCCTGTGCACTACGTGGCATCATTCGAAATACCATTGGAACGAGTATTATTGAAACAAGTACTAACCAAATAGTCGCAAATGTTCGAGCAAGTGAAAGAGGGATTCCTAAAAAGGGTACTTCGTATACTAAAAATCGATTTACCGTAAACATATTGCGTGCTGCAGTAAATGCTGCAATTGATCCAATACCTGCACCTCCGTGCATTAATGCAGCTGCAATCGGGTACATAACATAAGGCCCTCCTGGTGAAAGAGCGCCTGCAGCTGCACCAATCAAGAAGCCTTTTACGGAAGCATCATCTCCCATCCATTTGCCAACTGTGGCAGGAGGGAATAAGACTGTTAAAAGCCCCGCTAATATAAACCCAAGTGCCAATGCAGGACCTGCCTGCCAAAATAATTGGATGGTCGTTGCGCTTCCTTCAGTAATCCCTTCAAGTCCTTTTAATATAACCACTAGAGTGGTAACTAAAGTTAACAATGAAATCATTGTCGCCAATGAAGGATCTTTCCACCATGGTTTTCTAGCGCTTTGACGCATAACTGTATCTTTCCTTAGAACTATGCAAAATTATCGCGAATTCGGTGCAATATATTCTATTTCCAATATGGGAGTAGATGGTCCAGTGCGGCTTGAAAATCGTTTCGCAGTAATAGAATTTTCCTCATCACCAATGATAATCCATCCAAAATCAGGGTACTCTTTATCAATCCATCCTTGAATATCTGTAATAAGTTTATTACCTGACCAAGCATACTGGCTTGGGCTTCCCACATTGATGGAAGAGGAAGCTTNTTTAATATAATCGCCACCCTTCTTCTCCCAAGCCTTATCAGGAGATATTCGATTTCGCCAGGTTGCATCAAACCCTTTAACAGGACCGCCTGCTCCTTCTCCTTGTCCCCCTTGAGAAGTACCTTCTCCCCATTCGCTAGTTAATCTATGAACTGAAACCTTGAAGTCGCCTTCTCGCGCCCTATCCATGCTCATAGTCAAGGTAGCCGTTAATATTTCTGAGCCTTTAGCAATGTGATTAGTTGTGTCAAATGAAATTAATGCTCGTCGAGNATCGCTTTGATTGTTATTTCCGGTAAAAATATATTTACCTCCACCATTAGACATTTTAGAGTTTTCGGAGTAAATAGTTGTATCTTTTGAAGGGGTTATCCTTACCACAATAGCCGGCTGAATCGCAGCAGTAGGCGTCGGTATAGCAGCAGTAGGCGTCGGCATAGCAGCAGTAGGCGTCGGCATAGCAGCAGTAGGCGTCGGTATAGCAGCAGTAGGCGTCGGTATAACAGCAGTAGGCGTCGGTATAGCAGCAGTAGGCGTCGGTATAACAGCAGTAGGCGTCGGTATAGCAGCGGGTGTACTCTTAAGCGAACCTGTTTCAGTAGATGTAAGTGGTACAGCCCCACTACAGCCAGCCAACCAAATTACAATGGTAACCATCAAAGGTATACCATATCTACCGAATCTTCTAAATTTCGAAGTATGGTCACTTAACCAATTTTTCAATAGAGCATCTCAAAACTTATGGATATAATCTTAATATGAATAGACCTTTACGTTTCATTATAGCCACACCGATTTGCGACGGACACGACGTTGCAGCAGCAGCTATTACTAGAATTTTAAGAGGAGAAGGCGTCGAAGCGGTATACATAGGTTTCAATAAAACTGCTTATCAGATCGCAAAAGCAGCATCGGAAGAAGACGCAACTGCTATAGCCATTAGCACCTATAACGGCGGTCACATGGCGTTTCTAAAAGAACTGGTTAAAGCGTTAAAGCAACAAGCCTTAGGTAATATTCCAATTTTTGTAGGCGGAGGAGGGACGATTCTAGAAAAAGAAATTCGNCCTCTAATGAAATTAGGTATCACCAAAGTGTACCGACCACCATTAGACCTCCTAGATGCGGTTCGAGACATGATTGCTATTGTTAATGATCATTCTTTTTCACAATCGTCATCTCAATCATTCGCTTCACAGACGCTTGGGCAAAAATTAACCTCTATTGGATTAAGCCCTAAACACTCACTCCATGGGGATCAGAGGCCTGATTTGCCTCGTGTTTGGGGTTTTGGAGGAAGAGGAGGCGCAGGAAAAAGCACATTAATTGATGAACTAGTACTCAGATTTTTAATAACCACTAAAGGTTCTATTGCAGTTGTATCTGCTGATCCGACTTTAGGTGATCGATTACGGATGATTCATTGCTACAACCCACGAGTATTTATGCGATCTGTACGAGTCGGTCCCGGTGAGAATACTACTGAAAAACTTCAATCAATCATATCTGAGCTAACAAACCATCAATTCTCTCTAATTTTGGTTGAGTCTGTGGGGCTTGGCCAAAATGAATTAGGAGTCTCATCTATTGTTGATGCTTCTATCTTTTGTATGACACCAGAATACGGTACAGATATACAACTGGAGAAAGAAGCGCTTCTTGCAACAAGTGAAATTATCGTTATGAATAAGCGTGATTTCCCGCAATCAGAAGCGAGGTCACGACGAGTCAAGCAATTCATCAAGCCTAGTCAAAAATTTTTCCTCACTGAAGCTAAGCATTTCGGTGACCCCGGAGTCAATTCTCTTTTCGATGAACTTGCTACTCTTTCCAATTTAAATACAAATTCTTCATTATTACCGACATCGAATTTTGTTGAAGCAATTCCATTTAATAGGCGAAATTACCTTGGGGAAATTGTTGATGTACATCAAAATTACTATGCTTCATTTGAAAACTTAGCACCAGAAAAGCTTAATGACATTCAAGCTGAATTCAAGCAGATTTGGGATTATTATGGGTTTGATGGGGATATGTCTAATCTACGAATTAAAAACGGCATAGCCTTCAAACAAGTTGATAATAAAGAAATTCCAATTGCAAAAAAAACGACAACAGGTATTTGGGTTCCAACTATTGGCATGCCTCAAAAAAATGCGAGCATCAATGAAATTGTAAGATACCTGTCTAGGCAAAACATACCAGGATCTTTTCCGTACACTGAAGGTGCATACTTATATAGGAGAAAAGATCAGGATCCGATAAGAATGTTTGCAGGCTTGGGATTACCAGAGACAACAAACTATCGATTTCATCTACTAGCAAAAGGCCATGGGTCTCCTCGCTTATCTACTGCATTTGACTCACTTACCCTTTATGGACTCGATTCAGATGAAGCTGGTGCTTCCGCAAAAGTCGGAGAAGGTGGCGTTGCAGTTGATTCCATTGAAGACATGCTACGTCTATACGATGGATTTGATTTAGAAAACACCTCAGTTTCGCTCACAATGAACGGCCCAGCTCCAACTATCATGGCCATGTATCTCGCGGCTGCGAAACGCAAAGGTTTCAATTGGAAAAAATTGAGGGGCACTATACAAACCGATATTTTTAAAGAACTGCAAGCACAAAATGAAGCACAATTCCCTCTTGAACCTTCTCTTCGTCTAATAGCTGACATGATTGAATATATGATGATTGCAGTTCCATCTTGGTATCCAATTTCAATATCTGGCTACCATATCGGAGAAGCCGGAGCAAACCCTGTTCAAGAATTGGCTTTCACACTTGCAAATGGTCTAACTTATGTTGAGATTTTGAAATCAAGAGGGCTTGATGTAGAAGAGTTCACTAAAAAATTCTCTTTCTTTTTCACTTCGGGTTCAGAGTTGGAATTCAATGTATTAGGAAGAGTCGCTAGAAGAATATGGGCAGTGGCACTCAGGGAATACTATGGTGTAAAAGGTTCCGGAGCTGCATTAAAATTCCATAGTCAAACATCTGGTCGTTCTTTGCAGGATACGGAACCTCTGCATAACCTCACGCGTGTAGCGCTCCAAGCGGAACATGCGTTGCACAATAACACCAATTCTTTGCATACAAATTCTTATAAAGAAACTTATACCACCCCTGAAGAAGACGATGTGCTCTTAGCAATGGGAAGTCAACAAATACCTCTTGTAGAAAGTGGTGATTTTGGTTACATCGAAAACCTTAATCAAGGCTCCTATGGACTTTCATACCTTGAAGATGCTGTTGAAAGTGATGTCCATAGAATTTTCAATGAAATAAATATGCAAGGAGGGGTAATTCCGGCAATAGAAAATGAATACTTCCGCACGGCCATACAAGAAGAAGTCCAAAAAGAGCGAAAAGCTTTACGGAATGGTGAACGGAAAATAATCGGCGTGAATTATTTACCAAGCAATTCATCAACGAGGCCGCGTGGCGAACTTGTGCAAATATCAACGCAAGATAAGAAAAATCAAATAAACCGAACTAAATTTTTCAAACAAACGAATAAGGAAAAAGCAAAAGCTTCATTGAAAGAATTACAAGCAGTAGCAACATCTGATGGAAATGTATTTGAGGCGCTAATTAAGACAGTTGAGTATGCTACGGTCGGGCAGATTACAAGTGCATTAGCGGAGGTTTGGGGGAAATTTCGACCAAGCATGTAGGAAGGCCAATATGTCAAATTTGAGAGTACTACGTAACCAAATAGTTAACACATCGGAAAATTTAGTTAAATCGGGGATCTTAACAAGAAGCAACCATGGCAATCTGAGTGTACGAGTGCCTGGTACAGATACTTTTTTACTTACTTCAGTAAGTAATTTTTCACAAATAACGGAAGATGAAATTGGTTTATTCGATTTCGAAAATAATCTTATTGATGGGTCAGTTGCTCCCTCTAGTGCTGAAATAATACCCATGCATGGCATTATTTATAAAAAACGTCCTGAAGCAGGAAGTGTCCTCCATACTCATTCGAAATTTGCAACTGCATTTGCAGTTGCAAATAAAACTATTCCAGTAGCCTATGAAGCAATGGTACGCTTTGGGTTCGCTGAAAGTATTCCTGTTGCCAAATATGGTCCGCGAGGATCACAGGAATCCATTGAGAATATAGCCACTACTCTTGATGATACCAAGCCGTCACGCGCAATCCTTTTAGAAAATCATGGTGTCTTAACTTTTGGAACAACAATTAATGAAGCAGTCGCAGCTAACAACGTTATTGAGGAATCGGCAGAAATTATCATTTATGCGGAATCATTGGGCGGGGCAAAACTCATTGCCCCAGAAATGCGAACTTTCGCACAAGATCGCATGCAAAAATTTGCTGAAGCCGGCGTTTTAAAGATCAGGAGCGCAGATGCAAAAAATTAAAATAGGAATCATTAATCAGACGATTAATATGTTGGATTTCCTTTTTGGCAAAGAAAACGGTACATATCAATCCAATGGCTTGGCTGTAGATTTTGACTTAGTAGCAGGGAATGAGAGTATTGAATTGCTTTTGGATGGGAAATTAGACTTCGTCGTATCTGTAGGTGCTGCTGTACGTGCAATTATGGCTAATAACGCTCCACTCAGAGCTACTTTACTTGTCCATCAAAATGCTCCTCACTGGCTTATGGCAAGTTCTAGTATTGATTCCCCGGAAAGTTTACGGGGAAAGAAAGTACAAGCTGCACAACCAGGAAGTGAACCTGATGTAATGGTTCAAAAATACTTATCAGAAAACGGACTGAATCCGCAAATAGATGTCAATTTGATATATGAAAGGTCTCACCCGGGCTGGACATTTAATGGCTCGCGACCACAAGAGGATGCGGTTATTGCACGTACTTTAGAACAAGAAGTCTTGGAGGAGTGGGGATACCACACGCTTGTTGAGCTTTGTGAACATTATCCAAATACATTAATTCATGGCCTAATTACGACAGAAAAATATCTGAATAACAATGCAGCTATTGTTGATGCAATGATTAGTTCACATACCATTATTTCCGAATGGATAAATGATGGAAGAAATGAAGTAATTGATTTTATTAGCAAGAATTTTCAAGTTTCCGAAGCGAGAGCACATCGAGCAATTACTTCACTAAAAGGCAAATTTGTGGCTAGATTGGACCCTGAAGATTTTCAACCCGTGATCAATGCATCAGCTACAACTTTAGGAATTCCAGCTATTTCCACAGAACGTTTATTGAACACAATCAAATAAGCGAGTGGTTTACAACTGGAACCATAGCTGAAAGATCCACATGGCTTTGTAACGCTTCGTTAACGTTAGATAATGGATATTGGTGGGTAATCATTCTTTCTATAGGGACATCTATTCGAGATTGCATCAGTCTCATCGATCTGATGATATTTTCGACTTTTGATCCAACAACACCTGCCACGGTAAGATCTTTTGATGCAATCAAAGATGGGTCCATCTCCACGTTGACTGGCAATATCAATCCAATCACAAGATATTTTCCTCCATATCTCACCATCTGAAATCCTTCGTGAACCGACGTCTTTGCACCCGAAGCCTCAATCACCATATCTGGTCCACGCCCTGTCAAATCACGCACTTTCTCTATACGAGATTCGGGGGTTGGAAATTCTGACAAATCAATTGTTTCATCGGCCCCTAGTTCCTTAGCCAAGCCTAAGCGATGCGATGGACTACCAATCATAATGACGTGGGCGGCGCCCCTGAGTTTAGATTGAATAAGCGCTCCCATGCCGATGGGACCGCACCCTTGAATGACGACGGTATCTCCAGGATCCGGTCCATTAATCTTCCGTAACCCGCTCATAGTTGTATGATTTCCAATTACAGACATCAATGCGCGTTCAGTTGTCATATCATCAGGGACTTTAATTACTGCAGGATTTGGATCAAGTAGTAAATACTGCCCAAATCCACCTCTGAGCATTGTTTCAGAAGAAGGATCAACATGAGAATTACCGTAATGAATATTATTAGTACATCTCAATCCCATTACGCAGTTATAGCAGTGTCCGCAAGGAGCTGAGTGAAAGAGGATCCTATCTCCTTCTTTAAGTTTTTCTCCCAATATATCTTTTGACACCTTAGAGCCTAAGCTTGCTACTTGGCCAATGTTTTCATGACCCCAAATTATCGGATTCGGAGCTTTGGGGTTATACCAATTGTGTGCGTCAGTACCACAAACTGCAGCCATATTCATTTTAACCAAAATATTTTCGGGCCCTATCTCAGGTACAGGGAATTCTTGGATTTCTAAAGGTAATTCAGCGCCTACAAACACGGCGGCTAAGCATTTAACACTCATAACAATCCTTTCGTCACAAATGGGAGTCTAATCAGCCTGTTGGTTCACGTCAAACATTGCGATTAAACGCTTACACGCATAATATCCGCTAGAGGAGGCAATGATGGAATTCAAAGATATCGATCTAGTAGATTCTGACGGCCATATAATTGAAGAGATTAGTGAACTTGCAGAGTATGGCGACGCATCAGTAAAAAATGTCGCATTAAATAGGAAATCCATACGTGCTACAGTTTGGCCATCTCTTGATGGAGTACATTTCCACAACAACACGCGTCTCGAAGCCAATAATAAAAAAAATAGGCAACATGCAAGTGAAGCCCGGCCCGGTTCAGCCGAAGATTGGCAAGGGCTACTAAATAAAAGTGGCATGAATCACACTGTTCTATACCCATCAATGGGGCTTTCACATGGTGTCATCCGAGATATTGAGTATGTAATATCCCTCTCAAGAGCATTCAATGATTATGTTGCAGAAAAATACGCCAAGGTTGACTCCAGGCTCCATCCGGTGGCACTTATTCCCATGCAAGAACCTGAGGCAGGAGCAACTGAACTTCGAAGAGCCGTGAAGGAATTAGGGCTTATAGGGAGTATGGTTCCTGCAGCAGGGCTTCCAATGAAATCCGACTTGGGTCACCCTCTACATTGGCCCATATATAAGGCAGCTGAGGAATTAGACTGCGTTTTGGCATTCCACGGCGCTTCAA
>VFHU01000018.1 GCA_009391465.1 SAR202 cluster bacterium
CGAGGCGATCGTTGAGATAAAAACTCCACTTAGTGCGGCTGCAAAAACCGAGCCCCCCCAAACTTGTCCCAGAATCGGTGTGAGCAGCGAGAAAATTAGTAGCGTCATCGGGATGATGACAGGTAATTGATCCATCTTACTCCCTAACCTCTTCTAGTAAAATAGATTCATCCAAGGTTCCGAATTCACGCTGAATTCGGACGAGAAAACTGAGAGCGACACCTGTGATTGCAACACCAACTACAATTGCGGTCAGCATTAAAACGTGAGGTAATGGATTTACGAAGTCTTCAGGGTGCGGATGAGCCCCACTATGTAAACCTTCAATTATTGGAACTGAACCCCCTTCTCGCATCGAACCTGATATAAAAAATAGTATTATTGCGGATTGGAATATATTTAGGCCTATTATTTTTTTCAGCAAGCTACGCTTACCCAGCATGGCATAGAGCCCAATAACGAGTAGCAACATTGTCGCCCAATAAGGGAATCGTTCTGAAATCAACTCAATCATTTTCTGGATCCTTTGATAAAAGGTCAAAAATGATCACAAGTACGCTTGCAACGCCTAGGAATACTCCAAGTTCTATAATCCACATTCCCATAGCACGATTTGTTCGATTCTCTCCTGCAAATTCGTTAAACCATTGCAGAGGAATAGCCGCATAATCAAGATAATTGGCTCCAAAAAGCTGAGCAAGAATGCCTGTAACAACGTATATCCCTAATCCAGTACTTGCCGCAATAATTAAAAGTGGCATAGGGAGACCCTTCGATCCTTGAGTCTGGGTATTAGCCCCTATAAGACGAACGAGTATGATTGCTGACGCAAATATGGCTCCTGCTTGAAAGCCTCCACCTGGGCTAGATTCGCCATGTATTAATACATAGATGGCGAAAACAACCATCAGTGGAACTAAAAAGTTTTTAGCAATAAATTTTAGTATTGTGCTTTCGTACGGTTGATTCATTTTTTAGGAGGATCCTTCTTTTTTCTTCCATGACTGCTTAGTACCAGTAGAACAGCAAGACCAGCCGTAAAAATAACGAAGGTTTCTCCTAAAGTGTCATACCCTCTGAAGTCGGCCAAAATTGCAGAAACAATGTTAGGGACATGGATTTCGGTTTCTGTGAGTTTCGTGAATTCAGGTGAAAGATGCACATTAGCAGGAGATTGAGGATTTGCTCTAGATGGCAAATCAGAGGTCGCCCACAGCAGCAACATGAGAATAAAAGCTAAAAATGTGAATGTTAGCCACTTCAATCGACTGACCTCCGTCGCAACATACTTATTGCTGCGGTAAGTAGTACTCCAGTTACTCCTGCGCCTAAGGCAGCTTCAGTTAGAGCAACGTCTACAGCTCCCATAAGAGCTAATAATGATGCAGCGAGAAAGCTATAAACAGAGAGTGAAGCCACTGCAGCAATCATGTCTTTAACTTGCAATGCAACTATGGCTGAGGTAATTAATAGCCCAAACAAAAGTAATTCAATCCACCAAATCATTTTCTTTCCTTTCCGGTTTCTTGAATCCAAGGCTTTAACCCGGAACGAGTTGCTGCTCGTATCAATAAATGTGCAGCGAGTGGGTTTGCGATAGTAATAAAAATTATTATCAGCAGGAGCTTTAACCTGAGTAATATGCTTGCATCTAGAAATAGTAAGCCGACGATAATTAGGGTGATGCCCAATGTTTCAGTTTTCGAAACGGCATGAACCCTAGTGTAAAAATCGGGTAGCCGAATTAAGCCTACTCCAGTTATGGCGAGGAAGATAAGACCAAGAAAAATTAGTATGCTGCTTACAAGTTCCAAAGTTAATCTTCCTTATGGGATTCTAGGTACTTTCCTATAGCTACGGTTCCTATGAAGTTAAGTAGTGCGTAAGTAAGCGCTAAATCAACAAACATATCAGGCCGGTTGAATACGTAGCCAGTTAGAATCAAAATCAGAACAGTATTTGTGCCCACCGCCCCGCTAGCTAATAGGCGATCAAAAGTGGTAGTGCCTCTAATGAGTCGAACAAAAAGCAAAAAGCTAATGAAAATGACTGCTGCAAGAACAGCTATCACCAATGTGTCGAGTTCCATCATGCTTGCCCTACTTCAGCGGTAATATCGATTAATTGAATTTCATTTACTTTGGGCTGCCCAAAAACTTTTGCGATTTTATTGTGTATGTCTGCACTTACTAATCCATTCCGTGTAGTAGAGGAAAGGCAATGAACTGTGAAGATACCACCAGAGGTATCGATAGTTACTGTTCCAGGGGTTAAAGTAATAGATTGTGCTAATAGGACTTGAGTTGCTTCAGATTCTAAGGATGCCTCGAATTGAACTATAGTAGGCTGGATGGGCAAACTTGGATGAAGAATTAATTTTGCTACATGTAAGTTCGAAAGTAGTATTTGCCAGAGTAGCCAGGGTAAATAGATCAGGATAAATTTTATGGTCCCCGTGGTTAACCCAACTGGGGAAGGATAAGATCTACTTTTGCTTGCAATAAGCCAGTTTGCCATAAATATTGCTAAAGTAGCGGTTAACAATCCTGAAGCAATGAATTCTGGCTNGGTGTGTCCTGACAANATGAACCATACTCCAAAGAATATTGCTACTTGTATGAATAAAATCAATATATGCATAGTATACTACTAGGCTCCACCTTAAGGCAGAAAAATTTCGCTTGAAGGCTACGAATCGTTTGCTTCTCTGTCAAGCATAAATAGAACTATAATTTCAACGAGGTTCGATTTGAGTATTAATTTTGAAATGGGAAACTCCCAATCACCTAAGGGCCACGCCATACTTTATTTCGGGAGCTTGGCATCGGGGTTTTCTGCTACGTACGTAGTCCTTTTACCTATCAAAATGGACATGAGCAAATATCTGCCGCCTTTGATGACTGCTCAACTAGGTTCAGAAGCAAATGATTTATTAATGGGAGGAACTGATGTTTTTGCGGTCCCTCCTGTACCCGAAGAGGTAACGTCTGAGGAATATTTGAAATACCTGGCTGAAATTAGAGGCGACGATTTAGTTTGGGGCGGTGAAATAAATCTCGCTCACCCACAGGTCGCGATGCAAAGCACATCAGAGGCAGTTCAAGAATATAACGCGTTATTTCGATCTTTTCTGGCTACACGCTCTGAACCACTAGATTCAAATAATTCTCTTGAAGGAGCTTTAAGTGAAGATAGTGTCCAAGGCGTACTCTATGAATTCATGAATGAAAGAGATCGATTGGCAGAGATGTCGAAACTTGTTGGGACAATGCGATTTGCGCTTGAATCGAACGATTTATCACTAATCAAAGAAACGGATGCTTCATTGGGGATTCTGACAAATACTTTTGATGAATCATTTTGGGGTGGGCGTATCCGATTGGCGGCACAAGATCCATCAGAGTTAGCTTCTAAGCTTGTGCAGATGTACGTTGAGCGGTGTTATTTTTTGCTTGATAACAACTTCACAGGACTTGAAGAAATAGAAAAACAAATCTCGCTGATGGGAGGGGATTTACCCCCAAATCAGGATATGCGCGCATAGACTGATAGCGTTATTAATTACATTGATTAAATCAATCCAATTTTCTGTTGTGTATTCTTTACCGTCTACATAGCGAACATAAACAGTCGTATTGTCTCCTTCTAATCGTAACTCATTGAAGCCCAGTTCTCTCCAGATTTAATGTCTATTTTCAAAGGGACACTAATCTTTAGGGCATTTGGCATTATTTCCTTTAGTAAGTCACGCATAGTAGTTTCTTCGTTAGTGGGAATCTCAAAGACTAGCTCATCATGAACTTGTAGAATCATCTTCGAATTAAGAGAATTGCGGTTTAGTTCATTTTGGATTTTAACCATTGCTTCGTTGATTATGTCTGCTGAAGTTCCTTGAACAGGCATATTCACGGCAATTCTTTCACCTGCCTGTCGAACTGGGTAAATAGGTGATTTCAATTCAGGAACATATCGTCGTCGCCCTAACAAGGTTTCAACATATCCTTTTTCTTTTGCAATATTTATAGTGCTGTCTAAATAGTTTTTTACTTGAGAGTACGTTGAGAAATAAGACTCGATAAATTGAGCTCCCTCCTCTCGAGACAATTCTGTTTGCTGCGAAATCCCAAATGCGCTAAGGCCATAAGCCACGCCAAAATTCATTACTTTTGCTAATCGTCGCATATCTCTTGTTACTTCACTTATGGGGACGCCATATATCAAGGATGCAGTGGATGAGTGAATGTCTTCATCATTTTCGAATGCCGCTAAAAGTGCGGGATCTTGAGAAAGATGAGCAAGTGCGCGAAGGTCAATTTGTGAATAATCTGCACTGAGCAGAGTCCAATCAGAACGAACTTGAGGGACAAAAGCTTCTCGCACCCTTAGTCCTAGTGCTGTTCGAATAGGTATGTTCTGCAGATTCGGCTCTGAGCTCGCCAGCCTGCCAGTAGCTGAACCTGCTTGGTTATAAGTGGTGTGAATTCGCTTGGTATGAGGATTGATGTAATCAGGGAGTGCATCTACGTAAGTGGACTTCAACTTACTTAATTCTCGATGACGCAATATGGGATCAATTACTGGGTGTACTGAACGCAAATTTTCCAATACGGCTGCGTCTGTAGAATACCCACTTTGGGTTCTTCTACCAGGAGGCAGTTTAATTTCATTGAATAATAAATCTGAAAGTTGCGACGGTGAATTTATGTTGAATTCATGGCCAACAGCATCAAATGCAGCTTTTTGAGCCAAGGCGATTTCGGTTGTAATTTCTGTATTTAATTCCTCGAGCTTTGCTTGATCAACAGTGATCCCATTTACTTGCATTTGGACAAGTACGCTGATTGCAGGGATCGTATATTTGTCGTTGTATTCATGTAGATTCTGCTTTTTTAGATCTTCTTTTAGTGCGTACTCTAATTTTCTTATATTGGTAACGTTAGCTGCCGAATAATTAGCTAAATTTTCGAGAGGAACTGAACTGTATGGGATTTGCTTTTTCCCCGTGCCAGTGAGTTCATTTAATTCAAGAACTTCAATGTTGAGGCGGTTGAAAATTAGGGGCTTAAGGTTGTAATTTTTTTGCCCGGCTAAATGCGCGGCTATTAGGGTATCGAATGAAACTTTTACTGTAGATGGATTAACTCCATTATTTGCGAGCAAGGTTAAAGTATGATTCAAATCATGACCTATTACTGGAAGGTTCTCCATGTGGGGTTGGATTCTAGTTAATACCTCATTTTTGGTTAGTTCTTGCTCAGCATTAAATAAGGGAATATAGAATGCTTCTGTTTTTTGGCTTAATGAGATGGCAATCCCCACCAAGTTTGCGCGCATTGGATCGGGATCATCACCGTGGGCTTCTAAGCAGATGGAGGATGANTTNGTTAGGTCGGCGATAAAATCAGAAAATTCATTAACACTAACTAGTATTTTTAAAGGAATATCAGGGGTTAATGGTGAGGCTACTTCCTCATGAATCCCAAGTGTTTGCCTTTGCTCAAAGGACTGTGGGATTTTTGAAACCATTCTACTGAATTCGAGTTCATGGAAGATACTTAATACCTTATCGCGGTGGAACAAGCCAAATCGTGAATCTTCGTAATTAAAGTCTGTTTGGGCATTCCGCTCTATTGTTACAAGATCTTTACTATCTCTTAATTGATCAGCGTTATCACGAATTAGCGTTTGAATTCGAGGGGGCGCAACTTTATCTAGGTTAGATAATAAATTTTCTACAGTTTTAAACTCAGAAATTAACTTTATTGCAGTTTTAATCCCTACCCCGGGAACTCCTGGGATATTATCTGATGTATCTCCAGTCAGAGCTTTTACGTCACGAATTTGGTCGGGTTCTAGCCCTCCGTACCTTTCGGATGCTCCTGCAACGTCATATATCTTCGTGTCTCCAAAACCTGTAGTAAGTGAAACTCTTACGTGAGGTGAGACTAATTGTAATAGATCGGTATCACCTGACAGTATTAGAGTATCTATTTGGTTTGAATCTGCCCAAGTTGCAATTGTGCCAATAACATCGTCAGCTTCGAAACCCGGTGTTTCTAGGATAGGAATATTAAATGCTGACATTATTTGCTTCACTCTATCAACATTTTGAATAAGCCCTTCGGGGGTAGGAGGCCGAGTGGCTTTGTAGTCTGGGTACTTTTCATGGCGGAAAGTAGGACCTGGAGGATCGAACGCAATCGCGACATGAGTCGGTTTATGCTCGTCTAGCATTTTGAAAAATGTGTTCGTAAATGAATAGGCACCGCGTATGTCTTCACCGGTAGCACGAACAGTCAAAGGTCGTGCTTTTTGCATTGCAAACCATGACCTAAATACCATTGCATGGCCATCCATTATTACTAGATAAGGCTTACCTTTAAGAGTCGGTGGTTCAATTATGCCTGATTGTAAATCTTTGGGCGGCTTATTTGCTGCATCCCTTGAAAATAAAGGTAAGCTGATTTCACGATCTACCATTTATGAACCTCTGTTTAGAGGCTTAAAAAAACTGTGAAGGAAATTTCGTTCATGAGCCCACCGATGGGTTCTTTTTACTGCTTCATCTGAAAGAGTAGGCTCACTAGTAGTAACTTTTATGGCCTTATACCCCTTAGCTGGCAGTAGTGGAGCTTGGTCTGAAACGTTAACCAAATAACCTTGTGACCTCAGCCAATCTCGTAGTTGCTCGAAGCCCTTCGCCTTTCTATTGGGGGTCACGTAGACATAGAAATCTTTAGAGCCTGCCACTTCATGGAAATGCTCATCAGCAATTTCTTTTCCTTTGCCTGATCCTTCTCTAAGTTTTGATCTATTCATGCCTTGTTTATATACCATGCGGATTTCCATTTGGGCGAAGTATAGAAATAATCTTAGTAACCCCGCTGCCAGTCAACCTCGTTGATTAATTCTTTACCAGAGATGAATCGACTAATATTTTCTTTGAGTATGCCTACTGAAAGATATTCACGCTCATCTACATGCCCAGAATTGTGAGGGGTCATTAGTATATTAGGAAGCGACATTAATTCGGGTTTAGGTAACTTTTCCCATTCATTGTCATAAACATCAAGGTACGCTCCAGAAAGCTTCCCTGATTTTAAGGCACCAATCAACGCATCCTCATCAATTAATTCACCTCTACCGACATTTAATATCACCGTACCATCTTTCATAGAACTGATTGTTTCGGCATTAATCATTCTTCGAGTGTCATCAGTTAGAACTGGAGATAGAGCCACGAAATCAGAATCTGCAAGCATTTCTTTAAGATCGCTAGGTGGAAATAATACGTCTACATTTTCAACGTCGTACAAACGTTCAGAGGTAGATCGCTTTGAGGCGTAAACCCTCATACCAAGTAATTTTGCCAAACGTGCTATTTCTTGGCCTATTCCGCCAAGGCCTATGATTGCGATAGTTTTGTTTGATATCAATTTGAGATTGTATGCTTTTGCATCAAATTCACCGAGTCTAGTTTGATTGGTAGCGATACCCAAATTTTTTGAAAAATAGAAGCATGCGCCAATGACCATTTCGGCTATCGGTAAGGTATCCACAAAACCTCTTGCAGAACCTACTTTTACATGTGATCCCCAAAGGTCTGAATATCTTAAATCAGAAATTCCNGCAAAAAGATATTGTGCGTACATTAAGTTCGGCATTCGATTAAGAAGATGTTTCGGATAGGGCAACGTGAATACAAGGATATGCGCATTTTCAAGCAATTCATTTAATTCAGACTGAGAAAGATTAGTTTCCCACGGACGTTCTTTCCAAAGGCCGGAAGTAGGAGGGTGCATACCTCCGGAGTCTACGAAGGCTTGACCCGGCACCGCATTTATTACTAGACGTTCAGGACTAATTTCTTTCAATTCTTCTATTGGAGCCCGGGTGGGATCCATAAATAAAAGGACGTTTAATTTTTCAGGAATATTGAGCATATGTTTTTAGTTTTTAATCTTCCTCAAGCGTTGAAGTATCCCCTTCCGGAAGTCCCAATTCTCTAGCTTTTAATAACCGACGCATAATTTTCCCGCTTCGAGTTTTTGGCAAGCTATCAATTATTTCAATTTCACGTGGTGCAACTGCTGCAGCTAGTTTTTGTCTAGCGAATCCCATTAATTCTCGTTGAAGTTCAGTGCTTGGCTCATACCCCTCTTTCAGGGAAACAAAAGCTTTTACGACTTCCATAGCTATAGGATCTGGTTTTCCTATAACGCCTGCTTCAGCTACAGCAGGATGTTCGATTAGTGCTGATTCAACTTCAAATGGACCAACCAGATGCCCTGCCGTATTTATTACGTCGTCTGATCTGCCAATGAACCAGTAATAGCCGTCAGAATCTCTGTAAGCTTCATCTCCAGTCAAATACCATCCTGCTACGAATCTTGAATCGTACCTTTCTCTTTGCTCCCAGTAATCCTGGAACATTGAGGGCCATGGAGTTTTGACCGCTAGATTTCCCTCCTCACCATCTGATTTTTCATTTCCTTCAGCATCAATGATTCCAGGGAATATGCCTGGTAGAGGTTTTCCCATTGAACCGGGCTTTATTTCCGCAGAGGCATAATTAGCAATCATTATTGCTCCAGTCTCTGTTTGCCACCAATTATCGTGAAATGGCATGCCTATTGCGTCTACGCCCCATTCGACTGCTTCTGGGTTTAATGGTTCTCCCACCGAAGCTGAAAATCTTAAATTTGATAAATCAAAAGACTGCGGTAATTCTTTACCAGATTTCATGAGCATGCGTATTGCGGTAGGAGCTGTATACCAAACAGAAACTTTGTAATCTTGTAAAATTTGATACCACTTGCGTGCATTGAATCCACCCTCGTAGATTACCTGAGTTACTCCATTGGTCCATGGCGCAGACATGCCATAGGACGTACCCGTAACCCAGCCTGGGTCTGCAGTACACCAGTAAATGTCATTTTCATGAAGATCAAGGCACCATTTTCCCGTAAGGTAATGTTGTATAACCGCATTGTGTCGATGAACCGCACCCTTAGGTTTCCCAGTTGTCCCTGATGTGTAATGCATTATGGAGTAGTCGTCTCGAGTAGTAGCGATCGGGCCGAACTCTTCTGACGCATCGGACATTAATTTATAGTAATCCAGATTATTTGGAGGAACTGGCTCGGACGATCTTCCGTTTTTATTTACTACTATTATGTGCTTTAAGTTAGGAAGACTTGGGAAAATACTTTCTATTTTCTTAAGTAACTCAGGTTGAGTTACAAGTACGCTTGCTCCGCTATTTTCCAATCTATCCTTTACTGGGTCAGGCCCGAATGCTGAGAATAATGGACCTATAACACCTCCCATTTTTAAGGTCCCAAAAACAGCAAAATAAATTTCTGGGATTCGTTCCATGAAAGTGAAGACACGTTCTCCTTTTTTTACTCCTAAATTAAGCAGTGAGTTGGCAAATTTATTAGTTTCTATTCGCATTTGATCGTAGCTGTAGGTTTCTTTTTCACCATTCTTACCTTCCCAGATCATCGCAAGCTTCTCACCATTACCTTTGGCAACATGACGATCAATGGCTTCGTATGCGAGATTTAACCCACCGTTAGGTAGCCAATCTAATTCTTTCTCGACATCTGACCAATCAAATGACTCGCGAGTATTTTGATAGTCGGATAAATTTGGATCGTCTTTAGCTGACGTTGGCTTCATTATTGTCTGGTGTTTTTGCATTTCGACTGCCTCCTAAAAACTCGTCGGCTTATACTAAACTCGNTTCGACGCTAAATCTTTTTCCTAAATGGATTAACTCTGAATATACTGCGCTGCTCATAGGGATACCATTTTTTAATCTCTCGCGTTTACGCTCAAATTCCAATTCTCCGCTAGCATAAATGCGAGAAGTTTTTGGGCTCGGCGCTGAAGCGTGAATCATTTGTACCAGGCTATCAACTCGAGTTTGGAATTCGCTTAGCGCGATGAAACGTTGGATATCAATAGCGATGTATGTCCCACTAGATACTAAAGGGTCCGCCCCAAAATTTTTTAAAGGAGGTGTATCTGTCCCGAAACTCCCACCAGATAAAACTCCACTGAGAATCTCTATAGCTGTAGCTAGACCGAATCCCTTGTAACCCCCAGCCCATTGTAGATAGCCGTTGGCTAATACTTCTGCAGCATCGCTCGTTGCTTCCCCATTTTGATCTAACCCCCAGTCAAGGGGAATGGGNGTTCCTTTTTTTTCTGCTATTCGTAATTTCCCTGCTGCTACCATGGAAGTGGCCATGTCTAGAACAATTGGTTCTTCTTTTTCAGCTGGAAAAGCGAAGCTGATCGGATTTGTTGCAAGTAGTGGAGTGGTGCCGCCAAAAGCTGGGACAATTTGAGGACCGTTGTTCATTGCTATGCCAATAAAACCTTGATGAGCGGCAGTCATTGTGTAATAGCCGACGAGGCCTGTATGGGTCATATTGCGTGCAACGCTCATTCCTATGCCATTTTCTTTAGCTTGTTCAATAGCAGTTTGCATGCCTAATCGCGCTCCTAACATGCCAAACCCATTATCACCATCAATCAGAGTGCAGGCATTATTTCGGCTTAAGATACGAATGTCGGCAAGAGGATTTAGGTAGCCGTTGTCACGCATTTGGACATACCCAGCTAGTCTTGTAGCCCCATGAGAGTCTACTCCTCGAAGATCTGCCTCCACCAGAACTGCTGCAATAAATTCTGCATCGCCTTCAGGAGTTTCTAAGGACTTGACGATTTTAGAGATGAAATCCGTAAGCTTCCTTGAATTTATCTGTAAGATTTCTGGTTGTTCCATTTTAAAATTTACGCTCACTCATATTTGCAAGGTCCTCCAATGCGTGGTTCTCAGGAGTTTCTTCTCAGCGGAGCGAACATAAAGATTAGCATCCCTGGTGTTGCAACAGCTCCGGCAAGCCAGAAGATTGACTTGAGAGAATCTGTCAAATCGACAACTAGACCCATTACAACGACTCCGACTGACGCTCCTAAAAGGCTGCTTAAAAACATTAAGCCCACAGTTGAACCCTGTAAACCATCTGGTGCTGCGTCCATAGCAGTAGCGTTAATTACATCTTGACTAGACCAAAGGAATAATCCTGCAGAGGCTAGGCTTACCGTTAGAATGATGCCATCGCCAGTTAACCCTATGAGTATCATGCTGCTTCCGATAACACCCATTGCTGCTACTATAGGAATACGACGGCCAATGCGATCTGAGAAATACCCAAGTATAGGTCCTAAACCTACTCCTAAAAGGGTTAACAGTGATACGTGTAATCCTACTCCAAAACTATCCATCCCTAGATCTTGAGCAAGGTAGACGGGCATGAAATTCAGTAGCCCAAAATGAGAGAAAGATCTCGTGAAATTTGCATAAGCTAGGCTGGTATAAACAGGGTATTTTAAGAGTCCAATTGTGTCGCTTAATTTCGTTGATCGATTTGGGATTTCAGGCTTAGGAGCTTGGGCTCCGACTAATAACCAATAGATTAAAATAGTAATTAAAATTGCAGGCACAAAACTGATTAGTGTGTACATTCGCCAGTCATCAGCTAGCCAAGTTACTAAGATGAAACCTACAACCAAAGGACCTAAAGCTTCTCCTGCGCCCGAACCCGAACCATGAAATGCAATTGCCATTCCTCTACGATTAGGGAATCTGGTGCTTAGCATTGATATTGCAGGGGGGTGCCAAAATGAGGCGGCTACTCCGGCTAATGAAGCAAATACGATTACTGGCCAAAGCCAAGGGGTGCTTCCAGAAAGCATCATAAACAAAGCAGCGAAAAAAAATGATGCCGGTAGCATTAAATGCCAATGGTTTCTCAGTCTATCTGAGGCGTACCCTACAAAAAAATTAGGGAAACCTCCTGCAAATTGCCTGATAAGCCCGATTACGGTCAGCCCAGCAGCAGTTATTTCATACTCCTCAACTATTAGGGGTAGAAATACAGCGAATGCTGCAATATACCAATGTTTGAGCCCGTGGCCAATTGCAATGGTCGCTATATAGGATGCGGATGTTGCCCGAAAAGAATTAGTTTGATTCATTAAAATTTACACTAGAAAAATATTTTTTATGTTGATTACTATTTTGACTACGTGGCAATGATACTCAGATGGACAAAGAGATGTCACTTATTGATTGACTTTATTGCTTCATTTAAATCTAAGGTTCCTTTGTAGATCGCAGAACCCACAATTGCCCCTTCTGCTCCAATTTCTTTCAGCTTGCGTAGGTGATCAATCACTGCAATTCCCCCGGAGGCAATGATTTGATTATCTCCAAGGCTCTTAGCCCGAGCAATTAGTTTTTCCAATGCTGGATAGTTGGGCTCGCTTAATGTACCGTCACGTGAGATATCAGTGTATACAAACCGCTTGATTCCTGAAAAAATCATTTGATCGAGCAATTCAGTTGCGGTAGCCGAACTAGTTTTAGTCCATCCCGAAATAGCAATTTGCCCGTCTTTGGCATCAATACCNACGATCATTCTTTCTGGTCCATATTTTTCTATCGCCTTAACTACTAAGGCAGGATCAGTTATTGCAATAGTTCCAAGGATTACGCGATCCACATTTGGGTAAAGGAGAGCATGATCAATTTCAGGGAGGGTCCGTATACCACCTCCTATTTCAATAGGGATGCAGATATTGGATGTGATGGTAGTGATCACTTCACTTTGGGTAGCAGACCCATTCTTGGCACCATCTAAATCGACTAAATGTAATCTAGGGGCACCTGCTGACTCAAACATCTGTGCAATTTCTACAGGATTGTCACTAAATATTGTTTGTTTTTCGTAATCGCCTTGGTATAGCCTCACTACGGAGCCGAAACGGAGGTCAATTGCAGGTATAATTTCCAAATATTTTTATCCACCTAGAGAGTCTCAATAAAATTTGCGTATAATTTTAAACCAACTGCCCCACTTTTTTCTGGATGAAATTGAGTGGCGCTGATATTTTCGCGTCCCAAAAAACTACAAAATTTATTTCCGTATTGAGTAATTCCTTTAAGCCATTCTTTATTTGTTACTTCTGCGTAATAGGAATGGACAAAATAGAACGGGTTTTTAGTATCCACATTTTCAAATAAAGGATGTGGTTCGCTCAGTTCAACCGTATTCCATCCCATGTGTGGGATCTTTTGGTCTCCGGTAAATTTTTTTACAGCCCCCGGAACGATCCCGAGGCCTTCACAGTTTCCTTCTTCGGAATATTCGAGCAATAATTGCAAACCCAGGCACACGCCAAGAAATGGATTCCCTGTCTTAATCCAACTTTGAATAAAACTAAGCATGTCGCGGGATTCCAATCCTCGCATTGCTTGTGGGAATGAACCTTGACCAGGAAAAACTATTGCGGTCGCTTTATCAAGCTCAGATTTAGTAGATGCAATAAAAGCAGTCTGACCTATTTTTTCAAAGGCTTTTTGAACGCTCCTAAGGTTACCGGCCCCATAATCAATAATCGCAATATAGCGCAAATTAATCTTTATCTCCTGTAAGTACATCTAATGGCAACTTTCGATCCTCGTATCTCGCCATGATGAATATCAAATCAGAAACCCGATTGATATATTTCAATACTTCTTGATTTTCTATCAAGTTATGATTGTTCATTTCGACAACGCATCGTTCAGCTCTTCTGACAATTGCTCTAGCTATATCGAATGCTGATGATGCTGGGGATGCTCCTGGGATGATGAAACTCCTAGGCAATATAATTTCTTGTTCTAGTGAATCTATATCAGATTCAATTTGTAGAGTCATTTTTTCAGTGACGATGCTAAAATTTTTTACGAGGGCGGGGTATTCTTCTCTATCTGTTGCTAATTCTGCACCCACGGTGAACAATTCTCGCTGAATTCGCCTAGTGATATCTTTAAGTTTTGGTTCGCTGGAGGTAGCCCTTGCAAGCCCAAGGCAAGATATTGCTTCATCAGTAGTTCCATAAGCTTCGGTACGCAAGTCGCTTTTTGAAATGCGCCCCCCATAAAGGAGTCCCGTTTCCCCTGCGTCACCTTGTTTTGTATATATTTTAAAATTAGATTTTTTGTTGATCATTTAACTTCTATCGTGGCTCGTACAATTAAGTTATGACATATTGATGATACGCTAGGATTCCCAGGAGGTGAATGCTTGGGAATTCGAATTAAACCAAATTGACAATTACCCCTAATGACTATAGAATTCAAAAGTTCGCGTTCGAAGGGACGTGCATTTTTGGGGAGAGGCGCAAAAAATTAATGCCAACCGTTAATCAATTGGTCCGTCATGGTCGTAAGAGGGTGACGAAAAAAACCAAAGCACCTGCTTTGCGTTTCGTTCGTAATACTTTGCGTAACCGTGTGTACCGGGGCGACGGAAGTCCTCAGAAATTGGGCGTTTGTGTTCAGGTGCGTACTGTGACTCCTAAGAAACCTAATTCCGCTTTACGGAAAGTCGCTAGAGTTCGTATGACTAACGGCATGGAAGTCACAGCTTACATTCCTGGTGAGGGGCACACTTTGCAAGAGCACTCTGTTGTGCTGATTAGGGGTGGTCGTGTTAAAGATCTCCCTGGGGTCCGTTATCACATAATTAGGGGCGCCTTGGATGCGACTGGAGTGAATGGCCGAAAGCGGGGGCGTAGTAAATACGGGACCAAGCGTTCCTAAGGGTAAATTTTGTCCTGTTAAAGGATTAGTTTAAGGCTCTGTGCGTTGGCATGGAGCTTTGTGTTTATTAATGATTGAAGGGGAGAATTAGTGTCACGTAGACGTAGAGCAGAAAGGCGTGTGCCTCTGGCAGATCCGCGCCATAATAGTATCCAGCTTTCAAGTTTCATTAATCGTGTGATGTTGAATGGGAAAAAGACCGTTGCTCAACGGGCTGTTTATCAGGCTTTGGACCAAATTGAAGCCGAAACTAACCGTGACGCTATGGAGGTTTTTGAAACGGCTCTTCGTAATGTGACTCCCACTGTTGAAGTAAAGCCGCGTCGTGTTGGAGGTGCGACCTATCAGGTTCCAGTAGAGGTACCAGAACGCCGTCGCAATGCCTTAGCTATGCGGTGGTTGATACGTTCGGCAAGAGCAAGAACTGGCCAACCTATGAGATCTAGACTAGCAGCTGAAATAATTGATGCCTCTCGTGGTCAAGGGGCTGCTGCTCGACGTCGTGAGGAGATGCACCGAATGGCTGAAGCTAATCGAGCTTTCGTGCATTATCGGTGGTAATTTAGAGATGGCAGATTTAGCTAAAGTACGTAATATAGGGTTCATTGCGCATATTGACGCGGGTAAAACTACAGTCACTGAGCGAGTACTTTTCTTCACTGGCCGAACCTATAAGATTGGGGAAGTTCACGACGGCACTGCTGTCATGGACTGGATGGATCAGGAACGTGAACGGGGTATTACCATTACTTCCGCAGCAACCCGAGCTGAATGGAAAGGCTTCCAGATTAATATTATTGATACTCCTGGGCACGTTGATTTTACGGCTGAAGTAGAACGTAGCTTACGAGTGCTCGATGGTGGAGTAGTCGTCTTTGATGCTGTGGCTGGTGTGCAACCGCAATCTGAAACAGTTTGGCGTCAAGCTGATAGATATAAAGTCCCGCGTATATCCTTTGTCAACAAGATGGATAGAATTGGCGCGGATTTTGAAAAGACTATGGATTCTATTCGTCAGCGCCTCGGAGCAATTCCAATACCTGTACAATATCCAATCGGTGCAGAGGATCAATTCGAAGGTGTTGTTGATCTAGTAGAGCAGAAAGCTTGGTTTTTTGAAAAATCTGGTGGTCCTGGTGAGTTGCGTGAGGGTGAAATACCTGAAAATCTTGTAGAGAAAATTGATCAAGTTCGGGCACAGATGATTGAACTTGTGGCTGAGAACGACGAACCCGTAATGGAGCAGTATCTTACAGGAGAGACTCCTTCTTCAGAAGAACTAAAAGCAGCCCTCCGACGTATAGCTATTTCAAACTTAGCTGTTCCTGTAGTATGCGGTTCTGCTTTGCAAAGTCTTGGGGTTCAGCTAGTTTTGGATGCAGTTTTGGATTATCTACCTTCGCCTCTTGATGTTCCCGCCATTGTTGGAACTCGTCCAGATAGTGAAGAGGAAATCGAACGTAAGGTTGACGAGAATGAGCCTTTTTCAGCTCTCGCATTTAAGATAGTAACTGATCCTTATGCGGGGCGTTTGGTTTATTTTCGCGTATATTCAGGATCGATGAAGGCCGGGTCTAGTGTTTATAACGCCACAAAAGGCGTGAAAGAGCGGATGGGTCGTATTCTGTTTATGCATGCGAATCACCGAGAGGACTCTGACAGTATTTCGGCAGGAGAAATAGGGGCTGCAGTCGGGCTGAAGAATACATTTACGGGTGAGACAATTTGCGATGAGAAGCAACCTATTGTTTTAGAAACTATACGATTTGCTGAGCCTGTTATTTCTGTCGCTATTGAACCTGCGACTAGAGCTGAGCAGGATAAGCTTACTGATTCGCTACTTAAATTAGCCGAAGAGGACCCCACATTCAGAGTTAAATACGATCAAGAGACTGGTCAAACAATTATGTCGGGCATGGGTGAACTGCATTTAGAAATATTGGTTGATCGTTTGCGACGCGAGTTTAATGTGGAAGCTGCGGTTGGTAGGCCACAAGTAGCATATCGTGAGGCAATAACTAAGCCAGCTAGTGCGCAAGGTAAATTTATCCGACAGACTGGTGGGCGAGGCCAATTTGGGGATTGCACATTAGAGATTCAACCGGGTGAGCCTGGTTCGGGATTTAAGTTCAACAACAAGATTGTTGGGGGAGCAATACCAAGAGAATATATACCTGCTGTAGGTAAAGGAGCGGAGGAAGCTCTTAGTACTGGAGTTGTGGCAGGATATCCCGTCATGGATGTAGAAGTATCAGTTGTAGATGGATCTTTCCATCCGGTTGACTCTTCTGAAATGGCTTTCAAAATTGCCGGATCAATGGCTTTAAAAGATGCATTGCGTAAAGCCGGAAGTATTTTGCTTGAGCCCGTGATGAGCATACAGATAGTTACTCCTGGGGATTATTTAGGTGAAATTTTAGGTGATTTGAATGGTCGACGAGGACGTATCAGATCAATGGAGGCACAAGGAGACATTCAATCTGTAGATGCAGATGCGCCTCTTGTGGAAATGTTTGGTTACGCGACTGATCTGAGATCTGCTAGTCAAGGTAGGGCTAGTTATTCTATGGAATTTGGTAGATATGAGAAGGCTCCTGATTCGGCAGTTGAAGCAATTGTCGCACGAGGGTCATAGGGTTTATTAGGAGTAGGAAGTGGTTGAGCAATCAGCAAGAGCAAAAAACTCAAATGCGCAAAATTTAGTTCCGAGCCAGAAGGTTCGCATTGTATTACGTGCTTTTGATCATAAATTATTGGATCAGTCATCTGTTCAAATAGTGGAAGCGGCAGAGCGAACCGGAGCTGCTGTAGCTGGTCCTGTTCCTCTTCCAACAAGGATAAAAAGGTTTTGCGTTATTCGCTCCCCCCACATTGATAAAGATTCACGTGAACATTTTGAGTTGCGAACACACAAACGCTTGGTAGATATCCTGGAACCCAATTCAAAAACAGTGGATGCGCTAACTCGCTTACAGATGCCAGCGGGTGTAGACATTTCAATAAAGTTGTAAGGCGATGATAGAAGGATTATTAGGCAAAAAAATAGGGATGACTCACTTATTTGCTTCTGAAGCGAAAGTGATTCCTGTTACTGTTCTTGAAGTTGGGCCATGCGTAGTAACGCAGGTTAAAACTCAAGAGCGTGATGGCTATGAAGCTGTTCAGATAGGCTATGGCACAGCAAAGCTTTTGAACAAACCTGCCTTGGGTCATCTTTCTAAGGCTGCTACTCGCTCTAAGCTCTTGAGGGAATTCAAGACTGATAATATTTCTAGTCTCGAAGTAGGGCAGCAATTGGACGTTTCACAGTTTCAAGCAGGTGACTTAGTCGACATTGTATCCACTACCAAAGGACGAGGCTTCCAAGGCGCTATGCGTAGGCATGGATTTCGAGGGGGTAAAGCCACTCATGGTCAGGGCGACCGAGGGCGAGCTGTTGGTTCTATAGGTGCAGGTACTGATCCTGGGCGTGTACTCAAGGGGAAGAAAATGCCTGGGCATATGGGTAATAAACGAAAGACTATAAGAAGATTGAAGGTAGAAAGTGTAGATAAAGATCGAAACCTACTAATGGTTCGAGGGCCAATTCCCGGTGCTCGAAATACTATGGTCATGGTTCGGTACGCGCATGGGGTTGCTCTCTCTGAAAGAATAATTGTTGAGGATTTAGTTTCGGCCGAAGACTCCATAGAGCTAGTAGAGACATTGACGGAAGAAGCAACTGAAGCTGCTGCGGCAAATGAAGTTGAAACCTCGGAAGCTTCAACCGATGAAGAAGAAGCAACTGAAGCTGCTGCGGCAAATGAAGTTGAAACCTCGGAAGCTTCAACCGATGAAGAAGAAGCAACTGAAGCTGCTGCGGCAAATGAAGTTGAAACCTCGGAAGCTTCAACCGATGAAGAAAAGGAGGGCAACTGATGCTATTGCCGCAGTATGACCTCGATGGTAAGAAAATAGCCCAATTGGAGGCCAGCGACACAGTCTTTGGCCTTTCAGAGAATCCAGAATTATTACATCAGGCTATGGTGTATTACGCAGCGAATCAACGTCAGGGAACTAGTAGTACCTTGACGCGTGGGGCGGTGCACGGGACAACTAAGAAGCCTTTCGCTCAGAAAGGAACAGGCCGTGCGAGACAAGGCTCTTGGCGATCGCCTCATCACCGTGGAGGGGGTATTGCATTTGGTCCTTCACCGCGTTCCTATCGTAAGAGAATGCCTAAGCAAATGCGTCGTCAGGCTATTCGAGTTGCACTTTCAGGGAAAGTTGCGAATGAGCAAATGTTTGTCATTGATGGACTCGATGAGATTGAGCAAAAAACGCAGGCTATGGCAAAAATCCTTACTGGTTTGGGGGTAAATGGTTCGGTTTTAATTGTGACTGGTCAATCCTCAAATGCGCGTAGAACTGCTCGGAATTTGCCGCGAGTTAAGGCTGTTTCTGCGGAGCTAGTTAACGTACTTGATTTACTTAGATTCCAGTCTGTATTGATTAGTCCAGTTGCGGTCGGGGTAATGGATGCTTTGTGGTCAGACCTACGGCGTGTTCGCAAGGAGGCTGCAGCATAATGCATGTATTTCAAGTTTTAAAGAGGCCAATTATTACTGAAAAATCAACACTGTTACAAGAGCAGAATAAGTATGTTTTTGAGATACTCCCGCGTGCTAATAAGACGCAAGTCCGGGAAGCTGTTGAACGTGCATTTGATGTAAATGTAACGAATGTCAATATTGTTATGAATGCAGGCGAGAACCGTCGTTTGCGTAACGGTCGATGGCTTCGTACGTCAGCTACAAAAAAAGCGATTGTTACTGTTGCTTCAGGGCAGACAATTCAGCTGTTTGAGGGAGCTTAAGTTATGCCATTAAAACGATTAAATCCGACTAGCCCAGGAGTCAGATCTGCAGTACGTCCTGACTTTGCTGAAATCACCCGTCGTAGCCCTCACAAGCCTCTCACTAAAGGGATCAGCAAATCGGGTGGGAGGAATGTTCGAGGTAAAATGACTGTCCGTCACCGCGGCGGTGGTGCTAAACGAACATGGCGCGATATAGATTTTAAACGTGACAAGATTGGGATTCCGTGCAGAGTTGAATCAATAGAGTATGATCCTAACAGGTCGGCAAGAATTGCTCTTTTAGTTTACGCGGATGGTGCAAGGCGCTACATTTTGGCACCAAATGGCGTAAAAGTGAATGATTCATTGATGGCTGGTCCTGACTCTGATGTTCGGCCAGGTAATTCAATGCAGTTTATTAGCATGCCGGTTGGGACAACTGTGCATAACATTGAATTTCAACCTGGTAAAGGTGGTCAGATTTGTCGTGGTGCAGGTACTTCTGCTGCATATATTGCTTTGAGCGACGATAAGAAATTCGCAACGCTTCGATTGCCTTCAGGGCAGACGCGCCGAGTGCCTAGTACNGCGTCAGCTACTATAGGGCAGGTTGGGTTTCCTGAGCATAAAAATACTAAATTAGGGAAGGCGGGACGTGCTAGGCATCTTGGTAGGCGCCCACAGGTGAGAGGATCTGCAATGAATCCTAACGACCACCCTCATGGTGGTGGAGAAGGTCGTGCGGGCGTGGGGATGAAACATCCCAAGACCCCTTGGGGGAAACCTGCTTTAGGNCCAAAGACTCGCCGTCGTTTCCACACGGATGTATTTATTGTTCGTGATAGGAGGAAGCGCTAGATGTCTCGTTCAATTAAAAAAGGACCTTATGTGCATCCGAAATTGGCTAAGAAAGTCACTCGGGNTCAAGGGTCAGATGCCAAAGTAGTCATAAAGACATGGTCACGGGCTTCGACAATAATGCCTGAAATGTTAGGAATGACTATTGCAGTGCATGACGGTCGACGCCATATTCCTGTTTTTATTACAGAGAATATGGTTGGTCATAAACTCGGAGAATTTGCGCCTACGCGTACATTCCGTGGACATATATCTAAATCAGAACGACAGTCTTCAGTGAGGCGCTAATATGTCAGTTCGTGCTACAGCTAAACAAATAGGTGTTTCGCCGAAGAAAGTTCGACCTTTGTTACGTGCGATTCAAGGTCGCCCAGTTTCAATTTTACTTGATGAATTGAAATTTCGGCCTGGTTCTACCGCTGAAGAAGTAGCCTCGTTACTCAAATCAGCTTCTGCCAATGCAGAAAATAACGATGGACTGGATCCAACCCGTCTTGTCGTTGTTTCTGCTTATGCAAATCAAGCCGTTAAGATGAGGCGGTTTAGGGCTCGTTCTAGGGGCCGAGTGGGCCGTGTTGAGCGGCAAGCAAGCCACATAACTATTGTGGTGGACGAGAAGGGATAAGCATTGGGACATAAAACACATCCTGTCGGGTTTAGGCTCGGAGTAATAAAAGATTGGCAATCACGTTGGTTTGCTGGGAATCGTAAAGAATATTCTGCAAACGTCATCGAGGATTGGCGTATTCGTGACGTGATTAAAACTCGTTATGCTGAGGCTGGTATATCTCGTATCGATATCGAGCGTAGCGCGCAGGATATAACGGTGAATGTTCATACTGCTCGCCCTGGAATCGTGATTGGTAGAGGCGGACAGCGCGTAGATGAATTGCGTAAGGCTGTTGAGGGTGCTTCTGGTGTCAGTAGAGTTCGATTGAATGTTTTAGAAATTAGNCAGCCAGAACTTGATGCTCTTCTTGTGGCGCGTAATGTTGCTGAGCAGCTNGAGCGAAGNGTTATGTTCCGGAGAGCTATGAAACAAGCACAGATGCGATCTATGCAGGCTGGAGCAAAGGGGATAAAGATTTTAGTCTCCGGTAGGCTTGGTGGTGCAGAAATTGCAAGGAATGAAAAAACTATGGATGGGCAGGTTCCGCTGCACACTTTGAGAGCAGATATTGATTACGGCCTTGCAGAGGCGCATACCACTATGGGGCGTATAGGTATAAAAGTTTGGATTTATAAAGGCCAAGTATTAGATGATTCCGAAAAAGCACGCTTAGTTGAGCCTTTGCCTGAAGTTCCGATAGAGGCAATAGCGGCAGCTGAAGAAGCATTGGCATCACAAGAATACAACGTGGTGTTAGATGAGGATACTGGCGAACTGCAAGTAGAAGAGCAGGCTGTTGACCTTAACCCTGAGAGTGAAATGGTTGAAACTGATGAAGGGGGGACGGATGCTCCAGCCTAAACGAACAAAATTTAGAAAGCGACATCGCGGTAGCATGAGCGGGTTGGCTGTTAAAGGTAGTTCGGTTCAATTTGGAGATTTTGGACTTAAGACGCTTGATGCAGGATATATTACAGCGAGGCAAATAGAGGCAGGTCGAAGAGCTATCACTCGTCATTTACGACGTGGTGGTCGTGTATGGATACGTATATTTCCAGACAAGCCGTATACCAAAAAACCTGCGGAAACTCGGCAAGGTGGGGGTAAAGGCCCTGTAGAGGGCTGGGTTGCGCTCGTGAAGCCGGGGCGTGTTATGTATGAAGTTGGTGGAGTCCCTGGTGAATTAGCGAAGGAAGCTTTAGCTCGCGCTGCTCAAAAGATGCCAGTTCAAACGAGAATGGTCAGTAGAGAGGAACCACTGCAGATTTAATTAGCAGGTATTCATATGAGACAACGCATAGAAACANTAAGAGCATTGACAGACGATCGTTTAAAGGAAGAGGAGTACAACACTCGACTTGAGTTAATGAATCTTCGATTTAAGATCGCAACTCGACAACTCTCTGATCCTACAGAGCTACGGAACGCAAAGCGTAGGCTAGCTCATGTTTTGACGGTAGTTAGAGAGCGGCAATTAATAGGAGACGTTTCGTGACTGACCGAGAAGAACAAAGAAAGACCCGGATCGGACGGGTTGTAAGTATGAAAATGGATAAAACTGTTGTTGTTGCCGTGGAAAGACGAGTGCATCACCGTTTGTACCATAAATCTATGCGTCGCGTGCGTAAATTTGTTGCTCACGACGAGCATAATGAGTATCAAATTGGTGATACTGTCCGACTTATTGAAACTAGGCCCTTGTCTAAGACGAAGCGCTGGAGAGTATCTGGACTGGTGAAACGTTATGATGTTCCTGACGTTCAGCCTTCTGAATTGGCAGAGCCTGTACTTAATGTTAATACTGAACCGTTGCCATCCGTAACGGAGGTAGAAGCACCTGCAGAGGAGGAAGCGCCGGAGGCTGTTGCTGAGGTGGAAGCACCTGCAGAGGAGGAAACGCCGGAGGCTGTTGCTGAGGTGGAAGCACCTGCAGAGGAGGAAGCGCCGGAGGCTGTTGCTGAGGTGGAAGCACCTGCAGAGGAGGAAACGCCGGAGGCTGTTGCTGAGGTGGAAGCACCTGCAGAGGAGGAAACGCCGGAGGCTGTTGCTGAGGTGGAAGCACCTGCAGAGGAGGAAGAGGAGAAATTATGATACAACCTCAGACTCGTTTAAATGTGGCAGATAATTCTGGAGCTAAGCAAATCATGTGTTTCAACATACCTGGCGGGACACGGAGGCGGTATGCTCGGGTTGGGGATATTATCGTGGCTTCGGTTAAAGTAGCTCAACCAAACAGTGGTGTGAAAAAAGGTGAAGTTGTGCGCGCGGTTGTTGTTCGGACCAGCGCTGTAACTAAACGGCAAGATGGCTCAACTATAAGATTTGATGACAATGCTGCGGTGATTTTAGGATCTGCAGAGGGCAGCAATGCCCAGAATCCCCGTGGGTCTCGTATTTTTGGACCAGTGGCTCGAGAGTTAAGAGAACGCAATTTTATGCGGATAGTTTCTCTTGCGCCGGAGGTGCTTTAATGGCTTCACGATTGAAAAAAGATGATGAAGTGTTGGTGATTGCGGGTAGAGATAAAGGTAAGAGAGGTAAAGTTCAACGCGTTATTTCGGGTAAAGAACAAGTGTTGGTTGAAGGTGTGAACATGGTAAAGCGTCATTTACGAGCAGGAGCAGAAGGCGCTAGACAAGCAGGGATAATTGATAAAGAAATGCCTATTCAAACCTCTAAGCTTATGCCTATTTGCCCCTCTTGTTCGAAACCTACTCGGATTGGTTATCAAGTTTTAAAAGATGGAACTAAATCGCGTATGTGCAAGAAATGCGAAGGGATGTTCAGTTGACGACAGATGCTAATAAAAACAATCAAATAGAAGGATCGCNGGAACAGCCGGCGACCCCGCGCAAAGCTAAGGCTTCTTCGGCTTCCACTCGAAAGACTTCGAGTCGTGCCGCTTCGAGCAAGACTCCCCGTAAGGCTTCGGGTAGTAATCCTGATGTCGTAGAAAATAAAGCTAAACCAGCCTCTGCAAAAAAGCGTGAAAAAGTCGCAGTAAATTCTGCTCCGCTTCCTCGTTTAATGCAGAAATATCGTGATGAAATTCGGTCGCGACTAATTGAAGAATTTGGCTATTCGAGCGTTATGGAGGCTCCGAGGATTAATAAAATTGTAGTGAACGTTGGCTTAGGGGAAGCTCTTACTAGTAATCGTGCGATTGAGTCTGCGCCTGAACATATTGCAGCGATAACTGGCCAGAAACCAGTTATCACTAAGGCAAGAAATTCAATAGCTGGATTTAAATTAAGGGAAGGGCAGTCGATTGGCGTAATGGTGACGTTACGTGGTCGTCGGATGTATGAGTTCTTAGACCGAATGCTGTTTACAGCATTGCCGCGTATTAGAGATTTTCGTGGTGTAAAGAGAAACGCTTTTGATGGTCGAGGGAATTATTCCCTAGGCTTGAGGGAACAAATTGTGTTTCCTGAGATTGATTACGGATCAGTCGATAGAGTTAGAGGTTTCCAAGTTGTGATTACAACAACTGCAAAAACGGATGCAGAGGGATTTAGGTTACTTGAGTTATGTGGGATGCCTTTTGCCCGCGCATAGAAGTAAATGAGGACGATGAAAAGTGGCAAAGAAAAGTAAAATAGCTAAATGGAAACGAACGCCCCCATTTAAGGTAAGGCTGATGAATAGATGTAATCGTTGCGCCCGTCCTAAGGCTTATAATCGATTTACAGGCTTGTGCAGAATTTGTTTTCGGGATATGGCATTAACTGGTCAACTTCCTGGAGTGAGAAAGGCTAGTTGGTAGGGGATATTTTATGACAATGACTGATCCTATTTCTGATATGTTAACCCGCATAAGGAATGCCCAGATGGTAGGGCATCCTGATGTGGATTTACCTTCGTCTAAAGTTAAGGTTTCGATAGCAGAAATATTAAAAAATGAAGGATTTATAGAAAACTATACCGTTGCAAAGCAACAGCCACAGGACGTTTTGACTCTTGAATTGCGTTATGCGCTCAACCAACGTCCAGCAATCGCCGGGTTAAAGAGGGTTAGTAAGCCTGGCTTGAGAATTCATGTTCAGAATAAACAGGTTCCTCGAGCGTTTGGAGGTGTAGGTATTTCTATTATTTCTACTTCGCAGGGAATTATGACGGGTAAAGATGCTTATCGTCGTGGTATTGGCGGTGAGTTAATGGCTTACGTCTGGTAGGAGTTATCAGTGTCTCGAATCGGAAATAAACCAATAAATATTCCTTCTGGAGTCTCGGTTGAAAGAACTGGGGAGGAANTTGTAGTTAAAGGCTCCAAGGGAGAGCTTCGCCAGCGGATTGATGCTGGTATTCAAGTCCGTCAGGAAAACGATACAGTTTTCGTGGAACGATCATCAGACCAAAGGGAGCAGCGTGCTCTTCACGGATTAACACGTGCGCTTGTAGCCAATATGGTTACTGGCGTACATGAAGGTTTCACCCGAACTTTGGAACTTGTGGGTTATCGACTTCAAGCTCAAGGGAATGGCGTCAATATTCAATTAGGATTTAGTCATCCTGTGATTATTGAGCCGATGGATGGAATAACTTTTGAAGTTGAAGGTAACAACAGGCTACATATTCGNGGGATTGATAAACAAATAGTTGGGGAACAAGCGGCCAGAATTCGGCGTCTTCGACCGCCTGATGCGTACAAAGGTAAGGGAGTACGTTACGCAGGAGAGCAAATTCGCTTGAAGCCAGGTAAATCCGCCGCTAAGAGGGCTTAAGTATGGCAAAACTAAAAACTAATTGGGCTGCTCGTATTATTAGACATAAGCGATTACGTCAAACTTTAAGTGGGACTGCTGAAAAACCCAGATTAAATGTTTTTCGTAGCTCTAAGTTTACGTATGCACAAATTATTGATGATGAGCATGGGCATACCCTGGCATCTGCTAACTCTAGGGAATTGCCTAAAGATACATATGCGAAAATTGATGCTGCTCGTGAAGTAGGGCGAGTACTAGCAGAAAGAGCTGCTTCGAATGGAGTAAAATCGGTGGTTTTCGATCGAGGGGGGTATCGGTACCATGGAAGGGTCAAAGCTCTTGCTGATGGCGCTCGAGAAAAAGGACTAGAGTTTTAATTTATGGTTACAACGGAAAGAACAAGCGAAGAACAATCAGAATTACAAGAGAAAGTAGTTCAGATACGACGCGTAGCGAAAGTGGTCAAAGGTGGTAGGAACCTTACTTTTAATGCGATGGTTGTTGTTGGCGATGGCGAAGGGAACGTCGGCGCTGGACTAGGCAAAGGTAAAGCAGTTCCCGATGCTGTTCGACAAGGCGTGACAATTGCGAAAAAAGGAATGGTTGCAGTTCCGTTAAATGGCTCTACAATTCCTCACGCTGTCACCACTAAATTTCGAGCTTCTAAGGTTCTATTACGTCCTGCTAGGCCTGGTTCAGGTATTAAAGCAGGCGGTGCAGTGCGTGCAGTTATGGAAGCAGTAGGAGTGAAGGATGTAGTTGCTAAAGCCTTAGGAAGCAGGAATCCAATTAATATTGTGAAAGCTACTCTCCAAGGGTTAAGTCAACTTCAAGGTGGGGAGGCTACTGGGAATACTTCTACATCTCGGGCGATTTTACCTGCTGCTCCTGATAGGCGACTGCCATTGCGCCGAGAGATGAGCTCTAGGAGAGACCGAGATGATCGGGATAAGCGCGAAGCGAATTCCACTGAGCAAATCTCTGAAGAAATTACAGATATTTCAACNGAGACCACAGAGGAATAGTGATGGCTAAATTACGTATAAAACTCATTCGTAGCAAGATTGGCTCTGATCAAAGCCAAAGACGTACAGTTAAAGCTCTAGGTTTAAATCGTATTAATTGTGAAGTTGAACACGATGATAGTCCCACTATTCGAGGCATGGTACATAAAGTTAGGCATTTAGTTAGTGTTAGTGTTGGAGAGGGGAACTAGGCTATGCAAGTACACAATGTAAGATCAGCTCAGACTCGAACTAAACGTAAACGAGTTGGCCGAGGAGATGCAAGCCGTGGTACCTATTCCGGTAAGGGAATGAAGGGGCAAAAAGCCCGATCTGGTGGCGGGGTTCGGCCTGGCTTTGAGGGTGGTCAAAATCCGATGATAAAAGGTCTACCTAGATTAAGAGGCTTTAAAAACCGTTTCCGTGTCGAGTACCAGGTAGTGAATGTGGATAGACTCAATGCTTTACCAGAAGAAATTAATGAAATTTCTCCTTCAGTGTTGGAATCATTACGGGTTGTACGCCATGCAGATAAACCAATAAAAATTTTAGGATTTGGCGAAATTACTCGACCTATTTCCATATCTGCGATCAAAGTATCAGCGACTGCAAAAGTTAAAATTGAGTCTGCTGGTGGATCGGTACAGGGAGGATAGTTCTTGAGATCTGGGCAAACCGGAACTAACGGGCCAGTTGGTCGACCTGCTTTAATCCAGGCAATGATCGACGCTTTTCGTGCACCGGACCTTAGGGCCCGGATTCTTTTCGTATTGGNAATGCTGGTAATTTTTAGGCTACTAGCCCACGTTCCTGTTCCTGGAGTGGATAGAACTGCTCTTGGTAATTTATTTCAAAGTAATTCAATGGTCCCATTTTTTGATCTTTTTAGCGGTGGCGGACTCAGAAATATGAGTATTGCTGCGTTGGGCGTTTTTCCTTATATAACATCTTCTATTGTGATTCAAATTTTGACCCCTGTTTTGCCTCAGCTACAGGCTTTGTCGAGAGAAGGAGATAGCGGTCGGCAGAGAATTAATCAAATAACACATTGGATTACTGTTCCTATTGCCTTCTTTTCAGGTTATGGCCAGCTGTTGTTATTCTCGCGTGCTGGTGTTTTTACTTTTCCCGTTAGCTTCTTTGGCCCAGGTGCGTTTGAGACGCTCACTATTGTTATCAGCTTTGTTGGGGGAACAATGCTTCTTGTGTGGATGGGAGAACTCATTACAGAAAGAGGTATAGGTAACGGTATATCGCTCATAATTTTCGCAGGTATTGTTTCTGGCTTGCCGATGATGTTAGGCCAAGGATTTCAGGCGAGAGATAATTCTGGAGGGCTTTTGCTTACTGCGGTTATTGGGCTAGGCTTAATTTATTTTATAGTGGTATTTAATGAAGCGCAGAGGCGAATACCTGTACAATATGGAAGGAGCGTGTTTCGCGGTGGGCGGATGTATCGGCAATCTGGAGCCACCCATTTGCCCCTTCGGGTGAATTCTGCGGGCATGATTCCGCTAATTTTTGCATTTTCTATAATGGTTCTTCCTGGTACTATTGCCAACTTTATTTACAATCCTTCTAGTTCTGGATTTATTTCTAGTTTTGCGGGTTTTGTGGTTTCTATTTTTGCGCCAACCTCTGTGTGGTATTGGATTGCTGTATTCCTTCTGGTTGTGCTGTTTACGTTTTTCTACACATTGATAGTTTTTCAGCANCAGCAATTAGCTGAGAATTTGCAAAAAAATGGAGGGTTTATCCCTGGGATTAGGCCTGGAGTACCAACACAACAGTATCTAAACAGAGTAATTTTGAGGATCACATGGGGAGGGGCTCTCTTTCTTGGCCTTGTGGCAATAATGCCCTACTTTTTCACTCAGATTACGGGGATAAAAGCTTTGACTTTGAGTAGTACAAGCTTGCTTATCATGGTTTCAGTCGCATTGGATTTCATGCGACAACTTGAGGCACAGCTACTTATGCGTAATTATGAAGGGTTTTTGAAATGAGTAAACGCATGATTCTTCTTGGCCCTCCTGGTGCAGGTAAAGGAACACAAGCAGTCATCATGGCGGACAATGCCGGCATTGCGCATGTTGCCTCTGGAGATCTTTTTCGTAAACACTTGGGGGTAGGTACTGAATTAGGATTGATAGCAAAAGGCTATATGGAAAAAGGAGATTTGGTTCCTGATGATCTGACTGTTCGGATGGTTTTAGAGCGTATTCGAGAAGATGATGCGTCTGAGGGTTACGTACTCGATGGATTTCCGAGAACTGTTGGCCAAGCTACCGCACTGGATCAAGCGTTACTTGAGCTAGGTCAGTCCATTGACAAAGCTCCGTTGATTGAAGTTGGGAAGCAAGAACTGATTAGACGATTATCTGGAAGATGGGTTTGTCGAGGTTGCCAAGCACCATATCATGAAATATTTAATCCCCCACGAAAGGTAGGTATTTGCGATAAATGTTCAAGTGATATCTATCAAAGGGAAGATGATAAACCTGAGGTAATTGCTGCAAGATTAGATACCTATGAAGCTCAGACTATTCCGTTAATTGAATATTACCAATCTCAAGGTAAATTGATTCGGATTAATGGAGAGCAAGAAGTTGAAGCAGTAACGACGGATTTGGGGAATGCTATTAGTTTTAATGGTAGCTTTTCGTAATTGATGTTGTGGAGTACAATAGACGTTTGATGGAAATGAAATCTAAAACAGTTTTGCTAAAAGGCCTCAATAGAGGTCTGGCTCCTAGTCGTTCTTCAAATGGGATCACGGTCAAAACGTCTGCAGAATTAGACCGAATGCTCGAGGCGGGGCGAATAACTGGAGAAGTATTATCTGTCTTGCGGGATTCGATTTCCGAAGGGATGACAACGTACGAGCTTGATCAAATCGCCGAAAAAGAGATTCGACAGCGCGGCGGTATCCCTGCATTTAAAGGGTACCGTGGCTTTCCAGCGACTCTTTGTGTGTCTGTTAATGAGGAGATCGTTCATGGGATTCCTAGCGGTCGGGTCATAGAAAATGGGGACGTGATTGGACTTGATTTAGGGGCAATAGTTGATGGATTGTACGGAGATTCTGCCATTACTGTTGCTGTAGGAAATCAAAGTATTGAGACTTTAGATCAGATAGCGACGGGCAAGGCTGCTTTATTTGCTGGTATCGAGCAGGTTCGTTCAGGCAATCGCATTGGTGATGTATCTAATGCGATTGAAGCGGAGATATGCAGGCGTGGGAAATTCGGAATTGTACGGGAGTACGTCGGCCANGGTATTGGCCGTAGATTACATGAAGAGCCTTCTGTCCCAAACTTTGGACCAAGTGATAGAGGTCCAGTTCTTANGCCTGGTATGGCGATTGCAATTGAACCAATGATTAATTTGGGTGGAGATGAAACCCGGGTATTAGAGGATGATTGGACTGTAGTTACAGCGGATGGCACAGTTTCNGTTCATTTTGAGCATACGATTATTGTTACTGAGAATGAGCCAATTATTACGACCAAGGTTGATTAGGAGATTAAGTTGCCATAATGGCTAAAAAAGAATCTATAGAAGTTGAAGCTACAGTTATCGAGGCCTTGCCTAACGCTTCTTTTCGGGCGGAATTAGCAAATGGTCATGAGGTCTTAGCTCATGTTTCAGGGAAAATGCGCATGCATTTTATTCGTGTTCTCCCCGGTGACCGGGTCCTAGTAGAGTTGTCACCATATGATTTAACTAGGGGTCGGATTACTTATAGGTTCAAGTAATAGGAGATTGATTGTGAAGGTCAGGGCGTCAATTAAACAAAGATGTGATAAATGTCGTTTGATTAGAAGGAATCGCGTGATTCGAGTCATTTGTACAAATCCACGACATAATCAGAAGCAGGGGTAAGTTATATGGCACGAGTTGCAGGTGTAGATATTCCCGATAATAAGCGTATTGAGATCGCGCTTCGTAGCATTCATGGTATAGGGCCGGTTGCGGCGGTGAAAATCACCGCTCGGGCTGGACTTACTGGTAATCCTCGAGTTCGCGATGTGTCTGATGACGATTTNACCAAGATTCGGGAGATAGTCGACCAAGATTATATGGTTGAAGGTGATCTTCGTAGAGAAGTTCAAGACAATATTAGACGATTGATAGACATTGGTGCATATCGAGGGGTTAGGCACCGACGTGGGCTTCCAGTACATGGTCAGCGCACAAAAACTAATTCGCGTACCAAACGTAGTAGTAGAAAAACTATTGCAGGTAAGAAACGCGTAACGAAGTAGGGGGTAACCTTGGCTAGGGCCAATAGAACAAGAACGCGCAGACGTGAACGAAAATTCGTTCCTCGTGGCAAAGTATTCATTAATGCCACGTTTAATAACACGCTAGTTTCACTTACGGACCCAGAAGGCAACGTTGTAGCCTGGGGTTCTGCAGGCGGAGTCGGATTTAAAGGAGCTCGTAAAGGAACAGCATTTGCTGCTCAACGTGTTTCAGAAACTGCGGCGAAAAAGGCAATGGAGCACGGATTGAGACAAGTCGAAGTCTATGTGAAAGGTCCTGGGGCTGGACGCGAATCTGCAGTCAGAGCTCTTCAGGGAGCAGGTTTAACAGTAACTAGCATAAGGGATGCTACGCCCATACCACATAACGGATGCCGTCCACCTAAACGGCGTAGGACGTAGAGAGATAATATGGCAAGATATACAGGACCCGTATGTCGGCAGTGTCGACGATCTGGAGAGAAGCTTTTCTTAAAAGGAGAAAGATGCTTTACTCCTAAATGTAGCGTTGAAAAACGTAGAAAAACACCTGGTGACCAGCAGCCACGTAGGCGGCGTGCTTCTGATTGGGCTATTCAATTGAGNGAAAAACAAAAAGCTCGTCAGTCGTATGGAGTTCTGGAACGCCAATTTCGTAGGTACTTTGGCGACGCGACCAAGCTACCTGGGGCAACAGGTGATAATTTGCTTCAGTTGCTTGAGCGTCGATTGGATAATGTTGCTTATCGAGTTGGCTTTGCTGACTCGCGTGCTCAGGCAAGGCAAAGAGTACTCCATGGTCACTTTACCGTAAATGGTAAGAAGGTGAATATACCTTCTTACCGAGTTAAAGAAGGCGAAATTGTTGCTTGGAAACCTACAAGTAAGGACAAGCAATTTGCTCAAGATGTAATTAAGACAGTAGGTCAGAGACCTATACCTGAATGGATATCATTGGATAAGGGTGAAATGACTGCCAAAGTTAATCGAGTCCCTGAGTCTTCTGATATAGATACGAGAATAGAAACTCGAATGGTAGTGGAATTTTATTCCCGTTAATGAAACCTTTTGAAGGTGCACTAGGCTATAGCTAGTGCGAAGGATGTGATTATAAGATGTTGGAATTTGTATATGATGAATCAAATGAAACTGTTGCTGATATAGTTCCTGTCCCGCAAGCAGCTGTACGTGTCCAAGAAACCTCTGATACTTATGGANTGTTCTACGTTGAACCTTTGCCTAGAGGATTTGGAATGACACTAGGCAATCCTGTCCGTCGTGTTTTACTGAGTTCCATTGAAGGAGTAGCAATTAACTGGGTTCGTATAGATGGTGTAGAGCACGAGTACTCCACGATTCCAAATGTCAAAGAGGATGTTGTAGATATTCTACTAAGTATTAAATCCATTAATTTGCGATCTAGTACAGACCGACCTGGGAAACTTCGGCTAGAGGTCACTGGTCCGGGTCATATAACTGCAGGTGACATTATGGCATCTTCTGATTTTGAAGTGGTAAACCCGGAATTACATATTGCCACTTTGGATGGTAGTAATTCTAAGCTCGTTATAGAAATGAACGTCGAGCGTGGGGTTGGTTACGAGCCCGCCGCTTCTGGAGAGGGACTTCCTATAGGCGTTTTGCCAGTAGACTCAATATATACACCAGTCCGTAAAGTAAATTACTCGATTGAAACTACTAGAGTTGGGCAGCACACTGATTACGAACGCCTTAAGTTGGAGGTCTGGACTAATGGTGCAATTGCTCCTATAGAAGCTGTTAATCAGGCTGGTAAAGAGCTAGTAGAGCATTTTTTCCGTTTTTCTACGGCATCAGAGAAAGAGTTGCAAGAGGGAGACAGGCCCACATGGGCCTCGGCGATTCCAGCTTCTCAGTATAATATGACCGTCGAAAGCTTGAATCTAACGGCTCGAACACTCAATTGCCTCAAACGTGCACAGATTAATAAAGTTGGCGAAGTTTTAGAAAAAAATCGCGAGGAGCTCCTACGGATAAGAAACTTTGGAGAGAAATCCTTATTCGAACTAGATGATAGATTGCGGGAATTAGGTATTTCACATCCTGGTTTCGGAGNTGCTGCTGAGAATTCAGAAGATGAAAATACTTTAGCCGCGGAATCGAATGGAGATTAATTATGCGCCATAGGGTTAATGGGAGAACTTTAGGTCGTCGTACAGAGCATCGTGAATCGATGTTGTACAACCTCGTTTCGCAATTAATTAAGCACGAGCGTTTGACCACTACAGAGGCAAAAGCCAGAGAAGTAAAGGCAATTGCCGAGAAAATTATTAGTAAAGGGAGAGACCAAGATTTGCATAGCCGTAGGCAGACTTTGGCGGTACTTCCTGATAAAGATTCTGTTGAAAAATTATTTGATGAAATAGGGCCGCGCTACGNTGACCGCCCGGGTGGATATACTCGGATGGTTAAGCTGATGCCTCGAAAAGGTGACGCTGCTCCTATGGCACTACTTGAGTTGGTATAGAGGCTATTAAGAGACGGATTGCTATTGTCATTGAATATGACGGAACAGATTTTTCAGGTTTTCAAAGACAGAAAAATGCTTCGTCTGTACAGGAGGAAATTGAAAACGCAATAGAATTGCTTACCCGACAAAGTTCAATCTTGAGGGGGGCTGGCAGAACAGACGCAGGGGTTCATGCGATAGGTCAAGTGGCTNTATTCGATACGGAAAGCAGGCTTTCGGAATCTCGCATAGTTTCAGGTCTTAATAATTACTTAGGCACTGAAATAGCGATTATGGCCGCTTATGAGGCTCCTTTAACGTTTGACCCTAGACGAGATGCCGTTAGTCGAGTGTACAGGTACAGGCTTCTTGAGAACTATCGAAGGTCTCCTTTGAGAAGAAGATTCACTCATTTAGTGAGACCGGGGCTCGATATAAATAAGATGAAGTCTGCTGCACTAATGATGATAGGGACAAAGGATTTTCGTGCATTTAGTGGAAGGCTGCCAGCAGGGAAAACTTTTGTAAGAAATATGCTTCGAGTGGATATTTGGCGGATTGATGACGAAATTGCGATTGAATTTGAAGGCAATGCATTTTTGCCGCAGCAAGTGAGAAGAATGGTTGCGGTATTGGTAGATGTAGGGTATTCAAAAATTACAATTGAAAAAATAGAGCAGATGTTTTTACGTGGGATTCGGGGCGAGGCTCAGAAAGTATTTCCCTCAAAAGGACTGATACTCAGAGAAGTGAAATATAAGAGGTTTCCGTAGAGGAAAAATGCAACTACAAAGAATAACTAAACATACTAAGCCCGTAGATCGAGTAGAGAAATGGCACCTTATTGATGCGGATGGGGAGCGGATAGGACGGCTAGCAACTAAAATTGCAGGTATTTTGCAAGGGAAAAATAGGCCTGACTATAGCAGACATCAACTTAACGAAGATTACGTGATAGTAATCAATGCATCTAAGATTGGTACATCTGGGAATAAATTGACTCAGAAAGTTTACTATAGGCATTCCGGATATTTAGGAGGCTTACGTACAAGAACACTTGAGGAAATGCTTAATCGATTCCCNGAGAGAGTGGTGGAACTTTCGGTTAAGGGTATGCTTCCACGTAACAGACTTGGTCGCAAAATGTTGCGTCGGCTAAAAGTTTACTCGGGTAATTCACACCCTCATGATGCTCAATTACGTATGGGGACTGCTAGTTCTAAAAAAAGTCCTGTAGCTCAAGCACCTGCTGTAGAAGAAAACCAAAAGCCAAAATCGTCAGCGAAGGCATCTGCAAAAATTGAAAAAACGAGTACTGCAAAAAGAACTTCAACAGCTGCAAATAAGCGTACTGTTGCGACTTCATCCCGTCGTCGCACTGCAAAAGATGGAGACAGTAAGTAATGACAACACAGCAAAACTATTATTACGGCACCGGAAAGCGAAAATCTGCCATAGCTAGGGTACGTTTGTACCCAGGCGGGAGCGGCGCTATGGTCATCAATGGGAAGACTTTGGAAGAAGCATTACCGTGGCTAGATTGGCAAAAACGTGCCTCTCAACCATTCGATGCAATCCCTGCTGCTGCAAATAGGTTTAATGTTGTAGCTAAGATTGAGGGTGGTGGTATTTCTGCTTGGGCAGATGCTTTGCGTCATGGTATTTCGAGAGCATTACTTGTTGCGGATCCTAGCCTTAAGGTTGAACTGCGCAAGAATGGATTCCTTACTAGAGACTCAAGAATTAAAGAAAGTAAGAAATACGGATTAAAACGCGCTAGAAGGGCGCCTCAATATACTAAGAGGTAGTTTGGATAGGCTGTTTAACCACTAGTGGTAAATTAGATCTTGTAGGCTAGTTAAAATTTCTTGAACTCTAGCAGGGCTATCGCCTTCTGCATATAGCCTAATCAGTGGTTCGGTCCCTGATTGTCTGATTAACCCCCAGAACCCATTCTCAAGCGAGAATAGAAGGCCATCTGTGAGATTAGCTTCCAAAACCGCCAGTCCTCCTAAGGATGTTGGCAAAGATTCCTTAAATCGAGCTAAATTAAGTTGCTTACTTGCAGTTTCAGTTACGAGATCTACTCTGTCGTAGTAGTGCTCACCTACCTTTTGGTGGAGATACTTAACTAATTCTGATGCCCGTTGACCTGTTAGTGCCATTAGCTCAAGGAAAAGCAGTCCACTAAGTAGCCCATCTCTTTCAGGGATATTACCTTTGAAAGCATAACCCCCACTTTCTTCCCCTGCAGCAATAGCATCATGTTCGATCATTGCTGGGCCTAGGAATTTAAACCCTACAGGAGTGGTTACAACCTGACTCCCATACATGTTTGCTAACTTATTGATCATATTACTTTGTGTAATTGATCGAACAATAGTTCCTTTTTGCTTTCTATATTCAAATTGATGCAAGCACAATAGAGAGAAAATCGCCAGAGTATCGATGTATTTGCCATTTTCATCTAATACCCCTAAACGATCAGCATCACCGTCATTAGCTAGCGCTACATCATAGTTAGAATTTTTAATGATATGTATTGTAGGTTGTAAGTTTTGCTCAATAGGTTCGGGTTGTTTCATATCGGGGAAAATCGGATTTCGATCATTTCGAATTTCCTTAATAGTAGTATCTGAATTCTCTAAAATTGATCGTAAATAACCAGACCCCGAACCATGCATCGAATCGATAAGAACGCGAAGGCCAGATTCTTTTATTAGCCGTAAGTTTACTGAATTTGACAGCTTGGACAGATACGGTGTTTTCAGATCTACTAAATCGGGCAAATAATTTTCAATATGCTTTTGTGGTACTAAGTTATCAAGTAGAGGGTTTTCAATTAATGATTCAATTTCTGCGACGACATCAGGCGGAGCACTTCCTCCAAATGAAGGCTTGAATTTCAACCCATTCCATTCCCATGAATTGTGACTAGCGGTAATGACTATGCCCGCCCCAGCACCATTATTAAGGATGTTATAACTTACTGCAGGAGTAGGTACGATGTTCTCAGAGATAAGAGTGTGAATTCCAGCAGCGGAAGTAATCCTAGCAACCTCTGAGGCAAACTCGTATGAGGCAAACCTTGAGTCGTAGCCAACTATTAGACTTTTTTTATTTAAACCATGATTATGAAGGTAGGCGGAAATACCTTTTGCCACTTTCCGAATGTTTTCAAAGGTATAGTCATGCGCAATACGTGCACGCCACCCATCTGTGCCAAATTTAATGGTATTGCCACTAGACATTGCTAAATATTGGCATCATTTCGAAGAGCATCTGCTTTATTGGTTTTTTCCCAAGGTAAATCAACATCCATTCTTCCAAAATGACCATACGACGCGGTTTGGGCGTAGATAGGCCTTCGTAGTTCTAAGTCTCGGATTATAGCCCCTGGGCGTAAATCAAAGTGCTTATTGACTAGCTCACTAATCTTCGAGTCATCTATTTTCCCGGTACCAAATGTTTCTACCGAGACATTAATTGGTGCTGCTACACCAATTGCGTATGATACTTGTACTTCGCATCGATCTGCGAGGTCAGCAGCTACTACGTTTTTTGCCACCCAGCGTGCGGCGTAAGCAGCGGAGCGATCAACCTTTGTTGGATCTTTACCGGAGAATGCTCCCCCTCCATGCCGAGCGACCGCTCCGTATGTGTCTACAAGAATTTTTCTTCCCGTTAACCCCGCGTCTCCATGCGGTCCACCAACAACAAAACGTCCTGAAGGGTTAATTAATATGCGAGTGCTACTATCTATAAGAGATTCAGGTACCACTGTCTCAATAACATGCTTTCTAATGTCGTTTTCAATTTGAGCAGTAGAAATATCTGCAGAATGTTGAGTGCTTACTATGATTGTATGCACTCTTTTAGGCTTTCCGTGAGAATATTCAACCGTGACTTGTGCTTTTCCGTCAGGTTTCAAATAAGAAATGATACCTTCCTTCCGAGCGATTGAAAGCCTTTTTGTTAGCTTATGCGAGAGGGCAAGTGTAAGAGGCATAAATTCTTCAGTTTCGTTACATGCAAAACCTACCATCATACCTTGATCCCCTGCACCTAGAGAATCTTCAGCGTTTTTTGAAAAGGCACCTGCAGTACGATGTTCTAACGCTGTAGTCACTCCATCTGAAATATCGGGTGATTGTTCATGGAGTCTGATAATGACCTCGCAGGTTTTGTAGTCAATACCTATTTTAGGGTCATCATAGCCAATGCGTTTTACGGTTTCCCGAACGACTGTTTCGTAGTCAACGGAAGCAGTTGTTGTGATTTCCCCTATCACTACTACTAGATTTGTACTCGTAGCAGTTTCACAAGCGACTCGAGCGTTGGGGTCTTGGGTAAAGATTGCATCAAGAATTGCGTCTGAAACTTGATCACATAACTTGTCCGGGTGTCCTTCAGTTACTGACTCTGAAGAGTAAAGATAAGAAGGCGAATTTTCAAATGTTGTTCCTTTTCCAACCATTGTAACTCCAAATATTAATTAAGGGTTTATGTTCCTGTTTCCCAACCAGCAAGGTAAGCAGCTTGCTCTTCAGAGAGCTCGTCCATACGAAGCCCCATGGCGTCTAATTTTAAGGACGCTACCATTTGATCTAGGGTTATAGGGACGTCATACACATCGGGTTTAAGTGTTTGCGAATTTTTTGCCATATATTCCGCGCTTAACGCTTGATTTGCAAAACTCATGTCCATGACAGCAGAAGGATGACCTTCTGCTGCCGCAAGATTAACTAACCGACCTTCTGCCAGCAAATTAATTCGACGGCCGTCCGCCATGATGTATTGATCAACCATGGGGCGCACGGATTTTTTCTCAGTTGCTGCATCTTCTAAAGCATCTATATTAATTTCAATATTGAAATGCCCACTATTTGCAATAACAGCATCATTTTTCATTACCTGGAAATGATGGGCATCAAGCGCATGTTTTCCACCTGTTACTGTTACGAAAATATCCCCCACTCGGGCAGCATCCTCCATTTTCATTACAGTATGACCATCCATACTAGCTTCCAATGCACGGACGGGATTAACTTCAGTTACTATGACTTGTGCTCCCATACCACGAGCCCTCATCGCAACGCCACGACCACACCACCCGTACCCGGCTACAACTAAATTTTTCCCCGCAAATAGTACGTTTGTTGCACGGGTAATACCGTCCAAGGTACTTTGGCCTGTTCCGTACCTATTATCAAACATATGTTTAGTATCAGCCTCATTCACTGCAATAATTGGGTATTTTAATTTTCCTGCCTGAGCCATGCTTCGTAAGCGAATTACCCCAGTAGTGGTTTCTTCAGTCCCGCCAATTACATTTGAGAGCTTATCCTGCCTAGTGGTATGTAGAGTAGCAACTACATCTGCCCCATCATCCATAGTCATATTGGGACTTGAGTCTAATGCTGTGTTTATATGCGAATAGTAAGTATTGTCGTCTTCACCTTTGATCGCATAGGTAGGTATGTCGTAAGCAATGGAAAGTGCAGATGCCACCGCATCTTGTGTAGATAAAGGATTACTCGCACAGAGGCTAATATCTGCGCCCCCAGCTTTAAGTGCAAGTGCCAAATTCGCTGTTTCAGTGGTTACATGTAAGCACGCTACTACCGACAAACCTTTGAGAGGTTTTTCAAGTTCAAACCGCTCCTTGATCAATTTTGTCACGGGCATTTCCCTAGCAGCCCATTGAATTAATCGTATTCCTTCATCAGTAAGACCCGGGTCTTTTATATCGCCTAATTTTCCTTCAGGTTGCAAAATTTCTCCATTCTAATCACCGTGTTCGGTCGGTAAATTGTTTTCAATCCAAACAGGGGTTCCCTGCTCGATGTTGTATAAGTGTTCATTGCTAAATCCAAGCGCAGAAGCCATTTCAGCAGCTAATCCACTTCTAACTCCCGCGGCGCATATAAATAACAAATCTTTGTCCTTAGGTAGTTTAGACTCTGCTTCTGTAAGAATGTCATCCACTGGAATATGAATTGCACCTGCAGCATGCCCAGAAACCCATTCGTCGGGCCGACGGACGTCAACAATAAGTGCGCCATCCTGCTGCATTTCTAATGCTTCTTCAACCGAGATTCTTCTGTATGGTTCATTTGCTTCTTGTCGTCCTCGCGGCATCACGATCCTCCAAACTATCGTCTTGAGCAGTAGTATTTTTTAACATGTTTACTTGGAAGTATAGGCTATCATGTTTATATCACATTGATCTCACATTTTCCCAACGCACTTTGAAATTCATCTGAAGGATATGTCACCTCATTGGCAGAATTTAGAAAAGCGATCAATTCTGATACTTCGGCGTATTCTAAAACACATTGTAATTTTGCGAAGGAAATATCTGGGATTTTCGACCCCAGAAGTCTCCCGGTAGTCAACTTCGCTGCATCAGCTTGATCCAAACACAGCAACAGGCCAAGTGCGTTGCTAATAGCTGCAGAGTAGTCGGTAACAGCTATGTCAGTTTGCTCATAAGTGAGTAAGCTGAGATCGTTTATGGGTATTTGAGTAAATATTCCTTCGAGGCATTGCTTAGTATTACTTGAAAGCCCCTTCGCTTGCGCATCTAAAGATTCAATGACTAGCTTACTGGCGGTGCTAGAGTTCACACATTCCGTTTTTAGTAATAATGGATATCGTAGACTACCTATCACTTTTTCGTGCAATAAGATTTTATATACATCCTTTCCTAAAGCGGATTTAAGACAATTAGATTCTGATGTTGAAAATTGCTCTATTACATCACCCCACAATGATTCATTGTTAATTAATAGAGGTGCTGGTGTAGGTGTTGGCTTATAAGAACTACAACTAATTACGGTAAATGAGAGTAAAACGAAAAGTGCCGTAAAAAGAGAAATATTGATTTTGCGTTCGTAACTTAATATTTTCATGCGTCTCTCAAGTTGATACTTTGGTAGGATTGTTCTATGCAGCTAAGAAAATTATCGGTAACAAATTTCCGTACGTATAGTAATTTAGAGTTGGAATTAAGCTCGGGCTTAACGACTTTTACGGCTGACAACGGGGAAGGCAAGAGCAATCTCTTGGAAGCTATTTACCTACTTGCCATAGGAAAATCCTATCGTGCTAATTTCGAAAAAGAGTTAATTAGCTGGCAATTAGAAAACCCGGACGACTATACGATTATAGCTGCANAGATTGAGCGTAATGAAGGGTTAAGGAGTATTCGTATAGGATTAAAAGCTATTGATGGCAATAGAATAACTAAGCAAGTCCGGATAGATGGTATCCCTAAAAGAATTACAGATTTGATCGGAGTACTAAACGCGGTACTGTTTAGTGCTGAAGACATGGATTTAATTTTCGGAAATCCTTCAGGCAGGCGACGATACCTCGACATTCTTCTTGCCCAGATTTCCAAGAATTATGTTAATGCNCTAAGCAAATATCAAAGAATTCTTTTGCAACGGAACGCCTTATTAAAAAATATCAAGGATAATATTGCTCAGGAAAATGAACTGGATTTCTGGGATCTTAGCTTAGCCAAAGAAGCTTCAATCCTTTTGCAACATCGGATTACTGCAATGGAATACCTGAATGCCATGGTGCTAGAAATTCACACTCAATTATCTGGCACTCGAGACTTGAGTATTGAATATGTTTCAACTGTTGTAACAGATATCAGCGTAGAAAATCTCGAAAAAGCAATGCTCAAATGCCTTTCGAGTTCCAGAAATCAAGAAATTTCGAGAGGAACGACGATTATAGGACCACATCGAGACGATATTCGACTGATCAGCAAAGGGACTGAAGCGAGTAAACATGTTTCACGTGGTCAAGCGCGGCTAATTGCGCTCTCATTACGACTTGCTGAATCGAGATTGCTTTCAAGAGAACGATCGGAATCTCCGATAATTTTATTGGATGATGTTTTTTCTGAACTTGATCAAATTCACAGGAATTTGATTATGGATGAGATTTCTAATTATTCTCAAATAATTATTACAACCGCAGATGAGTATTTATTGGGATCAAACTACACAAAAGATGTCACTAGATTAATGCTTAAAGCTGGGGTAATCACTAGAAAAGGTTCATCGCAATATGGTAATTGAAATAGTTAAATTAGCTAAGAATTATGGGAACCTTCAGGCGTTAACTGACGTTAATATGGAAGTGAAACAAGGAGAAATCTTTGGATTTTTAGGCCCTAACGGAGCTGGGAAGACAACAACAATTCGAATTGCAACTGGATTTATCAAACCCGATACAGGCTGGGTTCGATTGATTGGGCTTAATCCGTGGACCCAATCTGCAGAATTGAAGGGACGGATTGGATTTTTACCGGACCGAGTATCTTTTGATAGCGGAATTGATGGAAACGGATTTTTGAAATACATGTCTAACCTTCATGGGCTTAAAGGTGACAACCCATGGCAGCGTGAATTATTGGAGCGTCTAGAACTTTCAAAATCAGCCTTATCACGCAAAGTCAAAGGATATTCTTCAGGAATGGCAAAAAAGCTTGGACTAGTTCAAGCACTTCAACATAGACCAGAATTATTAATCATGGATGAGCCCACCGAAGCATTAGATCCTTTAGTTCGTCAAACCTTATTCCAAATCTTAAGAGAATTGAGCAGGGAAGGAGTGACAATCTTTCTCTCGTCGCATGTACTTCCTGACATTGAGGAGGTTTGCGAGAAAGTAGCCCTGATTCGAAAAGGTGAAATTGTCAAAGCAGGTTCGGTTGAAGCTTTGAGGCTAGGAAAATTCCGTACAATGATCGTTGATTTTGTAGCCCCCCCCCAAGCGGGGTTTGAGATAGAAGGGGCAGAAATTGTTGCACAAGAAGGACCGAGGATTACTTTGCGATTATCAAACGATATAAATCAGGTGATTGGCGCTTTAAGCCGTTATAAAATTAAGGATATTATTTATGAAAAATTGAGCTTGGAAGAATTGTTTCTCGAATATTATGGTGATTCCCCAGTCTCCGATGATTAGCGTTTTTTTACATACTTTCAATAGAAGCCTAAGAGGATTATTGGCCGTTTCGCTAGGTCTATTCCTGATAAGTTTGTTAATTATTTATACAATTGAAGCATTCGGGGGAATACAAGAATTTGAAAGAATTTTCGAATTACTTCCTGACTCCATTTTGGCGCTTTTTCATGCTCAAGCAGGATTTGGATCTACCCCNACAGGTTATATTGCAGGAGATTATCGGCATCCATTTTACCTAGTGAGCGCCTTGGCTTTTGGGATTTCTTTCGCAAGTAGTGCAATTGCAAAGGATATTGAGCGCGGGACGATACTTTTATACTTGGCTGCTCCTATAGAGAGATGGCAATATTTATTAGCTAAGATAGCTGTGCTCATATCCGCGACGGCGATAATTCCNGCCGCAATTATTCTAGGGACATTTATAGGTGGAGAGCTATACGGCTTGCCGCGTGACGATATTGATTACGGGCTACTAATTATTACTCAAGTGAATATGTGGGCATTGATGCTGGCAATAAGCGGTATTACGCTTCTTATTTCTGCATTTAGTTCAGATAGTGGTCAAACCATTGCGCGAGCTGCAGGCATCTCAATTGGGATGTACTTTGTTGACTTTTTGTCATTAATTTGGCCATTTGCTCAACCATTAGGTCCATTTTCGTTATTTCACTATTTTGATCCAGTGGGAATAGTTACTAATGCAATCTTTCCTTGGACAGATTGTACAATTCTTACTGGGGTATCGCTTTTGAGTTTTTGCTTAGCGCTAATCGTGTTTCAAAGAAGAGATATATCAAGTTAATGGAGAACCTTTAGTTTTTTAGTTCTTTCCAATTAACAGACGATTCATAATTGTGTGCACATTGCAACAAAATACTCTCGCTTAGAGGGGGGCCAAGAAGCTGAAGCCCCACAGGGAGGTCGTCAACTAAGCCGCATGGGACGGTGATCCCAGGAATTCCAGCTATGTTTGCAGGAATAGTGCATATATCATTTGCATGCATAACAATAGGATCTACGATTCCTCCAATATCAAATGCCGTACTCGGAGTGGTAGGTAATGCCAAAATATCCACTTGTTCAAAAGCTTTCTCAAACTCTTGGCGTATGAGNGTTCGCACTTGCTGTGCTTTTTTATAATAAGCATCATAGTATCCAGAGGATAAGGCGTAAGTGCCCATCATTATCCGCCGTTTTACTTCTTCACCAAAACCATTCCGTCTAGTCAAATCTAGAGCTTTATCAATGTTTCCTATACTCGTTTCGGAAAATCCGTATTTAACACCATCGTATCTAGCTAGATTGGCTGAACATTCGGAAGGAGCCAGTATGTAGTAAACCGCAAGTGCTGAAAGCGCAGTGGGTAGAGAAATTTCTGTGATGCTCGCCCCTAAATCTTCTAATTGGTGTATAGCATTTTGAACAGAGAGGGAAACTCGAGGATCAATATTGTCGGTAATAAATTCCTTAACGACACCTACTCGAAGGGATCTGATTCCTTGGTTTAAATTTGCCGTATAGTCTGTCGAGGAAACGTTTAGGCTTGTTGAGTCCATTGGATCATGACCGGCAATTACATTTAACACAATGGCAGAATCCATCACTGTGTTAGTGATAGGTCCAATTTGATCTAATGATGATGCAAATGCAATTAAACCAAATCGGGAAACTAGCCCATATGTGGGCTTCAGCCCCACCACTCCACAAAATGCCGCTGGCTGTCGAATTGATCCTCCTGTATCCGAACCTAGTGCAAAGGCAGAAAGCCCCGCTGCCACAGCAGCGGCAGGTCCCCCACTAGACCCACCAGGTACTTTTAACGGATTCCAAGGGTTTTTTGCATATTTATATGCAGAGGTTTCGTTAGAGGACCCCATTGCGAATTCATCCATATTACCTTTACCGAGTAATACAGAACCACTTTTATTTAATTGCTTGGTAACGGTTGCGTCATATGGAGGTAAGTAATTAGACAGCATTTTTGAAGCACAAGTAGTGAGAATTCCTTGCGTAGATATGTTGTCCTTAAGTTGCATCGGTATTCCGGTTAAAGTGGAAGCCTTTCCTTTGGCGAATATTTTATCTGCAAGCGTAGCTTGCTCTAATCCAAGCTCAAAAGTGGTAGTGATAAATGATCCTATCTCGGGATCTAATTCAGATATGCGTTTCACATAGCAATTAAATATATCTTCNGAAGATACTTCTTTTGCATGGAGGGCTTTTGATAGTTGAGTAATTGATTCATACGGAATTGCTGGCATAATTAAGACTTGTCCATTACAGGAGCAACACGGAAGAAATCACCATCTCGTTGTGGTGCATTTTGGAGTACTGCTTCCTGGCTCAAACTCTCTTTTGGTATGTCCTCACGCATAACGGTATGAACTGAAGGGATAGCGTGTGCTGAAGGAACAGTGTTACTAGTATCAATCTCCTGTAACACTTCGACTTCTTTTATAAGCGACGCCATTTCAATGGAGAGTTTTTCAAGTTCCTCATCTGAAAACTCTAAATGGCACAAGCGAGCCACGTTGACGACCTCTTCAATTGAAAGATGATTTACTTCGTTATTGGACATAAAATTCACATCATGTATCGGTCAGGTAATTCTACCAGAATAAATGGAATTNTACTGAACCTGTGTTAATTAAACGTAAATAACACGCATTTTTTACATCTCAAATTGGTTCGCAGAATATAAATCAATGCTTACACTGAAGATGGTTTGCTACAACGTATTGAGGGAAAGGTATGAAAATTTCTCAAATCTCAGAGTATAGTTTGCCTTCAGATGGAGGACTTCCTCCTCTTCAGGCAATGATATATGAGGAATTAATTAGGCGACCTGATGAGGTATTTGAGTATCAAGGTGATGAGTTGATTAAAACTTTCCCAAGGTTAAAAAGATCTGCATTAAACTGGTCACTTTGGCTACTCGCCAAAACGGGGCATGTTAGCAAAATGAGAGTTCGCGTAAATGGCCGACTTACAACCGTCTACGGTGCACACGAAGCTATAGCGGCATTAAAACTAAAGATGGGCATACCTGATCAAAATGAGATGAATCAGAATAGAACTGCTTTTGGGGCTTAATCTTCGAGGCGGGTAGTTAGGTCTCTGAGCATTTTGTAAGGGTAAATTCCAGTTTCATGTAGGTCACTAAAAAGAATGCCTATTGCGTATCGACCTATTTCCATAAATTCTTCAACAACAATATTACTGGCTACGTCAGAAATACCGACCTTTCGTACGTGCGTGATTTCGTCGACGCACTGTGCACAGCCGCAGTTACCACGTAAATACCTGTGCGGTAAAATACTTTCATATCCATCTTGCCACTTTATGTACAGTCCGTCAGGTGTTAAATCTATTACGACAGGTTCATATTTTCCTTCAGCCATTTTTCATATCTCCTAAAAATTAACTTTTTTACCCATTCCTGCCTGAAGGGCTTTTTCGTATACGTACATTCCCGCGTAGACATCTTCAATTCCAAGTCCCTGCGACTCAAACAAAGTATTTGCNTTTGAATGGATAAAATTTTCTGGAGCTATTCGACTTGATATTAAATCTCGTAAATTGAAAGCTTGATCCCAGGAAAACTTTCTTCGTTCGGCTGCCCATATGAGCTCTCCACATTCTGATTTAGCATTTTCAATGTCATCGCAAACGACAACCTTACATCGTTCTATTGTGTCTAAGTCTAATTCTCGCCTAGCCCAATGATTGCTTCCAGCAGCGTTGATGTGTGTCCCAGAATTCAGATGCTTACCATCGAATACCGGTTCACGGGAGTTAGTAATGGTACAAATCACATTAGAATTTTCTACGGCCATTTCTGCGCTTTCTACAGGTGCTATTTCAATCTTTAATTTCTTCGACATTTTGTCAGCGAAATTTTCGCGGTTCGTCTTATTTCTACTATAGACATAAACATGCTTGATATCTCGGACAGCATGGATTGCTGCTAGTTGCGTTTCTGCTTGAAATCCGCTTCCAATGATGGACACGATTTTTTGTTGTGAATCAGTCAAATATTTAGTTGCTAAACCGCTCGCAGCGCCTGTTCTAATTTGTCCTAATTTGTTTGAATGTAACATTGCGATTGGTTCACCAGTTTTAGTTGAGTAGAGTAAGACAACCATTTGTGTTCCTGTTTTAGAACCAGTCACATAAGTTTTTAGACCTGTGACCTCTAGCTCAATGGAGGAACCAGCTAGCACTTGCAAAGCTCCATTGTGTAACGGTAAGCGATACCTCGGCATGTTTGCAGCNTTACCTTGCCCCCAATCCTTGAACGCTTCCTCCATTGAGTTAATGCATTCGGATATAGGTAGGAGTGTTTCTACTTCTTCTTCACTGAGTACAAGCATTATTTTAACTTCACCTAATTCAAGAAATTATCGAAAGAAAGTTGAGAAGATCGTGCATGAGTATAAAAATTACTTACGGTTAGGCCTATTAATCTTAGTCTGTCAGATGGATACAAAGTCTGCTTAGTTAGTTCACTCGCTATATCGGAAATAGCTTTATTACTAGTAATTTCACTATCTACAGTCTTGCTACGACTTATCGTACGAAAATCCGAATATCTTAATTTTACCGACACNGTTCGTGGGAAAAGTTTTTTCCGATTTACACTTTCCCAGACCTGATTCGTAAGTCTGACAACCAACGTATCTATTTCTTTTCCATCATTATAGGTGATATCACTATTAAAGGTTCTCTCTGCACTAATCGACTTAGTAATTCTTTCAGACGAAACAGGAGAATCATCATTCCCATTAGCGTATTTGTGGAGTACANCTCCGCTAGAACCTATCAGTTGCGTAAGTTTTTTGGGTGTTGCATTGGCAATATCGGAAATTTTACGGAAACCTACAGAATTCAGTCGTTTCGTGGTTTTTGGCCCTATTCCTGGTAAATCTCGGATATCTAATTCACTAAGAAACATTGATTCTTCACCGGTTGGAATGACATTGAAACCATTGGGTTTAGCGTACTCACATGCAATTTTCGCTACGACTTTGTTACTAGCTAATCCCACTGAACATGGCAACCCGATGTCGATGTGTATTCGTGCTTTGATATGAAATGCTGCTTCTATAGCATTTTTTTGAGAAGTGCATTTTTTAGAAAGATCTAAATAAGCCTCATCAATCGACATTTGTTGAAAAATATCAGATTCTTGTTTGAGTATTTGCATGACCTGATTCGAATATCGTTTATAAAGCTCAAACTTGGGCTCTATTAAAATGGCATCTGGGCAAAGTTTTAAAGCTTGGGCCACAGGCATTGCTGATCTACATCCAAAATTGCGCGCCTCGTAGGAAGCTGTTGCTANCACCCCACGACTCTGTGGACTTCCGCCAATAAGCAAAGGCTTTCCTCTAAGTGTCTCATCTTCTAATACTTCTACAGACGCATAAAAGGCATCTAAATCGACGAGAGCAATATACCTGCTTGAAGTCATTGAGTGATGGTAGTGCCAATATCATGAAGTGGATAGTGTTAGATGACTTTAATTTAGGGCGTTTATNNATAAACGCCCTAAATTAAAGATAACTTGGCTTACTTTTTGCCGCGGACTGCAGCGGCAAGGTCTGAGCCGGGCGTGAAGCCTACACGCTTATGTGCTGGAACAGTTACTCGCTGCCCTGCTTGCCTGCCTTTTATTGCACGAACTTGACGTTCTTTAACCTGTCTAGACTCGAAGGAACCAAAGCCAGTCAATACAACCCTATCTCCTGACTCTAATGCTTCTCTAACGCTATCGAGGACAGCGTTTAGAGCTCCATCTCCCCATGATCTAGGGCCTCCAAGTTTATCTGCAACTCTTGCGGCAAGATCTCCTTTACGCAGTGTAGCCAATACAACACCTCCTGTTGGCGCCTAGTGTAGTACAGTCATTTCAAGAGAGTATAGCAGGCTTAATCTTTAGCCAATAGTACTAGCTTTATGGGCTATTTTTACATTTTGATTTTTATGGTGATAAAAATGATTTAATGGCCCATGGCCATGCCCGATTGGAACGGCATTTAAAATAGCATTGTAGACATAGCTTTTTGCTATCGAAACTGAATCATATACAGATTTTTCTAGTGCAATGCCCGAAGCGATTGCAGACGATAATGTACAGCCTGTTCCATGGGTTGATTTTGTAATTACTCTGGGTGATGTGAATTGTGAAAAGTCCGCACCATCGAATAATAGATCTGTAGCATTTTCTCCGAAATGTCCGCCCTTAATTACTACGTTACGAGCTCCTAAATCGTGTATAGCACGGGCGGCATACCTGGCGTCATCAAGATTAGTAATTTTTCGGCGAGTTAGTACTTCAGCCTCATGGGCATTCGGAGTTACTACAAGTGCTAATGGCAATAAAGAGGTACTAAGACTATTAACTGCATCCTGACGTAGTAAGTGGTCTCCCCCTTTTGCAACCATAACCGGGTCGATAATTAGATTTTTTAGTTTATGTTCTTTGATTTTCGAGACGACCGCTTCAATAATTGGAGTACTTGAGAGCATTCCTATTTTTATTGCGTTGATGTTGAAGTCAGTTGTTAAAGCATCCAATTGAGTTCTAATAATTTGGGTTGGTAATTCTAATACCTCTTGTACTCCAAGAGTGTTTTGCGAAGTTATCGCTGTGAGAGTTGATATACCATAAACTCCAAATGCAGCAAAAGTTTTTAAATCGGCCTGGACCCCTGCGCCTGCTCCAGAGTCGGAACCTGCGATGGTTAAGGCGATTGGATGTGAATTTTTCATGTTGGGTTGCACCTGCTTAAGATGGGTCTAGAGGTTTAATTTTGTTTTTCAATTTGGTGAATTGAAAGTCTTCGCTATTAGAAAAATATGACCAAGCCCAGAAGATCAATGTGCACCCTGTTGAAACAACAACTGCAATTGTAAAACTTGCAAGCAGGTTACCAGATGTGAGGATATGCCAAAATTCAGTTAACCCATCTGCAGTCCACCACCCAGAGAGATCTGGTTTGGGGAAAAATAAAGCTCCAAAAAATATTCCTAGTAGTGAACTTATTGCTGCCTGTGTACCGTTTATTTTACTTATCCAGAGACCGGAGAACGTTGGTACCATGGCTCCAGCACATACTAAATCTGCAATCAAAAATAAATAGAGAACACTATCAAAGGCATATCCAATGATTGCTGCTGGAATGATNAGAACCGAGGTGATTANTTTGGCAACATTAATCAGACGTATTTTNGGCNTATTGGGTACTAGGCGAGGTAAATCGACGGTAATTATGCTTGCTATGCCATTGAGCAGTGTGTCCATGCTACTCATTACGAGTACTAAAGCCAAAGCAACTAGCATAAATATTGACCAATCGGGTAACACTTCAAGGGCTAACGAAAACAGGGCGATTGATGCTGGTCGATCATTATCTACCAATCCGGCACCCACTGCCCATAACCCAAATAATCCTGTAGCAATAATCATAGGTACAATAATTATTGAAGCTACAAAAAATCCTCTTTGAGCATCGGCGATGGACTTGGCTGTATAAATTCTTTGCCAGAAACCCTGATGGAAAAGATTCGCGGCTAAAATTGCAATGAATAAGGTGATCCCGAACTCTATCCCTGGCTGATGATCGAGTGCTAAAAGCGAAGAATTGGCAGTATCGACGGATAGAAACGACTCTTCCAATCCCCCAAGTTCAGTAATTGCGGCGATTAGGACTAGAATCAGCATNGGAATGATTAAGTAGAATTGAATTTTATCTGTAAGAATTGAAGCTCGTAAGCCTCCGTATGTGGTATAAATCATTGTCGTGATGCCAACGACGCCTAAAGTTATTATTAAAGGGGTATTAGTTATTAACTTTATTGCACGTGCTATAGCACCCATTTCTGCTGCAAGGAAAGTAAACATATAAAGTACAGTGATGATTAAAATTATCGAGTACATAAAACGACCAAAGCGAAACCAAGTAAATTCGCTTAAGGAGTGGCCATTAGGTGCTAATGCTCTTACTCTTGGCCCAATGAAAATAAAGGCGATCACAGGCGCAGCTTGCCCTAGTGCATACCCTATTACTGCTACCAAGCCCGCCCAAGTTGCTGCCTCGGCGGGGCTGAATAAAATCCATGCACCCATGACAGACGCGACAATCGTCGCCATAGAGGAGAAACTACCTACACTTGATCTTGCCGAAACATAGGTTTCGATATTTTGTTTTGATCTTGAAAGCACCATACCTATTAGCATGATGCTAAGGGTGACGGCCAGGACTAAAGCGAAAATTGCAATATTCATTTCAATGCATTCTCCAATAAAAATGACCACTCTTCTCTTCAGAGTGGTCAGGGAATTAATTCTGATCTTCCTACGCTGGTATTAACCAGATCAGGTTTTAGGGTCGCTCAGTAAAGAGCCTCTCAGCTGAATTTTCAGCTCCCCTGACTTTTAATCGTTATGTTAATTTTTACAAGTTATAAAAAGAACTACCTAGAGGTAAAAATTGTAATCGAATAGATAAAATTTGAATATATTCGTACTTATACCTATGTTAGTTTAATAACTATGTACTATAATGCTGTGGCTAGTAGTAAAATACTAGGAGTTTTCAGTGATGCTGATTGTTTCGCTTTGAATACTTTGAGCTTCACTAGATCCATTGTCGACAGGAGGCGAATACCCATGCGCCGAAAAGTGTTTTTAAGTTTTGCTGGAGTGCTGTTGCTATCGATGCTTACTACTGTGAGTGTCTTTGCTGACCATGGTACTGCTACGGTTTTGGATGGATCTGCTAAGTTTCGTGACGCCAATGCGCAAAGCGATAGCTTAGTAGTGGACATTCAAGGACTTACAGTTTTATCAACTGGATCCAAATATCAAGGATGGCTTGTTGATGAAGCTGGAACTAAATTAAACGTAGGGGTTTTTGGTGTNGGCCCTGATTTGAGTGGAACTTATGTAAGTCCTACCAAATCAGATTTATTGGCCGATTATAAAACATTCCTTGTTACTATCGAGCCAAGTCCAGACCCTGAGTCGGCCGACTCAGGTAATGTTGCTTATGGAGATTACATTCAATCCCAAGTTTCGGATGCTCTTCCTTCCTTAATTACTACAGCATCACAAGCAAGGGCTCAGGCAAATGCAATTCAGACAAGTGCAAATACAGCTGAAGCGGCAAACACGTTGGTTGCACAGCAATCAGGTGCGCAGGCTGTGATGGACGCGATTGGTGCATTAAAAGCTAAAGCTGAGAATGTATCAGTACAAGCTGCTGATATTAAAGCAAATGCAGCTGGGGACGCACCTCTTTCTGATGCAGCTGATTTAGTGATTGCTTCGGCCTCTAGTACCATTGCACTAGCTGATAAATTAAATGCTAATGCATCTAGGGTTCTTGGTGCGACTTCATCTGGGATAGCTGTGGATCTTGAGCTTGATAATTTGAAAGCTACAGCGGCTCAGTTGGTTAGCGGTGTCGATAATGATGGGAATGGAACGATTGGGAATGTTGGATCCGAAAATGGTGCNGCAGGCCTTTATACTAGCGCCCAGGATATAGGTGCTATGCAAGTAGTTATTGGGACTCCCCCTGCAACTGGTGATCCTATGCTGATGACATTCCTATGGACTGCGTTGGTTTTGGGAATAGTGATGATGGTTAGTGGTGCTCTTCTTTTCAGCAGAAAACCTCGGCTTACTATCGCGTAACCCGCAAGGAATAGAAAATAAAGAGGCCGTTCATACGAGCGGCCTCTTTATTTTATTTCATCAAATGCTTAATCCTGCGACGAATATATAGTTTGTGTAATTTTTGCGACCAAAAAACGAGCAATTCTTTATTAAGTTCCGAGCGTTTATTATTCCAAAATGGATATAGGTATAGTCTAGAATTAGTTACTCTAATCTAAGTGTAATAGATTTTTTAATTCACGCCATTCTCTCGGGGACATTTCTAAGTTCTCAGAGTCAATTTTCTCGCCTGCAATTAGCGCTCTGACTATAGATAAGCCTTCTTCACTGAGATGAGCACCACCCATTCGATAGTTTATGAAAGCTTTAGTTACAAGCGGTACCCATAAATTTAGGATATTGAGCATAATACGTGCGTATTCTTGAATTTCCCATTGGGCGTGGCTGTCAGCACGCAGCCTAACAAAGTGTAACAGGTTATGCAGATCTATTTTCCAGTACCATTGCGTGTAGGTGCTCAACGGTAATCCGATACGTGCGAGCTCCCTGGCAAGCGCAGTTTCCCCTGGTACTATTTCTTCCCCTTCTTGATTGCGATTTAGCATTTGAAAATAATGGTCAAATGATCGACTCGCATCGCTTTTGAGTAAATCTAAAATTTGCTCAGCGCGATTTGTATCTAAGGAACTTTCCCTTCCTTGTTTATTCACTGATGACTGTGCTGATAATTGTTCAATGGGTGGCATGTAGAATTCGTTGTCTAAAACGGAGTATCGTGCTGAATATTCATTTACATTAGCCATTCTGTGTCGTATCCATTGGCGAGCAACGAATATAGGCAATTTCACATGCAGTTTTATTGCGCACATTTCAAAAGGAGAAGTGTGTGCATTTCGCATCAGATAGTTGATCAACCCTTGATCATCACGAGTTCGTTTCGTTCCTCGTCCATAGGAAACACGTGCTGCTTGAACTATTGCAGAATCATCACCCATGTAATCTATGACTCGAATAAAGCCATTGTCCAATACATCAAATGGCTGATATAGGATTTCTTCGATCGCGGAAACCGTAGCCCTACGCGTTGTGTATTGAAGCTTCCGTTGGGCTTCAATTTCAGCTTTTTGTTCAGGTGTTAAAGGCATCCTAGTAATTACATCATGCGCTGGATGATCCGCTCTGCTTGCTCTTGAGTAATTCCACCCTCACGTTTCGATACAGGGCCATCACGCAGAACAGGTTCCAATTCGCTTAGAGATTCTTTCTCATCAATCTCAAAGAACTTTCCAACGTATATTTGGTCTCCCCAGACCATCGCTTTTTCGCATGCTGCTTTCCAATCGGTTGGATCATGCCCTTCGTCTTCTAGTTTTTTTATACGCGATTTAAAAAATGCATGTGTGTTGTCTAAATTGAATGTCACACATGGGCTATATACGTTAATTAATGAGAAGCCTTTATGCTGGATTCCACCTTTAATCAAGTCAGTTAAGTGTTTGATATCCCCAGAATAGCCTTGAGCAACATAGGTTGCGCCATTCATGATGGCAGAAGTAAGTGGATTTAAAGGGTACTCAACACTACCAAATGGAGTACTTTTCGTTTTCTGTCCAGGACGACTAGTGGGAGAAATCTGCCCCGTAGTCAATCCGTATATTTGATTGTTCATAACAACATATGTGAGGTCTACATTACGGCGTGCAGTATGAGTAAAGTGATTTCCTCCAATACCATAGCCGTCACCATCCCCACCGGTAGCGATTACAGTCAATTCATGATTGGCCATTTTTACGCCTGTGGCAAAAGCTAATGATCTACCATGCAATGTATGCATGCCATAGGTATTAATGTACCCAGGAAGGTTAGAAGAGCAGCCTATTCCACTAACTGTAACTACCTCGTGAGGTTGGAGGCTTAATTCTGCAGCTGCTCGCTGGAGGCTGTTTAATACTCCAAAATCTCCACAGCCTGGACACCAGTCTGGTTCGACATTACCTTTAAAATCTTTTGCCGTTAATTCAATAATTTTATCTGTCATAATTACCTCTGGCTAAACAATAACTTCTTGATCGGGGATGAATATAGTGGAGTCATTATTTAGAATTTCCGTTATTCCTTCAGATATATGGTGTGGAGCGAAAGGCTCTCCGTCGTATTTTCGTATATGGCCATTTGCCGTGAGCCCAGTTTCACTTCGTAAGTATCGAGCAAATTGGCCAGAGTAGTTATTTTCGATGATTATAAACTTCTTATTAGCAAGTAAGTTAACAATTTCTTCAGAATGGAAGGGGACAATCCATTTTATTGCCAATTGATTGGCGATTACTCCTTTATCTGCAAGCTGCTCTATCGCCTCTTTAATTACACCTTCTGTTGAACCCCATCCAACTAACGTAACTTCAGCATTAGGGTTGCCTTCAATTACGGGAGGTGCCATCAGAGAACTGGCATTGGCAAATTTACGCGCACGTTTTTCTACGGAAGCTCGCCTTTTTAGAGGGTTTGTAAATTCATCCGATAAGAGTCCAGAATCTTCATCATGTTCGTCCGTAGCAACAGTGTGTACATGACCTTTCACCCCAGGAACTGCGCGTGGAGATACTCCGGTATCAGTATCTTTATACCTCGAATAAGGGCCAGCTTCTCCATCAGATTGGGTAATTAATTCACCACGATCAATTGTTGGATGAAAATTGATGTATTTAGGATCTACGCTAAAACGGCCCTCAGAAATCAGAAGATCTGATAATACGATAGCAGGGCATTGTAATTTATCAGTTAAATTAAAAACTTCGGGTATAGTGTTGAATGCGTCTAACGCATCTTTAGGTGCGACAATAAATCTTTCGAAATCTCCTTGGCTTGCACCAAGAGCTTGCCAAAGGTCTCCTTGCTCAGTTTTAGTTGGTACACCCGTTGAGGGGCCCGCGCGTTGCACGTTTACGTAAACGCAAGGTATTTCCATCATTGACGCAGCCCCAACAGCTTCAGTCATTAATGCGAAACCACCACCGGAAGTAGAACACATAGAGCGTGTTCCAGTATGGGCGGCACCAATTACCATATTGGCAACGCCTATTTCATCTTCAACTTGTCGCACCATAATCCCAAGATTTCTAGCATTTTGTGCATACCAATGGAGCACACCTGTAGAGGGGCTCATTGGATACGCTGCATAGAATTTAACTCCTGCTGCTGCCCCGCCCATAGCTATCGCATCGTTACCCGACCACATGGCTTGTGGTTCACCTCCTTCGGGAAGTGGAGCAGTGAAGGGTTCAAAATTTTCTTGAGCATGGGTAAAACCTGCTAGCGCAACACGAATATTTTCATTAACCACATCTTCGCCTTTACGAGCGAATTGCTGAGTGATACTTGTTTCTAGGACAGAGAAATCCAAACCTAATAAATGCATCATTGCACCAAGAGCAACCGTGTTTTGGTTGAGCCCAGCCCGTGTTGAACCAGTTAGTTCATTTACCGGGATAGGACATAATTGAACTCCCGAAGCAGCTTCACCTGGGGCGATCACGTCACTGTTGTATAAAGCTACGGCTCCAGATCCAAGTAATCGTAAATGGCGATCCATAGTATCTTGATTAAGAGCAAGCAACATATCAAGCTTGTCACCATGACTGTGAACTTCTTTATCTGCCACTCGAATCGTTAAGAAAATATGCCCNCCGCGAATGATTGACTGGAATGCATTGTAGGTGTGTACGTGCAGGCCTCGTCGCACCATAATCCGGGCTAGAGTATCACCAGGCGTAGCTATACCCTGCCCGGCTTCTCCTCCAATTGCTAATGCGAAATCAAAATTGTTCTCGCTCATAAATTTCCTCCGTGGGTTTCCCACTTATCGATCTAAATATGAAGCGCACTTTGTTGAGTTGCAAGTGCAGCTTCTTTTATTACCTCTGACGCACTAGGATGAGCTTTGACTAACCCGCCTAGTTCTGATGTTGTCCCATCTAGTATACGAGTTAAACTTAATTCTCCAAGCAATTCAGTCACCTCATGCCCAATTAAATGAGCTCCTAACAATTCACCCGTAGCCGCATCACCTATAATTTTTGCAAAACCTTCACGCTCATTTGCCGTCAATGATTTCCCATTTGCCATAAAAGGAAACTTCCCTACACTAACAGAATAACCTCGTTCAGTGGCTTCTTTTTCCGTTAGTCCTATACTAGCAATTTGCGGGCTACAGTAAACAGCCCTAGGCATGGCATCATAGTCTAACCGCAGCGGAGCTAATCCTGCGATATGCTCTGCAACAAATACTCCTTCGGCTTGTGCGACATGTGCCAAAGGGATCCTCCCATTTATATCACCGATTGCATACACATTCTTCTTATTTACTGACAGATTTTCGTCGACTGCAACAAATCCATCTGTAATTTGGGCTTCGATGTTTTCAAGACCAATATTTTCGATGTTTGGTGAAATTCCGGTAGCAATTAGAATACGATCTACCAATAAATTGTGCTGCCCCTCTGGTGTATTTATGGTGATTCTACCTTTATTTTGCTCGATGACCAATTCGGAAAGATGGGAACTTGTATAAATGTGGATTCCTCGTTTCCTAAATGATCGAGNTAAAGTGTTTGATACCTCAGAATCTTCCTTAGGTAGGATTTGCGGCATTGACTCTACTAAAGTTACTTGTGAGCCGTAAGATTTGTAAAGATATGCAAACTCGACTCCGATTGCCCCAGCGCCAATTATAGCAACGCTTTCGGGAATAGTTTCATCGAGGATGGCCTCTTTTGAAGTCATTACTATTTTGCCGTCGATATTTATTTTGTAGGGGACTTTTGGCCTAGCACCTGTAGAAATAATGATGTTATGAGCTGTGAAGATTTGATCAGCTACGATTACTTCATTAGAGCTTGTAATATAAGCTGTACCCTCTTTGTACTCGATCAGATTTTTCTTAAAAAGTTGCTTTAAACCTTTCGTTAGGATATTCACTACCTCTCGACTTCGCTGGAATCCCTTACTGTAATCCGGAGTAACTTCAGATACTTTAATTCCGAATTCCTCAGATCTTTTTAGGAGGTTCAGTACTTCGGCATTTTTCAGCAGCGATTTTGACGGTATGCATCCCCAATTTAGGCAGACTCCACCGACAGCCTCTTTTTCGATACAGAGCGTCTTTAAGCCAAGCTGAGATGCGCGTATCGATGCTACATAACCTGCCGGGCCTGATCCGATCACAATAACATCATATTGAGGCATTTTTACCTTTTCCTAGCACAATATATTCCACGAATGAATACCTATTATATACGAGTATTCATTCGTGGAATATCAGAGAATGCGTTGGGGTTAATTATTTATATAAAAAATACCATGCCATACCGGTATAATGTATTAATGGACGAACAAGATAAGCGCTTATACGACGCAATTGAAAATACGTGGGTGGTTAGACCACCCACGCAAGCTTTAGCAACGTTCGGGGTAACATCAGTAAAATACTACCTTATAACTACACCTATTTACCAAGAATTAGGGATCAAGAGCATGGTAGAAGAAGCTGTGATTCGAGAAGGAATAGTTAGGGCAGAACGCCCTCAGGTAGTTACTCCCCATTACCTAATGAATCATGAAGGATTCGGAGAAAACGCTGAAAAATTCTTAAGGAATTTAATTAAAGAATACGGTCCTAATCAACCCGGATTAATGTATCGGTATAAGAACGACGGAGGAGATACTTCAGTGGTATCAGGATCCGTGGACGAAGTGACTAAAAGAATTGTTGAAAAATTGNACAAAGAAAATAAGCCACTTGAAGCAGTAATTAGAGGGCCAGATGATCTATGGGATGTATCCTTGATGAAATTTATCTATGAATTAACAGCAAGATCAGCACATTTAAATGCCAATGAAATGAGATCTCACGGACTCTTGGATATGGAAGCTAATGTTCCGAGNGATGCACATCGTCGTATTGACTTGATGTTTGTCGAGGCTCAAAAAGGTAACTTAGAACCCAAAGAAATTCATAAAGAACTTCAGAGATGGGATTTGTTTGATGAGTATCAAGATAAATTTTTACAGCTTTTCAAGTAAGGATTTGATTTGAGTTTTATTTCTAATACCAGGCAATATTTAATTCAAATAGGCCTGGTTATCGTGACACTGGCGTTAACTATTTGGATTGCAGACTTTCTTGTTGGTTCTATTACCTCTGGAGCAGTAGTGATTGGAGCAATCGCGTCTACGGCATTCATTTTGTTTATCTCACCGCATAGTCGTTCCGCAAGTTTTAGGCATGTTTCTGGAGGTCATTTTGTNTCTTTAATGGCGGCCTTGCCATTTGCTGTTTTTGCGGACTCTGTGACTGGAATATTGCTCAGTACGTACATTGGGATAGCCGTAGGGCTGGCAATTCTATTGATGGCACTAATAAACGTTGAACACCCACCCGCTGCGGGCACTGCATTCGCCATTGTCGCTCATGGAGTGAGTCCGACGCTTATTTTCTTCGTAGTGTTAGCTATAGCCGAACTAATCTTAGTTCATAGAATATTAANGAGATGGATGATCGATCTATATTAAGGGAATCGGTTATCTCCAATTCCTGAAGGGACAAAATATCTTGTTGGATTTGATAGTCGGCTTTCAGCTATTTCCCAATCAGGTGGCGCGTCNCTAATGAATTCACTGAAACATGAACCTGGTCCAGCGAATTTCAATGTTTTTTCCATAGCTTTTTGATGTGGTTCAGAATTAACGAAAGCTAACATTGAATCACGATCTTCCCAAATCGTGTAAGTATAAAATTCTCGGCTCCACCACTTACCTCTGATTCCGCCGGCATAATAGCCTGGTTGTACACGTGCGAATTTGTAGATTTTCATATTTAAAGCCATGAATGAAAACGTCTGAGAGAAGTTCTTTAAATTGAAAAATGTAACGACATGAACACGCGGTTTTGGTTCGTAGATTTCGCTAGAATTTACCAATTAAGCCTCTTTTTATGTGATATGTACCCCACCATTGATTTCAAGCAAGGCTCCAGTGGCGTATGTTGCAAGATCAGAGCAGAAAAAGACGATCGGCCCTACAGCTTCCTCAATAGTCCCAGCCCGATGCAAAGGTATTTCATCGAGTGCTTTGTTTCGTGCGGACTCAGGGATTCCTTGGACGGCCCCATCTACAAATTCTTGCTGTGATTCTATAGGTCTTGTCATCCGTGTATCAATTAGCCCAAAAGCAAGTGAATTGGCAAGGACGTTGAACATTGCTCCTTCAATTGCGACAGTTCGTGTGAGCCCTGCAATCCCTGCTTTTGCTGCAGAATAATTGGCTTGCCCAAGATTGCCGAATCCCGATAGCGAAGAAATGGTGACTATTCTTCTGGCAGGAACGGTTACCCCTTTTTCTTTTTCTAGGCGGGCATTTTCACGCATAACTTTGAATGTATCTCGTACTACTTTAAAGGTCCCTCCAAGGTGAACATTTATAATCGTGTCAAATTGTTCGTTAGACATTTTGTGAATCATTCCGTCCCATAAGAAACCCGCAGCCGGAACAACAATATGTATATCTCCGAACCGTTCTATTGCTGCTTTAGCTAACTGATCGCCAATGTCGTCATCTGTAACAGATGCGGCAACCCCAACGACATCCCCGCCTGCACTTTTAATGAGATCTATAGTGTGGTCTAAAGGTTCTTGATCTCGATCATTAATAACTAATTTCGCGCCTTCTTTGGCAAGACGAATTGCTACTCCTTGCCCTATTCCTCTACCTGCACCAGTTACGATAGCAACTTTATTTTTTATTCCGTCTAGCATTTTCACTCCATAAATTCATCTTTAGGCACTATTAAAGCCCAATCGTTGTTCCGTCTTTTGAGCGATATCAGTAAGTTGATTTTCTGAAAGCCCATCCACTTTTATCGATACGACGTGGTCTAGATTGTATATAACAACAGGATTTTCTAGTATAAAACCTTTTGGAGTCGCAGGATTGAAAGCGTCATCAATTCGGGTTGTGGTTCTAGAAATCAGATCAGCAACACCTTCCGGTGTATTTGGGGCAGGGTAAGCATGCTGCCCGACTTGCCCTGTGCTAGTTGTAACAGAAATCACGAGAATAGCGGTCTTTGAAGAGTTAGGCATGTTTCCTCCCTAATTCAAATCTCACTACTATCATACAGCGATTAATCAATTATCGGACTATCTCGTGCTCTACTGATATTATCTAGCTATGATTCCTCCTGTGGATAAAGAAAAACCAGCACTATTAACGCTGTATTTGAATGGATTTGGCCGCCAAGGCGAAGCTATTGCTGAACATGATGGCAAGAAAGTCTTTGTTTTTGGCGGTATTCCTGGAGAGACTGTTATTGCTAAAGTCATTGCTGACAGGAGAAATTACATTGCCGCAGAAGTTACTAAGGTGATTGAATCATCGAATACTCGGATCTCTCCGGTATGTAAGTTTTTTGGCAATTGTACTGGATGCCAATGGCAGCATATTGACTATGAAAAACAATTAGAAATTAAGCGAGATATGCTAGACGATTCTCTTCATAGAATTGGAGGAATAGAAGCTACCGTATTGCCTACGTTAGCAAGCCCGCAACAGTATGGATATCGCAATCATGCGCGATTTACTGTCAGTAAGGAAGGTGGGCGGCTAGGATATGTCCACAAAGAGCGTAGACGGCATGTAGAGATAGATTATTGCCATCTAATGACACCATGGATCAATGACGCAGTACAAGTACTTCAATCGAAGGTGGCGGAAACGACTCAATTATCTTTAAGGTACGGAGTTAATACTGATAGCTATCTTCTCCAACCTACTTTCCAAAATCCTGAAATAAGTTTGAAATCAGGTCAAAAATATTATCAAGAGAGACTGCTTAGTAGTAAATTTCAAGTTTCTTCACCTTCATTTTTTCANGTGAACTCTCCTCAGGCGGAAAACATAGCACGGATAGTAATGGATGGCTTGCAGCTTAATGGCAAACAAACAGTAGTTGATGCCTATGCTGGAGTATCTACGTTTGCCGTATTAATAGCCGGTAAATCAAAAAAAGTAATTGCAGTGGAAGAATCAGCATCTGCGCTAGTGGACGCTAGAGTTAATACTCAAAATCTTCACAATGTTGAATTATACCAAGGGAAAACAGAAGAATTACTTGCGAATTTTACCGGAGACCAAATCGACGCGGTGATTTTGGACCCACCTCGTTCAGGATGCATGCAAGGCACACTTGATGCCTTACTGGAAAACCCTCCCCCTAAGATTGTTTATATTTCTTGTGACCCAGAAACTCTCGCAAGGGATTTGGCTATTCTTACTTCAGGTCCATTTAATATTGATTGTGTGCAACCTGTTGATATGTTTCCCCAAACCTATCATATTGAATCAGTGACTATTTTAGTACGGGACAATGAGCGATTGAGCATAATCAACTCTCGGCAGTCATTGGTACTAGCATCAACTTCTCCTCGGCGCCAGGAGATATTAAGCGCCATGGGCATTGAGTTTTTGGTCATGGATTCAGGGGTTATAGAGCCTTCAATGCCTAATGGTACAGACCCATCCAAATTAGCAAGAGCAAGAGCGCATGAAAAAGCTTATTCTGCAGGGGTAGCTTGTACTAATGGAACAGTTATAGCTGCTGATACTGTTGTTGAGATTGACGGTAGAATTATGAATAAGCCTGTAGATATTGAAGAAGCTGAAGAAATGCTATTAAGTTTGAGGGATCGGGAACATAATGTTGTTACAGCAGTGTGCGTACTAGATTCTAGCAATGGAGAGTATTTAGTAAGTCATAAATCGTCAAAAGTAAAAATGCGTTGGTACTCCGATGAAGAAATTGAAAACTACATTGCGTCAGGAGATCCAATGGATAAAGCGGGTGCTTACGCTATTCAAAATGACATGTTTGCACCCGTTGAGAGTATAAAAGGATGTTATTTAAGTGTCGTCGGTTTACCAGTATGTATAACGCATAATCTCTTGCGAAGGTTTGGTATCAGGATCAAGATTAATTTGGCATCTTCTTTTTTCGAGTACTCTAAATGCCCGGANTGTAAAAGCGCTTTGGGGTTGCGCATACCGAAGAATAGGAAGAAGAGATGAATATTTTTGGCGTGGGCAATTTAGAGTTACTTTGGATATTAATTGTTGCGTTAGTTTTGCTCGGTCCGGTACGTATGCTTGAAGTAGCCCGATCTGCAGGAAAGTATTGGCGTGAAGCGCAGCATATGCTTAGAGCCACTGTTGATTCCGCAACGATTGATTTGGATAAGCCTGTTATTGCTCCAAAAACTACAGTGGACCCGCTGCCTCCACCTGAAGATTCTGTTGCCAGAAGTAATTCCCTAAGTGAGGATAATCTAGAAAGACAGGACGGTTAATTTTGTCTGAAGTGATGACATTACGTGATCATTTAGAAGAATTGCGTAAACGATTATTACTGATCGTTATTTTCGTTGTAATTGCAATGATTACAGCTTTCATTTTTAGGGATGGAATACTTAATTTTTTGCTTGAACCAGGGTTTTCGCAGCTTGATGAAAAGCCGATTGCAACTGAAGTTTTAGAAACGGTAAGTGTTACATTCAAAGTGACACTAATGGTCGCATTTGTTGTTTCTACTCCAATGTTGCTTTATCAATTGATTATGTTTGCTTCTCCTGGTTTAACTGTTCGTGAGAAAGTTTATTTGTTCCTTTTTTTGCCCGCTGTGATCATTGCTTTCGTAACAGGAATGGCATTTGCTTATTACGTTTTATTCCCGCCTGCATTCAATTTTTTATTTAATTTTGGCTCAGAAAACATAAACGCAGAGATTCGAATCTCGAGTTACATTAATGTACTTCTTTCGTTAATGTTTTGGATGGGCATAATATTTCAGATTCCATTAATTCTGTTTGGGCTCGCTCGCCTCGGGGTTGTAACGCCTAGAGTACTAGGTAGATTTAGGCGATTTGCTATTTTATTGGCTTTTGTTGCAGCCGCTATCATCACTCCCACTTTTGACCCTGTGAATCAGACGCTGGTAGCAGTACCTATAGTTGTACTTTACGAATTTGGCATAGTGCTTGCTCGTCTGGGTCAATTCCTTAGGAAAAGATCCTCAAGGGATAGAGAGCAAAAAGGTATACTACGTACGGTTTGTACGAAGCTTAAATTTTGGTGAGAGAATACTTATTTCTTTTTGGATTTTGCAGATGTTTTCGCTCGAGTAGCTTTTACCGTAGTACCTTCTACTTCTTCTTTAGCATCTGAAACCGAACCTCGGAATTCTTTAATTCCTTTGCCGAGAGCCCTGCCTATTTCAGGTACTCTACCNGCACCAAAGATTACAAGGACAATTACAAGAATTATTGTTAGTTCTGGCCAACCTAATCCGAATGGCATAGTAAGCCCTCCTATCGTAGCGTGATACTTACACCCACAGAATAGCACGCAGCAAGCTTCACATAAACTATCAAGGTCACAATAGTGGTGAGTTTAAATCGAGGTTAATTACGGGGGAGAGAGGAAGATTCCGCTATCAGTTCAGTCAACGCAATTTCATCATTGTTGCTAGATTTAATGGATATATCAGTTTTCAGGAGTAATGAGTAGAACAGAGCTATAGAATTTTTGCTAAATTTTTTTGCTTGGTTTTCTGTTTTACGAATAACAAAGTCCGATTGGGTCCCAATACGCGAACCCCATTCGTTTGTACTCACACGTTTTTCAATAAGTTCTTGTGCGATGGCAATTTTTCGTGCCTGACTTGTGATCATTGACAATAGGTAACTCCCACTTTGGCCATCATTGAGCAATTGTTGTGTTGTTTTTAGCGCTTGTGCATACCTTTGCTCCATTAGGGCATCAACCAACTCAAAGATGTTTGCTTCCCGAACTCGTGTCACGAGTTCATTTACTGCACCTACACTAATCGTATTTTGATTACCCACATAGATTGATAATTTGCTTATTTCAGAATTGAGAATCCATAGGTTGGATCCTATTCGATCTACTAATGCCTGAGTTGCATCGGTGGCTATTTGAACGCCTAGGCTTGAGCACCTATTGACTATCCATTGGGATAAAAATTCCTTTCTTAATGGTTTGAATTCTCTAATNGAAACAGTTTGGGTTTCTTTACTTAGATCTTCTATCAAACTATATAATTCACTCTTCAGTGCAATTTTTTCTTCAAAAAATACAACATCAGAAAAAGGAGGAATTTGCTTCAGTAAATCTTCTAAACCTTGAGGGATAGGGTTTTTTCTCTCTTTGACGCGCCTTGCCCGAGACCGGTTTTCTTCGGAATTCAAGGCACCGGTTATGATTGTCATGCGTCGATTTGCTAGGAAAGGTGCTACCATGCACCCTGAACCAAGTGCATTTACGGTGAATTCACTGGGCCCTAGGTAGGTAAGGTTGGAATCCCTTACCTCTTCCGACCCAATAGTTTCAATAAGCTCTTGTAGAAATTCATGTGAGCTAAATGAATCTTCACCGTGAATTAGATATATCAAGGTAGAACCTTCAAATTTCTTGGATTGAAGTATATTAATAGTGAGGTTGTTGATTTGCTCTTAGGCATAATTACTAAGCTTATCTCGTTGGGCTTTCTTATATTTAATAAATCTGTCCCATTAAGGTACAAAATTTTACCCTTTCTAGGAATGTTATACCTAATATTCCCGCGTGACTTCATCATTGATATGTCATTTTTTGGACTTGTAGATGATGCGGTGGTATTTTTTATCCTGGCTTCACTTTTTATATCTAAAAGTTCTAGTTATTTAAGGAACAAAGCTAAGAACCCTGATAATTCAATTACAATNACTGATTATGAAATAACTGATGACGATGAGAATGATGATTAATTGCACTACTGAAGAAGGAGCACCTAATGGCTACTAACCCACTGAAAAAACACTCAGCAGAAATGACTGATGGTCCATCNCGGGCTCCTGCTCGATCGATGCTTAAGGCAATTGGATTCACTGATGAGGACTTGTCGAAACCCATTATTGGCGTAGCAACGACTTGGATCGAGACCATGCCTTGTAACTACAATCAACGAGAGCTTGCTAAATACGTTAAGGAAGGTATTCGGGAAGCTGGAGGAACTCCAATGGAATTCAATACGATTTCTGTCTCTGATGGAGTTACGATGGGAACAGAAGGCATGCGTGGGTCCTTGGTGAGCCGTGAAGTTATTACTGATTCGATTGAGACCGTTGCAAGAGGGCATTCGTTTGATGGGTTAGTTGTTCTAGTCGGGTGCGATAAAACCCTACCAGCGGGTGCGATGTCATTGGCTCGGCTAAATTTGCCGGGTTTAGCTTTTTACAATGGGTCTATAGCCCCGGGAAGAATAGATGGGAAGGATATTACTATTCTGGATGTCTTTGAAGCAGTTGGGGCCCACGGTGCGGGAAAAATCGACGATGCACGTTTGAAGGCAATTGAGGACGCCGCTTGCCCTGGAGCAGGGGCATGCGGGGGCCAGTTTACAGCTAATACGATGGCTATGGCTCTTGAATTTTTAGGTATTAGCCCAGCAGGTGCGAACGCGGTTCCAGCTTTAGGTAAATCTAAAGCAGAAGAAGCCAAGAAAGCCGGCATACTTGTAATGGAATTGCTGAAGAACGATATAAAGCCTAGAGATATCATGACAAGAAAAGCATTTGAGAATGCTATCGCAGGTGTTGCGGCTACGGCTGGGTCAACAAATGCCGTGCTTCATTTGCTAGCGATAGCACGTGAAGCTGGCGTTCCATTGACAGTAGACGATTTTGATGAAATTTCTTGGCGTACTCCAATTGTGGCAAGTATGAAACCAGGTGGTCAGTACGTGGCTGAAGACTTATACAATGCCGGTGGGTACGGGTTGGTTTCGCAGCAGCTTGTTAATGGGAGTTTGGTTAACTTTGATGAACTTAATGTTAGCGGACAAAGTTTTAAAGAAATTGCATCTGCTGCAGTAGCGGAACCTGACCAAGACGTTGTTTTACCAATCGACAAACCTGTTAATCCTCATGGTGGAGTTGCAATCTTAAGAGGGAATTTAGCTCCTGACGGTTGCGTTGTTAAGCTTGCTGGCCATGGCCGCAGGTTACATAGAGGCCCTGCTAAGGTCTTTGAGCGTGAAGAGGAATGTTTTTCAGCAGTACGTAATGGGGAAATCGTGAGTGGGGATGTTGTTGTAATACGATATGAAGGACCTGTTGGAGGACCTGGTATGCGAGAAATGCTGGGAGTTACTGCAGCTATTCAAGGTGCAGGGCTTGGCGATACGGTGGCATTGATCACTGATGGGAGATTTTCTGGAGCTACTCACGGATTTATGGTAGGTCATATTACTCCTGAAGCGGCAGTTGGTGGTCCTATAGGATTAGTGAGGAACGGCGATAGCATTGTTTTGGATGTGGAAAATAGAGAATTAAATCTGGAAGTAGACTCTGAAGAATTATCGAAAAGAAGAGAAAAATGGTCTGCGCCCCAAGACAAATACACCTCAGGTGTTTTTGCTAAGTANGCGAAAAGNGTTGCTTCTGCAAGCGAAGGAGCTATTACAAGTCCTGGGCTTCAAGGGAGTGTTTGGTAGAGGGACATTGAGGGCTAGCGAAATCAGGTAGAAAAATTATAGCTTCACTCTCATGATTAGTTATGTTTCTTTATTTATAGGAGTTTTGATTGCTGTCTTCGGCGTGCTTATTGCATGGGTAATACTGAGAATGGTAAATCGTCCTAAAATTGCGGGTTCGAGTGTAATTGTTGACCGCCTAGAGCAAGTGCTAGAGTCATTCGAACGGTTATCTTCACGAGTCGCGGAAAAAGTCGATTTATCTGACCTTGTGATGCACGTAAAAAATGTTAGCGCCCAAACAGACGAATTACATCGAGTTATGTCAAATAATCAACTTCGTGGATTATGGGGAGAGCGCATAGCAGAGGATATTCTTAAATCCGCTGGTTTAATTGAAGGCATAGGATATTTTCGGCAAAAAACGCAGACCTATTCTGGCTCTCGTCCAGATTTCACATTTCCTCTACCNGGTGGACTGATATTAAATATGGACGTGAAATTTCCCATGGCGAACTATCGTAAGGCACTTGATGCGCTTGAAGAACATGAAAAAGAATCAGCAGAAAAACAATTTGTGCAAAATGTTCGCCAGCAAATTAAGGAAGTGGNAACGAGGGCATACATTGATCCTAATAGTGGTACCGTGGATTGCGCTTTAATGCTTATTCCTAGCGAAAGTGTGTACACGCACGTACAGCAGATGTCCCCCAATTTGATGGATTATGCTTTATCTAATCGGGTGGTTTGCTGCTCGCCTTTGACTTTATTTGCAGTCTTAGCCGTGATTCGCCAAGCTTCAGAGAGCATGCAACTTTCTCAAGCATCGAGAGACCTGGCTGTTTCATTAGAAAGATTNCGCTCGGAGTCAAAAAATTTTTTTGAAAAAATTGACAGCTTAGAAGCTAAATTCAATTCTGCCCACGGTGCCTTAGAAGAGCTTAATGGGGTTAGACGAAAGAAGCTACAGGCTAGTATGAGCAATCTGCTGAGGTTTGATCAATCTGAACAAAAGTAAAGAGTCGTTACTTGATTTCTAACTAATGAGCGTTTTTCCTTCATATCACGTACAATCCCAATTCCGATGATTTTCTTGAGGTGATTAATGGCAGGTCCGTTACAAGGAATTAAGATTATTGACTTGACCCGTATACTCTCTGGTCCTTTTTGCACGATGCTAATGGCGGATCTTGGAGCAGATGTTATAAAAATTGAACAACCAAACACGGGGGATCCTGCTAGAGGGAATGGTCCATTTCTTAGCACTTCCGCAGGGTCAGATGAGGATGAGCAATATAGTACTTATTTTATGAGTATTAATCGAGGTAAACGCAGTATTGCTATTGACTTAGCCAAGCCCGAAGGTAAAGAAATTTTATTGCGGCTAATCGATTCCTCCGATGTACTTATAGAAAATTTTCGCCCAGGTACCATTGAACGGCTTGGTTTAGGTTACGAAACGATAAAAGCTAGGAATCCTAGAATAATTATGGCTTCGATATCAGGGTTCGGGCAGACGGGACCCTATGCTTATAGGCCTGCTTTAGATGTAATTGTTCAAGGAATGGGTGGGATGTTAAGTATTACCGGGGAGCCTGGGCGAGGGCCTGTAAGGCCTGGTGCTAGTATTGGAGATATAACTGCTGCACTTTTTACAACTATAGCGATTGAGTCAGCATTGCTTGAGAGGCACCAATCTGATGAAGGACAGTACATTGATGTCTCGATGTTAGATTGCCAAGTCTCTATTATGGAAAACGCCTTTATGCGTTACTTTACGCTTGGACAAATACCTGAGCGTATAGGTACGCGCCATCCAAGCTCTACTCCATTTCAAGCATTTGAAACCTCTGATGGCCATGTTGTGGTAGCTATTATGGGAGGTTCAACAGATCAATGGCCTCTTTTTTGTGCTGCTATAGATAGAGTAGATCTGATCGATGATGAAAGGTACGTTACTGGATGGGGCCGTACTCAAAATTATGACGAATTGATACCAATAATTGAAGATGCATTGAGACAGAAAACTACTTCTGAATGGGTACAGATTCTTAGTGAAATGGGGGTTCCTGTTGGCCCTGTGCAAAATATAGAGCAAGTTGCTAATGACCCTCAAGTGAACCATCGTGATATGTTTATAAACTTGGATCATCCTCATTTGGGTTCTGTTAAATTCACGGGTAATCCGATTAAATTTTCACGAACCCCTGCGATGCCGCACAAATTCCCGCCTCAATTGGGGGAAGACACTGGAGAGATACTGTATTCCTTAGGATTTAAGGATAATCACATTAATCTGCTTCGTGAAAAAGGAGTAATCGGTTAATGCTAGTAGGAGGGGCGCTCGCTGGTGCAGTTTTGTCCTTGGTTTCAGCTTTTTCATTTAGCGTAAATGCAATTCTTGTTCGTCGAGGAATTGCAAGCGCAGGTGCTACTGCCTCGCAAGGCGCATTTATTACTGTTTTGCTTGGTGTTCCATTTGGGTTAATTGCCGTCGCAATTACCGGTCAGATATTTAATTTTGACGAAATTTCATTGAATGGTTATTTGTTACTGGCACTTGCTGGAATCGTTCATTTTGCATTTGGGCGCTATTGTAATTACCGTGCTATTGGGGCTGTTGGAGCTGCACGTGCAGGTCCAATACAAGCAGTTACTGTTCCTTATAGTGTTGGAATGGCTATTGTTTTGTTGGATGAAAAAGTAACTTTTCTNATGCTATTAGGCATCACGCTAATATTATTTGCCCCAGTGGTAATGATTGAACGGAAATCCCTCTCCTTTGGTTCAAAAGAAGGACCTGAGGGAGGGCAGTTTGAATTACGGCAAGTTGAGGGTTATAGCTTTGCTGTACTTGCAGCAATCGCTTATGGAACGAGTCCGCTGTTAATACGTAGTGTAGTCGAAGATTCGACTAGAACTGCAGCTATTGGAACATTCGCTGCGTACTTTGGAGCATCTGCTTTATTGGTGGCGACGCTTGCAATACCAAGCAGGCGTGAGCTTATGGGAACAATAAATATTAGNTATATGCGGTTGTTTGGGGGAGCCGGNTTAGCGGTATTTCTTGCACAGCTGTTACGATTCTTTGCNTTATCCGTAGCTGACGTGGTCGTTGTTAATCCTCTTCAGCGCCTAGTTAATGTTTTTACCTTATTACTCTCATATGCTGTAAACAGGTCAATAGAAAAAATAAACTTGCGTGTAGTGATAAGCGTATTTATTTCCCTTGCCGGCTCAGGCTTACTTGTCTTTGCAGCTATAAATTCGTAGATTCAAAGATTTTGCTAGCTAAATTGTAATCTTCTAAATTATTTATATTTGTAAGAACCAAGGGATCATTGATAGGCACGAAAACTCTATCATTTTGATACTTAGTAACGATTTCCCTGAGCCCGTTTTTGGCTTCTGTGACTGACAGTAGTTCGGGAATTAAACAATTTTTAAATATAATAGGATGGCCTCCATTGTTTCCGTAAGACGGTGTTGCAATCAAGGCGTCAGAATTGGCCCACGCTTGTCTTAAATGAGTCAAGATTCCTTTAGTTCTTGGCTGATCTACAGAAATGAATAACACATCTGTAGATCTGGAGGGTAATGCCTTCAGACCGGCAATAATTGAACTAGAGCGGCCTCGGTCATATTGTGCATTAATCGTGATCTCAACGTTGCAGTTGGATATTTCCTCTTGAATAGCTTCATAGTTGTGGCCGAGTACAGTTACTATTGGTTCGAAACCTGCAGATTCGAGAGATTCAATTTGATAGAGAATTAAAGATTTTGTTGATCCCCATGGAAGTAAAGCTTTGGACTCTTTCATTCTCGATGATCGCCCGGCTGCTAATAAAATCGCTGCAATTTTTGGCATATGTTATTTTTGCGGTTCAGCTTTTATTTTTTTAATTTTGCTGACAATTTTATCAATCTGGGATGAAGCCATAGTCATAGCCGCTCCGTTGCGATTGTTGCGCCATGCAACAATTTCTGCCATTATGCTTAATGCTATTTCTTCCGGCGTACGCCCCCCGAGATCTAACCCGATAGGCGCATGAATTTGACGAAGACGTTCTTCGGGTATTCCTTGTTTTAGTAGTGATTCATAAATCATTATAGTTTTACGAGTACTTCCTAAAAGCCCTACATAACCTGCAGTTGTTTTTGCAGCACTAAATAATGCGAGGTCATCGAAATTATGTCCTCTTGTACCTATAACGATTGCAGTATTGGGTGTAACGGGGAAAAAATCTAACCCAACACCGTAAGGGGCGGTATTTACTAGTTCTGCCATACTAAAGCGATCGTGACTTGAGAATTCTTCTCTGTCATCAGTAACCATTATGCGAAATCCAAGAGTTTTTGCTAGATTGGCAACTTGCAAATTGACATGTCCTCCACCAACAAGAATTACTGATGCTGGTGAGGTGTATCCTTCAATAAAAATTTCATCATTTTCTTGCGTAGCAAATCGGAACGTTTTCCCCATTTCCATTAATGACAATGCAGTCGGTACTATTTCTGTATTTAGCTTTTCATCACCTAGGGTTCCTGTCGTGAACCCATTTGCTTCAATTAATAATTGTGAACCAATTTCTAAACGGTCGCTTGATACAACTGTTGCAATGGCGATATTTCCAATACCTGCATAAGCTTCAGAAATCATTTTAGAGATTTTACGTTTGGGGTCCGCACCTATTACTGGTTCAATATAGAAGTACATTGTTCCGCCACATACCAGACCGTCGCGTGCTGCGATATCTTCATTAAGGAAGTATTTCTTATACAATGGGCCAGATTTTTCCCTTAAGGCCTCCTTCGCAGCAAACCAGATATCTCCTTCTACGCAACCTCCACCAAGAGTACCGACTGTAGTACCATCTGACTTTACCAGTAAACTTGCTCCAGGCTTTTGGGGTGTAGAACCTTGTGTATGAATTACTTTGGCTATTACAAAATCTTCCTGACTATTGGATAGATTTGCAGCTTCGTCATAGACAGCTTTCATAATGAGCNCCCCGCTTTCTGATAACTTGATTAATTTTAACACCCCTTATCTAGGTCATCCTAACAGTTGCAGTGTACAATCTGCAGGGCTCTTATTAGTGTTGTTTGTGAAGAAGAGATAGATATGGCAATAAAAAATATTTCACCTGAAGGAAATGATCTTGCAGAATTGCGTTCTCGAATTCGTCATTCTGCCGCTCACGTAATGGCTGAGGCTGTCCTTGCGTTATTTCCTGATGCCCAATTTGCGGTCGGGCCCTCTACTTCTGATGGATTTTACTACGATTTTGCGGTGGAGAGATCATTCACCCCCGAGGATTTACAGAAAATCGAAGACCATATGCGGGATACAATTGAAAAGAACCTTATTTTTGAGTACTCAGAAATAAGTCGAACCGAAGCTACTGAACGCTTTTCAGGGCAACAATTTAAGCTCGAAATTATTGATTCAATACCTGATGATGAAGCAATTAGTATCTATAAACATGGGGATTTTGTAGATTTATGTAGAGGGCCCCATATTAATAGCAGCTCCGATATTGTTGCCGTGAAATTAATGAGTGTTGCAGGTGCGTACTGGCGCGGAGATGAAAAAAACCCCATGCTTCAGAGGATTTACGGAACTGCATGGGAGTCAGAGTCTAAGCTTGAAGAACATCTCCAGAGATTGGAAGAGGCTGCTAAAAGAGATCATCGTCGCTTAGGTCAAGATCTAAAGCTTTTTTTCTTTGATTCGATTGCACCTGCAAGTCCTTTTTTCCTACCTAATGGCTCTGTTTTAAGCAATACATTGATTGAGTATGTACGTGATCTTTATCAGAGATATGGTTATAAAGAGGTCATCACTCCGCAAGTGTTTGATTCAGAGCTATGGAAAAAATCTGGGCATTATGAAAACTATAAAGAGAATATGTATTTCACATATATTGAAGATAGGGAATTTGGGGTAAAGCCGATGAATTGCCCCGCTGCAGCATTAATTTATAACGCTGAATTGCACTCCTATCGTGATTTACCTTTGCGGTATGCTGATTTCGGTCGACTCCATCGATTTGAAAGATCTGGTGTGACACATGGATTAACTCGAGTACGTACATTTTCACAAGACGATGCGCATATATTTTGTACGCCTGAACAGGTTGAATCTGAAATTTCAGCATTTATATCAATGGTGGAAGAGACATTTAGNGTTTTTCAATTTGATGATGTAAGGGTCGCACTCTCGCTCAGGCCGGATAAAAGAATTGGGGATGATGCATTATGGGATAAGGCTGAAGGAGCCTTGGCATCAGCTTTGGATATGAAAAATATTGAATTTGAGGCTATTCCTAATGAAGGTGCATTTTATGGTCCGAAAATAGATTTTTTTGTGGCTGATGCTATCGGTCGTGAATGGCAACTGAGTACTGTGCAATTGGATTACAACTTACCAGAGCGGTTTAATTTGGAATATGTTGATCCTGATGATGAACGTCAGCGACCGGTTGTTATTCACCGGGCAATGTTAGGGAGCCTTGAGCGATTTTTGGGTGTGGTGATTGAGCATTTTGGAGGGGCATTCCCAACTTGGTTGGCACCAATTCAAGTTCAAATTATTCCCATTGCAGATAGACATTTATCGTATGCAGATCAACTAAAATCTAAACTTGAAGGGCTTAATATTCGTGTGGATGTTGATAGTCGCAGTGAGCGGATGAATTCAAAAATTCGACAAGCCCAGCTCTATAAAATCCCTTATATGCTAATTGTAGGAGATAAGGAGCAGGATCAGAACGGCGCAGCGGTAAGGCTTCGTTCGGGTGAAGACCTTGGCGTTCTGGAGACTAGCCAAATCTGTGAACGTATTTACGGTGAAGTTATCGCAAGGTCTTAGGTGAAAGCAATGGAACCTACATCAATTGCTATAGTCGGTACGACACTGTGGGGAACCACGTTGTCACTTTTGTTAGCTAACCAAAGCCATAAAGTGAAATTGATAGCCCGTACTTCAGAGGAAGCCGACAATTTAGAGAGTAAACGGCGTCACATAAATAGACTTCCAGAATACGAATTCCCCAATTCTTTACAAGTTACATCTGACTGGGAAGCAGGATTAGCTGATGCACAAATGATTGTATTCGCCGTTCCATGCAATTCTATGAGGGTTAATGCTCAAAAAGCTTCTGCCGCGATGGTAGGTAATCCGATTGTAATCTCTGCATCTAAAGGCTTAGAGAAAGATACAAGTAAACGCATGAGTATCGTGCTTACAGAGGAATTAGGGATAGAAAATCAGATGCTTTGTGTATTATCTGGGCCAAATCTTGCCCGTGAAATTGTGAAAGGATTGCCGACTTCTACAGTTATTGCGTCTTCCTCAATAGATACATCTTTGAATGTTCAATCGGTNTTTAATACTTCTAGGTTCAGGGTGTACACGAATAACGATGTAGTAGGTACGGAAATTGCAGGTGCTTTAAAAAATGTTATTGCTATAGGTGCTGGCATATGCGATGGAATGAAATTAGGCGACAATGCGAAAGCAGGTTTCATTAATCGTGGTATGGCAGAAATGGCAAGGCTAGGGGTTGCATGTGGAGCAAATTCCTCTACTTTTGCTGGTAACGCTGGCTTAGGTGATTTATTAGCAACATGCTATAGCACACAGAGTCGAAATTACCGGATAGGTATTGCTCTCGCTGAAGGTCGTACTTCTGACGATGCAATCGCATCTTTAGGAGGAGAAATTGCAGAAGGTGTTCTTACTGCTAATAGTGCTACGGCGCTGGCCCAGAAGTTAATGATTGATACCCCAATTATCGAGATGACTAATCAAGTTTTAAATGGCTCTGTTTCACCTCAGAACGCATTGAAGGAATTGATGAGTCGATCTCCAAAATCAGAAAACTAAATCTTTTTAAGCACTAGTGTGACCCAGTCATCATCTTGGAATTGTTCAGCTACGTATAGTTTATTTTGCGCAAATGCACTGACAACTTCATCCAATTTATTGAAGAGGATCCCCGAAGCAACTAATATCCCTGTAGATTTAAGACTACGGTTTAGTTCAGCTCCAAGTTGTGTAAGTACTAAAGAATTCACATTCGCAAGAGTCAAGTCAGACCACTCGAAGGGAATATTTTCGTTTGGTAATGATCCAGTGTAAAAGCGTACTTTTCCAGAAACTGCATTCGCAATTAGATTTTCTCTACCTGCCTTGACTGCAACTGGATCTATTTCAACCCCTAGAACTTTGGCCGCTCCTAATTTTGCCGCACCGATTGATAAAATACCTGATCCAGATCCCACATCAACAACGTTATCCTCTGGTTTGATTAGTTCTTCTAGGCATTGTAACGTGCGCATTGTAGTAGGGTGATGCCCTGTACCGAATGCAAGGCCTGGGTCGATTTCGATTACTATATTGTCCTCTGTAGTTTTTAATTGGTGCCAGGGAGGCTGTACGATAATTTTTTTGCCTATCTTGAGTGGTGTGAAGTGGGCTTTCCAGGCCTCTTCCCATTCATGCTCTTTAATTTGTTTTTCCTCATAAATTTCTAGGTTTGTCAATTTCCCAATTAATTGAATGCCAATATGTAACATTTCTAGGTTAGTTTTGAATGCGGGGCTTTTGGGTATGTAAGTTTTTAAAATTGCGCTTTGATTGAGGGGTGGAGATTCCCCTTCATCCGGATTCCATCCACCTTCATGTTCAATGACGATACCATCCTTTCCATATTTTTTGAAAAGTTCGGCAATCGGCTCCACATATTCAAAAGCTACCTTTACTTTAAATTCAACCCAGGATTTTTGAGTCATTACGACTCACGCATTGACTGCTGTAGTTTCTCGAGTAGTTCACGTTGCTCTTTGGATAATTTCCCTGGAGTAGAGACATGTATGTTTACGATGTGGTCCCCTCGATGACCATTTCTATTTAAGTGCGGAATTCCTTTCGATTTTAATCGAATTGTTTCTCCTGATTGTGTACCAGCAGGAATTTTTACTTGCTCAGGACCGTCAAGTGTTGGAATTTCAATACTTGTCCCCAAAGCGGCGTCAGGGAAATCAATTTTGATATTGGATAGGACGTTATTTTCCGAACGTTTGAACAAGCCATGTTGCTGTATTTTGATGTTCACTAAGAGATCACCTGCGGGTCCTCCGAATTCTCCAGCATCTCCTTGTCCTTCAAGGCTAAGATTGGCTCCTTCAAACACCCCTGCGGGTATTGGGATTTTAATTTTATGGGACTTGTTCTCTCTTCCCCTACCTCGGCAAGATTTACATGGCGACACTATTTTTTCGCCTGTACCTGTGCAGGCATTACATACCGCTTCCGTTACAAATTGACCAAATACAGATCGCTGAGTTCTTCGGACCTTTCCGCTGCCTTGGCAATTAGAACAGCTTTCTGATTTTGTACCTGGCTCTGAACGACTACCTGCGCAANCAGAACATTTTTCCACTCGGGCAATCTCAATTTCCTTTGTCACTCCAAAGGCGGCTTCTTCAAAGGTCAGAGAGATATTGGTCTGCAAAGTCCTCCCTGTTCGTGCACGAGAACGTTGACTAGATCCACCACCGAAAAATGCATCGAAAATGTCTCCAAATCCACCNAAAGCATCGAAACCATCAAAGCCCTGACCGGAGAATCCTGAGGAGGAATTTACGCCGGCATGCCCAAATTGATCATACCTGGAACGCCTCTCTGGGTCGCTTAATATTTGATACGCTTCGTTTACTTCCTTGAATTTTTCATCCGCGCCTGTTTCTTTATTTCGATCTGGGTGAAATTCCATGGCTTTCTTGCGGAAAGCTTTGCGAATATCTTCTTCATTCGCGTTGCGATTGACCCCTAAGGTCTCATAATAGTCTCGTTTGGTCGTCATAATTACTTTGGGTTCTCGAGGGCTAAAAGCAAATCATTCAGAAAATTAGATAAATATTTGACGCTTGCAATAGTTTTTCCATAATGCATTCTTTTCGGACCTAATGTACCAATTATTCCTATATTACCGCCCGGAGTACCATAAGTCGCATAGACTACACTGAAGGGACGTAAACTTTCATCCTGATTTTCCTCACCTATAAGAACCCGTACATTGGAAGAAGTTGAAGATTCAGAGAAAATCTTTGAAAGAGAATGCTCTTCAAGTACGCTAGCAGCATCTTGTGCCTTTTGACTTGATTCGAATTCTGGCTGGTTAAGGAGATTACGCAAGCCGTTAGTGTATAAAATTTGAGTATCGCTTTTTTGGATATCAGTTAAAACATGGATGGTTTCATTGATGACAGCGTCAAATAATGGAGACGAATTGATTTGATCATTCCATCGTTCTCGCANCTCAGTTGCACTAGAACCAGAAATAATACTATTTAAGTGATTTGCTGCGTCAGTCATCGCAACTTGATCCACAATGCAGTCAAAATGAACCATTCTTTGACTGACACGAGCCTCCTGCATAACGACCACTAGTAAGGCATCATTGTCATGAAGATGGACCAATTGTATTTGCTTGACACGTGCGATTTCAGGTTTGATCGTGGTCGCAATAGCCAAATTAGCTACTGCATTGGATAGTACTTCAGCAGCACTTTTAGCCCACATCATAGGATCTGCAGTATCGGGATGAATAGATTCACGTACTTTGGATTCAAAATTATCGGGTAATTGGGAGGAATTAGTAATTCTCTCTACATAGAAACGATAGCCAGGATCTGCAGGTATGCCACCTGAAGATGAATGAGGCCTTGAAATATAGCCGAGTTCTTCAATTTCAGCCATATCATTACGAATTGTAGCGGGACTAACGTGCAGCGCATACCTTTTTACGAGTTGCTGAGAAGCTACGGGTACAGCAGTCTNAATGTAATCTGCCACTATTATTTCTAATAATGTTTGGCGTCGTGAGTTAAGACCTACTGGTTGGTTAATTTTTNTATTAGCAGTCGTAGTATCCAAGTGCTAACTCCTGATGCGAATGTAGCATTGTAGTTGATGTTGAGTCAACGGGAGATAGTAAANTAGTGTAATTCAATTGACGCATGAATAGGCATTTGCTAGAGTCGATAGCCAATATCACACATCAATTGGAGGCCAAATGGTACTACCTAGTATTCAGCTTAAGGAACTGCGTAGGACTTATGGCTTTGAAGAAGTAGCAATTGTTCCCGGTGATATTACGACTAATCCTGAATTATCTACGACCGATCTTTCGATCGGCCCTTATAATTTTTCAATTCCTATACTAGCTTCAGCTATGGACGCTATTGTTGATCCCAATTTTGCGGGATTGATGGCTAAAGCAGGTGGTTTGGCTGTGATGAATCTTGAGGGCTTGTATTGCAGGTACGAGGATCCAACTGAAGCTTTACGAGAAATCAGCGAGGCACCAAAAGAGAACGTCACTGATGTTTTACAACGCGTCTATACGGCAGCTTTTAATGAGAACCTTGTCGGCCAACGGGTAAAAGAAATAAAAGCCACAGGTGCAGTTGTTGCAGTATCAGTTACCCCTCAAGGGACCAAACGGCTTGCGCCTATTGCTGTTGAGGCAGGGGCGGACATAATTGTTGTTCAATCCACAGTTACTACTGCTCGTCACATATCGAATAGCTTTACGGGGCTGAGGCTCAATGAGTTGAAATCTCAGATCAATGTTCCACTGCTTGTAGGCAATACTGTTACTAGTAGCGCGTCATTGGAGTTGATGGAGCAAGGTATCGACGGCATTCTTGTTGGGGTGGGACCGGGTGCTGCATGCACAACGCGAGATGTAACTGGAGTGGGGGTTCCTCAGGTTTCAGCCACGCTAGANGTTNCCGCAGCCCGTGATGAATTTTTTGCACGTACAGGTAAGTATGTAACTGTCATTACTGATGGTGGAATTCGAATAGGGGGAGACCTCTGTAAGTCAATTGCTGCTGGTGCAGATGGAGTAATGATTGGTACCCCATTTGCTCAAACCACGGAAGCGCCAGGAGGAGGATTCAATTGGGGAATGGCTAGCCCGCACCCTGCGTTGCCAAGAGGAACAAGAATTAACGTTGGTGTACAAGGTACTCTTGAACAAGTGCTGTTTGGTCCTAGCCATCGTACTGATGGGACGCAAAATCTTGTAGGGGCGCTACAAATCAGTATGAGCATGGTGGGAGCTCAGACCATAGGCGAATTTCATGAAAAGGCTGAATTGGTTGTTGCTCCAACTATTGCGACAGAGGGCAAAATTTTCCAACGATCCGGTCAAATTTGACCAAATACTTAATTTAAACCAATACGTTTGACCATTATTCTTCTTAATACGTATCCTGTTAGCGCATCTGACCTTACGGCAGATAGCAATTTTCTATGACAGACTTTTTAGCTCTGAGGTAACTTTGGTTATGAACGGTACATTGACTGATGTACATGGAATCAAGGTGGGTCATTATACCGATCTTGTTAATGCAACGGGCTGCACAGTAATTATTGCCGAAAATGGTGCAGTACCAGGAGTTGACGTAAGAGGTGCTGCTCCAGGTACTAGAGAGACGGATCTTATTCGGGCTGAGAACACTGTTGAAACCGTACATGCAGTAGTACTTAGTGGAGGTAGCGCATTTGGATTGGATTCAGCTTCAGGAGTTATGCAATACCTCGCTCAAAGAAAAATTGGGCATAAAGTTGGAAAGCATATCGTTCCTATAGTTCCTGCAGCTATAATTTTTGATTTAAATATAGGGAATCCTGATATAACTCCCTCTGCTGCAGATGGATATTTTGCCGCATCCGTTGCTTCTAATGAGCAGGTGCAACAAGGGAGCATTGGAGCCGGAACAGGAGCAACTGTGGGAAAGGCNCTTGGAATTGATAGTGCGATGAAGGGCGGCCTTGGTAGCTATTCGATCGACTTAGGGGGAGGTGTCATATTATCTGCACTGGTGGTAGTTAACGCAGTTGGTGGGGTTCATGACATTACCGATGGAAGCCTTATTGCTGGCCCACGAGCGAAAGAGGGTAAACCCCAAGACAGTTTTTTGATTTACTCTGATCCTCAATTTGGTTTCACTCAGGGTAAATCTTTGGAGTTCTTAGGTAATACTACCATTGGGGTTGTGGCTACCAATGTAAATTTAACTAAGGCACAAGCTAGTCGTCTTGCAACAGTTGCGCACGATGGATTGGCATTATCAGTCAGGCCAACACATACCGTTCATGATGGGGATACTATTTTTGCCCTATCAACAGGCCTAATTGAGGCTCCAGATGAATTTGCCCGATTAATCGCACTTGCACCTTTAGTTGTGTCTAAGGCTATTATTTCTGGTGTTCGTGAAGCTGCCTCGCTAGGAGGATTTCCAAGTTTTGTAGAAGTGAATGGGTATGAATAAGGAGCTTTCGATAGGGTTTATTGGTGCCGGTAGATTAGCAGGTGTTTTAGCACCAGTATTATTTAAATCAGGATATGGTGTTTCATCGATAGCTAGTCGTTCTAGGGACTCAGCATCTGTTCTTTCGAAAAAAATACCTGGTTCGCATGTGTCTGCTGTAGAGGATACTTGTGCGGATTTAATATTTATTACTACTACTGATTCTGCAATTACGGACGCAGCATTAAATGTTCACTCAGATAATGCCAAATATGTTGTCCACTGTAGTGGGGCATCTTCGCTAGAGAAATTAGCAATTGTAAAAGAAAAAGGTTTGATGGTTGGCTCTTGGCATCCATACCAGACATTTAATAAATCTACTGCGCTTGAAGGTGTCACTTTTGGAATTGAAGCAGAGTCTCCATTAAAAGAAATTTTGTATGAAATGACATTGCGGGTTAACGGAATCCCATTAGAAATTCCATCAGAAATGCGCGCTTTATACCATGCTTCTTCAGTGATGAGCTGCGGGTATTTGGCAACATTGTTTCATTCTGCTTGGCAAACTTGGATTTCCGCAGGCCTTTCTAAAGAACGGGGACTTGATGCGGTACTAAAAATTATGAGATCTACCTTAGATGCAATTGAGGAACATGGATTTCCTGATGCAGTTACTGGCCCCATAGTTAGAGGAGACAAAGAAACAGTTAATGCACAGCTGGGTTCAATACGAAAATATCAACCTTCCTTAGTGGGGTTTTATGAACAAATTAGCTTACTATCAATAAAAATGGCTCAAGATTACGGAATTGCTGGGGTGGAACAAGATTGGGCAGATGTATTTGCCACAAATTTGAGGATAGAGAAATGCGATTAAGAACAACTGCACTTAAAGGAATGAAAGAATCAAGAACGCCCATCATTTGTATTACGGCTTATGATTACCAAATTGCTTCCTTGGTAGAGCAAGCAGGAATTGATGTCATCTTAGTAGGAGATAGTCTTGGTAATGTTGTATTGGGTTATGATTCAACGGTTCCGGTGACACTTGATGAGATGGTTCATCATACTAAAGCAGTAATGAGAGGATCGAAATCCGCCCTAGTTGTCGCGGATATGCCTTTTTTGACTTACAACTTAAGTGTAGAGGATTCTTTGAGAAATGCTGGAAGATTGATTCAAGAGGGCGGCGCGCAGGCTGTCAAGATAGAAGGGGGACAAGCAGTAGTTGAGACCGTCCATAGGCTTACTGAAATTGGTATTCCCGTAATGGGGCACTTAGGATTAACTCCGCAATCAGTACACCAAATGGGAGGATACTTGATCCAAGGTCGCACCTTGACTGATGCAAAAAAGCTAATGGATGACGCTAAAATGCTTGAACAATCAGGTGCTTTTGCAATTGTATTAGAAGGTGTTCCTACCGAACTTGCCAAAATTATTACGCAAGACGTATCTATCCCAACAATCGGGATTGGTGCTGGCGAAAATTGTGATGGCCAAATTCAAGTTATTAACGATATTTTAGGCTTTAGTTCACGTTACCCTAAGCATTCAAAACAGTATGCAGATATGAATGCTGTAATACTTCAGGCGTTGAATGATTATTCTCACGAAGTCCGTATGAGAGAATTTCCTACTTCTGGACATGGATCTCATATGGATCCAAGCATNTTGAGCGANTTACTTAAAGGTGAAAGCATATAGCCGTGCAGGTTTATTCANTAAAATCAGACCTTGCAGCTTTTATAAGTCAGGCTAGGAGACCAATTGGCTTAGTTCCCACTATGGGTGCATTGCATAAGGGTCATCTATCACTGATCCGTCAGGCAATGGTTGATTGTGAAACGGTAGTAGTCACTATTTTTGTCAACTCGACTCAATTTAGTAGTAGCCAAGACTATGATAATTACCCGAGAGCTNTTGAGGATGATTTAGCTATTTTAAAAAATGAAAAGGTGTCGGCTGTTTATGTCCCAGATGATTCAGATATATACCCGTTGGGTTTTGTCACGTCGATAAATATGAAAGGATTTGCACAAGCGTTAGAGGGAGAGGCACGGCCAGGGCACTTTGATGGGGTTGCAACTATTGTAACAAAGCTCCTTAATCGCTCAATGCCNGATCAAATGTACTTAGGGCAAAAAGATGCACAGCAAGTCGCAGTCATTAGGCGATTGGTATCGGATTTAGATATTCCAGTTAGAATTGTAGTCTGCCCAACTATTCGTGAAGACGATGGATTAGCTTTCAGCAGCCGTAATGTTCAATTAGGGGCATCTCAACGTCAAGCGGCCACGATTTTATATAAAGCTTTGGCCGCCACGCGGGATCGCTACCGAGCAGGTAATCATAATTACCACGAACTTATTGATGGTTGTAGGCGTATTATAGAGAGCGAGAAGCTAATCGATAAAACCGACTATATTGAAATAGTAGATGCAGAAAATTTTACAAAATGGGACGAAAAAGGACCCTGTTTGTTGCTAGCAGCAGTCAAATTAGGTGATATTAGACTGATTGATAATGTCCTCATGGACTGATCATTNCAATTAAGTGCTACACTAGAGTTATGGATTTCCTGAAGCAGAATGAGACTCCAAAAGAATTAATCAGACCTATTGTGCTATACGCGTTTCGTGGTTGGGCTGACGCATCTGAATCAGCGACGCACGCATTACGGTATTTAACACGCCAACTTGGAGCTCAACAATTCGCTGAGATAGATCCTGAAGAATTTTATAATTTTACTCGCAACAGACCTCAAGTAAGGCAAAACTCAGATGGGGAACGTTACATACAATGGCCTCGAAATAGATTTTACTATCAAAAAAGTGAAGATGGTAAACCCGATTTAATCATATTTTTAGGGACAGAGCCGAATTTCAAATGGAGGACATTCACAGAAGGAATGGTCAATTTCTTTAAAGAATTAGACGTATCTGAAGTAGTACATGTTGGAGCACTTTTAGATGCTGTTCCACATACTAGGCAGATTAAAGTTTCTGGACGATCTAATGATCCTGAATTGGCGGGAAGAATACCTGGTATTCAAATGAGGCGATCCAAATATACAGGACCGACTGGTATAACGAGCGTATTGATGGAACAAGTGAGAGCCGCCGGTATTCCTAGCATGAGTCTGTGGGGCCATTCTCCTCATTATCTGCAAGTTGCTCCGAATCCTAAGGTGAGTATTGAGTTGCTGAAAAAAATNGAGCAATTACTGGGATTGAGTGTCGATTTTGCCCAATTAAATTCGCAATCTAAAAATTTTGACAAACGAGTAAAACTAGCATTTGAAGATGAGCCTGAATTACTGGATTACATCCAACGCTTGGAAGCACAATGGGATTTAGTAAACTCAGACAGTATGAGTGATGCAATTAACCGTGATATTGATTCAGTGGAAATGCCTGATCCTGAACAAGCAGTTAAAGGAATTGAGGAATTTTTGAGACAGCAATTGAATTCGGATCCCGAAATCAAAAATGATTCAAACTTCAATTAAATTGCTTAGACCCTGCTTGACATATGAGTATCGAAATTCCTAGAATTTGATGGTGCAGGGGAACAAGCTACGATCAAGTTTATTTTTAGAGAAATCGTGGCGGAGTGTCCCCTTTTTTTTATGTGAAAATCTCCTGTATCTACTCGAGGTTACCGAATGAACCCGAAGTTTATTTTTGTGACAGGCGGAGTTGCCAGCTCTGTGGGCAAAGGTATTAGTGCGGCCTCTATTGGGCGAATACTCAAAAGTCGTGGTATCAAGGTTTCGATTCAAAAATTAGATCCGTACCTGAATGTAGATCCCGGTACAATGTCTCCCTACCAGCATGGGGAAGTTTTTGTAACTAAAGATGGCTGTGAAACCGATTTAGACCTTGGCCATTATGAAAGATTTATTGATATAGAGCTTACAGAGACAGCAAATATAACTGCAGGCCAAATATATACCCAGGTAATTGCTAAAGAGAGACGTGGCGACTATTTAGGCGGGACTATTCAGACAGTTCCNCACGTGACGAATGAGATAAAAGACTTCATGAACCGTGCTATGAATGACGGTGCATCTGATGTTGTGGTTGTTGAGGTTGGAGGCACTGTCGGTGATATTGAAGGACAGCCGTTTTTAGAGGCGATTCGTCAAATGCGTTCAGAGATTGGTCGAGAGAATACTTTTTATATTCATGTCACTTTACTTCCATATATTGGTGCAACTGGTGAATTGAAAACCAAACCTACGCAGCACTCCGTGAAAGAGCTTAGAGCAATAGGGATTCAGCCTGATGCTATTGTTTGTCGAGCAGATCTAGAAATTTCGGATGAAATCAAAGAAAAAATATCGCTTTTTTGTGACGTGCCTAAAGACGCAGTCATTCCGTTGATGACAGTAGAAAATATATATCAGGTTCCCTTGATACTAGAGGAATCCGGATTGGGTGATATCTTAATCAAGTATTTAGGGTTAACTTCTGAGAAGATTGACTTAGAGGATTGGCGAGGAATGATTGACCGGATACTTCAACCACGACCAGAGATAGTTGTAGGCGTAGTTGGTAAATATGCTGATTTACCTGATGCTTATTTGTCGGTTAGAGAAGCTTTACGGCACGCCGGATTTTCTCAAGATCTCAATGTGGCGATTGATTGGATTCAATCTGAAGACTTGGAAAACGAAGATGCCGCAGCTTTATTAAGGCATGTTTCCGGGATTGTGGTGCCCGGTGGGTTTGGCGTACGAGGGACCGAGGGCATGATTAATGCAGTTACTTACGCTAGGGAAAATAATGTTCCTTACCTAGGACTTTGCTTAGGCATGCAAGTAATGGTCATTGAACACGCNAGGAAAGTACTTGGGCTAACCGACGCGAATTCAGCTGAGTTTGATAGCGATTCAAAGAATCCCGTGATACATCTTATGGATGATCAAAAAAATATCGATTCGATGGGAGGGACTATGAGATTGGGTAATTATCCATGCTCAATAGTGCCGAATTCCAAAGCTTTCTCCGCATATGGAGCGGAGAAAATTATGGAGCGTCATAGACATAGGTTTGAATTTAATAATTCTTACCGTGAAATGCTTCAAGAGACAGGCTTATATGCGAGTGGTTTGTCCCCAGAAGGTAGGTTAGTCGAAATTGTTGAGCAAGTAGAGCACCCATTTATGGTGGGGGTTCAGTTTCATCCGGAATTTCGCTCAAGGCCCTTAAGTCCTCATCCCTTGTTCAGGGAATTTATCTATGCTGCTTCACGGACGGTTAGAGAGGGCGATCAGCATCAATTTGTGATAGAGCGATAAAATTACTTGAAATATTATGCCTTTTGTTAGACAATGTGCTTGCACAGGTACATGTGCTTCGTTATCCAAACTATTTTGATTTAGGTATAGCAAGTGATTTAGCCCGTTCGCGGCGCTTCATTCAAAATTTTATTCCACGCATGTAAATAAATTATTAAATGAAAAATATATTATGTTTATTTTCTAGCTATTCGAGGCAAATACTCCTATGAATATTGCAGAACTCCAACTGAAAACTACTGAAGAATTAACTGCGATAGCGAGTGAAATGAAGCTTGAGGGTGATAGTACATTGCCTAAAGCTCACGATGCTTTGATGTATCACGTGCTGCAAGGCTATGTCGGGAAATTTGGTCCAGATTTATTAGAGGAAGGACTAAGCCTCGCTAGTGGGGTTTTAGAGATTTTGCCGGACGGCTACGGATTTTTGCGACATAATGGTCGCAGGCCAGATCAAACTGACGCTTATGTTTCTCAATCACAAATACGTCGGTTCAATTTAAGAACTGGAGATTTGGTTTTAGGCCAAGTCAGGTTGCCTAAAGATTCTGAACGATATCGAGGTTTAACTAGGGTAGAAGCCGTCAACGGTTTAGACCCAGAAGTATCGAGAAGAAGAAAAAATTTTGAACACTTAACACCCATATCGCCTGATGTTCAGTTGAAATTAGAGACGACTTCAGGCGAATTGGCAACCAGGATGTTAGATNTATTGTCNCCAGTGGGAAGAGGCCAGCGAGGTTTAATTGTGGCTCCTCCAAAAGCTGGTAAGACCACATTGCTTAAACAAATAGCTTCAGGCATTACTGCAAACTACTCCGATGTTCACGTTATGGTGGCATTGATTGGTGAACGACCTGAAGAAGTAACAGACGTCAAACGCTCAATTCAAGGTGAAGTCTATAGTGCAACCTTCGATGAGCCTGTTGAAGATCATTGTAGAGTGGCGGAATTGTGCCTTGAGCGAGCACGGAGGCTAGTTGAGGGCGGTCGAGACGTAGTGATTTTACTCGACTCGATCACTCGCTTAACACGTGCATACAACGTTGCAGTTCCTTCGAGTGGGCGAACTCTTTCTGGAGGAATTGATCCGGTTGCATTGTACCCACCCAAACGCTTTTTCGGGGCAGCACGAAATACAGAGGAAGGTGGGAGCTTGACCATTTTAGCAGCTTGCCTAGTTGAGACCGGGAGTCGTATGGACGACGTGATCTACGAAGAATTCAAAGGCACAGGCAATATGGAATTACATTTGGATAGGCGACTTGCCGAGAGAAGGACATTCCCTTCGATTGATATTCAGCGTAGCGGAACTAGACGCGAGGAATTATTACTTGATGAATTAACCCTTCGCCAAGTTTATTTATTAAGAAGGATGAGTAGTATGATTGCCACAGACGCAATGAATCCATCTGAGGCAACAGAACGAGTTATTGAGCGAATGAGTCAAACGAAGAGCAATGAGGAGTTCCTTAATACTCTTACAAGAGACATTTAAGCCTCTGTGTAACTGGATAGAACTCAAATTATTAATAAATGGCTATGACAATGAACAAAAAATCAAGTAAAATAAGTTNGTACAAACTGATTGACTTGGTTTTNTATCGGTCATATAGTCATTTTGTATCTTTTCTGCACTGTGGCTGACGAGTCACTAGCGGTATTGGATACAGTTGTTATTTGATATCGGTACAGGTAGTGCCAAATATCAAATATTCACGTATAATTGAATAGCAAGAAATTGCCTTTCAATTGACTTGTGTGTCGGTTGACAGTTGGACCGTTAAGGTGGTAAAAATTCACTCGGTCCTAGGGGTAAGTGGGATACTTAGAGGTATTCGNCTGTCCCGTTTTATATAATGGGCGCCTGGGATGAGGGGACGCCAAACCTGTAAAAAGGGGATGGCAAAAGTAAGGAATAAGAACGCACAGTTCTTAGAGACCCTAATACGTATGGCTCCACAAGGGGGTAGATGTGAGATTTAGTAAGGTATCTTTAATAGGGACGTTGATGGCAGCGGCATTTTCGCTGTTACTCATCTTGCCCGTTCTGGCCGCAGACGGTCAGACGAATATTGGGACTAGCCCACGGTTGAATGCAGCTGTGTTTGATTCTAAGAATGACATGGCGCCGGCAGGTAGCATTCCTGTTTCCCTGGCGGTTCTTATCGATTTGGCTTCTGTTGATCCAGAAGACACTAAGGTAGGAAACACGCTATATGTTGGTAACTCAACTGCTGCATATGACTATGTGTTAGTTACTTTCAAAAAAGCAGGAACAGGTGCTGCTAGCCAGACAGTAGATGTGAAGAACGCTACGAGCGGTTCTTCCATTACTTTAGCTCTGACGCACGCGACGCCGCATACTGATGGAGTGCACCAAGGGGCATTTCGTGTTGTGGCTTCCGGAGCTAGCGCAGCCCGTGACGAAATTGCTGCCACGGATGGACAGCGAATTGATGTTACGGACGCTGAGGGTACTGTAATTAGCCTGANAGTTGACGCTGAGGGGCCAGAAATTACAGCTATCACGCCTACGAACAAAGCAATTCAGAAATCGACCACGGTTACCTATGCCGCGATCGTTACTGACACTGCTTCTGGTCTAAGGGATGACAGTGAAGATCCTGGTGATGACGGAAATACGACCACTGACGATGACTCGGACGGAATTACTACTGCTGAGCCATTAGCTAATTCAGCTGGTGCGGCTGTAGACATTAATGTTTACACCCAGTTATCCACCAACGGAACGGATGGATCCACTGACCGTAGTGCAAGCGCTACATCTGGATGGACTTCTGTTACGGACGGGTTCTCATTCTCGTTCAACCAAGGTGCACACGCTGCACAAGACCACTTCTTCTACGTCACGGCTACTGACCGAGCGGGTAACACTACTCGAACTGACGCTGACGGCGACACATCTGGTAACCAGAACCACAAAATCACAGTTGACTCTAGGAAGCCAACCATTGATTCTGCAACAACTGGTACTGGATGGGACACAGCAGATGAAGAAGAAGAAACTAATAACGCTGCGATCAAGTTGGTGTTTAAGGACACCGGTGCATCATCCACTGATGGAATTGATGCCACAACGGTTTCCGCATCCGACTTCGTAATGGATGGCGTGACGATTAGTAATGTGCTCGTAAACGGCTCTGACGTTTACTTGATCCTTGATGCTGATTTAGCAGGTGACGCTAAGCCTGAATTCCAGATGCTTGCCGGTGCCGTTGCTGACTTAGCTGGTAACACAAACGCTTCTCAGGACATTACCTCTTCAGATGGTATTGCTCCAACATTCACAGTAACTATTACTGGTGATGCAGGAACAGCTGCTCGACCGGTTGCTGAGAAGAAAATTACGGTTCGGGTTGTTTCTAATGAAACATTGAAGGCCGCACCTAAGGTTCACTTCATGGAATTCGATACAGACACTCCTACTGCTGACGCAGTCAAAGTCACGAGTGTAAATGCTGACAATTCTATAAAAGCTGTTTCAGGTGCAACTAACACCTGGGAACAGGCCTACGATGCTTCAGATATGGGCATCACTTCTACCGGTGCTGTAGTAGGTATTGCGGTATCTGGTTCTGACAAGAACAGCAGTAACGTTGGTAAAACCACTGGTTTCACTGACGCTGGTGGAAAAGATGGCAAGCCAACCAATGGTGAAGTCATCGATATGGCTAAGCTTTCTGCAGCAAATCTCTTAGGTGAACTAGACGATGCAATCGCTACACCTTCTGAGACTTTGTCACCAGGTGGTAGCTCCGGAGAAACTGAGAGCACCAAGCCATTCATTAAATTGCAATACTCTGAGTCTGCTGAGTACGAATTCGAATCAGGTGACTCATCAGTAACACTGTCAGATGGCTCTAAAGTGAAGTCTGACGCAAGTGCTAAGATCACAATCACGAGCATCACCCTTGATGGTGTTGATGTAAGTGGACAACTCTCCGTTGTGGACGATGAAACCTTCAACCTTGCCACTTCTGGTTTGGCTCTCGGTGAGCACACCCTTAAGTACACAGGTGAGGATGCTGTAGGTAACTCCAAAGCACGTGAGTTTAAGTTCGAAGTATTAGAGAGAAGTGCTTACAAAGTGCCTCTATCACCTGGTTGGAACCTTGTTTCCTTCCCAGGCACACCAACTGATAACACATTGNCCTCAGTAATGGGTACTAACCCAGCTACTACAGTCTTGGGTTACCAGAACGGTGAATGGCTCACTGCTTCCAAGACCGGAAGTGAGTGGAGTGGAACATTGAGTAAGGTTGAGGCTGGATATGGTTACTGGGTAAACACCACTGCCTTCACAGCTATCAGCACTCTTATCCCAGAAGCCAATCCTGCGGCAGTATTGCCAACGGTTCCGGTAACATCTGGTTGGAACTTGCTTGGTGTTGTTGATATCGCTCTCAACGCAGCCAGCACGGCGGTTGACGGTGGTAACTCTGGTACATACTTCTCTAGCATTGACTGGTCAGTTGCTTACCAATTCGACACACAAGGTAACACTTGGGTTAAGTCAGTATCTGGTACATCTGACAACAGGATTGCCACAGCCCGAGGTTACTGGGTCTGGGCGAACAAAGCTGGAACACTGGTCCCATAGGGATACAGTTCTAAGTACCCAATAGTGGAGCAAAAAGCCTCTCTCCCTTGTGGAGGGAGGCTTTCCCTTTTAATATAATCTTCTGTGACTGTTATGAAATTTTATTCGCTACTTCTTTCATTATTTGCATCCATGTTGCTTGGTATGCCGCTTATTTCTACCGCTTTTGCAGCAGAACAATTGCCACCTTGGCCTATGCTTTTCAAAGGCACCGCTTATTTGGATGGACAACTAGTCGATAATGGAGTAATTACTATAAAGATCGATGACTGGGAAAGCCGACCAGTATCTACTGTTAATGGCGTTTTTACATGTAGTGATGCATGCTTACTCGCTGGTCCTCCAGGCTATGATTACATTGGTAAATCTGTCACTTTCCACTTGAATAGTAAGCATGTTGCTGAACTGACTTTTCCTTTCCCGTTACAGGGTACTCCTAGTATTAATCCTGTAGATCTATTTTTTGGTGATTCGCCAGTTGCTTTACCCACGCCAACACCTTTTATGCTCATGCTTGTACCTACACCTACACCACTTTTAAACCAATCTATTTCTGCTGCGACACCCACAATTAATCAACTAACTCCTACTCCTTCTTCCGATGATCTTTCTTCTCCCAATTCTTCCGACTTTTTTGGATCTTCCTTTTTCTATATTGCTCTTATTGGAATTATTGCCATANTTATCCTCANCATGGTTGGATTGATGCGCTCAAGATCTAAGCCTGACTATCAATAGTGANGTTATTTAGACGTTACTCATATCAATCTTCACCTGNGCGTTTTTGAACGCGATCAAGGACTTATGACACAGGCTTAAATTGCTTGATCCCAATTGATATTTGCGATACGGCGCGCGTAACTAATGGTTTGAAGGCTTAATATATTGATTGCGATGTATTTATTAGAGCATTGCGCCTGAAGGATCTAACAGTGTTAGAGTGGTTTCTTCAGGTAAATTACTTTTTGTTACGGTAACTTTAGCCTGTGTTTCAGACTGCTTGCTTCCATATTCTTGTAAAAATGCACTTAGTGGCCTTGCGCTGCTCTTATTTCCGCTATGTGCGTAGAGAATTGGAATTATGATTTTGGGTGAGACACTATTAATTATTTCTACGCAATCGGCAGCCGACAGACCGCTATCGCTCCCAACAGGGAGAACAAGTATATCAACTGTGCCGAGATCATCGACTTCCTTATTGGTTAGTAGAGTGTCAGGGTTACCTAGGTGGCACAGAACTAGTCCTTCGGTTTCTACAACATAAATTGTATTCCAAAGTTGCGACTCATTTTCAGGCGTACGCCTAGTAGTGCGCAGACCCTTAATGTGCATACCTGAGGCTTCATATTCTCCCGGTCCATCAAGGATTACAGGATCACCACTGATAACTTCTCGAGCAGAATGGAAGGGATCTGTGCTACTGATGGTCAGAACGTTGGATTGAGCAACTGCGGGAGGATAATTTAAGCCGAGTGACGCAGGGAAAGGATCTGATATCAAAGAACGATTTCCTGTACGGACTCTTATAGAAGCATGCCCAATCCAAGTAATTTCCAATTAACTATTATCCTTTTTCTTTAGAAGTACCCATGCTCCAGGAAGGCATATGGATGCTAAATACAATTTAACCAAGTCCCCGACCACAAATGGATAGAACCCACCCACTAGAGTTTTTTCTAAGTTAGTTGATCCTGGGATAACATTACTGAGAGAAAACCCAAGGTGTGAGTCTAATGCTTTAGAGGATATTAAGTATCCAAGCCATAAAAGCCCTGGCAAGTAAATGGCGGCATTACCAACCAGCATCGCGATGGTAACGTTCCATGATCGATCCCATCCTCGTTCTGCAAAGTATCCCACGATATAGGCCGCGAATATGAACCCAATTATGTACCCCCCGCTTGTCAGGAGCCAGAAAGGGTCCGCGGTTCCAGACCATGGGAAAATGAAATGTATCGTTTCTGCACTTTGGGATGGAGCGTATACAGGAATTCCGATTGTGCCCCAAAAGGCATAAAGGCCTAGACTTGCTGCACCTTTGTTAGAACCTAAAGCGCCTCCTGCTAGTAGGACAGCTAATGTTTGTCCCGTTATTGGAACAGTGGTAAAGGGAAGCTTTATGGAAATTTGAGCAAAAAGAGCAACCAAAAATGAAAAGGCAACGACAAGAGAAACTGCCCTAATAATTCCGCTACCAGGTATTAGAGCATCAATTAGTGTCTGTGTATGAATACGCTGCGTTGCTTGCATTAGATAAACCCCATGGATTATAGAATATACTTCAGTTAATTACTTCAAAGTAAAGAAACATTTTAGAGGAATCTTGATCGAGTTTAAAGGTATCCGCTGAGTCTTCTCTAGTAAAGATTAAAGGGTAATTATCATATAACCAGGGTTTATATAAGTAATGGTATACGAATTTGTTTGACCTTCCCTGTACAGCTACCTAGAATTGAATCGACCTAGATAGGTCAATAGGGAGAACAATATGCAAGAGATGCTGATTGATAGCATCCGAGTTAGCTTGATGAATTACCAGCGCGTGGTGATTCTGAAAGAAAAAGCATCTGATAGGTATTTGCCGATTTGGATTGGCTCGCCTGAAGCAGATTCGATTGCGCTCAAGCTCCAAGACGTGTCCGTAGCGAGGCCTCTTACGCACGATCTATTTAGTTCTTTTGTACACGAACTTGGCGCAGCCATTGAGTACGTGGTTGTTCATGAACTTACGAATGATACTTTTTATGCACATTTACTTGTTCGATTACCGGATGGGAGTTCTAAAGAGATTGATTGTCGACCAAGTGATGCTATGGCAATTGCAGTTCGAGGTGGTTATACAGTCAAAGATTCATCGGGGGAAAATTGCTGGGTCTCTTCGATACAAGAAGCGCAAGCAATTCTTGAAAAGGCAGGAGAAAAAGCAGATTTAATTTCTGCATGTATTCCAATTTATGTCATGGAAAGTGTTTTAGAGAAAGCTTCCATATCTATGGGGAATGCAATATCAGGTGAAGATATTGGAGATATTGTATCGGGTCAACAAAATACGATGCCGCTCACGAAAGAGATCACAGAAGAAGAGCTAGAAAAAATGTCGGCTTTTTCGGATTTTTTACAAGACCTTCCTGGGCTTGAGGATTTAGGTGATAAACCAAACTCCGAATAAGCAATTCATATGCGTATTGCCTAATTCTTCGTTATTTTCTTTGCAGGGATTAGAATGATAGTGATAGAATTCACTTGCGTTCGAGCTAGCAAATGAAACATCGTCCTTGGATTGTACTTGCAAGCCAGTTCGTGGGCCTAGGGTGGTACATAGTGACTGCAATTATCATGCCTACCATGCTAGGATTATGGCTCGATAATAAATTGGATACTTCGCCAGTAATTCTGTTGATAGGATTATTTTTGGGGTTAATTGTAGCTTTTTACGGTGCGTATCGAATGGCTTCAACATTCNTATCTGGTGGCAGGCATTTCAAATGAAAACGGGAGACAAGAAATAATTGGTTAAGCTGGTTTTAGTACTAATGCTGATACTTGCCGTAGTTGGCATTCTCCTAGGCGCAATTGGTTCTGCTTTATTAGGAAATGAGTACTTTGTACCTGTTCCTGAAGTGCACCTAGCTCCGCAAGAAGTATTTACTGTAGGGAGCTTCGTAATAACTAATACGCTTTTGTCGGCATGGCTGACCACCCTAGTTATTCTTCTGCTTTTTGGCCTTGGTACTAGAAAAATGAGATTTGTTCCAGGGAGGCTCCAAGGATTTCTTGAATTTCTTATTGAAGCCTTATTTGGATTTGTTAAGGGTGTTGCTGGTGAAAAATATGCGAGAAAATGGTTCCCTTTGCTGGCTACCATTTTTCTATTTGTCGCTTTTAATGCTTGGATGGCGTTATTGCCGTTTTATCCGACCGTTGGATTTACAAAAGATGGTGCCGATCATATAACAACACACTTATTCCGAAGTGCAGGAACGGATATAAACATGCCTTTGGCTTTGGCGGTCATCGCATTTTTATTTATTGAAATTTGGGGTTTTAGGGTCCACGGGATAGGTTACCTAAAAGAATTCATTCGTATTGGGAATCCAATTCAAATGTTTATTGGATTGATTGAACTTATTAGCCATTTCATTCGTCTAGTTAGTTTTACCTTCCGGCTTTTTGGGAACATGCTAGCTGGGGAGATCGTGCTATTCATGATGACTTTCCTGACTATCATTATTACCCCTGTTGTGTTTTATGGATTAGAAATATTGGTTGGTGGCGTCCAAGCCCTAGTATTTATGGGATTGACACTTGTATTTGCGGTGATGGCTGTTGCCACGCACGGTGAGCATAATCATGAAGATTCGGAGGCTGAATCACACTAAGCCTGTGGGTGGCGAGGTGAGGATGGTTTTAGTGTAGCAGCCCAAAAATTACCGAATTAAGGAGAGTAAGAATGGATACTTTGATTCAAGTTGCAGATGCAGCAAAATTTTTAGCAGTCGGCTTGGCTGGGCTCGGCTTGGCTGGTGTTGGTATAGGTTTAGGGATTGTTGGTAGTGGTGCAATGAATGCACTAGGAAGAAATCCCGAGGCTCGAGATGCTATTGCGCCTAACATGATTTTGGCCCTTGCTTTTACTGAAGCTATTGGTATTTATGGGTTGGTGACCGCAATTTTGTTGATTTTCGTGGCGTAATTTTAAGGAAAAGATGAATTATTCTCAGAAGTTAAGGGGGTGGGCGTAATGCTAGGAGCACCTCTATTAGAAGAAGCCTCAGGAATTGGAGCCCTTGGAATTGATCTGACAAGTTTGTTAGTGTACTTGATCAATTTCACAGTTTTGGGCTTAATTCTTTATTTCATGGCATATAAGCGAATTATTGGAATGCTTGATTCTCGCTCTGAACGGATACGTGAGAGCTTGGAAGAAGCGGACCGTGTTCGAAAAGAATCGGAAGAACAGCAAGAATCAATGCAGAAGGCTTTAGATGATGGGCGCCAAGAAGGACAAAGGGTTCTTGCTGAAGCTCGAGAAGCTGCTGAACGTTATAGAGAGCAGCAAGCTGAGCAGGCTCGTGCAGAATCAGAGCAGATCGTAAGTAGAGCTCGCGAAGAAATTAAGCAAGAGAGAGACGCTGCTTTAGAGAGCGTTCGTGCTGAATTTGCTGTACTTGCTGTTTCAGCCGCAGAAAAAATAATTAAGAGATCATTGGATGCAGATGCTCAGCAAGACTTGATTGATGAAGTCATATCAGAAAGTAATGCAAAGCAGGAGCAGGACTAAGGATGCCTAAAGGACCTACAGCAAGACGTTATGCTCAGGCCTTGTTTATGCTGGCCTCAGACAAACAGCTAAACGATAAATGGCTAACTGAAATTCAAGAGATTAACACTACATTAGAATCTGAAGAAGTAAAGTCTTTTCTTTCTTCTCCTCGAGTAAAAAAACTTCAAAAACAAGAAATAGTAAACCAAATAAGAGTTAAATATGACCCTATTTTGGTGAATTTTATTGGACTACTAGTTGCAAGAAATTCGATTAGTTTGTTACCAGCTATTATTCGAGAATACAGCGATCTTTTGGATCGAAGCCTTGGCCGAATAGCGGCTAGAGTTACTGCTGCCATAGGTCTTTCAGATCAACAAATCACAAAATTATCTGAAGGCTTGAGCTCTTCATTGCAAAAAGAAGTAATGATTGAACAATCCATTGATACCGAAATTATTGGTGGTGTTGTGATTCGTGTAGGAGATAAAATTATTGATGGTTCAGTACAAACAAACTTGGAATCATTGAAATTACAATTATTGAGAGAATCGATAGTATAAATATTTCTTCCGTCTAGATTGGGAGATATTTGAGAGGAACAAAATGACCACGCGAGGACAAGATATTGCCTCTGTATTGAAGAGGCAAATAGAAGAATTTGGGGGAGAGACTTCACTAACTGAAGTTGGTTCGGTTGTAGAAGTTGGTGACGGTATAGCGCAAATCCACGGTTTGAGCCAAGTTGGATTTGGAGAATTATTGTCATTCCCGAGCGGTGTAGTCGGTCTTGCTCTCAACCTTGAAGAAGATGCTGTTGGTGCGGCTATTATGGGTTCCGATACTGAAGTTAAAGAAGGTGACCTTGTAAAGGCTAGTGGTCAAGTTGCCCAGGTTCCTGTTGGGGATGCATTGCTTGGAAGAGTCGTGGATGCACTGGGAAATCCGGTTGACGGTAAAGGCCCGATCAAGACCGAAAGTGCGCGTAATATTGAAGTGGTAGCGCCTAACGTCGCAATACGACAAGCAGTTAACACGCCAGTTCAAACAGGAATCAAGTCTATTGATGGCATGATTCCCGTGGGCAGAGGTCAACGGGAACTTATTATTGGAGATAGATTTACAGGTAAAACTGCAATCGCCATAGACACAATCATTAATCAAAAAGGTCAAGATTTACTTTGTATTTATGTTGCCGTTGGCCAAAAGCAAAGTAAGGTTGCTCAAATTCAAGCAACTCTAGAAGAGCATGGGGCAATGGAGCATACAGTGATTGTGGCGGCGAACGCCTCTGACGCAGCTCCGATGCAATATTTGGCTCCATATTCTGGTTGTGCTATTGGTGAAGAATTCATGGCCAGCGGTCGAGATGCTCTAATTATTTATGACGACCTCACTAAGCATGCTTGGGCATATAGACAAATGTCGCTACTATTGAAGAGACCACCTGGACGAGAAGCCTATCCTGGAGACGTTTTTTATCTCCATAGTAGGCTCTTAGAGCGAGCTGCTCGACTCGATAAAGATCATGGTGGAGGTTCGCTGACAGCACTTCCAATCATTGAAACCCAGGCTGGTGATGTGTCTGGTTATATTCCTACAAATGTAATTTCAATAACTGATGGACAAATATACCTTGAGGCAGATTTGTTTAATTCAGGGATACGTCCTGCAGTGAACCCGGGGCTATCGGTTTCACGAGTCGGAAGCTCCGCTCAAACTAGAGCAGTTAAAAAAGTTGCAGGCCGACTTAGACTAGAACTTGCCCAATATGCTTCTTTGGCCTCATTTGCCCAATTTGGAGCATCTGATTTAGATGCTGTAACTCGAGGCCAGCTGGAGAGAGGTCAACGATTAACTGAATTGTTAAAGCAACCTCAATATAAACCAAACTCGTTAGGGCAAATGGTTGCTTCAATGTATGCTGCGGTGAACGGATACATGGATGACATTCCTGTGGATAGAGTTAGAGACTTTGAATCCTCTTTGATTGGCTTTCTTGAAACATCAAAAGCTGAGATTTTGCAGTCAATACAAGATCAAAAAGATATTGATGATGCGACAGAGAAAGCTTTGCAAGAAGCTATAAATTCAGTCAAGAAAACTTTTAGTTAAATATAAAGGATATTGGGGAACTTCATTGGCAAGCGTAAGGGAAATTAGAGGTCGAATAAAGAGCGTAAAGAATACAGCTCGAGTAACTAATGCAATGCAAATGGTTGCTGCGTCTAAAATGCGAAGAGCGCAGGAACAAGTTGTAAACGCACGTCCGTATGCTGAAAAAATACAAGCAATTTTAAGTTCATTAATTTCGACTCAATCTATTCAAAATGCTGAAGAAGGACATTATTTACTATCAAGGCGTGCAGTAAAGAATGGTGTAATTATCCAAATTACACCTGATCGTGGTTTAGCGGGTGGACTTCCTTCAAATATCAATCGTGCTACATCTTTATTCATGGGAAATCAATCTTTTCCCATGTCAGTGATAACTGTTGGTAAAAAAGGTAATGACTTTATGGTTCGAGCGGGCCAGAATATCACTCGGCATTTTCCTGGCTTTGGTGATCGCCCGCAAATGCTGGACTGTAGACCAATCACTGAGATGATTTCTCAGCTTTATGCTAATGAGGAAATAGATAGTGTGCATTTAGCGTATACAAGATTTGTTAATACGCTTATTCAAGAACCCGTTGTGGTTCAATTGCTACCAATAATTGGAGCAAGTGACTCAGAAGATGCAATTAAGTCTTCGAATTATGAATATGAGCCCGATGCTTCAACGGTACTTACTACATTGCTTCCTAAGTTCCTGGAGGCACAGGTATTTCAAGCCATTCTTGAAAGTAACGCAAGCGAACAGTCCGCACGTATGGTTGCCATGCGAAATGCCACCGATGCTGCTGAAGAGATGGTTGACACGCTTACATTAGAACTCAATAAGGCACGCCAAGCGATGATTACTGCAGAATTGCTTGATCTCGTAGGTGGTGTTGCAGCGCTAGATGCTTAAGATAGCGNTTTTATAGTTAAGGAGATGATTGAAATGGCAGAACTAGCTGAAGGTAGAGTAGTACAGGTGATTGGAACGGTGGTAGACGTAGAGTTCCCTCCTGAAAATCTGCCGGGGATTTATAACGCGTTAGAACTTGAGTCGAATGGGGAAAAACTGGTTCTTGAGGTAGAGCAGCAGGTTGGGAATAGTTGGGTTCGTTGTTTGGCGCTAGGACCTACCGAAGGACTTACTCGTGGTGCGGTTGTAAAAGATACTGGGGCACCCATTGCAGTGCCTGTTGGTGAGCCTAGTTTAGGTCGCTTATTTAATGTTGTTGGTGAGCCTTTAGACGGTTTGGGTCCTGTTGATTCGAAGGATCATTGGTCGATACACCGAGACCCCCCCTCTTATGAAGAGCAAAGTATGACCACCGAGGTTCTTGAAACTGGTGTTAAGGCTTTGGATCTTATTGCTCCATTTACTAAAGGTGGTAAAGTCGGTGCTTACGGAGGGGCAGGAGTTGGAAAGACAGTAATTATTCAGGAACTTATTCGTAATATCGCAGAAGAGCATAGTGGATACTCAGTTTTTGCTGGAGTTGGAGAGCGTTCCCGAGAAGGAAATGATCTATGGAATGAAATGCATGAATCTGGAGTGTTGAATAGTACAGTCCTAGTCTTTGGTCAGATGAATGAGCCTCCTGGTGTGAGGCTTCGTATAGCGATGACAGGGCTGACAATGGCTGAATATTTCCGCGACACCATGAATCAAGATGTTTTGCTTTTCGTGGATAACCTTTATCGATATATTTTGGCGGGAATGGAAGTTTCTGCGTTGTTGGGGAGGATGCCTTCTGCTGTTGGGTACCAACCGACTTTAAGTACTGAAATGGGGGATCTTCAGGAACGAATCACCTCTACTAACAAAGGGTCAATAACTTCATTTCAAGCAATATATGTTCCCGCNGATGATTATACTGACCCAGGTGTAGCAACTAGTTTTGGCCATTTGGACGCTGTCATTTCATTGGAAAGAGCAATTGCGGCAAAAGGCTTATATCCTGCCGTTGACCCATTAACTTCTTCATCTAGAATCTTGGACCCTCTTATTGTGGGTCAAGAGCATTATGATACTGCCCGAGGGGTGCAAGAAGTTTTGCAGAAATATAAGGACCTTCAAGACATAATAGCAATATTGGGTATGGAAGAACTTTCCGAAGATGACAAGGTAACTGTTGGTAGGGCGCAGAGGATAGAGCAATTTCTGTCGCAGCCTTTTCACGTAGCAGAGCAGTTCACTGGTATTGATGGTCGTTATGTGCCTATTGCAGAGACGGTTAGGGGATTCCGTGAAATTCTTGAAGGTAAGCATGATCATATTGCAGTTCAAGATTTCAATATGGCAGGGGGTATTGATGAAGTGCTCACAAGACATGAGGAACGACAAAAGGCTAACGCAGGAGCTCGGAGCTAGGAAATGTCCTTACGATTAGAAATTGTTGCCGCGGAGAAAACCTTATTTGATGATAGAGTCGACTCTCTAGTGGCACCCGGTGTTGAAGGTCAATTAGGTATATTACCCAAACACGCTACTTTGATTACAATCCTGCAATCAGGTGAATTGCGGTACCGTATTGATCAGGTCGATCAGCGGCTTCAAATAGATGGCGGGTTTTTGGATATACAAGCAGACCATGTAACTGCTTTAGTTGATTTACCTATTACTTAGCAGTCTGTTCCATTGTTTTGATCGACATTATTTAGGTGGTAAGTCATTGATTGTAGTGATATGACAGGATCAACGTTACGAATTTTGACATTTGAGGGTACTATTGCAGGCTTAGGGGCGTAATTTAAAATAGCGCGAATGCCTCCCTCGACTAGTTGGTCAATTACATCTTGTGCTGCGCTGGCAGGGACTGCAACTATTGCGATATTGACATTCTCTGACTGAGATACTTCTTTAAAATTGGCGAAATCATGAACAAGTAAACCACCTGCCATTTGACCAATTAATTTGTCACTGGATTCAAATGCGCAGACGACGCGAAAACCTTGTGATTGGAATCCTGGATAGCTGATAATCGAGCGCCCCAACCTACCTACACCTACTACAGCGACATTCCACGTTCGGTGTAGTCCTAGAATTTGACGTAGTTGTTCCACTAGATGATTTACATCATAGCCACTACCTTGTTTTCCAAATTTCCCAAAATAACTAAAGTCTTTACGAATTTGTGCAGGTGTCACTTGAAGTAAGGCACCTAACTCCTGGGAGCTTATTACTTCAATTCGTGATTCTTCAAGAAGTAATAGCGCACGTAGATATTGCGGCAATCGCTCGACTACAACTTCAGGGACTTCAATTCTTGAGTCTGACATATGGCCTAATTATTAAGGTNNTTTCAAAAGGATAGTAAATATGAATGTATTACAGGACAACTATATTTCCATACCTAATAAATTGGGTTGTTTTGTTTCGTTGGGGGTTTAATGAATACATTAGGTAATATTAAAATTACGTCATGCAAGTTTTACGTGAAATACCGAAGCCTTGGGGTACAGAACATATCATTGACATAAATGATACATATTGTGTTAAAAGCCTTCTAATTAAGGCAGGGCAGAGATTGAGCAAACAATTTCATCAGCAAAAACGTGAAACTATATTGCTTACTTCAGGCGAAGCCACCTTGATACTTTACAATGGAAGCAAGTCTAAAGAAGTCGTTATGAAGCATAGGCATGCCTATGCAATTGAGCCTAGACAAATACATCGTATATTCGCACATTCTGATTTTGATGCGATTCTGATTGAGGTAAGCACGATTGAGCTAGATGATGTAGTTAGATTAGAAGACGATTATGGGCGTTGTTCTTCTTAGGCCTCTCTGTATTCGCCATCTACAGCGTTTTCATCATCACTATCTTTTGCTTCCTCTTCACTGAGAGGTTCTGTTTCAATCGGGTCATCTGTACTAGTTTGAGAATAAATTGCTTCACCTATTTTTTGTAATGATTGTCCAAGCACTTCAGTAGCGGAGCGTATAGTTTGCGAGTCAGTTGCTTCCTCAGAAAGAAGAGACCTTAGATTAGTTACATTGGATTCGATTTCAGATTTTACTTCCTCATCGACTTTATCCCCGTGTTCGGTAATCATTTTTTCAGCTTGATAAATACTGTTATCAGCCAGATTGCGTATTTCAATTAACTCTCTACGTTGTGCATCTTCCTCCGCATGTTCTTCGGCCTCTTTAACCAATTGGTCTATTTCTTCTCTTGCTAATCCCGAGCTTGCTGTAATCGTGATACTTTGTTCCTTTCCTGTTGCCTTGTCCTTTGCAGAAACATTAAGTATTCCGTTTGCATCAATGTCAAAAGTCACGTCAATTTGAGGTACTCCTCTAGGGGCAGGAGCAATCCCATCTAAATCAAATTGGCCTTGTGTTTTATTCTCGTCTGCCATTGTCCGCTCACCTTGCAGCACTCTTATACTTACTGCAGTTTGACTATCGGCAGCAGTGGAGAATGTTTCCGTGTGTGAGGTCGGTATAGTTGTATTACGTTTAATCAATGGTGTAGCCACTCCCCCAAGTGTTTCGATTCCTAGAGTGAGAGGAGTGACGTCGAGCAATAGAACATCTTTGACATCACCTTGGAGAACTCCCGCTTGAATTGCAGCTCCTATTGCAACAACCTCATCAGGATTGACGCCTTTATTTGGTTCTTTACCGAAAAGGCTCTTTGCTTGTTCTATTACTGAAGGCATTCGCGTCATGCCTCCGACAAGAACGACTTCTGCTACGTCCGAAGTTGATAAACCTGCATCTTTTAATGCTTGTTGACAAGGACCAGTAGTCCTATTAATAAGCTCCGAGCATAATTGCTCGAGCTTGGCTCTTGAGAGGTTAGTAGTAAGGTGTTTTGGCCCAGATGCATCCGCAGTAATAAAGGGCAAGTTTATTTCAGCTTGTTGCAGCGTAGAAAGCTCGATTTTTGCTCTTTCCGCAGCTTCTTTAAGTCTCTGCAATGCCATCCTGTCATCACGAAGGTCAATTCCTTGATCTTTTTTAAATTCATCTGCTAACCATTCAATTATTTTTTGATCAAAATCATCTCCCCCCAGATGGGTATCACCATTAGTAGATTTAACTTCAAATACACCTTCACCGATATGTAGTATGGATATATCAAAAGTACCACCACCGAGATCAAAGACAGCAATTACTTCATCATCATGTTTATCAAGGCCATAGGCTAGAGAGGCAGCCGTAGGTTCATTAATGATTCGAAGTACCTCAAGGCCAGCTATCTCCCCTGCATCTTTGGTTGCTTGCCTCTGACTATCATTGAAATAGGCTGGAACTGTAATGACAGCTTGCGATACAGACTCGCCGAGTTTCGCTTCAGCATCTGCTTTTAATTTCTGTAGCACTTTTGCTGATATTTCAGGAGGAGTGTAATCGCGATCTGACATTGTTACCAAGACATCACCTGATTTACCAGATTTAGTAGCATAGCTAAGAGTTTTCTTCTCAGATTCGATTTCATTGAATTTTCGCCCGATTAATCTCTTTACTGAATAGAGAGTGTTTTCTGGGTTAGTTACAGCTTGTCGTTTTGCGACCATGCCTACGTATTGTTCTCCGCTTTTTGGATTTACCGCAACTACCGAAGGAGTTGTTCTTCCACCTTCAGAATTTTCTAATACAGTTGGTTCCCCGGCTTCCATTACTGCCATGGCAGAGTTGGTTGTGCCTAAATCAATTCCTATTACTTTTGCCATTATCTTTATTCCTTTATTTTCCAAATTATCAAATAATTACTCGTTTGCTTCTTTCGCTACTATAACTTGCGCGGGTCGTAGTACTCTGTCTCCGGCGATATATCCAGCGCGGAAAGTATTGAGAATATGACCTGGAATTTGTTCATTACTTTCTAGGTAATGGACTGCTTCATGTTTGCTAGGGTCGAAAGACTCCCCTTCAAGAGGTATAAATTTCTCGAATCCTTCTGAGGCAATTACCGATTCTAAGTTTTGCAAAATCAAGTTGATTCCGTTGAGCCATTCTTTTGAGGCCGCATTATCAGGAATTGCTGCTATCGCTCGTTCAAGGTCATCTACGATCGACAATATGCGTGCAATCACCTTACCAGCAGAAATTTGAGAAATCAGCTGACGCTCTTCTTCCATTCTGCGCTTATAATTCACAAAATCAGCTTGCGTTCTTTGCGCCAAGGCTTTCATTTGATCCCTTTCATTTTCAAGCTGGGTTAAAGAATCATCTGAATTGTTTTCATGATCAGTCGTTTGTTTCTCGTTTTCTTCTTCTTCAATGTTCATTACTTACTCGTAGTACCGAAGGTTTATTCTCGGCCAAAAAAAATTTCAAATATATCTTTTTTTGCTAGCTCAAAATCCTGGCTATTTTCTGGATAGGAGGGATTCTTTTGACTTAAACTATCATTCAGTCTTTCAAAAATAGCTAATGCTAATTCCACTCCAGCTAGATTGAGTTTAAGTTCACTAATTAAACGTTTAATCAGCCTTAATTTTTGGATATCACTCTCAGAATATAGCCTAAGCATCCCGATCGTTCGAGAAGGTTGCACCAAGCCTACCTTTTCATATTTTCGTAGTGTTTGGGGATGCATATGAACTATTCTTGCGGCTACACTAATGATATACAACCCATCGAAAGTTTCATTGGAATTAGGTGATACTTCCGCAGGCAGACGAGTACTTTTATTTAATGAATTTATAGAATCTAGTATTTCTTTCATGCCACTATTTGCCATAGCAAATGATTCTTTGCCGGTGGTCATATTGCCTGAGTCATTTGACATTGCTAGACCTTACTTCTTTGCTTTTCCTGCGT
>VFHU01000019.1 GCA_009391465.1 SAR202 cluster bacterium
ACAGGTGCTGCATGGCTGTCGTCAGCTCGTGCCGTGAGGTGTTGGGTTAAGTCCCGCAACGAGCGCAACCCTCGTGACTAGTTGCACTCTCTAGTCAGACTGCCTCGTAATTCGAGGAGGAAGGTGGGGATGACGTCAAGTCATCATGGCTCTTACGCCCAGGGCGACACACACGCTACAATGGGTAGGACAACGGGCAGCCACGTCGCGAGACGGAGCGAATCCCTTAAACCTACCCCCAGTTGGGATTGCAGGCTGCAACTCGCCTGCATGAACGTGGAGTTGCTAGTAACCGCAGATCAGCCTTACTGCGGTGAATACGTTCCCGGGCCTTGTACACACCGCCCGTCACGTCATGGAAGCCGGTAACGCTTGAAGTCGTACAGCCAACCGTAAGGAGGCCTGCGCCGAGGGCGGGACTGGTGACTGGGACGAAGTCGTAACAAGGTAGCTGTACCGGAAGGTGCGGCTGGATCACCTCCTTTCTAGGGAGTCCCATAATGGGTATCCTAGGTCGACACGTTAGGAGATTTTGCCTCTTATGAAGCAATTGGTAGAGCTATTGCTCCCTTGCTGAATAATGCATTGTCTATACCTATTGGTCCTGACGTCGAACTAAAGTCTTTCCTTTCACTATTCACTCGTTAAGAGCATACAAGAGACCAGCCAAGGCTGGTCTCTAAATAAATTAGGCTCAGTTCCCCCGCGGGCCACTAGCTCAGGTGGTTAGAGCGCAGTCCTGATAAGACTGAGGTCCCTGGTTCGAGTCCAGGGTGGCCCACCAATTACGATTATTCGCTCCTATTTACGCTAACTAAAAGATACTCCTGAATCAATTCCTGTATTTCCCCATCCAGAATAGATTCAGGATTTGTAGACTCAAATCCTGTACGGTGATCCTTCACTAGCTTATATGGATGAAGAACGTAGCTGCGAATCTGATTCCCCCAGCCCGCGCTAACGTGTTCCCCTTTCAGCGATGCTCTCTCTTGCTCTTGTCTCTTTAGTTCCATTTCAACTAAGCGAGAACGAAGTATTTTTAATGCTGCTTCACGATTTTGCAATTGGGATCTTTCATTTTGGCATGAAACGACCAAGCCAGAAGGAATATGGCGAATACGTACTGCTGTAGAATTTTTTTGAACGTTCTGGCCACCCGCACCGCTAGCTCTAAATACATCCATTTCAATGTCATCAGCACTGATATGAACTTCCAGATCATTATCAATTTCCGGTAAAACCTCTACCAATGCAAATGACGTATGGCGGGCATGAGAGGAATCAAAGGGGGACAGCCTAACTAGCCTATGTACTCCACTTTCAGATTTCACATATCCGTAAGCGTTTAAACCTAAAATTTCAATCGTTACGCTTTTTATCCCAGCTTCCTCTCCTTCTGATAAGTCCAAAATTTGAGTCCTATANCCTGTACTATCGCCCCATCGGGTATACATTCGAAGTAGTATTTCTGCCCAATCCTGAGAATCTGTCCCTCCAGCTCCGGCATGAATTGCTAATATAGCGCTATGATCGTCGTATTCACCTGAAAGAACTAGCTCAAATTCGCGGTTCTTAAACTCGCTGAGCAGGGCGTTTGCTTCGAAAACTATTTCGCCATCCAATGAAGGATCTTGAGTTGCAGAAGCCAATTCTATTAAATCAATAATCGTTAGAACCCGTGAATGAAACTCCGTCCAACCATCAACAGTAGCTCTCAAACGTGCCAATTTTTTCATCAAATTTTGAGCAGCTACGCTATTGTTCCAAAACCCTGGTTCTAATGTTTCTTTTTCTAATTCTTCAGCCTCTTTTCCCTGTGAAGACAGGTCAAAGACGCACCATGATCCCAGAAATTTTTGCCTCTAAGTCTATAAGTTGTTGCTTTATTTCTTCCATAGTTTCACTCTAGGGACAAGATATCCAATAGACCGAATTATACCTCACATACTTTCACTTAATAACCGATATAAGCTGCAACCGCAGTACTACTATGCTAATCTAGAGGTATTATCTCGGGGTGTGGCGCAGCTCGGTAGCGCGCGCGCATGGGGTGCGCGAGGCCCCCGGTTCGAATCCGGGCACCCCGACCATTGAATGAAACCTCTATAGTCCCTATTTGTATCCTATGCATGGAGAGTCTAATGAGTTATAACAAGCTCGAGCCAGAAAGAACTGCACTCCTTTTTTTTGACATGCTTAATGCCTATGTCCATTCATCTGAGGAGCAAGAATCTATAACTAAATCTTTTGTTACTAATTGCCAAAAAATTCTATCAGTCGGACGAACTAGAAACATCCCTGTCTACTATGCCCGTGCAGATCATCGACATGATGGAAAGGATTCAGCCAATCTTTATAACGACACCAACATATCAGGCGAACCTTGGCCAGACCCTGAAGATAAGCCATTCAGACCATATTTATTAGTCTATGCTGGAGATTGGAGTTCAGAAATCATAGAAGAGCTTAAACCTGAAAAAGACGATTACATCATAGCAAAGCATCGATGGAATGCATTTTTTCAAACGCATTTAGAACTGAGTCTCCGCACGCGAGGGATCGACACTTTAATTCTATGCGGAGGAGCAACAGAAGTTGGAATTGCCGCTACTGCCTATTGTGCAAGAGATTCTGACTATAATGTTGTTATTGTAAGTGATGCTTGCCGGTCCAGTAATCAAGACAATCATGAGCAGTTCATGAATCGTATCTTCCCGTTTATGGCTCGTGTAAGAACTACTGAGCAAGTAGTGGCAATGCTCAATAGCTAAAAGCCTATTCAGATATTATTTGGGTGAAAATGGAGTTTGTAACGCACCTGCAAGGGAGCCACCGTCCACTAGAATATCAGCAGCAGCAATGAAATCCGCTTCGTCTGATGCCAAAAATATCGCAGCATTCGCAATGTCGAGCGGGACACCAGGTCTGCCAACTAAATTCGTAATTCCTCTCCCTTCACTCGGAACTTCCTCCTTCCCTACAGGAGACCCAATCCTATTAGGTGTTAAGGAATTAACTCTAACTCCAAATTCAGCAAATTGAATGGCAAGTGATCTAGTCAAATTAAGCAATCCGCCTTTGGCAGCAGAATATGCAGTAGCATCAGCACGCCCTCGGTGTCCGGAAGTCGATGCAATATTAATGATTTTACCTCCGCGACCTTGATCTCGCAGGCAATGGCCAACATACTTACATGTCAAAAATACACTCTTCAAAGTAACTGCTAATATGTGATCCCATTCCTCTTCTGGTAAGTCCAAGGCAGGAGTATGATCCGTTATCGCTGCGTTATTAACCAAAATATCAATCCCACCAAATGAAGCCACCGTGGTCGAAACCATATCCTGTACTTCTGAAGCAGATGACACATCACACTGAATAGCAATTGCCGCGCCTTTATGCCTTTCATTAATTGCTGCAGCAACTTTATCAACTGCATCTAATCGAATATCTATTAAGGCAACTTTAGCACCCTCATCCGCAAATAAATGACCTACGGCCTCACCTATATTTCGGCCCGCACCTGTGATAATAGCGACTTTACCTTCAAGTCTCATCTTTTCTCCAATTATGACTGCTTATTTATTAGTATTGTACTNATCCTATTTAATACCGCAATTCTAATCAAAAGAAGGCAAAATTCCGGCCTAGCAATTTACGCAGCTTGCAATTGATCTTTATAGTTAAGCGCTCGTTTTACTGCCCGATGTACTGTTCGTTGACTGAGCCCAAAACGACTAGCTATTTCACCTGTAGTTAAATTATGGCATTTATACATTGTTAACAATTCTAAATCTCTGTCTCTACGCTTGTAGGCCTGGTACCAAGTAGGATCATCATACTTACACCTTGGTAACGGACATGACAAACATGAAAGCGATGCTTCGCAACCGGTATCCATATAATGCATTTGCTCAGGTAGTGAATCTAAAAACGGTTCGTTCCGGCGCCTCTGAGTCTTCACAAAATTACGCATATTCCCCCTCCACATATTTATAGTGCAATCCATACGTTCTTATGACACTTTTAGATATACGTCCTCGAATTGGTTACTCCCGACCAAATCCTGAAGTAGATAATGATTCACCCGGCCAGTCTCTAATTGAGTTCTTTCATTGCATGCGATTAAATGATCAAAAGGAGTATTGCTTAATGTTCGCTCTCCAAAAAATACTACTGTAGCACCTGAAGCTCTCGCTAAAAGCTTAATTCTATCCATATCAAAACAACTTAACTGCTGCGATCCTTCAACCTGTATAAGGCTGAAGGACCCTTTGACCTCGCATATCTGATCATGTGGTGCATACTGAACCTCGGAAGTCCCCATGTAAATACTATTGTCCGTACTTGACCATAGCCCTTCTAACCGCAAAGCTTCGAGATGGCCGTAAAGAGTATTAGATCTTCTTGCAATTTCAGTCTTATCCATAATTCGTAAAAGGGTAGTTTTTGAAATAAAATTGACGCTTAAAATTAACATCTCTATTTGAGTCGCAACATCGCGTAAAAATGATTCTCCCTTGAAAGCATCTACGCTAAAAATCGTCCCCTCTTCAGTGAGAGCGCTGCGAGCAATAGCTGTTACCATTTCCTTTTGAGTATCCAATAGAAGAGACATAGAGCCACCAAATCATTTAATCTGACGGAATAATAGAACATAAGTTCTTTTTAAGCAATAGTTTTTAGAACATATTTTCTGTATTTAGCAACTATTCTCTATTATTAGCCTATTTCGGGTATGTGCGCTCATTGGATGGATGCATCGATGCTGGTCCACTTGTTCTTTGATAATCCCGTCTAAAAAAGCTAAAACCCCTTCATCCAAACTACCTCTTGCCGCTTTAGCAACGCTAGGCTGAAATGGGTAGGCTTTTACTTTTGCCGGGTCTATTTTGTCAGCAATAAAAATTACTTTCCCTATGGGGTCTAAATCTGGATGAGCGCTAGTGTGCCAGTAAACAGCCTCCAGTAATCCTGAATCTGATAAAATCCCTTCTTTTTTTAACCAGCAAGCCCCAACAGGGCCATGTAAAATTATTGGTGCAAATCGCTCAAATTCTCCGACCGGTATCTGCAGTTTTTCTGCTTCCTCAAGAAGCTTCCCGCCTGATAGATGCCTTGCAACATCATGTGCCGCTGCTCCCAAATCAGCTAATTCGGCATTTAAGCTATGCTCAACAGCAAGCTCTCTTGCTATCTTTCTCACACGACTTATATGAGCCCTCAAATTTCTTGGCAAGGATAGTAAGTGTTTTTGTAACGAATCTGGCAAATCAAAGTTCATCCGCATTAACCCATACCTTGAAGCTTCCGGCCACCTAAAATATGCAAATGAAAATGTGGAACCTCTTGCCCTGAATCCGCCCCTTGATTAGTGACCAAACGATACCCTGATAAACCTAGCCCTCTGGATTTGGCTATTTGGGGTGCGATTTCAAAGCAATGCCTCGCTGCCTGAAATTCAGGCAGCGAGGCATTGATCAGATCTCCCACATGAATATGAGGAATGACAAGGACATGCTCCGGTGCCTTGGGGCTAATATCTAAGATTGCAAACGCTTGATCGTCTTCAAATATTTTATTAGACGTGATTTCCCCTTGGGATATACCACAAAAAATACAATCACGCTGATTCATGGCATAGTCTCAACTATCTATTCGCTACCTACAGCTAAGCAAGTTACAGTGCGCACAATTCCTCCAATGGTATGAACGCTCCCTGTAACAGTATCCCCAACTGAGCTCAAATCGTCCGCTTGCACCATGCAAATAATGTCATACGGCCCTGTAACTACATCTACAGATGCAACTCCAGGAAGCTCCAACAGTGATGCGACCACATCTTTAGTTTTACCTACTGCTGTTTCGATCAACACAAATGCTTTTGTCGTTGCCATACTTCAAGTGCCTTTATTTTAATTTTTGTGATCATAGGCTTGCTTATAAGAACGGTCAATCTTGAGCTATTTTCGATAATAATTCTAAACTACGCTCACGCGAAGAATTTGCATCGACGCCTGCCGTCACTACAGAAAAAATTATTTCAGCTATCCCCCATCCAAAGAGTTTTTCTATTCTTTCTTCTACTTCTTCTTCATTCCCTGAAACAACTACTGCTTCTATCATTTCGTCGCTCCAAGTTGATGTTTCCCCGGCTTCAGGAAATCCCGCCTGAGCAAACATAGCCTGATAAAACGGCGAGTGCGGATAATGTGCCAATTGATTTCGTACGGCAGTTCGTACTTCTTCAGTGTTTTCCTCAACGCAGATCGGAACGTGTGCAATTAATGGCGGAGCTTCTCTTCTTGCTTTCTCAGCACCTTTTGCAATTGCAGGTAACGCTACGTCCCTTAAATAGCTAGCGGGAGAAACCCAGCTAATCGCACCGTCTGCTAATTCCCCGCAAAGCTCATATGATTTTGACCGCAATGCAGAAGCCAAGACTGGCACCCCTGGTACCGGAGCAGGTAGCGCGACATCCGCATCATAAACCTTACCTTTAAATTGAACTGCTCCTGTATCTAGTAATGTCTTAACTATAGTCAGGTATTCTCTCAATGCGGTTAATGGGGTTCTGTAATCTGCTCCAAAAACTTTTTTCATGCTAGCTATATGACTGGGACCAACTCCAAACCTAAAGCGATTATTAGACAGCTGCGAAGCCACTTGGGTTTGCTGCGCAGCAACAACTGGATGTCGCCCCCAACTAGGAACTATAGATGTTCCCAACAGTATGTTTTTTGTTACTACTCCTGCTGCAGCCATCAGGGTTATTCCGTCGAGGCTCGCACTACCTACGGTGAGCCAAGCAGCGCTAATTCCTCTTGTCTCATAATTTATTATTCGCTGCAAAACTTCATTGCTACTACCGCCCATAGCAGTAACTCCAATTACTTTAGTCACCTCCGCTCCTTTAACCCGTGCTTCCTTTTGAGTTTTTTCCATAACTGAGCCAATACAAGCAAAGTTACAGCAGATAAAACGATCGACCCCCCAGCCACTAGATCCGCATAAAATGAAACGAATAAGCCTATTACAGTACTCATAATTCCTGTTAACGAAGCAACACCCAAGGATTTTCTAAGACTTGAGCAAAGTGTCTGCCCAATCAAAAATGGAATAACGATAAGTGATCCGACTAAAAGAACTCCTAGTACCCTCATTGACAAAGTCACTATGGCAGCAGTTAAAACTGCTAAACCCAAGTTCAACCACTCTACTTTCACTCCCGAAACTTTAGATAAATCATCATCAAACGCCGCCATTGAAAGCTCTGGATAAAACATCGTTATAGCACTAATTACCACCACTCCAAGTCCCATTAGTAACCACACATCGGTAGCAGATATGGTTAGAATTGACCCAAAAAGAAACCCCCATAAATCTAAGTTAAACCCTCTAACACTATTAATTATTACCACTGCCGCAGCCATTGTTGCGTATAAAACTACTGCTAATGCAATATCCCCAGGTAATTTGCCATTAACCCGCAATCGCTCAATCACAATCGCGGCTATTGNCACTGCAACAAATGTGGTAAGTGTCGGGTAAATACTAGTCGCAAGACCTATAGCGACTCCCAACAAGCCAACATGAGCAAGTGTCTCTGCAATTAAGGAATACCTTCTTAATACTAGAAAAGCACCTAGTAAAGGAGCTATACCACCTGCGAGGATTCCTCCTATGAAGGCTCTAACCATAAAGTCATATTGAAACATTGATGGAATCATTAAGTTTACCTACCTATGCTCATGCAAGGCATCGTGGAGCAGCACTTCCACAGGAAATCCGTATAGGTTTGCAAGTTCTTCGCTCGTCAATTCATGAGGCTCTCCGTGAAACGCCAACGTTTGGTTTATACAAACTACCGTTTTTGCCTCACGTATTACAGCCCCTATATCATGAGAAACCATGACAATAGTTATCCCTTGCACATTAAGCTCTCGAATAACTTCATAGATCCGTTCCTCTCCATCAACATCCACACCTCCGATTGGCTCGTCCAATACCAGTACTTCAGGAATCTTTACTAGCGCCCTCGCGACCAAAACCCTTTGCTGCTGGCCAGTAGAAAGTTCACCTATTCTGCGTGATTTCAAATGCCTTGCACCCACAATATCTAAGGCTTCATCGATATCCTTTCCAGCCGTTGGTGTNCAAAAAGACTTTGGTGAAAAGCCTCTATACCGACCATGAGCAACTATCTCCTCCACTGTCATAGGTAGTCCTGCATGCATACCACTAGCAACTTGAGGCACGTACCCAATTTTCCCCCAGGTCGAAAATTCCTCGACCCTTGTATTGAAAAGATAGCACTCTCCTTCTTGGGCCTTAACTAAACCTAATGCGAGCTTAATCAAAGTGCTCTTGCCGCTACCATTTGGGCCGACTATGGCGATAAAATCTCCGCGTTCAACGCAGAGAGAGATATCCTTGACTGCCTGCGTCTCTCCATAAGAAAACGAAGCATTATCAAACTCTATTATGCTGTCTGTAGATGTTGACACTATTCCTCAATTATCGCTGATTAACCCTATTTGATAAAGAGATACCCTCATGCATGAGGGTATCTCTTTATCAAACAAATTCTTGAATACTTTATGCCTCAATCAATTACGCACTACACTCCATCGCTGTTTGTAAAGATTTTAGATTATTCCTCATCAGCCCTATATAGTCTCCATGTTCACTCAATTCGCTCGCCGTCACAGTGCCTATTACATGGATTGGCAAAACTTCCAAATTGGTTTCATTCGCTAATGTTTCAGAAACTGAGTTCTCTTGCTGAAGAGCCTCAACTAATACGGCCTTGAGACCTAATTTTTCAACACGCTCCGTAATCTCTGCTAATCGCGACGCAGAAGGAGCTGCATCTGCAGAAAGACCCGCTATTTCAATCTGGGTTAAATTATATCTTGCAGCAATATAACCGAAGGCTGCATGAGAAATCACAAATTCTTCATGATCACAATGAGAAAATCCATTCGCGAAGTCTTGATGCATTAACTGCAAATCACTCTCGAGCTTTTGAAAATTCCCCAAATAGTAACTTAGATTATCCGGATCTTTTGCGCTTAGTGCATCCGTAATTTCCTTTGCCTGCTTTATAGCATAAAGAGGATCTAGCCAAATGTGCGGGTCATATTCACCATGGTGATGGTCATCATGCCCCTCTTTGTGTTCATCGTGGTCATCATGCCCCTCTTTGTGTTCATCGTGGTCATCATGCCCCTCTTTGTGCTCATCGTGGTCATCATGCCCCTCTTTGTGCTCATCGTGGTCATCATGCCCCTCTTTGTGCTCATCGTGGTCATCATGCCCCTCTTTGTGCTCATCGTGGTCATCATGCCCCTCTTTGTGTTCATCGTGGTCATCATGCCCCTCTT
>VFHU01000020.1 GCA_009391465.1 SAR202 cluster bacterium
TGTTTTTACGCCCCCTGACAAAACATTCCGACACGGATTATGCGATAAGCAGAGCGTATAATCGATGGGCTTCTGATATTTGGGCAAAAGGAAACGGGCGACTTCGCTGGGCTGTAATACCTTCTCTCATGTCAATGGAAAAAGCCTTAGAAGAGCTAAATTTTGGTAAAGAGAACGGAGCATGTGCAGTATTTATGCGCGGCATTGAAGGAGATATGCTACTCTCTGAGCCATATCTTTTCCCTTTGTACGCAGAGGCTTCTAAATTAAACATGCCAATAGCAGTGCATGCTGCAGCTGGCAATTTTGCCTCATTAGACTTATTAGATAGAGGGAAAGGGTTATCTACCTTCAAATTCCCAACAATTGGTGCATTTTCAGATATTGTGCTTCACGCAATTCCTGAAAAATTCCCTGACCTTAGATGGACATTTATTGAAGTTACTTCTCAATGGCTGCCATATGTGATGAATGATATTTTCCTCAGAGGCAACAGGTTAGTAGGTCGCGGGTTTAAAGATGGAGCAGAATTGATGAAAGAGTACCAAATGTACGTTGGGTGCCAAACCATTGACGACCTTGACTATGTCACTAGCAGAGTTGGTGAAGATCATCTCATTATTGGTACTGATTATGGGCACGCAGATACGACAGCAGAAATCAACGCTTTACGAAAGCTCAAGGATGATGGAAAAGTCGCACCCAGTGTCACAGATAAGATATTAAGCGATAATCCCAAACGCTTATACGCGCTTTGAATGTAATCGCCTCAGACTAACACAACGCTAATGTGCCGATTNCATTTCGTTTATGTATTTATTAAAACCGTCAGCCAATGAGATTTTAGGTTGCCAATCTAATAAATTGTTTGCTCTGGATAGATCCATAGGCTGTACAAATGATTGCCTTTCCCCCTTAGCAACCGTTACTTTTAAGTTCGGTAAACTCACGCGAATTGCATCAATCAATTCTTCAAATTGAACAATTCTTCCATTGCCCACATTAAATGGTCCTTTGACATCACGAATCGCAGCGGCGTACATTGCCGCTCCTAGGTCATCAGAGTGAATGTATTCAAATGATCTGGCTTGAGCAGCAGATATTTCAATAGCTCGATCCTCTATCCCTCCTGCAACTATACTTTGAAGCATTTGTCCGCCACCTGATCCGCCTCTAAAGTGACCAAATCCGTATACATTAGCAGGCCGAATGATGACTAAAGGGAAGCCGAACTGTGCGGAATAAGCTTCAGCTATGTGTTCGTTAGCAATTTTTGATGCGGAATACGGATTTTCTGCACCTCTAGGGAAATCCTCACTCAATGGAGTGGTATCTTCTAATCTACGGTCGTAAACGCCAAATGTACTTATATGTATAAATTTCTGAATTCCGATTAGCCTTGCGGCTTCTAGTACATTAATTGTCCCTTGAATATTAATTTGGAGCCCCGTGTAGATAGGGTTCGCAACACTGCTTCCTATTAATCCCGCGGTATGAACTACAACTGATGGCTGGAAATCTTGCATGATTGCAATTAAATTCGGTAAATCCCGAATATCTCCACGCACGTATGAATATTTAGTGGACANCCCTAAGCGGGCCTCTAAATATTTGCNATCCGGGTTAACGTCCACAAATAGACATTCATCATTCGAGTTAATTGCTTCAATTGCATAAGCTGTACCAACTAAACCAGTGCCTGTTATTAGAACCCTCATCATTACCCCCATTTGATTTTCATTCATTTCTGTGCAAACTTGTACAGAGCAATCAGTACTATCATAATTTTTCTGATTAAGGAAAGTGTTATGGACATAATTGGAGTGGATGCAGATGGTCATGTCTTAGATAACAGAGATTTGATATATCAACATTTGCCTGAATCGTTTAAAAAAAGAGAATGGTGGTGGACCCCACGGAATACATGGGATACTACAATTGAAGGTAAATTCGGCCAGCCTAATGTTGATAACAAGGAATGGTTAGATGCATTAAATAAGGGCAACGTCTCACATACAGTTTTATTTCCTACAAGACTTCTCAATATTAATTTCGTACAAGATCGAGAACTAGCAATTGCTTTATGCTCGGCCTATAACAATTACTTAAGAGAAAACTACCTTGATGTTAGTCCAAAATTTCAAGGAATAGCTTTGATCCCTATGCAGGATATCGATGCTGCAGTACGTGAATTACATAGAGCAGTTACTGAACTAGGGATGGTTTCAGCAATGCTACCTACTCATGGCCCACCTACTAGGCCTATGCTGGGTGAATCTCATTACTATCCAATTTATCAGGAAGCAGAAAAACTCGGCATACCTCTCTGCTTGCACGCGACTGTAACGAATCCATCTGGACCAGAAATAGATCCATTTGAGAGAATGATTGACTCCCATACGCTTATTCATCCCTTTGGGCAAATGAAGCAGCTCACAAGCATCATATTCAGGGGTGTTTTAGAAGATTTCCCTGAGCTAAAAATTGGTTCAATGGAAGCTAGAGCAAGCTGGGTTCCTTTTTTCATGGAACGATTAGACGAGGAATGGAATTGGAGAGGAGCTGCGGAGGCCCCAAAATTAACTGCAATACCTAGCGATTATTTCAGGAATGGGAGAATTTATGTATGCTGCGAGCCCGATGAGGCTTTACTTCCAACAGTAATGGATTTCGTCGGAGAAGATTGGTTTCTCTATGCTAGTGATTACCCCCATCCTGATAGCGAATTCCCTGAATCTCTCGAATATCTTCGCAATCGTGAAGACATGAGTGATATAAAAAAGCAAAAAATCATACGTGATAACGCTATTCGTTTTTATGGATTGGACTCATAATAGAATGAAGAGTGGATAGATCCTTATGACGAGTCATCGTTTCTACCCTTATCTAGTGATTGGTATTGCAGTACTAAGTCACGGTGGGTTTGCCTTATCGGGCCAAGGATTTACTCCTTTTTATCCTTTTATACAGGATGACTTTAATCTAAGTCGAACTCAGGTCGGAATTATCACTGGAACTATATTCGGAGCCGCAACGATAACAAGTACAGGGTTCGGATGGCTCATAGATCATTTTGGCGCAAGGCTAATGTCAGGCATAACGATGGTTGCAAGCGGGATTGCAGTAGCCTCAATGGTATTCGCAAATAGTTTCTCAACAGTTTTAATTGTTGCAGCAATCATGGGGTCATTACGTCCTGTTGGGCATCCAGCAGGGACAAAAGCAATATTAGACTGGGTCTCATTAAGACAAAGAGCCACTGCAATGAGCATCAAACAGGCTGGTAACCCTCTCTTGGCAGCTATTGCTGCAGCTCTTATTCCTCCTATCGCAATTGCTTACGGTTGGCAATTTGCAGCGGTCGCATTGGGGATTTTCATTAGCATTGGCGGTATTTTTATATTAGCGGTATATCGCGATAAGGAAACTTCCATAGAGAGAAAGCGATCTACTAAACCATTTTGGCAAGGTATCAAATCAGTTATTACAAGCCGGGACTTATCATTTGCAATGGCATTCGGTTTTCCTTTAGTTGGAGTACAAGTTGCAACCCTCACTTATTTTATTTTATATGTCCATGATGACTTGGGTGTATCAATTATCGTAGGAGGATCTTTACTAGCAATATTGCAAGTTAGCAGTATCGTCATGCGTATTACGTGGGGAGTAATAAGTGATACTTTAGGAAAGGGCCGAAGAAAACCTATTTTACTAGTAGCTGGCCTTCTCACAATCATTGTTTTATTGACTGTAGCTTTTCTTCCTCAGAATACTCCTTACTGGGGTTTGGTCTTAGTTGCGATTGGCTTAGGTGCTACTGCAACTTCTTGGGTTAGCTTGCATTCAGTTTTACTTTCTGAAATCGCGAAACCTTCTGAAGTCGGAACTGCCATCGGTTATGCGTCTACGCTATCAAGATCAGCAATAGTTATTACTCCTCCATTTTTTGGATGGATATCGGATGTATCTAATTACCAAACAGCATGGCTGGCAATGGCAATAGGAATAGTNGTTGCATTATTTTTCTTAGGGTTTGTAAAAGAAAAACCTCATTCAAATTACTAAACATCCTTTTGGTTTTTTTGCTAAACTGCGCAAAGACATCTATTTACTTGGAGTTGAACAATGCTTACAGCAGAACAAAACGATAGATTAACGAGAGTAGGACCAGGCACACCAACAGGCGAATTAATGCGCCGCTACTGGCACCCTATTGCTGCAGTTTCTCAAATGAATGACCGTGCAACCAAACCTATTAAATTGCTCGGCGAGGAGCTTATTCTTTATAAGGATAATTCTGGTACTTATGGGTTAGTTGACAATTACTGCCCTCACCGAAGAATGGGTATGGTTTACGGAATTCCAACTGACGATGGAATTCGGTGCCCGTATCACGGTTGGATGTTTAATGAAACTGGTGCTTGTCTCGAGCAGCCATATGAGGCGACAGAAGCCCCTGATAATCGCTATAAAGACAAGGTCCAAATTAAAGCCTACCCTCTCCAAGTAAAGGCTGGTCTGATTTTCGCATACATGGGGCCTAGCCCAGCTCCTTTACTACCGAACTGGGATGTATTTGCAATTGACAATGTTGTCCGTGATATTGGATATACGGANCTTCCTTGTAACTGGTTACAATGCCAAGAAAATTCCCTTGANCCCGTGCACTCAGAATGGCTGCATGGTGAATGGGGTAATTATATTGCCACTGTAATGGGTACGGGTAAGGACTTGCGTCCACGATATGAAAATGAGCGCATTGGATTCGACAAATTCCAATATGGAATCATCAAGAGACGACTTGTCAAAGGTGGTGGCTACGAAGATCCTGAATGGGCTCAAGGGCATCCTATAGTATTTCCTTACTTCTTAAGACAGGGTGGAAGCGGCATTGCCATTGATACATGGAAAAACCCTGATGATACTCCTGGAATCGCACGAGGTGTCGGCCCGTCATTTCAAATTCGTGTTCCGATAGATGATACTCACACGGGCCATTGGTGGGTAATGTGTCATCCTAAGATGAATATCAGTGACCCTGACCAAAAACACGAAGATGTTCCGTTTTTTGAACCCCCACTAATTAATCTCAAAGAAGATGGTAGAGTTCATTTTGAAATACTCGACTCCAACAGTGCTCAGGACGTTGCGGCGTGGGCAACTCAAGGATTCATTGCTGACCGAACTCAAGAGCACCTTGGCCGTTCTGACAAAGGTGTCATCATGTTCCGGCGTATGTTAGAAGAACAGATTAGAATCGTAGAAGACGGTGGTGATCCAATAAATACATTCCGTGATCCAGATAATAACGTTTATCTTGGAATGGATACTGAGCATTGGTCCAAGCGTGCTGAATTAGCTGGAGGGAGAGCCTTTGCCTTTGAAAGACAAGGAATGGCTAGCAAGTACAGTCCCATCATGAATGATCGGGGAGTTTCCGGTGGAGTGGATGCCAAGACACGAAAACAGGAGGCTAACCGGTAATGGCAGCTGATGAACTTAAATCTGGTGATAAAGTCGAGCTTTCTGACGGAGCAACGGCTGAGGTGACTGGTCCATTAACGAATGGAGAGGTTCCTGTACGCATTATTGATAGTCCATTTGGACCAGATTCTCCTGGTACTGAAAAGAACGTAGACAAAGATGAAATATATGGATTATTCATTGACGATGCAATGACGGAAGTTCGCGCAATTTAAAATATGAAAGTTAATAATACTGGGATTTGACCCCGGTAATGGAGGAATAATGGTTCGTAGCTATTTCACGCACGACAATTGGTTAGAAGAACAAGCAGCAAAAGGTGTACCTTTGCTATCTGATTGCTATGTAGAAGATCTCAGAACCTTAGAGCTAGGATACTGGGATCTACGAAAATGTAACACTGCTTTGATACGCTTCACAGACATGGGTGGTGTTACTGAAGCGCGCGTACAAGAAATACCCTCCGGTGGTTCATTGGAACCATTTAAGCTAGGTGTGGAAGAGATGGTCTATGTTCTAGCAGGTAGAGGATTTGCGTCTGTTTGGGGTGAAATTAGTGATGCCAAGCGCGATTTCGAATTCTCTGACCGATCAGTATTCGTGATTCCTCGAAACACTTGGGCTGAAATTAGGAACATGGGTAATACACCGGTCAGGCTTNTATACTTCAACTATTTGCCCATAGCTATGAGCACCATTCCTGATCCAGAATTTTTCATGAATAACCCTCATGTGAATAAAACTATCTTGGATAAAGCGGATCAAGATTTTTTCTCAGAAGCTAAGGATATTGAAAAGACTTTTGGTAGTGCATGGGGAGCAGTTGGCGCCACGGTTTGGAGTGGTAATTTTTGGCCTGATTTACTAGCTTGGGACAAACTCACTGCTGCAGGAAGCCGTGGAGCTGGAGGATCCTCCATCGCAATGTATGTTCCGGATTCGGAAATTTCTGCTCATATGTCAGTCTTTCCTGCCGGCACATACAAGAAAGCACACAGACATGGACCGGGCCGGCTCATTGTGATTCCCGGAGGTGAAGGTTTCTCTGTCATGTGGGGTGAAGGTGGAGAGAAGAAAATTTACCCTTGGCACGAAGGAAGTGCAGTAACTCCGCCTGATCAATTTTTCCACCAGCATTTCAATTTAGGCAATGCTGCGGCTAGATATTTTGCCCTCCATCCACCTGTTCAATTTTTAGGTAAAGATGAAGACGAAAAAGGTAATGCAGAAGGCGTCAATATTGAATACGTGGATGAAGATCCCTGGATACGAGAATACTTTGAAGAAGAGTTAGCGAAGCGTGGATTGGAATCTAAAATGCCAGATGAGGTCTACACGAATCCTGACTACAAATTCAAGACAGCTTCTACTGCTTCAAAATAGGCAATAGGTGCATTAGCTGGAGGGGCATGATGCTTACACAAGAGCAGAATGATCGATTAACAAAAGTCGGACCAGGAACTCCAATGGGTGATTTAATGCGTCGTTATTGGCATCCTATCGCTGGTAGCGCCCAATTGAATGCGGATAATCCAACCAAAGAAGTTCGCCTCTTAGGCGAGGATTTAGTTTTGTATCGAGACACTAAAGGCACTGTGGGGTGTATAGAACCTTCCTGCGCGCATCGAAAAGCTAGCTTGGCTTANGGTGTCCCTGAAGAAAATGGTATTCGATGTGCTTATCACGGCTGGATTTTTGATGAAAATGGTGCCTGTGTAGATCAACCTTCTGAACCTGAAGGCTCTAAGTTCAAAGAAAAGGTTCGAATAAAATCCTACCCAGTACAAGAATTNGGAGGACTCATATTTGTCTATATGGGACCACTTCCCGCGCCTATTTTGCCGAAATGGGATGTTCTTTCTTGGGAAGGCCACAAAGACGCCTGGTCTACACTACTTCCATGTAACTGGCTCCAATGCCAAGAAAATTCTTTGGATCCATTGCATTTTCAATGGCTTCATCGTTATTGGGGCGGATGGCAATTCAATCGCATGAAGTCACCAGAGGAAAGAGATAGCTGGAATGCAGTGATGGGTTTTCGCGGAGCCGATCATCGGAAAATAGGGTTTGAAATAACTGACTATGGAGTAATCAAACGTAGACTCGTTGAAGGAGAGGATGAATCTGATGATCATTGGGCTATAGGTCATCCCATTCTGTTTCCCAATATTTTACGAGTCAGTCACGGATTGGAAATTAGAGTACCTGTTGATGACACACATACCTTGCACTTGATTACTAATTATCGTCAATATCATGAAGGTGAAGCCAGACAAACAGAAATACCTTTTGATGAGCGACCACTCTACGACGAGCAAGGTCGCATAATTAGAGATTACGTTGCATCTCAAGACCAAGTTGCTTGGATTATTCAGGGACCAGTTACGGACCGTACAACTGAACGATTGGGGGCTACTGACGTAGGAATCATAATGTTCCGACGAATGCTTAATGAACAAATGGATATCGTTCAAGACGGTGGGGTCCCAATAAATGTATATGCCGAAGATCCCGGGGTCATCGTCTTACCATGCGAGTCATATATGTATCCTGGCTACAGTGAAATTGGTGGCCCGTTTAAAGGTAACGTTCCTCGTAAACCAGATGTTGAGCAAATACTTTCGGGTGGAGGTGCTCGTCTGGAAGAATGGGAAGGGATTGAGAAAAAACAGGTAATTAGTGGAGTTGCTGAGGATACCGGAGGTGCTCTAAGAGACGGGGCATGGTTCTCTGATGGGAGAAAACATTAATATTCTTTATGAATGTATTCCAAATAAAAGAGAAGAGGGGCTATCAAGCCCCTCTTCTCTTTTATCCAGTAATATTTACTATTGCCAACGAGCGAACGCCCATCCGCCTCCGGTGCCAGCTGGAGTTCTGTATACAGGAACATATTCGATTAACTCAAAGTTAAGGTTGGTATCCTGCATAGCGCCTCCTACTGCGATCCAGTTTTGGGTCTCTGAGGCAGCTGAATACAAACGGTTTCTTGGGATTGTCTTCAATGTTTCGGCGTCTTTTTTCGCCAACGCATCTAGCACGGTAGTATCAAGCCACTCATCGACAACAAAATGGCTGAGTCCACCTGAAGCAATAATTGCGACTGTTTTTTCACTATCCCACGCGCGTATTGCATCCGCAACTGCTTTTCCAAACTCATATGATCGCTTAGGCGTAGGCTGATTAGGTGGATAACAAGTGTTCTCAAAAATCGGAAGAATCGTACGTGGTTCGTTATCGAATAATCGCTTAACAATAAAAGCAAAACCATGTGGTAGTCCTTGGTCGCGAGGCTCAGTATCACGGGAAGAATCTAATTCACCAACTTCTTTTGGATATCGGCGAGCTACCGTTCCCCCATATTTTTCTTTTACGTAAGTGAAATGAGAAACATCAAAATCGTGATCGATCATGTACTCAATCACGTGCCTTCCCAACTCTGATGCCACAGGAACGTCCATTTCAATATCTCCATAGCCTTTTGCTATAGACTCCATGATGTCAGGGTCGCGAAAACCTGCTGCAAGAGTTCGTGGTCTAATTGGAACTGATGGCCCCCAAAAGACTGAAAAGGTTGGCATATTATCTTCAAAGAACCATTCGTCCTGATCATCAGAAATTATAACTGTAATATCAGGTCGCACTTCATTAAAGGTTTTTGCGAGCTCGGCTATGCCACGTTGGCATGCGTCTACTTGGGTTTGAAATACTTCATCAGTTAAAGGTTTCTCCCTTATCAAAGTCGGTACTTTTTGCAAACCCTCATCATAAGGCATTGCAAAACCTTCTGGTGGGAAAACTAATTCTTGATGCTTTAAATCGCCCTGTGAATAGCGGGGCCATTGTTCTGCATTCAATGCAAGCATCGGACTATGAGAAGTTCCTGCTCCTAAAACTATTTTGGCCATAACCCCCCCCCTTGAGGATAAGTATCTAAAAATAAATTTAGATAATCTTTAAAATAATTATGCTAACAGTGTACACTTTAACACTTAAAAACACCTGTGATAATGATGTTTCTTAATTTTTAGACTTGACATTCAGTCATTTCAAGTATATTCATTGTGTATATCTAGGAGGAGAAATGCTCAACGGACAGAAAATTATAGACATGCACGCGCACACAGTTGCGCCCCCAGAACTTTACGCCTTTAAGTCGACCTTACTTTCAGGTCGTGGCTACCATGGCAAAGGCGCATGGAGTTGCTCAGACGAACGGATTGTTCAGTTTGCACAACAAAATATTGACATCATGGACAAGTTTGGAACTGACGTTCAATTCCTTTCACCCCGTCCATTTCAGCTAATGCATTCGGAAAAACCCGAATCAATCGTTCATTGGTTTGCTGAAGTCAATAACGACGTTATCGCACGTCATGTAAAAGAATTCCCGGACAGATTCCAAGGAGTTGCTGGGCTACCACAATTGAGCGATCAAAAAGATTCTTCACATGCTGTCCCAGAACTTGAGAGAGCAGTCAAAGAATTAGGCTTTATTGGTTGTTTAATCAATCCAGACCCAGGCGAAGGGACCACTTACACTCCTCCTATGGATGATGAGTACTGGTTCCCTTTGTATGAGGCAATGGTTAAGCTCGATGTAGCGGGGTTGATTCACTCGGCTGCGTGTAAAGACCCACGGGAATCTTACAGTGCACATTTCATTACCACTGAATCCCAAGCTATCCTCAACATGATTCGCCCATCCAGCAAGGTCTTTCAGACTTTCCCTGACTTGAAGATCGTCGTTGCACACGGGGGAGGATCGGTTCCTTATCAAATTGGCCGATGGAGAGTTCGTCGGAACAATGATATGAAAGCCAATCCTAATCTTGAAGATTTTGATACCAGTATTCGCCGTTTCTACTACGACACTAACCTGTACAACAAAGAGGCTTTGGACTATTGTTTCCAAATTTGTGGTCCTGATCGTGTCATGTTTGGAACCGAAAACCCTGGTAGCGGAACTTCAATTGATCCAAAAACTGGCAAGCAAACTGATGATTTAGCCCCAGTAATTGACGAAATTGCATGGTTAACACCTGAAGACAAGAAAAATATCTTTGAGGACAATGCAAGAAGGGTATTTACTCGCGGTAAGTTTTAATATTGAATTCTGCTGCTGGCAATTTATGCCAGCAGCAGAATTTTATTATTAAAGGTTCGAACTAAGGGAGGAGTATTTATGGCTGACAGAGAATTGATCACTGTAGTTGAAGGCCCCAAAGGTAAAGCTGAAGTCTATGAAGTTTCAGACGACAGTTCTAGTACATCTGCAACGTCAGGTGTTATGTCTTCTAGCTATGAGGTTGTCATGGGTAGCACAACTGAAACAGTAATGACTTTAGGTGAAGCTTCCATTGTGGCACATGAACTTTCGGGTGCAGATAATTAGTTAGCGAAATAAAATCATATTAGTTAAATNGAGAGAGGCTGCGCCTCTCTCTATTTTTATTATTTTTTGCTACCATATTTTTAGTAAACACATGAACACTACGAACATTCCAAAGCGTAATTTTGTATTTTTTTTACTGGCAGTAATGCCTTTTATTGCATTAATTGCCCTTCTTACATGGGGGCAATTCCGAACAGACAATAGTTTAAGCAAGGCAATAAGTCATTCTGAATTNATGAACGTTCCTAGTGAATACCGTTTGGCTNCAGATTTCACTGGGAATGATCTTTATACAGGTAAATTGATCANCAGTAATACATTTNCTGAAAGCAAAGTCACTATGGTTACGTTCTGGTCTTCATGGTGTGTTTCTTGCAAGTCTGAAGCTGCTCAAATCGCTAGATTATATGAAGAGTATGAAGATAGTCCTGTCCAATTCATTGGAATTTCTATATGGGATGAAACAGACGATGCTTATCGCTACATTGAAAAGTTTGCGGTTCAGTATCCCAACATCCTAGATTCAAGTGGTAGCATCGCAGTCGCGTATGGAGTGAGAGGAGTTCCTGAAAAATTTTTCATAAATTCAAACGGACGCGTAGTTCATCAAATTAATGGACCTAGTTCTTCTTCAAATATTCGAACGGTTGTCGATTCTCTTCTAGCCTCATGAACAGGCCTCCAACTTCACTAAATCAGCTTCATCAAGTAATTGCTGATTGGTATGTTACTTTCGGAAGGGATTTACCTTGGAGGAAAAGTAATGATCCTTACAAAATATTAGTTTCAGAGATAATGCTGCANCAAACCCAAGTCGCTCGGGTAATCCCAAAGTACGAAGCGTTCCTTAATGCATTCCCTACCCTGCCATTGTTAGCCGAAGCCTCAGTGAGTGATGTNATAAAAATTTGGTCGGGTATGGGATATAACAACAGAGCAGTTCGCTTACATAAACTCGCGAGATTCGTGGTCAATGAATTGAACAATCAATTGCCCTGTACCGCGGAAGAATTGATAAAACTTCCTGGCGTAGGACCATATACTGCCGCCGCTATTGCATGCTTCGCATTTGGCTCTTCTGATCCCGTATTAGATACCAATATTTATAGAGTCCTGAGCAGGATTTTCCACGGTACAACCCCTCCCTCTAAGAAAGTGATTAATATCCTTGCTGCTGAAGTCATACCGGCTCGTTCTACAGTATCTGCATCACATTGGAGCCAAGCGTTAATGGATATTGGATCAAGTTTTTGCAGCATTCGTCGTCCAGCTTGTCGTGAATGTCCTGCCAAATCATATTGCTCTGCTGCGCCAGATTTAGAGAACCCAAAGGATCTTTCTTTAGCTGCAAAATCAAGCCCTTCGATACCTAAACAATCGAAATTCATTGGCTCTGCACGTTATTACAGAGGAAAAATAATTGATATTTTAATAGGCACAGGTGATCAGGGTTCTCGCGTCGAAAATTTGTATGTATTATTGGGAAATCCTGCAATTGATATTCCCCAATTACTCAATGGGCTTGAATCAGATGGCTTAATCAAGCAAGTTAACGGTTTCGTGTATTTAGCTTAAGCCGGAAATGAATTTCCTCACGGGTACTCGTAGCTTTTCCCAAGGATCAAGAGAGTTTTTCTCTGCACCTTCAGAAAGGTTGGACACAAGTACTCCTTCGCATGAAGTCCATAAGCCATCAAACCAAAACCCTTGTTCAGTAGACTCAGTCGCAGCATACTCAATGCTGATTCGCCCCGCCTTTCCGTTGAATTGCCATGCATTGAGTANTATTCCTGATCTGGCAATTGCAATGGCTTCAGTCCAGTAGCATGACCTTTGGTCCCCGGTATATTGCTCCATCATGCGAAGCAATTGTTCAGCTTTTTGATGACTCGATGATTGTGCAATAAGATTTCGTCGAGTACGTAAGCTTGACCATTGTTGACCAAGAATAGGAATAGTAACGCCACCATCTGTAGCTATAGTTATCTCCTGAATCCGTTTAGATGCATGACATGCTTTAGCTACAGCAATGGCTAAATGGGAGTCTTGAGTTTCTTCATCAGTCAATTCATCAAAATCAATAAATTGTTGTTGCGCTACCATCTCAACGTCCAATCCATCTAGTAAACCTATGATCTTTCGGATTTTTGCCTGATTGGAGGTTGCTATTGAAATTTGTAATGTCATATTCGGCCAAATTGTCGTTCAAACAGCTGCAGTGGCACACGTAATAAAGTAGGTCGGCCATGCGGGCAATGGTTCGGGTTACCATTACTAATTAACGCATCTCCTAGTCCTCTTATTTCGTTCATACTTAACCTTTGCCCGCCTCGGATCGCACTATGGCAGGCTATTGAAGCTGCAATTTTTACGTGAGTATCTGTTGTGTCAGTTTTTCTAAGTAAGCTTTGGATCGATTCGTCAATAAATTTTTTTATGTCAATATGCCGTCCCATAAGTGGCACAGAGGTTACCAGCAGAGATTGGCTATCAAATACTTCAATGCTAAGACCATATCGCTCAAATGACGGCGTGTGACTTGCTATTGCTTCCATTTGCTCAGGCGTCATTTCAATTAAAAGTGGTTGAAGCATTGGCTGTACGTTTGGTGCATTTTTCTCCCAATGGGTCATTAATTCATAGAATAACAATGATTCGTGAGCAGAGTGCTGGTCAATCAAATACATACTGTCTCCACCATCTGCAACAAGATAAGTATTCGCAATCTGCCCAATCATCTCAAATCGGGGGTATTGCTGCGTGATATCATTTGAACTAGTTAAAATATCCGTATAAACCAAACTACCGTCATTAAGTGATGATTGAGTCTCTTCATATAATTCAAGTTGCTTACTAAGTTCTGCTTCTAGTGGCATTGTAGGAGTATGGACTAGAAACGGTGTTTCAAAAATTGGGAATTGTTGGAAAATTGATTCACGTATAGCTCGATGGACGCTGCTGAAGCCGTCATTTTCATATACCAATCTAATTTCTTTTTTATTTGGGTGAACATTAACGTCTATCTCATCTGGTGGAACTTCTAAGAAAATCACNGTCACCGGATAATTACCTTGCATTAACAACCCTCTGTAGCCCTCTTCTATTGCTGCCGTAATTGATCGATTCGTNACCCAGCGGCCGTTAATGAAAATACTAATTCCAGTTCTATTCCCTTTGTATTTATCAGGAGGAGAAGTTAATCCTATTACTCTATATCGGTCCGAGTCGAAGTTAATTTCAATCATTGAGTTGGCTAAATTCACACCTTTTAACGCACTAAAGGTTTCGCGCAAATTTGTATTCCCTGGTGTAGTCATTTTTCGTTTGCCATCAACATCATAGGAAAATTTAATATGTGGATTTGCCATTGATAAATGTTCGACTGTACTGAGAATTCTGGAGGCTTCAGCTTGATACGATTTCATGAATTTCAGTCGAGCTGGAACTGAAGAAAACAAAGTACTCACAAAAATAGTTGTCCCTTGCGATGCACCNGTTTCAATCGGATCAGAAACGTACCCATTATTTACATTAACTGTGAACGCAGAATCTGAAAAACCAGTTCGTGATGTCAAGGTAACATCGCTAACAGCTGCGATACTTGCAAGTGCTTCTCCTCGAAATCCAAAAGTATGAATTGCAGACAAGTCATCGAATCCAGAAATTTTACTTGTCGCATGTCTATGAAACGCAAGATTCAATTCCTCAGGTAATATGCCTTCTCCATCGTCAGTGACTCTAATCGATGACAATCCACCATGCTCTACTTGAATCGAAATTTGAGTCGCCCCAGCATCGATTGAATTCTCTACAAGCTCTTTCACTACAGAAGATGGCCGTTCGATGACTTCCCCTGCAGCTATTCTTGTAGCTATTTCAGTTGGTAAAATTTTTATGCCCATGTGGAACCCATATTATTTACCAGTCTATTAACTAGCTTATAATACCTAAACTTACGTAAATTATATATTAAGCATCTCTGCTATTTGCTTCACTGATGCCCCAGGTGTAATTGCACCATCTACGACAAGCAAGGGGCGACGCCAGTACCGTGGCTCATCAAGAAGTAATTCAAATAGGCGATCTTCCGTCAGGACCTGAGGATCCAAACCGCTTTTTTTGAATGCAACTGATTTGAAATTAAATATCGCACTTGGAGGTAAATTACCAAGTAAATTAGTCAGCTCTGCTGATGAATATTTATCTTTAAAAAAATCCCGCTCTGTGAAATTAAGACCTGCATGCAAAAGTAACTCTTTTGCTTTCCTGCAAGATCCTCACTTAGGCCAATAAGCCAAATGTATTTCTTTCATGATTACACCTCAGGCTAATTTTGACATAATGGTTACAATCTACCAAGTGTCTATGGTGCTATGATTTGACAATGACAGAAGTTATTTTGCTCTTAGTAAGATGGGTGCACTCAATTGCGGCGCTTACATGGATCGGGGGAGCTATTTTTTACTGGCTCATAATGCGACCTTCACTCCAATCAGGTTTACTGCCGGATCGAGTCCTTCATTTTGCTCGTCAAGAATTTGGACAAATTGTTGTTCTTTCCATGTGGGCCTTACTTATCACGGGATCAATATTGTTTTTTGAGAGAATTTCATTGCCCTCGGCAACTACCACATATGTAGCTGTACTTGGATTAAAAGTTATGCTTTCAGCCTGGATGTTTTTCCTAACAATCGGGCCAAGAGGTCGTTCGGTATTGGCTATTGCTCGTCAAGGTAAATGGCGTGGGGTCGTAAATGCATTAGGACATATCAATATGACGATAATACTCGGATTAGNAATTTTTTTGTTATCAGATTATCTACGATTAATAATCGAGAATCACGTAGAATAGACCTGTTATGAAAAAAGATCTAATCGAAATATTAGTCTGTCCAGCTGATAAAAGCTCTCTTGAATTGATAATTGGTGAAGAAAAAGACTCAGAGATTATTCAAGGCAGTCTCCAATGTAGCAGCTGTAGCAAAAACTATCCTATTGTCAACTCAATTCCGAATTTTCTTATCTAATCTCTAGTTCTTTATAATTTCTTATTTGATTTTAATTTATTATATATAGACATATAGTAATTATTTGTATATATTGATTTTATTATTAGTTCATACTAATAATAAAATTTAGCAATCGATATANATATTGGAGTGTGTATGAAGTTACTTGCATTAATTTCGGCATTGGTTCTTGCCATGGCTACTATTGCTTGCAGCAGTGACCCAGAAATTGTTGAAAAAATAGTAGAAGTCGAGAAGGTAGTAGAGAAGGATCCTGGCTCCCTTGTGATCTATTCAGGTCGTAAAGAAAGTCTGGTTGGTCCTATCATTGAACAATTTTCAGACGCAACTGGGATTAAGGTTGATGTNAAATATGGAAAGTCAGCCGCAATGGCAGCAACCCTCAGTGAAGAAGGTTCTAACAGCCCTGCAGATGTATTTTATGCTCAGGATCCAGGTGCGCTTGGTTCAGTAGAAAGCATGATGCAGGCATTACCATCTGCAACATTAGAGAAAGTCCCGGGATGGGCACAGGACGATGAGGGCAAATGGGTCGGTGTATCTGGCCGAGCTCGAGTGCTCGTCTATAGTCCTTCCCGTGTAAATGCTAATGATTTGCCGAAGGACATAAGTGAACTTACTGATTCTAAATGGAAAGGACGCCTTGGATGGGCTCCAACAAACGGTTCCTTGTTAACTATGATCACAGGAATGCGTAAGGTATGGGGCGAGGAAAAGACGGCTGATTGGATAAAGGGTTTACTGGCCAACGATATCAAAATTTACCCTAAGAATACTCCTCAGGTTCAGGCTGTGCATGATGGGGAAATTGACATGGGGCTAGTAAATCATTACTACCTGTACCGGTTCGTTACAGAAGCTGGTGAAGATTTCAAGGCACGCAATTACCATATTCCAAGTGCTGGACCAGGCTCTCTGGTAATGGTATCAGGAGCATCCATACTTAAGACCGCTAAAAACAAAGATAATGCTGAGCGATTCATTAATTTCATGATTTCTAAGGTTGCGCAGCAGTATCTAGCTGGACAAATTTTCGAGTATCCTTTGGTTGAAGGAGTAAAGACAAATCGTCTCCTTACTCCTGTAGAAAATATCAAGCAACCAGATATTGCCTTGTCTGATCTTTCAGATTTGGCAGGCACAACAGAACTATTGCGTTCATTGGGGGCCTTACCGTAACGCAATATTAACTATGGAGGTACCCCCAATAGAAACGACACGACACACGATGAAACGACTTTGGGGATCCGAATATTCGGTCATGTGCACCCATGGCTGAATGGCACGATGAACATACGCCTCCCGGATGGTCATCGGGCAAGAAACTTTCCGGAGGCACTAGATTTTTCCTAGTGCCTCCCTTCTTTGTTTTGATACCGGCAGTATTAATTGGGTTATTAATAACGCTACCACCTGTGTATTTATTAATACGTTCACTTGGAGCCAGTACTTACACGCTAGAAATATTATTCTCATTAAGAACCTTCGAAATACTGGTACGTACTATTGTTCTAATGCTTACAGTTAGTGTCTTCTGTTGTGTATTAGGCGTATCACTCGCATGGCTAACCGTCAAAACTGACATGCCACTGCGAAGGGCAATTGGAACATTAACTAGCTTACCCCTCGTCATCCCAAGTTATGTATTCGGATTACTTGCCATCACTGTCCTCGGGCCTTATGGAAGCCTTCAGAAATTATTAGAACCATTAGGTGTGCAAAAATTGCCTTCATTCTACGGGTTTTGGGGTGCGACTTTTGTATTAGTTTTCCTATCGTTCCCGTATGTAATGCTACCCGTACGTGCAGCATTTAAAAGAATCGACCCTGCAATGGAAGAAGCTGCAAGAGGGTTAGGCAAAAGCGCTACTGCAACATTTTTCATGATTACGCTGCCCATGCTTCGCCCTTCAATTATCGCCGGTGCACTTCTAGTAGCGCTCTATACTCTCAGTGATTTTGGGGCTGTCTCGCTTTTAAGGTATCAGACATTCACATGGGCTATTTTTATTCAATACGAAACAGCATTTGACAGAAGCATCGCAGCCGCTCTTTCTCTCGTGCTAGTAGGAATAGCCTTGATCTTGGTCTTCGTAGAAACTTTTAGTCAAGGGAATAGTCGGTATTATAGAATTTCTCCAGGTAATCAACGTACGATTAAATTAGTTAAGCTTGGAGCCTGGCGATGGATTGCAATGCTCTATTCCTCAATCATCATTGGGCTTTCATTAGTTATGCCCGTTTCTATACTAATTTATTGGGTGATTCGTGGTATTTCAGTAGGAGAACGGTTTGATTTACTTTGGGAGCACACTTTCAATACTTTATATATCGCATTTCTTGCCGCGTTTTTCACAGCTTTAGCAGCAATTCCTATAGCTGTAATGAATGTAAGATATAAATCTCGGGTTTCCACCATCCTAGAGCGCATGACGTATGTTGGGTTTGCCCTGCCAGGGCTTGCTGTTGCGTTAGCCTTCGTATTTTTTGCTACAGCAGTACCCAACCCTTTTTATCAAACAACAACAATTTTAGTTATCGCCTATTTGGTCTTGTTCCTTTCAGCCAGTGTGGGGAGTACACAGGCTGCATTACTACAAATTAGCCCTCGCCTTGAAGAAGTCTCACGAAGCNTAGGCAAATCCTCATTTGATTCCTTCAGACTAGTATCGCTCCCATTAGCACTACGGGGTGTATTTGCTGGTGCTGGCTTAGTCTTTCTTTTAACAATGAAAGAATTACCCGCTACGTTAATTCTAAGTCCCCCTGGGTTCAGGACACTAGCAACATCCATCTGGAGTGCTGCTTCTGAAGCATTTTTTGCACGCGCAGCGCTACCGGCATTGGTTTTAATTCTTATTGCCGGAATTCCAATGGCACTGCTATTGCTTAAAGAGAACAATAAAGATTAAGCGACTGAGCTTATATCTATACCTGCATCACGAGCAGCGCGTTGAATCACAAGAGTAGTGGTGATTGCTAAGATCCCGTGCGCTCCAGCCTTAGCCAAATTATCAGTACTCACACTCTTCAATGCTTGAGCTTGTTCCCCAAAAACCCCAAGCTCGGTAGCCACTCCATCCATATCAAGTACAAAACGCTTAACTAATTCTTCATTGGTCCTCAATGCAAACAATGCTTTGTTCAGAGGATAAGTCTCTGGTGTCGGGTATTTATAGAACTCATACCCTTGGCCTTTGAATTCGAAGCCGCCATATTTTGCTATGTCCCGTGGTTCTTGTCCTCTTCCTCCACGATCAGGAATAAATCGCATAACTCCATGACCGTGGTGGGATGTTGGTTGATAACTTAGTAATTCACCACGCTGTTTCCCTATTGCTCCAAACATGATCAGCCATGGTAGTAGTTCAGTATTGCCAACTTCGTCGAGTTGCTCTCCGGTCAATTCAAGTAAAGATTCCGGGCGGCCTTCTTCTAACTCTTGAATTACCCAATGATCAAACTCATATTCAGGGTAAAAATATTTCCAAGTTCCTGGGTAATGAGATAAACCACCACTAGCTAATATAGCGATTTTCTCAGGGCGATTATCAATCACTTTGCGAATAGCCTCACCTACTTNGATGCATCGCTGCGCTGTTGGTAGTGGAGGTAAGTACACGTTTACAAACATTGGAATGATAGGGATTGAACGACCTTNGTGGATATATTCTAGAGGTGTCGCAAACGCATGTCCCAAAAGAGCCTCATGTGCATACGCTAAGTCAATTCCCTCTTCTACCAATCCATTTAGTAAATCGACNGCCAAGCCCTGGTGTATGGGCACTTCNTAATCATGTCCCGCAAATTCAGCGGTAGCAACATCTCCAGTTACTATTGCAAAAGCCGGAACCGAACCAGGGAAAAAAGTTTCTACGTGATCTATACCAATCAGAATTAATGCATCTGGTTTTGTTTCATCCAATTCCTGGCCTAAGATTCCCATAGCATCAATTCCTGCTTGTAANTGANCTTGATCTTCTTGCGGAGGACGTGTTAACAACTGCGGTGCGTGTACCGATCCTGCCGCCCAAACAATTTCACCCATTTAATTCTCCTATTAATTTANTACGACCCCACCGTCAACTATCAAAGTTTGACCAGTAATAAAATCACTCTCTTTTGAAATGAAAAAAATTCCAGCTCCAACCAAATCTTCAGGTACTTCAATTCTTTTTATCGAACGATCGGGTATCCTCGCAGCGAATTGCTGNATGTCATGTTCTTCAGTTTCACTAGCTGTTAAACCAGGTGCAATAGAATTTACAGTGATATTCCAATCGCCTACTTCTCGCGAAAGAACTCGGGTCAAGGCAATGACTCCCCCTTTGGACGCNACATAGTGAACTAGGTTGGCACGGCCGTTGAAATAAGTTCCAGAGCTCATATTTATAATTTTCCCATATTTACGCTCTTTCATGTGAGGGAGTACAGCTCTACACGAAAGGAAAACACCTTTTAAATTGACTNCGAGCATTCGGTCAAATTCATCTACTGGTATTTCTTCCAGAGGGGCTCTTGTATGATGTACTCTTATAGCAATAGCCGCATTATTCACCAGCCCATCAATTTTCCCAAATCTTTTAATCGTCTCAGCTGCCATGAATTCAGTTTGCATTTGATCAGATACATCCACTTGTAATGCAAGTGCGCTCCCGCCAGATTCATTAATNTCAATTGCAGAAGCCTCTGCNGCTTCGCCATTGACATCAGCCAAAACAACGCTTGCNCCTTCGCGGACATAGCCATCTGCAAAAGCCTTACCGATACCCGCAGCACCTCCTGTAATAATAATCACACGGTCATCAAGTCTTCCCATGATCCCTCCTTAAGAAACCCCAAATCCGTCTGGCGCTTGCCAAGTTTGCATCCAGTCAACAATCGACTGTAAGGGTAATACATCCGCATATTTGCTGTGCATATCAAATAAGTTTATTGCATGAGGAGCTTCATGTCGGTCAAAAACGCATTCTTCCGCAACNACCATTCTGTACCGATTAGTACACCCGTCTACCACGGAGGCTCTAACACAACCACTTGTACTTTCACCAGCAACAATTATCGTATCCACGCCTAATGCAGTTAAGTGTCCAGCTACGGGAGTTCCCCAAAAAGCACTTGGTGAGGTTTTCTTCAGAAAAACTTCGCCTTCAATAGGGGCNACTTCAGGAATAATATCGTACTTGTCTTCCCTAGTTTTTGATCCGTCTCCCATATAACCCGCTCTTCCTGCGCCATTTTTTGTAATCCCAGACCAGCCAAGAACTCCCGATTCGTTTTCAGGTAGGCCAGTAACATGGATTACAGGTATACCAACTTCTCTCGCAGTAGCAAGTAGGTGCTGTATATATGGGAGTGAATCCCATGCTGCAAGCCCGCAGCTACCAGGCCATTCATCCATGGCTTCGGTTAACGGAAGGGGCTTATCTCCAAATACCCATCTGTACAAATCAATCATTAACAATGCAGGGCGCGTACCAAAACCTCTAAGGTTATGGCCGCTTGCAGAAATGTGAGCCTTATCATGTTCACTCAGATACTGATCCCAGATACGTTCCATGGCAGAGCCTCCTTTTGGTAATGAACCGTATCATAAAAACAGGATATAAATTAATATCAGGGAATCATGTACGCAAAAATTATTCGGTTTGAATCAAAAACCAAAAACATCAAAGAAATCGAGTCTCTGTTTGAAAATTCATTAGTTCCTGAAATGCGTAATCACAATGGTTACGAGGGTTGCTATTTCCTTCAATCATCTAGTCACCGTGGCCTGGCAATAACCCTATGGGAAGATAAAGATGCGTTAGAAGCAAGCAATCAAAACCAGGCTTTTCAAAATCTCCTTCAATCGATAAATGAAAGTCTAAGCACTGAAGTTTCATTTACCTCTTATCAAGTTAGTTACGCTGACCACCAAACTTCCTATTAGTCTTCCAACTGGGTAGTCTGAGCACCTTTTCGCGTGATTGTAATATGTGAGAATGTAGAACCTTCTATCGCTCCATGCCAGTGCTTTTCATTGGCCGGGGCGAAAACCACATGTCCTTCAGTTATTTCTGATTCTCCAGTTTCTGTTGCGATAATTCCCTTTCCTTGAGTCACGATAAGGATTTGATCGCTCTCATGTACATGGAATTTGTTTTTTACCCCTTCTCCAAAATTCACAATACTACAGTTGAAATCCTCGCTTAATGGTGCAAGTGGCTGGCGTGAAACATTTACACTTGTGAACAACGGACTTGCAGCTGATTCTTTCTCAATATCATCAATTCTTCGAATTTCCATCATTAATCTCCTTTATTAGACATTGGGTTCAATTACACCTTAATATAATGCAATGTACGTACCTGACGAAGGACCTAAATCACCTCTCTATGCACGTATGTCTATTGAACTTAAAGGGTATNAAAATACAAAAATATNTTCTAGCGAATCTTGGAAAGTTGTACTTGATACCACAAGAGGCCCTATAGAAGGTATATATCACGAACCACAGNATTCTGAAANTTATGCGATAGTTTGGGCTTCAGGTGCTCGAGGAGGCATGGATGGTCCGTCTCATGGGTTGTACCCCGATCTCTCAGAGTATTTTGCCCAATCAAACATAGCCTCATTTCGTATTAATTATCGCTATCCATCAAATTTAGACGAATCGACTTTAGACGTACTTGTAGCTGTATGGCATTTGGCTAACTTAGGGTTCACTAAAACTGCATTGGTGGGGCATTCATTTGGCGGCGGAGTGGTTTTATCTGCATCTCGATACACCACACATGCACGAGCAGTAGCAGTTATCGCTAGTCAGTTAAATGGAGCTGAAGAAGTAGTATTACTCAATGGCAGACCTTTACTTGTAATTCATGGTGAGGCAGATTCTGTTCTGCCAGTATCAAATGCCCACACTATATTCGAATGGGCCTCCTCTCCAAAGGAGTTAGCAACATTACCAGGTGCAGGTCATGGCCTTAGAGAAAGCCCTGAGGAACTACGAACCTTGCTTAAACAATGGGTTCCCAAGGTGTTAATATAGCGAAAGTTACTCAATATAGTTATCGCTGATTGGAGGCTTCCGTGCTTACGCAAGAATTAAATGACAGACTAACTCGGGTGGGCCCTGGAACGCCGATGGGTGAACTAATGCGCAGGTATTGGCATCCAGTAGCGGCAAGCATTCAGTTGGATGCCGAAANTCCCACCAAAGAAGTNCNTCTACTTTCCGAGGATTTGGTTCTTTATAGAGATGGNAGNGGGAAGCTAGGCTTAATTGAACCTAGTTGTGCGCACAGAAAAGCAAGTTTGGCATACGGAGTCCCTGAAGTTAACGGNATTCGATGTGCCTACCATGGGTGGATTTTCAACGAAACTGGTGCCTGTGTCGATCAGCCATCAGAACCAGAAGGTTCTAAATTCAAAGATAAAGTCAGTATCAAAGCGTACAAAGTGCAGGAGCTTGGTGGTCTTATTTTTGCTTACCTCGGGCCTGAGCCAGCTCCATTACTCCCGCGCTGGGATATTTTAGTATGGCCCGGCGTTAAATATGCCTATTCGACTGAATTACCATCGAATTGGCTCCAGTGCCAGGAAAATTCATTGGACCCACTACATTTTCAGTGGCTTCATCGGTATTGGGGCGGATGGAATATGAACCGACTAAAACCCCAAGAGGAAAGAGATCAATGGAATTTACGTGTCTCTCATAGAGGTGCAGATCACAAGCGAATTGGATTTGAGCTAACGAACTACGGTGTCATCAAACGACGTATTGTTGAAGGTGAAACAGAGGATGACAATCATTGGCGCATTGGCCACCCGGTTCTATTTCCTAACATACTGAGAGTTACAAGCTGTTTACAATTTCGTGTCCCTGTAGATGACACACACACANTACACATAAGGTATGAATATCGACAGCTTAAAGAAAATGAAATTGATAGCGGAATAACCACGTATTACGATATGCCTCTTTATACTGAAGATGGCCAGATTAAGAATGANTATGTTATGGGGCAAGATATAACTGCATGGGTGATTCAAGGTCCAATAAGCGACCGGACCACTGAGCACCTGGGTGTATCTGATATCGGTATAATCATGTACCGCAGGTTATTAGATCAGCAAATGAAAATCGTCGAAGAAGGAGGTGAGCCAATGAATGTATGGCGTAATCCTGACGAAAACGAAATTATCATTTTGCCAATTGAAGAATTTGATTATCCCGGATACTCAGAGCGTGGAGGTCCATACAAGGATACTGTTCCTAAAAAACCAGATGTCGAAGCCGCTCTGTCAGGAAAAGGNGCAAAGCTTCCGGAATGGGAAAAATTAGGGCTATAGTTAAAAAAAGCCCGGGTAAAACCCCGGGCTTTTTTTAAGTCTCGCGAGCGTTTGTCGGTCCAACTTCACCAGTACAGTAAGGAATAAATGCCTTCATCCTGCACGGTGCTCCATGTTTCTTTAATTCTGATTCAAAGAATTTATGAATTTCAGGATCTTCATCCTCATATTCAATCTGCATTCCACCATCTTTAATGCTAACGTTCGATTCACCCCATTGGCTTGGCTGACCATCATCCCCTCTGAGGGCTAAGTAACGAGCAGGCTCTGGTCCAGTATTGAAATGCTGATGATACGTTGCATCTGCAGGAACAATGACCATTCCGCCTTTTTTCCAAGGTGCGATTTCATATTCTTTCTTATCGTTATCCCACCAAAGTTGAGAGAATCCTACACCTCCTAAAATAACGAGGTGTGCGCCTGGTCCATGGCGATGACCTTTCTTATAGGTTCCTACTGGGAANTCAGAGATATGAGTTCCTGTGACGTTACCTGCAAGGTCAAAGTGAGTATTGATTCCACCTGCGCCTCGGTCACGGTACTGCCATNATTTCATAATATCCGCATTTGGAACAAAGTTTGTCTTCCACATAGTCCCAAATTTCGTACCTTTGCGGCGGAAGAGAGTACCNTGTCCATTAAAGAAATCTTCGTCATCCCCAGAAAATCGATCTGTGAATGCATAATCATTATTAAAGACAAAATCAGTACTGCGGAACATACGCAGCGTTGGAGGNGCATTCGTCATCGATACATAACGCGCAGGTTCGGCTCCGCTTCCATTAAAGTGCTGATACGTCGCATTCAGTGGTATAACCAATAGGCTTCCAGCAGCCCATTCAAATGTAGCTTTCTGCCCTTCACTTAGCCAAACACTAGTTGCTCCACGACCAGAAACCACATACATAACTTCCTCGTACATATGCTTTTCTGGGGCGGATTTCCCTCCAGGTTTGATTTCGATGAGGTGAGCATCATTAGGTAAAAATCCGTTGGGAATATTAATAATAGCGCCTTTACCGCCTTTTCTCTCCCAATCACCCAATTCCACTTCGTTTAGATCCTCGAATTTATATTCGACAATCCTTTTGACTCCCTCTGCTTTAATCCAATCTAAATATGGATCACCGGCTTCCCAAAGATCCATATTTTCAGGTAATTCAGCTTCTCGTAAGTCGACTGTTGCCATGATTCCCCCTCTCAGTGTTGGTTCACTTTATCATTTTTACTGCGGATAGTTTAGTCTATCTGTTTTGCAACGCTTGCTCTCTCAAATCTTTTAATCGCCCCATTTGCTTGCTGGGCATCAAATACCCAACAGTAAATACTAAGATAAATAATGCACCTATTATAAAAGCTGTTGGGGCGGAGAATATTGCGGCCATTGATCCAAAGTAAAATTCGCCAACCGGGCGAATACTGGTATGAACCATGCTCCATATTCCCATTACTCGCCCTCGATATTCGCTATCTACTAGCATTTGCAAATTTGTTTGGATCGCGACATTGAATACTGAAGCTCCTAGTCCAATAAGGAAAACAAGGAAAAGTGATAGCCAGTACCAAGTCGATAATGCAAAAGCAATCATAAATATGCCTATAAAAAGAAGTCCGCCTATCAATAATCCTCGTTGCTGCGAAGGTTTTGCTCTACTCGATGCAAGGAATACTCCCGATATGCTGCCTATCCCCATGGCACCCCACAAATAACCGAGTCCTTCAGGGCCGACAAACAAGACGTCCTCAGCGAAAACAGGAAAGAGGATAGTTAGAGAAATACCAAATATCATACTGTACCATGCAGTACCAATCAGGAATGCAAAAATTCTTTTATCCCAGACGTACTTCAATCCGGCCAGCATATCTTCCAGCACGCTATTTTCCCTATTACGCCTAATAGGCGGAAGATGAAATTGTGCGAGCATCAGAGCGTAAATAATCACGCCTACTACAGCAATGCCAAACACTGCTCCTCCTGCAACACTTGCAGACCCGGACGTATCAAGCACCCAAGCGCTTATTAATCCGCCTATAACAGGGGCCAAAACTCTCGTACCNGGATGGATCATTGCGTTTAGTGCAACTGCGCTAGGCATTTTTTCCTTGGCAACCAAATGCGGAAACATCGCTTGTCTAGCAGGTCCTTCAAAAGCACCCGCTATAGATAGTAAAAATCCACCCGCAATAACAAACCAAGCCGTAAGTAAATCAAGTAATCCAAGAANGGATAATCCACCAAGAATGATTACAAATANTACTTGGACGGTGATAAGAAGTTTTCTCTGGTCAAATTTATCTGCAATAGCTCCACCAAAAAGAGTAAGTGTCGTAGACGGTACGAATTGCGCAGCACCGTGCACGCCTAGCAAAAGTGCAGATCCAGAAAGTTCATAAATCAACCAGCCCTCAATCATCCAGAGCATTTGTTGACCAGAAACAGAAATCACGAAGCCTATCCAATAGAATCGAAAATCACGATGCTTTAATGCATCAAATGTCTCTACTTTAAATACTGCCAATTTCCTCAAAATACTTTACTTCTCTAGTCGTCAGTTAAATGTTCAATTTCCCTATCACCCAGTCACCTATTCGTTCCCTCACATCTCCAGTTCCCATATGCCCTCCTGGAAACAGCCATGCAGACGATCGAGGTTCATTNTGAGCAAATAGCATAGTGTCCGATGGCGGTGCACTAATATCTGAGACACCATTAACACAAAGCAGATCAGCTGCAGGCGTACCTANAATACCCAAGTTCACCATGTCCAATGATTCTCGCTTCTCGCGCCATTCATTCAACCCAGAAATGCCCATTGCGTACCAACTTGTTTCATACAGTTCAAATGCATACCAAGCATGCTTCACATGCAAAGATTCTTCGGTGAACATGTAATGCATTGGGCCCCCGTGAGCAACCACTGCTTGCAATTGGTCTTTATGTGTATGAGCGAGTTTTGCTGCCCAATACCCACCAAATGAGTTTCCAACAACCGCTATACGCGAGGAATCCAAGTCAGGTCTCGCGCGGACCCATTCAAAAACTGGATCAAATAACCGCTCTGAATCAGTTCCAAATTTTATTGGAGATTCCCCTACCCCAGGCATATCCATAGTAAGAGCAGCGACCCCTTTTCNAAGGTATCCGCCNACATCGCGCTCTTCTTTAAACCCATCAATACCACCCATACTCACAACNACAGGAACCTTCGCATTGCCTGATGGCCTACGGAAATAAGCAGGTATTGATGAACCTTCACCTTCTCGACCCTGAAAAGGAATAAGAACTCGCTCCAGAGGAGGGTCAAAGNATTTTGATGCTTTAAGGAAATTTTCTCGCGCAGAAGCGTATGCTTCTAATTTTGGAGCAGAATTAATCGTAGGGAATCGGCCTATATGGTAGTAGTCATACGCGGCCAAATATTCAGCCATTGCTGTTTTTGTATCACCCCTAGCTTCCGAGTTAACTGCCATTTGCTCATGAGGAATCGCTGCTTCAGAAAATGCCTTTGCCCACTTATCAGGATCTGTCGAGTTCAATTTTGAAAGAGCTACGCCGACTTCCTCTGCTGTAACGTAGCGACATGGATTAACAAGAGCGCGAGCCCTGCTCATCAAAATGTCATGAACCTCAGAAAATGGACGTTCTTGTAACGCCAATGGTAGTTCATTAGCCATGTGATTCTCCTAATTCAAATTAGCGGCGTGTACCGCCATTAGCGTCAATGCATTCGCCAGTAATATAACCAGCATAGTCTGAAGCCAACCATACAACTGTACCTGCATGTTCTTCTGGTGTACCAAGCCTCCCTAAAGCAGAGCTAGTCCCAGGTGCTGTGTACATTGCTGCAGATGACTCACTCCATCGAGGACGATGGGGCGTTTCAATCCCTCCAACTGCAATAACATTCACTCTCACCTCAGGACCCCATGACGCAGCCATGGACTGTGTCATGTTGATGACCCCTGCTTTTGCAGCCCCATATGCAGGCGAGTCAGGTGATGGGGCTCTTCCCGCTATAGATGCGATATTAATTATCGAACCTTTACCTTGCTTTTTCATTACAGGGACAACTGCAACACTGCACTGAAACATTGTTACCAAATTGACGCGGTAGGCTTCGATAAGATCATTTTCAGTTAATTCCATCAATGGTCCTGCCTTGAATGTTTCACCCCAGCTTCCGCCAACCACGTTCACTAGAATGTCAACTGTACCAAATGCACTAAGAGTGCGTT
>VFHU01000021.1 GCA_009391465.1 SAR202 cluster bacterium
ATTGTGACCAAGAGACCCGTGAATCGGCCAGTCGTGCATATCAATCACCTGTATTAAGTAGTAAATAGCATTATATAAGTTTATACGATCTGTATCAAGATCAGTGATATAGATATATTATTTAAATAACTAATTCGTTAATTTGATAATTTTAATTCTGGAAAAGGAGGGCTATAGGTTTCTGAGTGAAGCCATGCGGTGACATCCGAGATGAATAATTGTATATCGAGTCCCGCGTAGGAAGGAGCAAAGGGTTTAATGTACCTAATAGCATCATCTAGCAGGCGAGTAACACCTTTAGGGTTCCTCCGTAAAGCGTGAGCAAAGCCCGATGCGAACTTGGTTAAACTTAGAATAAAGAGCCTTTCTGGGTAGATAGAATCTACCCACAATGACTCCCAAGTTTCATGGCAACTTTGAAATTTCCCTTCGTTAAATTGATATACGCCTTTAATTAATTGCTCGGAATTAATCAGGGTATCTCGATTTCCAATATCACTTGTTCGACGTAAATAAGTCAGCCATTGTGCATCTAATATGCGACGTCCACCTGGCGAGAATTTTTGTGGAGGAGTTTTAGGAATTTGAGTCATTATGCTGCAGCTACATCTTCGTAAGGTTGTTCATTTTCCAGGGACTGGTACTTAGAAGGACATTTTACTAGAACTCGGTTAACGGAAAACCCTATCTCTGGGTTATACGTCCCTCCCAGGACTATTTCAGAATGAGGATTAAAAAACAGATCCGGTAATACTCCGTCATAGATCGCTTTTATTTGTGCCCCATTTTCCTCAAGTATAAAGGTGGCTAAGGTATTCTCATGAATATTTCTAGCAAAAGTACCTTCGACTAATTTTCCTTTTACCTGGATTGATTGCGCCGGTAGAGTTTCTCTTTCGACAAGTTCATCTACCGTTAAATAAAAAGATGTTGAAGTTTGTAGAACCGATATTGAGAAATACAAAAACGTAACGATAGCAAGTACTCCGATAAGTACAACCTTCCAGCGCTTGGTTAAAGCTGATTTGAGACCTTGTTGATCTTTAGGGATAGGTGAATTATTAGGCGTATACTGCATGATAAACGTTCTATGTTAATTGTATTATTCTAATGTTCGATGATCAACAACAGGGCATATGTTATTGCGTGAAGGGCGCCAAATTGGTGCCCTTCACGCAATAATACCTACTTAGGGTTTACAAATTCATGCATCCTTGATTGTAATCCTCTTTTGGTAAGCTCTTCTTCAAATAATGCGTGAATTCTAGGATCTTCATCTTCGTATTCAATTTGCATTCCACCGGACTTGACTGACTTGTCCATGTTTTCGTAATTCCACATTTTGGATTCAAGTACGGGGTATCTTGCCCCTCCAAAATCGAACACAAGATAGCGTGATTGACCTGAAGAAACATTAAAATGTTGGTGGTAGGTAGGTCCATCAGGCGGGGCATAAAGCGTACCAGGCTTCCAGTCAACCCTCACGGTGTCTACGGGGTTTTCTCCTTCTCTCCAAAGCAAAGAATAGCCCTCGCCCGTCACGCAGAAAATATGTGCCCCGGCATTGTGGGCATGAGCCTTTTTGTAAGTGCCTTCAAAAAATTGGGAAATATGGCAATGCATTGAGCTATCACCAAGTAAAAATTGGATATTATTACCAGCTGCACCACGTGCAAGCCANGGAGGTAATTCAAAATTAACTANCTCTGGNACAAAATTGGTTTCCCATTGATGTCGACCGGGCTTTACTTGCCGAAATTCACCTTCTCCATCAAAATACTTTTCAGAAGCCATTCTTTCAGGAAATTGAAATGAATTTTCAAAAATGAAATTAGGGTTTCTNAAAATATTGAAAATNATTGGCAAGTCGGTAACTGCAGCTAGACGGGCTGGTTCAGTTCCGGAGCCATTGAAAATTTGATGCTTTGCGTTAATGGGAATCGCAAATATTGCACTAGGTCCCCATTCGAAGGAATATCGTTTACCGTCTGGGCGCTCAATTACCGTCGAACCTCGCCCGGAAATCACATGTATCAATTCGTCATGCATGTGTTGTTCTGGGTTGAGTTCTCCTCCTGGTGGTATCTCTACCACGTAGGCAGAAAGATAATCACTTTTACCAGCAACATGTACATACGTACCAAGTCCTCCAAGCCTTTCCCATGGTTCNACGGGTACAGTGTGNCAATCCACTGCATATCCTTCAAAAACTGGTACACCTTCTTCTTTTAAGAAATCGCGGTAGGGAAATACTCCGTAATACGGATTTACCTCAACGTCGTCACCCATATAGACACCTTCTTCCTTTGTATATTCATAGCCAAATAATTATAACCTCAAGATCTATAGATCACAGGATTACTTTGATGAGTCCAAATTCTTTTGAAGCTCTGTTATCTCACGATGAAGATTAGCATTTTTTTTACTTATAAAGAAAGCATAAATAAAAAAACCAGCCCAAGTTAGTAAGGAACCAGCTAATAGATAGCCTAAATTTGAATTATTGTCAGTTGATTGCCCTACTGTAGCAGCACTTGCTGGCAGGCATAGCATTGTGAATAAAAAGAACACGCTGGCTAAAAGCAAAAGGATTCTTTTTGTTTGAACAATTTTTTTCATAATACAACCTACAAATAGTTTTGGTTAATTTTCATTATCGTGTCTTCAATACTACGCTGTCTGTACCTTTCGACAAGTAGATATACAAATAGGCTTAGAAAACAAGCGAAAGAGAATAGTAATATCAAGAGCATACTTCTTTCGAGGGAACCTTCCGCTCCTGGGCCAGTCACACGCTCAGGATGGAGGCCACCCCACCAATCCGCAGCCATATAGACGAATGGAACAGTGGCGGCTCCTAGAATACTTACAGAAGNTCCCCATTTTCGNGCTCTTTCTGGGGTNGGAGCGTAGGTACGAACCATGAGGTAGCCAATAAATATGAGCCAGAGAACGAANGTTAAAGTTCCGTTTGCATCCCATACCCACCAAGTATTCCAAACGGGCTTAGCCCACACGGCACCTGTAATNATTGCTCCAGTAAAAAANACTAATCCTGTTTCCGCCGAAGCATATGCAACATGATCCCAATAGAANTTTTTCCTNATTAGGTATAGCACGCTAAAAACTGCAGATGCAAAAAACGAAATAAAGCTCGTAAGGACAACAGGGACATGGAAGTAGAATAGACGTTGTATATCCCCCATAACTTGTTCTGTAGGTGCGACGAAAAAAATCAAATACATATTAACGAACATTAATGATGCGATTATTGAGGTTGAGAAGATCGACCACATTGATTTAGNCATTGCTATTCCTCTATCACAGATTCAAACAGTATTGAGCATAGCACAAGATACAAAAAATCAAAGAAAATAATTAACTGTAGCCATGGTAATAGAGAGTGCCATCCTTCAGTAGTAAATATTTTCTGTGTTGCGGCGACAGAAGCAATCACAATGGGTAAAATTACAGGTAAAAAAAGTACAGGGAGCATTATTTCTCGTGCTTTTGTGCTAACTGCAATGGCAGAAAAAAGCGTCCCAACTGCGGAGAAGCCGATAGTTGCACAGACGGTTATGCTTATATAGCGTANTTCGAAAAGATTNAGATTGTAGAGTACTAGGAAAACGGGGATTAGAAGACTTTGAATACTTAATAATAATATTAGAATTCCTAAAAATTTCCCAAGGAAAATAGATTCTTTAGGGATAGGAGCAATATTTAATGCCTCGAGCGTACCTATTTCGCGCTCAGTCAAAAATAGCCTATTTATTCCCAATGTCCCCGAGAAAATAAATGCAACCCANATTATCCCAGGGCCNATTGTAGCCATCAATTGNGGTGAGGGATCAAATGTAAAATTGAATATGAATGCTATGACGANAGAAAANGGTAGTATGGTTGTAATATTCTCACGGGTTCGTAGTTCNACCTTAAAATCCTTGCGNAATATAATTAANGCNGAAGTTANTAAATAAGNCATTCAGCTACCGGCCTTATTTAGCAGGCTAAATAGCTCATTTTTAGAAGAAACGACGTTAGTACTATGAGTGATTANATTACCTTTGCNTAAGAATAAGAACTCGCTTGCAAAGTCAAGACTAGAGTTTGGCTCGTGAGAAGAGAACAAAANCGTACCCCCATTTGCAGAGATTTCCTTGATAAATGATCGCATTAGTTCTTGCGCTCGAATATCAAGACCTGCATCTGGTTCATCCATAAGGAGTATAGAGGGTCGATGAACTAAGGCTCTTCCTATGGAGGTTCGCTTCTGTTCTCCGTTTGATAGATTACGTAAAGGTTGATTTGTTTTACTGGNGAGCTCTAAATCCTCTAATAGGTTAAAGACTCGCACTTTATAATCAGGTACCCCATATAACTGAGCAAAAAACATTAAATTTTCTGAGGGAGAAAGATCAGGATAGAGGTAATTAANATGGCCAACATAGCCAATTTGCGAACGGCACCATGATTTATATTTGGTTGAGTCAGCACCCATTATCTGTAAATCACCTATATCTGGATTGAGAGCCATGGATATTATACGTAATAGAGTGCTTTTCCCAGCACCATTATGCCCAAAAACCGCAACTATTTTTCCTGGCTGAATGTTTAGATCTATTGATTTTAGTGCGGCATTTTTCCCGTAAAACTTGGAAACATTCTGTAGTTGTACCGCTGGAATATCTACCATTGCTGCATGTCCTCGTATCCAGGATTTCTATTTCAGGAGAACGAATCTAATTTAAGACTCTAGTCTATATAGAAAAAGAATTGAGAAGAGCCGCCGCATCTTTTGCTTGGTTATTTTCCCTAACCTTTGCTAAACGTTGTCCTAATGACGGACGCGTAGTATTTTCATAAACTACACCAAGAGGAACGCCTCCTCTTGCGATTAAATCTCGAGCAGCATCTTTGTCCGTAGGATCATGATTTTCGGGGATGTCGTAAGCAGTACCTTCAGTACCTTTTGCACGGCTGCCTTTAAGGATTTCATAGGTATCATTATAGGTTGTGCAAGGGGAAGAAACGTGCACAATAGAAAACCCATCATGCATCATTCCTTTAGTAATTAACTTGGCTAAATCCCGTGGTTTACTGGAGTATCCTGAAGCTATATAACTTACTCCAAGAGTGAGGTACAGATCTAAAGGGTGAACGGGAGATTCCATTTTCCCAAATGGGGTTGAGCTTGTAACAGTATTTTCCAGAGTAGTTGGGGAAGACTGTCCTTTTGTAAGGCCATATATTCCGTTATCCATCACAACTGCACATATATTCAAATTTCGGGCAGCCTGCGGTCCTATATGCTCCATTCCTATACTGAGAAAATCACCATCGCCTGCTACAACTACCACGTTAAGTTCTTCCCTTGCCATTTTAACACCTAATGCTAAGGGCAATGATCTCCCGTGAATACCATGGAACCCGTACGGCTGTTCACCTTCTAGTAGATGGACAGTATTGCCAGAGCATCCGATCCCTGCAACTACGACATTGTGAGTCATTGGTGTTTCGCGTTCAATATTCCAATCTTGCATGGCAAATTCCATTGCTCGACGGACGCCAAAATCTCCACAGCCAGGGCACCAAAGAAAATCATATTCTGGATTTTTCCCACTCATTACCCCACCACCATGTCTTTTTTATATTTTCCTACAAGCTCATTTATCCGCTCTACAAGAAAGGAGGATTTAAACGGAAGTCCTGTATATTGAGTAATCGCTTCAGCGTTAATTCCTTGGGATCTGAGAAGACTTGCAAATTGGCCTTGGTAATTTAACTCCGGGACTATAACTAAGTCTTTTTCTTTAAGCGCTTTAAGTAAATCCGGCGCAAGCGGATTAATAAACATTGTGTAGTACCACGCAATATCCACGTTTTGGTTACGAAGTATATTGTAAGCCTCTAGAACAGAACCCTTAGATCCACCCCATGGCATTAAAGCTATTTTTGAAGCAGGATTGTCAGATTCGAACGGAGCATTTTCTAATAAAGCTAGTTTGCCGAAGCGACGCTCAGTCATATGGATGTGATATTTAGCAAGGTGCGTAGTGTCACCATATATATCATGCTCAGAGCCATTGGCAACATAGGAGCCAGGATTACCAGGGATAGGGAAGGGGGATATTTCTTTAGATTCGTACCGTAGGTAACCGTTATTACCTTGATAGGTGATTCTATTTTGAACCGGTGTTTCCGATAACTCAGGTACTCGTATGTTTTGCGCGCGTTCTGCCAGGGAATGTTCACTTAAAATAATAACGGGCCCTTGATAGGTTTCAGCCCAATTAAAAGCATGTACAGCTGCATAAAAACACTCTTCAACAGTACCAGCAGCAATTACAGGAATTTTTGCATCCCCATGAGCAGGGCTAATTGCAGTTAATAAATCTGATTGCTCAGTTTTAGTAGGAAGCCCTGTAGCAGGACCCCCTCTCTGAACATCGACTACTACACAAGGTATTTCAGCCATCCATGCGAGCCCAATTCCTTCTCCCATTAGAGTGAATCCTGGCCCTGATGTAGCGGTCATTGATTTCTTTCCAGAAAAACCTGCGCCCACTATTCCAGTAATGGCCTCTATTTCGGAGCTAGCCTGATACGCAAATTTACCTTCACCTAAGAGGTTCTTCTCCATAAAAACTAGAATTGGCGTAGCTGGGGAGATTGGATAACCAAAGTAAAATTCGATTCCCGCATGGACTGCTCCTATTGAAAGGGCCTCATTTCCTTTGATGAAAATTTGTTTATAGTCAGGAGGGATAGGGGCACCCAAGTCACTTATTGCTTGTTCATCTTTGAGTTGGTTAAGCCCGAGATCCAAGGCCTTATGATTTGCCTCAATTATGGAATCACGACCTGCAAATCTTTCACTAACAAAATCTTTGAAATACTCAAGAGGCATATTAATTAATTTAGAGAGCCCACCCATAACTACCATATTTGCTGCTCTAGACTCACCTGTTTCTTTGGCTAGATCATCAAACGGAACATGGATACAACGATGGCTCTGATCACCATTATCGGGGTTAACTGAAGGATCAAGAAGTATTACGCCGCCATCACGGACATCTGTACGGTGCTCTTGGTATGCTTCATCATTGAATGCTACAAGTATATCTACTGAATCTCCGGGGCTAAGAACAGTTTCTTTTGCTACTCTGGCTTGAGTCCATGTGGGCCCCCCAAGTATCTGCGAGGGGAAAGTAGCAAAAGTAAGGGCATGGAAGCCAACACCAGTGGCCGCACGCGCCAACATTTCCGCAGCGGTGACCACACCTTGGCCTCCCTCACCTGCGAATCGGACAACTATCTCGTTTTGGCTGGCCATTGTGCCAGTATCCTCCCAATAGTTTCATTGCTAAGTTTGGTAAAAATTTTACCAAGAAACAAGAGATTATAAACAAAGGGTACGCCCAGCATATAGGGGTGTCAATTCCAAAATTTGCGTATCCAGTATATCCAAATTACGCGTTTTCAACTAAATGTAATAAAAATTACAGAATTCGTTTATTTTTTATTACATTTAATACGAATTAAGTTTAATTAGACTTAAACATTCGCGTTGTTTTTTTGTGGCATTTTTCATTTCCCAAAGTCTATTAGAGGTAATTGATTGGATTTGGGTGTAATTAGAAAAGTAATTTTGCGTTGACACTCCTAATAGGCAGATGTATTCTCGTCAGGTGGGATTTTTTTGGTTAAGATTTAATAGCATCTGGCGCGATGTTTAATCCCGCGATTTTCATTCAGAGAGCCCTATAATTTTGCTATGGGCAATAGGCTTTCTGATGACGAATTAGTAACGGAGGAGTTTCATGGTTCATCAAGACGTTGAGCTGAAGCGAGGACTTCGAGACGTCTACTTCGAGTCCACTGAATCAAGTTTTGTAATTGGTGACGTAGGTAGACTTATATATCGGGGTTACGATATTCATGATCTTGCAGAAAATGCGAGCTTTGAAGAAGTTGTACACCTAATGATGGTCGGGCACCTCCCAAACAAATCGGAATTAGAACAATTCGATAATACACTCCGGCAATCTAGGTCAATTCCTAATGAAGTTATTCAAGTAATTGACCATATAAAAAATGGACACCCTATGGACGTCCTAAGAACAGCTGTTTCGTCATTGGCTGCATTTGAGTCCGATGTAGACGACACGGCACACGACGCTACTCTCCGGAAGGGTATGAAAATCACAGCCCAGGTCCCCACAATAGTGGCAGCGCACCATAGAATCCGCAGCGGGTTGTCTCCAATTGATCCTGATACAAGCTTGTCCCATGCTGCTAATTTCCTTTATATGCTTTCAGGTGATAAACCCGATCAAGATACTGCTCGATTAATGGACAAAGACCTTATCGTTCATTTGGACCATGGTTCAAATGCTTCTTCGTTTGCAGCACGTGTGACTGCAAGCACATTGGCTGATGTACATGGGGCCATTGTTACAGGCATCTCAACTCTCAAAGGGCCTTTGCATGGCGGAGCAGCTGAGGGAGTGATGAAGATGGCTTTGGATATTGGTGAAGTTGACAATGTTCAGAGTTATTTGGAAGGCAAGCGAGAACGTAAAGAGCGCATCATGGGATTCGGCCATGCAGTTTACCGAGCTGAGGATCCACGTGCGCGACACTTGCGTGAAGGTTCCCGTCTTCTTGCAGAGAAGAAAGGTGATCCGAAATGGTTTCAGATTTTAAGTAAAGTCGAAGAGCACATGAGACCATATGCGGAACGAGGAATTTGCGTGAATGTTGATTTTTGGGCAGGCTCTGTTTATTACCTCTTAGGTATCCCTGAGGATTTGTTCATCTCTATTTTTGCAGTTGCTCGTGTCCCTGGTTATGTTGTTCAGATACTTGAACAACAGGATAAAAATATGCTTATACGCCCACAAATTAGATATGACGGTCCTATGGATTTAAAATTCATACCTATAGACCAACGTTCATAAATTAAAAGGGGATCCTTATGACGCAACCTACGGTTGAATTGGCTGATCAAAACGAATCTGAATGTTCGCACCATTGGGCTATTGAGAGCCCTAATGGCCCGACTAGTTACGGTACTTGTAGGCGCTGTGGTGAGAACAGAGAGTTTAAGAATTCTATACAGATTACGAGCTGGGAGTCGGAAGGAAGTCACGCTAACCGTAACAGGGGTTAAGCAAAGTAGCCCTTTGTCCTAAAAAGATACGTCCCTCTATGTTTATACAATCTGAATATTCCCCTGCAGAAATCGCAATTCGAAAAATTATCATTGAGCGTGGCCCTATCACGTTCGCCGAATTTATGGAAATTGCGCTCTATTACCCTGGTGGGGGGTACTATACCAATCGGAATGCCTTTGGCCCCATGGGCGACTTTTTTACCGCTCCTGTCGCCCATCCTGTATTTGGAACATTGATAGCTGAACAAATTAGACTTCTGTGGAAGGCGTTTGGAATGCCGCCTAAATTTAATGTAGTTGAATTAGGTGCTGGTAATGGTCAACTTGGCATAGATGTTATGGCGAGTTCCAGTTTTATGTATACAGATTATGCTAAGGCCCTGAACTACATAGCCTCAGACCTTTCTTCTAAGCCTCCTGACTATCCAGGAACCTGGATCCAAGGGAATATGGATGTAAAAATTGAAGGCCCTGCGGTTATTCTTGCGAATGAACTGTTGGATGCTATGCCTGTACACCGCGTTACTGCACATCAGTCCAAAATGCTAGAAATTTTTATAGGACTAGATGAAAATGGAAACTTTAAGGAGATTTTAGGGGAGCTTTCAAGTATTGAAATTGGCAAACAATTTTATGATCTAGGTATTAGCTTGCATGAGGGATACCGTACTGAAATAAATATAGGATTAGCCAAATGGCTTCAATCTATGTACTCCATGATGGACTCTGGTTATTTACTGCTGATTGATTATGGACATGAATCTATTGATTACTACAGTAAAACAAGACCCGAAGGTACTTTAAGGTGTTATTACGCACATACCTTAAATATGGACCCGTACCGGCATGTTGGGAAGCAGGATATTAGCGTTCATGTGGATTTCACCAATTTGCGAAAAATCGCACATGAAGCTGGGTTCGATTTCCTCGAAATGAAAACACAGGCTCAGTTTCTTTTGGATTTGGGAATCGATCATTACAGGAAAAAAATTTCGGAAAGTAACCAATTAGATAGGGTCACAAAAAACAGAAATACTCGCTTAATTGATTTACTTATAGATAAGAGATCCATGGGGGGATTCGGAGTATTTCTGTTCGGGAAAAATGCTCCGAGCCCTACTTCTTATTCTTTAGAAAGTTCCTTTAATGCGCCTTTAATTCTGGCAACTCAAAGACATATGCCATGATTGACTTAGCTTTGTAAATTCTCTAATTTAGCTAAGGTATCCTCAGGGTTAGGCAAGGTTCCTTGATGGGTTTCGATATGCCTAACTATGCCGTCGGGATCAATAATTATTAAGGCTCTTCGCGCCGTACCAGCTTCGTGATTTAAAATACCAATCTCATCTAAGACTTTTCCATGGGGCCAAAAGTCAGATAGCAGAGGATGTCGAATGCCTCCCAACGAGTTCGCCCAATTGCTTAACGCAGGCCTTGTGTCAATACTCAGACCTAGAAGCTGAGTGTTCTTATCTTCAAATGACTTCAACGCACGGTTGAAGGATGAGGTCTGGCTTGTTCACCCTCCAGTGAACGCAAACGGGAAAGTGTGTATTACTACCCATTTGCCTCGATACTGATTAATTGAGATCTCTTCACGCTCGTGACTTGTAAGCGTAAAATTTGGGATTGTCTGTCCTATTTCTATCATTTTCACTCCACTCTCAGAGGATAAAACTAAAGATTAATGCGGTAAAGTAATTAGTTATTTGGATTCCAGCGCAAATTTGGGTTTCTAGCTGCCTTTGCTTCATTCAGNCGAGAGAGAGGAGTATTATAGGGCGCTGTGCGCAAGAAATTCTCGTCATGGGAAGCTTCTTGATCAATTTCATGAAGAGCTTCAATGAATGCATCTAAAGTTTCCTTTGATTCTGTTTCAGTAGGTTCAATCATTAATGCTTCGGCAACTACTAAGGGGAAATACATGGTAGGTGCATGAAAGCCATAATCAAGGAGTCGCTTTGAGATGTCCAAAGCATTTGCTCCCTGTCGCTTCTTTGCTGAAAAAACAACTTCGTGCATTACGTTACGATCAAAAGGTAGTTCGTATAAATCCCGCAGTTTAGTTAGAAGATAGTTCGCGTTCAGGACAGCGTTCCCGCTAATGTCTAGCATCCCCTGTTTGCCTAAAAGAGTGATATAGGTGAACGCTCTTACAAGTACCCCGAAATTCCCTTGGAATGCGCCTGAGCGACCAATCGTTTTTTCAGGCATAGTTAAATCGTAAACAATATCCTCGTCGTTAATTAGTTTTGTAGCAATTGGGCCTGGTAGAAATTTGGCTAATTCTTCGGTAACGCAAATTGGTCCTGCGCCAGGACCTCCACCTCCATGAGGAGTAGAAAATGTTTTATGAAGATTCATATGTACTACATCGAAACCGAGCTGGCCTAATTTTGCCCTTCCAAGAAGAGCATTCATGTTCGCGCCATCGCCATATACCAACCCCCCCGCTTGATGTACTAAACGACACATTTCTATTGCTTTTTGATCAAATAAACCAAGTGTAGTTGGTTGAGTGAACATGACTCCCGCAAGTTCCGAGTCGGCTTCTTTCATAACACTGTCTAGATCGATGTTTCCGTCTAGCCCTGAACCAATGGAAACGACATTAAAACCCGCCATCGCTGCAGATGCAGGATTTGTTCCATGCGCGGTGTCAGGGATAAGCATTTTTCTTCGATGACCTTGACCTCGATCCTTTAATGCAGCTCTAAGAGTCAAAACACCAGAAAGCTCGCCCTGGGCACCTGCTAATGGAGATAGGCTTACTCCTGGTAAACCACTAATTTCAGCTAAGTAAGTTTGTAACGAATGAAGTACTTCTAGAGCACCTTGTATTTGAGATATCGGCTGAGCGGGGTGCGATTTAGAAAACCCTGGGTGTGCAGCGACAGTCTCATTAAGCTTTGGGTTATATTTCATCGTACAGCTACCCAAAGGGTAAAAATGAGTGTCGACAGAGAAATTTAATTGGCTCAAATAAGTGAAATACCTTACAATCTCCCCTTCGGTAACTTCTGGCAAATTTAAGTCGCCTCTTAGCATGGAGGGGTCAGGATGAAGTTGTGTTGGGACGTCAGATTCGGGTAANGAAGTACCTGTTCGACCAGGTTTGCTGCGCTCCATTAGTAGTCGCCTTCGTTCATGTGCACTTTCATGCATTTTTGAGGAATTGTACATCTTAGTTAATAGATCCTAATCTTTCGACCAATCGGTCTATGCTATTTTTAGTATTGACCTCTGTCACGCACAGGAGCATACCGTTNTTGTATGTATTGCTAACGTTATANCCTCCAATAATTCCAGATCTTTCCAGTTCCTTGTTAATTGATTCGAAATCTTTAGGGCAGGTAATTACAAATTCTTGAAAAAAAGGCCCATTATCAACTAGATCATATCCGGGTAGTTTTGCAATTTCTGAGGCTGCATAGTGTGATTTTTGGTAACATAATTCTGCNACTCTTCTAAGCCCGTGTTTTCCCATAAGNGCAGTGTAGATTGTGGCCCAGAGTGCTATCAGCGCTGTACTAGTACAAATGTTCGAAGTGGCATGCTCTCGCCTTATATGCTGCTCTCTTGGTTGAAGAGTTAAGACATATCCTGTGTTGCCATGAGAATCTTCTGTTTTACCTGAGATACGACCAGGCATTTGCCTGAGGTATTCCTTCCGGCACGTGAAAATTCCAACATAAGGCCCCCCGAAACTCAGGGGTACTCCTAAAGCTTGGCCTTCTCCAGTAGCGATATCAGCACCGTAATCTCCGGGTGTTTTGAACATTGCTAGGGCTATAGGGTCGCAAGACATAATGAACAAAGCACCTTGGGAATGAACATGATCACTATATGATTGCATGTCTTCGAAAGATCCATAAAAATTGGGATATTGGGCGATTAAGCAGGCTGTATCAGAATCTAAAGCATATGATTCAGGTTTGACTACATATACATCCAGTTCTTGAGGCAGGGCATAAGCTTTGATTGTGTCTATATAGTGAGCATTGACAGTATCAAAGACTGCGATTCTATTTCGTTTAGTTATTCGACAGGACATAAGAGCTGCCTCTGCTAAGCTTGTCGCACCGTCGTACATTCCTGCATTTGAGACTTCCATTCCATACAATTCAGCAGTGATAGATTGAAATTCATANGTTCCTTGCAAGGTTCCTTGAGAAACCTCAGGTTGATATGGAGTGTAAGAGGTAAGAAACTCACCTCTAGTTACTAAAGCTTGAACCACACTTGGGCAAAAATGATGGTAGGCTCCAGCACCAAGAAAATTATCGAAACTACCAGCATGCAAATTCTTATTTGCCAGAGCATTCATTTTTTCAAGAACTTCCATTTCTGAAAGTGGAGACGGTAAATTTAAATTAGGATGTCGGTATTCAATTGGGATATCTTTGAACAGCTCTTCGACAGAATTTGCTCCGATAGCTGCAAGCATAGAAACTCTATCGTCTAATGTGTTTGGAATGAATGGAGACTTAAATGATTGGCTTTCCAATTAGGTACCTTATATAAATGGGTCTTAGTAATTTATTCAGTCAAGGCCGTGTAATCATCAGGGCTCAGCAAACTTTGTAGCTCATCCTGATTGGATGGTTGTACCTTTATCAACCATCCAGATTCATACGGACTATTGTTAACTAGTTCTGGATTGTCTTTAGCAGAGTTATTTACTTCAAGTACTACTCCAGATACTGGGGAAAAGATTTCTGAAACTGCTTTTACAGATTCGATTTCCCCCATTTGCTTATGCTGAAGGACATTGGATCCCTCTGCTGGCAACTCGAGGTAGACAACATCTCCAAGTTCATGTTGGGCAAAATCAGTAATACCAATAATAACTGAGCCATCTACTTGTAGGAGGGCCCATTCGTGCTCTTTGGAATACAACCTGTCTTTTGGTANTGGCATTACGAATTTATCTCCTGTAAAACGGAATTTGAGTAACAGTTGCTTCGACGTCGCNCCCGCGAACATCGACAACTATTTTGGAGCCGTTCTTAATTTGGTCATTTTGAACATAGCCGAGCCCTATATTGGTGTCAAGCGTAGGCGAGAAGCCGCCACTAGTAACAACTCCAATTAGCTCCTCCTGATAAAGAATATTCGCATGTGATCTAGGGACGAGGCTACGACCCTCGGTTGCGAAGCCAATTAGAGTTTTTGTTGTTGATTGGGATGAATTTTTTATACTCATGCTTCCGCAGAAATCCGTATTTAAGTCGACGAATTTTTGTAAACCTGCTTCAATTGGATTTATCGTTTCATCTATATCTTGACCGTGAAGTAGCAGTCCTGCTTCAAGTCTTAAAATATCTCTTGACCCTAGTCCACAAGGCACTACCCCAGCGGAGACTAAATCAAGCCAAAGCTGCTCAGTTTTTGATACATGTGCCATGATTTCTACCCCATCTTCACCAGTGTAGCCCGTTCGCGCGATCAGTACGGGAGAATTCGAAATAGATGTTTCCATTATGGTGAAGGCTTTTAATGATGAAAGATTAACATTGATTGCTTGCTCTACAATTTTTATAGAGTTGGGGCCTTGGATTGCTAGCATCGTTATATTGCTTGTTTGATCTGATATTGTCACTGAAGGAAATTTGGTATTCTTCCAAAATTCTAGCCAGTTAATAATTTTCATTAAATTCGCAGCATTTGGAATTAGTAAGAATTTTTGATTACTTAACTTATAGACGATTGCGTCGTCTATAATTCCTCCATTTTCATTACATATAAGACCATATCGGGCACGGAATAAAGGCATATCGTCATTGAAGTTTGCAGAGTGAATCCAATTCACTAATTTTTGGGACTCGCTTCCTTCAATCAATATACGACCCATATGCGAGACGTCGAAAATTCCTGCAGAAGTTCGTACAGCTTTGGCTTCTACCAGTATGCTCTGATACTGAATAGGCATTTCAAAACCTGCAAAAGGAACCATTTTGCCGCCATGACGAATGTGAAGATCGTGCAAAACTGTTTTAGAGAGTTCGATATTATCCATTTCTAGACACGGAATTGCTTAGCTGTTGTAACCATGTTTTTTAGTGAAGGGATAACCTCTTCCCATTTACGTGTTTTTAATCCACAGTCGGGATTAACCCATATTTGTTCTGGATATAGCACATCAGCAGCTTTGCCAAGTAAATCTTTCATTTCTGTGACATCAGCAATACGGGGTGAGTGAATATCATAGACACCAGGTCCTATTTCATTAGGGTAAGAATGGGCACGAAATGTATCCATCAATGTTCCATCACTGCGAGAATTCTCCATTGATATGACGTCGGCATCCATAGCTACAACTGCGTCAATAATGTCGTCATAAGCGGCATAGCACATATGAGTATGCATTTGCGTTTGATCTTCAACGCCAGATGTCGCCAGTCGAAAAGACTCAACCGCCCATTCTAGATATTCATCCCAATCTTCATTCCGGAGAGGAAGGCCCTCTCGTATAGCAGGCTCGTCAACTTGAATGATNTTTATACCGGCGGCCTCTAAATCAGAGACTTCATCTCGAATTACTAACGCTAGTTGCTTACACGTTTGGCTTCTGGGTTGATCGTCACGAACAAAAGACCATTGAAGCATTGTCACAGGTCCGGTAAGCATACCTTTTACAGGGGTGGAAGTAAGTGATTGGGCATATTTTATCCAATCAATTGTCATCGGTTTTGGTCGGTTAATATCACCGAAGATAATTGGGGGTTTTACGCAACGGGAACCGTAACTTTGGACCCAACCATTGATAGTAGAGACATATCCTTCTAGTTGTTGCCCGAAATATTCAACCATATCGTTTCGTTCAGGCTCTCCGTGAACAAAGACATCAAGTCCCATTTCTTCTTGAAATTTTATAGTGCGCTCAATTTCTTCCTTTAGAAAAACTTCATATTCTTCGCTGGATAATTCAGATTTATTGTGAGCTGCTCGGATTTTCCTTATTTCCGTTGTTTGCGGAAAGGAACCTATTGTAGTGGTTGGGTAAATTGGTAATCCAAGTTTTTTCACTTGGGCTTTTCGGCGTTCTGGGTAGGGACTAATTCTGCATGCCATTTCCGCGGTGATATTGGCCATTCGCGTTTCTATTAGAGGATTATGAACACGTGTAGACGAGCTACGGCTATTAATAGCATCAGCATTCGAGTTGAGTTGATCGACGATCAATTCAGTTTCGCCGTTCAATGCTTGAGTGATTAATGCAATTTCCTGTATTTTTTGCTTTGCAAATGCCATCCATGACTTCATTTCCTTGTCTAGTTTGGATTCATTTTGTAAATCAACAGGAGTATGAAGTAATGAGCATGAGGGACCTATAAATACACGGTCTTTACCTGCTGACGCAGTGGCTTTTTTCCCTAATGCAATAGCCTCTTGTAAGTTAGCCTTCCATATATTTCGACCATCTATAAGACCTAGTGAAATTATCATTTCCTCTGGTAATTTCGCTAGGATATTTTCCAAATCGATTCGCCCTCTTACCATATCAAGATGTAACCCTTTAACTGGTAATGCAAGCGCGGTTCTAGTGTTTTCTCTCAGATCACTAAAATATACAGCTACCAAAAGACTTAAAGAAGGAGACGTGGCTGAGAGACGGGCGTACGCGCGTCCAAACGCTGATCTTTGTTTGTCATCAAGTGTAAGCCCCAGTGCGGGTTCATCAAATTGAATCCAGGTGGCACCAGCTTCTGTAAATCGCCTCAATATTTTTTCATAGACATCGACAAGATCTTCCAGAAGAGTTAAGGGGTCAAAATTAGGATCATTAGATTTTGATAGTAATAAGTATGTCACTGGTCCTACTAATACTGGCCTGGTGTGAATACCTAGTTCTTTTGCTTCGATAAACTCATCTATCGCCCTAGTCGATTTGATTGAAAATCGCTGTTCTCTGTCTATCTCAGGAACAATATAGTGATAGTTAGTATCAAACCACTTGGTCATTTCCATAGCGGTCACCCCCGCATCGCCCTCGGAGGCATTTCGTCCGCGTGCCATTGCAAAATATGTTTCGAGATCTACTTCGCCATCAATTGAGCCATAACGGGCNGGAATAGCACCGACCATCACGCTTGTATCTAGCATTTGATCGTAGAACGAAAAATCATTCGAAGGAATGTGCTCGATTCCAGCATCTTTTTGTAATTTCCAATTTGTTTGTTTGATGAGAGACGCTCGCTTTTCGAGCTCTTCGTGGTCTATTTTCCCTGACCAGTAGGCTTCTACTGCCCATTTCATTTCTCGGTTTGCACCAATTCGTGGGAATCCTAAGTTAGTTGCGATAGCCAATACATTCTCCTGTCAGCAAAATATGCCATNNATGGCATATTTAGAGCAAAATTGAATAATCAAAGCGAGGTAATTTTACAGTGGAAGGGTACATACTCTCAATGGTTAACTATTTCAGAAAAAAAAGATCGCTTGATTTAAGTGTTAATTTGTTGATCATGATACTATTTATTAATGGTTACAACACCTCGAAATTATTGGATGGTTGCCGTTCACGAAGATTACTATCAGGTTTGCGCTGATAGAAAATTTTCTGTTTTGGGAATGGGTAAGCAACAGCGTAAGCGTGTTCAGCGTATGGAGATTGGAGATCGCGTACTTTTCTATGTATATGAATCAGCAACTTTCTGCGCAATTGCTAGTATTTCTGAAACATATTTTGAAGATGAAACTATAGTCTGGCCCATAACGGATAAAGAAGATAGCTATTCTTGGCATGTGAAAATAAATGCTGATATTACTTTGGATGATGCTCATGCAATTGATGCGCGATTAATTGCACCACGTTTGGAATACGTAAAAAAATGGGCACCAGAATTATGGCCTCTGGCATTTCAGGGACTACTACACTTGATTCCCAAGAAAGATTTCTTGCTGATAGAGCATGAAATGTACCGAGGCGTAAAGCGTCCTGAAGTTAAGTGGGATTATGATCCTAGGCATGGCCCGTTGGCACGGGAGGCACAGCATTCTTAAGGAGAATTGATTAAATGGCAGTTAATATTGACCTTACTAATCAAAGCGCAATTGTTTTTGGAGTTGCTAATCACAGGAGTATTGCCTGGGCGATAGCCATGAGTTTAGCGCAAGCTGGTGCTGAAGTGTTTGTGACTTACCAGAATGAACGNATGGGCCGTAATGTACTTAGCTTGGTTGAACCTTATGATCATATTAATGCAATTGAGTGCGACGTATTAACCCAAGAATCAGTAGAGGCAGCAATAGCCAAAGCTAATTCACNGTCTTCTTTGACNATGGTTGTACATAGTGTGGCGTTTGCTAATAAAGAGGACCTTGAAGGTGCATTTTCTTCAACTAGCATAGATGGATTTAGGATGGCGCTTGAAGTAAGTGCCTATTCGCTATTACCAATTGTAAAAGCTGCAACGGCCAAGATGCCGGATGGTGGTAGCATCGTAACTTTGACGTTCCATGCGGCAGATAAAGTTTATCCCGGATACAACATAATGGGAGTTGCCAAGGCTGCATTAGAAAATGAAGTCAAGCAATTAGCAGCTGAGTATGGTCCACAGGGTATTCGGGTAAANGCTGTATCCGCCGGTCCACTAAATACACTGGCCGCAAGAGGNATTTCTGGCTTCACAGGTATGCACGAGGTGCATGCTACGAGAGCACCGCTGAAGAGAAATATCACTCAAGAAGAAGTTGGGTCCGCCACATTGTTTTTGTTGAGCCAACTTGCATCAGGTATTACAGGTCATATTTTGTANGTGGATGCTGGCTATAACGTGATGGGAGTATAACTTGATCCAATTAGGCTCGTTGNGGTTGGATTATTTCAAGTGCAGAGAACTCTTCATCGTAAAGCCTGTTTAATTCCATAATTTCTTCGGAGCTAAGAGGAAGGGTTTCTGAGGCAGCCGTAAATTCTTCCAATTGGTCTTGTCTGACTATGTTCGGAAGCACTGTTGATATAGAAGGTTCTGCCAAGCAAAATTGAATAGCGGCCTGGGATAATTTTCGTTCATTAGAATTGTCTGCAATGAATAAAACCTTTTCTCTTTTTTTGAATGCTTCATCGAGCCATTCGCGTTGCCTATGAGACCGGTGGTCACTTGGGTCGAATTCTACTTTAGATTTATTCACAAATTCATCTGTGAGAATTTCTGAAGCATGGGGTACACGCGCGATTAATCCTGTACTGTGTTCATGTGCAGAAGGGAAAAAATGGCGAGCAGGTTGTTGNTCAATAATTGAATAAATTATTTGCATACTAGGGATCTTGCGNTCGGCCATTGAGGCATCCCCTTCGTCCTTCCATCCGATATCGGGTCCTAGTGCAGTTCCGTACCACCGAAGTTTTCCTTCTTGGACCAAATCATCTAGTAAACTAAAGAGTGCATCGTTTTGAATAGCATTCAACCTGGGATTATGCAGTTGATAAAGATCTATATAGTCGGTACCTAAACGCCTCAAACTATTTTCAACGGCAGAACGAACAAATTCTGTGTCCCATTTTTGCGGCCGTTCCTTATGATGACCGTCTCTAGGGGCATTTAAGTCGTATCCGAATTTTGTTCCNATGATTATGTCGTGTCGGGTTTTATTAAACGCTTCGCGAAGTATTTCTTCACCATACCCTTGCCCATATGTATCGGCAGTATCATAAAAATTTACTCCTAATTCGTGAGCGTTTCTGAGCAATTTTAAAGCGTCAGGCTTTTCAACCTTTCCCCACCATCCAGTACTGACACTCCATACACCAAATCCTACTACTGATAAATTTAAATCTGTTAGACCTAATGTTCTGTATTGCACGCTGTCTCCTAAACAAATTGAGTATCTAGAAAAGCTAAATTATACCTGCCTGCACTGATCAAATGTCAGTTTTTTATCAACACGGTTATTCAGCATTGTAAGGTAATTCTTTGTAGTTTCCTTCGCAACAATGTCTATATCTATTCTATGTAGATCAGCAATCTTTTCTGCAACNTGAGGTAAATGCCAAGGTTCTGTCCTTCTAATGGGATTCTTCTTAAAAAGCTGAGGATAAGAATCAGTTTCAATGACCAACGAATCTAAAGGCAGTTGTTCGACCGTATCTTGTAAGGCAGGATCGCGAAGTAATGGTTTGGCTAAAGATAACTTGAATCCTAATTTTATTACTTTGTCTGCCATATTAAGATCACCNTGGAAGTAGTGCCATGCANCCCCTACTTCCTCTACATGCTCTTCACTGAGAATTTTTAAAGAATCCTCATCCGCTTCACGTGAATGAATCACTAATGGTAGACCGTATTCTTTGGCAAGTTGGATTTGCTTCCTGAATGCATCTTTTTGTAAATCGTGTGGAGGCGATCCCGGCATGTAGTCTAAACCGGTTTCACTCCATTCTACTATTTGGGGATGTTGTGCTAGCCGCCTTAACTCTTGCACATCTTTATCTGTGACCCAATCGAGTAGATCGGCAGGATGTAAACCTATGCCANCGCGGATAATTGGGTAAGTATTTGCTAATTCAATCACTTTTTTACATGACTCGATTGTTGTTCCTGCTGATATGATCAACTGTACATTCACTTGTAGTGCTCTATCGATAATGTGATTGATAATGACTGGCTCGAATTGATCTATATGGGAATGTCCATCAATTAAAGGATAATTGACATGAGGCGTTTCATTGAGTGCTTGTTCCATATTTAAATTCTACTTATAAAGATGCGATTATTGGAGTATGAAGTTAGCGCAATTTAAATTCATCTTTCTTTACGTTCTACGTAATAAGTGGGTTCAAGCTGGAACAGGTTTGTTAGTTAGTAGTTTTCTGACTATTTTGGCGATTGAAAAAATAGATTGGATTGAAATTAGCACAAGTTTGAAGGCCATACCAATTCATACCTTGCTAATAGTATTGATACCGATAGCACTGACAATGGTGTTGCGCGCAATGAGATGGTATCTCCTTTTGCCTGATGAAAATATTAAGTTTGTCGATGTCTTGCTCATCCAGAATACGGGAATGGGGGTTAATAATATTTCCCCCATTAGGATGATTAGTGAACCAATACAACTTGCGCTGATTACAAAAAACTACAATGTAGGCTTCTCTAAAGCGTTTACCGGACTCGTAGGGGGTAATTTTTTAGATGTAATTGCGAGCGCGCTTGTAATTACTGTTGGCGTGGCTTTAATTCCCTCTTTACGTGATCAGGCAATTAGTATTCCAATATTGGGTGCATTCATTCTTTTTAGTTTCAGCACTTTAGTTTTTATCGCTATAGCTAGAGGGATTCATAAATTGGCTTTTTGGGGCCGTTTTCAATATTTCCAAGAGGTTGTTAATGCAGCAAATTTACTAAAGGACCGACCGTGGAACTTAGCTTTAGCTTTTTTGGCTACTTTGAGTCATTGGGTAGTTCTTGGACTTGCCGGCTGGATTTTGATGTCTTCGTTTGGGATGGAGATTTCTTTAGTGGCGATGACAGTAATTTTGGTTGCAGCAACGTTCTTTACGGCAGCAATCCCATCTGCCCCTACAGGTATGGGAACCTTTCACTTCGCGGTGACTACAATGCTCGTGGCATTAGGCGAAAATCATTCGATCGCATTTGGCTTTTCAATCGTTATGCACCTTTTTACAGTACTTCCATCTTCAGCAATTGCGCTTATCATGGTATGGAGATTAGGTGCTAGAGCTATATTAGAGAGAAAATAATTGCGTACTGCGTTTACGATATTAATTATCACTGTGCTAGCCTGGTTAGTACTTGCATGTAATAGCACTAATGGCCGGAGTAATATTCAATTAGAACCGGTACGTATAGAACGTTTAGAACCGTCCCCCGGATCTTTGAAAATTGGCGTTGTTGGATCTTTTCCATATAAAGATTTGCATAAAGTAATTTCAGAGTGGGCAACTCTTTACGGCCCTGGCCCAAGCTACTCTAGGTTGATGAAATTTGCTATGGACGCAAAGACGGCTTCTTATATGCCAGTTGTTTGCGATCTATGTAATTCATTTGAAAAAATTGATTCAACTACCTACGAATTTAACTTAAATCAGCAGCATCAATTTTATTTTGCTGAAGAGCAGGTGCTACGTCCTGTGACAGGTTCAGATGTAATTTTTAGTTTGAATAGAATGAATGAACTGGATTCACCACATAAAATTCTCGTTGATTCTATCGAAAGCATAGAATTATTAAGCCCTTTTCAAATTAGATTTATCTTGAAATACCCTGACCCAGATTTTTTCCTTAAATTAGCCAGTCCGTATGCAGTGATAATTCCTGAAGAGTTTGATGTTATCGAAAATATTCCCGGTTCAGGACCTTGGATATACAGTCGGGGTCAGTCAGGTCAAACTAATTTGCATTCAGCATCAAGTCATCCAGGCGGTACAGGTTCTTTAAAGATTGAATTTCCGATAGCTGCAAACCAAGAAATGGTTTTGCGTATGTTAAAAACTGGATTAGTCGATGTTGCTAGAATCCCAGAATCTTATTGGACTGAATTCGAACAAGATGGGTTTCAGTCTGTCGTTATTAATAGGCAAGGGCGTGGTGTGATTTTTGGATTAAATTCTAACCGCGCTCCTTTTAATAATTTAGAGACTCGGCAGAGCATATTTTCTGGATTGAATCCGTTTTCAGCGATAGAAGAATCTTTTGGTATAGGTGAAATTTCAACTGGATTGCCATTGGCCTCTTCTGATTGGCAATTACCAAAGCATAAAATCATGAATGCTTTTAATGGTATCGAGGCAAAATTAATTCAGATAGAGAAACCGTTTGTATTGGTTATTGCAAATTTTGGGGATGACTATATAAAGCATGGTGAACTTTTGGTCAGCCAATTAAAGGAAAAAGGCGCAAAAGTTGAGGCGGAAATAGTTACTAGAGCAGAGTATTTAGAGAGAGTATGGCTCGATAAAGATTATGACGCATTTGTAGGCCCGTTACCACCTACTGATCTACCAAACCATTTTGCACTTGGATTTATACACTCTATGGGTGAAATGAATGTTACTGGTGGAACCCCAATACTAGATGAGGTGGTAGAAAAATTTGCCAAAGAGGACGACCCAAGCATTAGAGCAGATTTAGCCAACACCCTTCAGGAAGAGCTATTGAAACACTCGTTATTTTTCATGGCTGCAGGGTTAGCTGAGCGATGGGTATTGAATGATTCAGTTCAAAATTTCATTCCGGCAATGCCAATGGGGGCAGGCGACCTTTGGAGCAATCTTCAAAAGCAATAGCTAAAATACTTGTGCCTAGTATCTAATGTATATGTATAATTGGATTGTTCGCTTCGATGCGAACAGGAGGTATGAATGGCAAAGCCAGAAAATATAGGTGATGCAGAATTTAAAGCTAGTGTACTTGACAGTGATCAACCTGTTTTAGTTGATTTTTGGGCTGACTGGTGTGGGCCTTGTAAAATGATAGCTCCTGTTGTTGAAGAGCTAGCGGACGAGTACGAAGGTAAATTCGGTTTTGCAAAAGTGGATGTGGATGCGAACCCTCAGACAGCAATGGAATTTGGGATACGGAGTATCCCTGCTTTATTGCTATTCAAGGACGGGAAAGTCGCTGAACAAGTGATAGGTGCTGTGCCAAAAGCGGTTCTGAAGCAGAAGATCGATAAAGTTTTACAAGATTCTTAAGTAAAATTCCTGAATTTAAGCGGCACCCTTTCCATAAGGGTGCCGCTTTGCTTATGATTCCCTAATATTGGGGAGTGGATGGGTCCTGGTGGGTCTCGCGGTCTTCAAAACCGTTGCGAGGACGGCTTCCCGTTCTTGGGTGGGTTCGACTCCCACGCACTCCCGCCATGGTATTAGACTGCTTAACGAGTAATTGCCATGGTTCGATTGGCTAAGTTTAGGTAGTCCTGTTTCAAGTTTTGACACCCTCTTTGACACCCTCTTATAAAAAAACATCCTTGAAATCTTGGTACAGTATCGGTCTAGTTTTCTGCAATTTGGGCTAGACGATAAAGCACCACCCATCAATCGTATGTACTGCTTAGCGTTCACTTCATTAAATCCGATAGTTGACCAAAGTCTGGTCTAATTAGGTTTATAATTATTTTTATTCTAAGGAGCTAATATAAATATTTTAGTTACAGGTGCAACAGGTGCCACAGGAAAACTTCTTGTGAATCAACTT
>VFHU01000022.1 GCA_009391465.1 SAR202 cluster bacterium
GGCTACCCTGCTCAAGAACTCGGTGGTTTGATATTCGCCTACATGGGTCCTCAGCCTGCTCCTTTACTTCCTAGGTGGGAGCAACTAACTTGGGATAATGCCGTGCGTGAGGTATGCATATCAGAGCTTCCATGTAATTGGCTTCAGTGCCAAGAAAATTCATTAGATCCTGTTCATAATGAATGGCTTCATGCTTATTACACTAATGTTGTCAGAAATGGTGTACACGCATTGCCTGAGCTTCGCGGCAAGCATTTAAAAATAGGCTTTGATATTTTTGAGCATGGAATTGTAAAACGACGGGTAGAAGAGGGATACTCAGAAGAAGACGATGATTGGAAAGAAGGTCACCCAATCATGTTTCCCAATATCTTGTTAGTCGGAGATGAGGTTCGCTCAACATTTCAATTTCGGGTACCAGTCGATAACGACCATACTTATCATGTCTCTTACTACGTCTGGAGACCAGCACCAGGGACAAATGCCCCGAAGCAAGAAGTAGTTCCGTATCGATACGTCCCTCTAAAAGATGATGATGGAAGATGGATAAATGATATTTTATTCAACCAAGATTATTTGGCTTGGGTCACCCAAGGACCAATAGCTAAAAGGCATCTTGAAAAATTGGGGGAGTCAGATAAAGGTATTATTTTGTTCAGGAAGTTATTGCAAGAACAGGCCAAGGTTGTTGCAGATGGAGGTGACCCAATGAACACATTCCGTGACGCAACTGCAAATGAATCAATTTCCTTACCATTAGAGCATGTCAAATTTGGCAATCGCCGAAAAATGGGTTACACCCTTGTTGAAGCAGGCACTCCTACGGTCACTGATATTGTCAATGAAACGCTAGAGAGTTGGGTTGGTGAGCGAAGCATCCGTGGAACAGCTGGATCAAGGAAAGGTCAATAGTAGAGTACAAATTATAATTGATTGCTATAATTCGGTCGTTAGTGCCTGATTAAAGATTGCTATTAGGAGTAAAAAATGCTGACACAAGAAGCAAATGATCGTTACACAAGGGTTGGCCCAGGTACGCCGATGGGAGAATTGATGCGCCGTTACTGGCATCCTGTTGCGGCTGTCTCTCAGATGAACGATAAATGGACCATGAAAGTGCGCCTTCTTGGTGAGGATTTAATTCTATATAAGGATCGTGCTGGTAGATTCGGGCTTATTGAGCCGCATTGTGCTCATCGAAGAATGAATATGATTTATGGGATACCTGAGGAAAATGGCCTCAGGTGCCCTTACCACGGTTGGTTGTTTGATGAGACCGGGCAGTGTATTGAGCAGCCTTATGAAGAAACTGAGGACCCTGAAGCGCGTTTCAAAGATAAAATTCAAATGAAAGCCTATCCTGTAGAAGTNAAGGCTGGTCTCGTATTTGCATACCTTGGACCTCAGCCTGCACCACTAGTTCCGAATTATGACGTATTTGCTGCAACGGGAGTGGTTCGTGACATTGGCTATGCTGAGTTGGCATGTAACTGGCTTCAATGNCAGGAAAACTCTCTTGACCCTGTTCATTTGGANTGGCTCCATGTAGCATGGGCCAATTTCATACGTGAAATGAATGGTGAGGATGAACGTCGTACACGCCGCGCTCATAAAACAATTGCATTTGATGAATTTGAACATGGGATCATCAAGCGCCGTATCTGGGAAGGTGGATCCGAAGAAGACACTGAATGGAAGGACGGGCACCCTATTGTCTTCCCGAATTATTTGCGTCAAGGTGGAGACGGATTCAATTTAAGCACTCCAACACGTAACCAAGCCTTTCTCATTGGGCCAGCTTTCCAAATCCGAACTCCGATAGATGATGAAACAACAGCTCATTGGTGGGTAGCCTGCTATCCGATGGTGGAAGGCGATACTGAGCAAGCTCCTGATGAAATTCCTTTTTATATGCCTCCAGTCCCTTCGTTAGACGAAAATGGGCAACCAGTATATGAAGAGCTCCGAAGCAATTCGGCTCAAGATCCGGCAGCATGGATCACTCAAGGTGCAATTGCAGACAGAACTGGTGAACACCTAGGTCGATCAGATAAAGGGATTATCATGTTCCGTCAAATGCTAGAAGACAATATGCGAAGAGTTGAGGATGGTGGGGATCCTATAGAAGTTTACAGAGACCCTGAGAAAAACACTTACATACCATTCATGACGGAACAACATAATTATGTTGATACTTCTTCAAGGCAAGGTGCTGCCACAATGTACAGTCCGATCCTTGATCAGAGAGAGGCAGCCGGAAAACTTTAGAGTGATTTTTATATAAGTACACAGATGCACCGTGTCTCGAGACACGGTGCATCTGTGTAGCGACAGGCAATAATGGAGAATCTATGACAGTAATACTCAACAATGATGACATAGCAAGTGTTCTAACAATGCAAGAAACTATTACGTCGTTAAAAGTTGCATANGAACAACTTGCTCGTACTGAAGCAGTATGTCGGCCAAGAATCGATATTAGACTACCTACCTCAGATCCCAAAAAAATGTACCAATGGGGAACAATGGAAGGAGGCTCTGCTTCTGGCTATTTTGCAATTAGAATGAAATCCGACATAGTTTATGAACAGGAATATGAAGGCGCACATACCGAAGAAAAATATTGCGTTCAGCCTGGTCTTTTCTGCGGACTAATTCTGTTAATGAATGTTGAAAATGGTGAGCCTCTTGCCATAATGAATGACGGTTACTTGCAGCATATGCGTGTTGGTGCAGATTCGGGGATTGGTGCTAGTTATATGGCTAAGGAAAACGCCGAAGTTATCGCAATGATAGGCTCTGGCGGGATGGCACGTTCGCATGCTGAATCCTTTGCTGCAGTAAGAAATATTAAACGTATTCAGGTATACAGCCCTACTAAGGAAAACCGCGAGGCGTATGCTCAAGAAATTCAAAATAAATTAGGTATTGAAGTTATCCCCGTAGAAAGTGCTGCAGCCGCATGTAAGGGNGCAGATATTGTTGCGGGATGTACTGATTCNGTTGAGCCTATTATTTTCGGCAAAGATATTGAAGATGGCGCTCACATGACATGCGTCGGAGGCCGTATCGACGGAGAGGCGCTAGAACGAATCGACCGATCTTTGAGACTAGGATCGGCTCCTGCTCCAGTTGGAATACCTGAAATGGCGTTGCATGATGAATTAATAGCTTATGAAGCCAATGCTTTTGATGGTCGACCTGCTTCAAGTCATCAATCCGAATCTAGGGTNTCAAGGGCGCACGGAGTCGTGGCGGAAAATCGTGTAGTATTTCTACCTGAGTTACTTGAAGGCGCTGAGGGAAGACCCAGCCCTACCTCAGTTACATACTCTGAACGCGGCAATATTCAAGGAGCTCAATTTTTCGCTGTGGCTGGTAGAGCTTATGAACTTGCTATGGCAAAAGGGCTCGGGCATCACATTCCAACTGAATGGTTATTACAAGACATTAGAGATTAGAGGTAAAAGGATATGCATGACGGTGAAGATCACGACCACGGGAACGTCTTTGATTTATTAGACAGTGAAGATGCGGAAGATATAGAAGGAATTGAAAAATTCACGCTACACAGTGTGGGTATAGATATCGGGTCATCGACTACCCATACAATTTTCTCCAGGTTGATTTTACGAAGAGAAGGTGCAGGTCTTTCTGCAAAGTTTGTAGTTACAAACAGAGACGTACTTTATAAGTCCCCCATAATGCTGACTCCCTATTCATCGGGAACAGCTATAGATACCGAATCTGTTCAAAAATTCATAGAAACGTCCTATGTAGAAGCAGGATTCACTCCTGAAGACATAGATACCGGTGCAGTCGTAATCACCGGTGAAGCTTTAAAGAAAGAAAATGCTCAACCAATACTTGAGTATTTTTCTGAGGAATCGGGAAGGTTTATCTGTGCATCGGCAGGACCAATGCATGAAGCGTTACTTGCTGCTTTTGGATCGGGAGCAGTTGGTATATCAAAGAGTCACTCTAATTCAGTATTAGACGTCGATATGGGTGGTGGTACAACAAAAATTTCTTTAATACGAGGTGGTGAAATCGCGCAAATGGTAGCTGTTGAAATCGGCGCACGTTTAATTGCCTACGACGAATCTATGACCATCACTAGAGTAGAACAGCCTGCTAGAACAATCATGAAGTCNCTAGGACATGAAATAGAAGTTGGGGGGAAATTGACTGAATCTCAAAGGCAAGAATTTGCTGTCAAAATGACTGATATTCTCTTTGATGTACTTAGTGGTGGAAAAGTTGATCCTCTAACGGCTTCCTTATTGCTCACCGAAGGCCTTGAAGTAAATTCGTTAGAAGATGTTGATCATATAGTCTATTCTGGGGGAGTATCTGAATACGTATATGACAGAACTACTGATGTATACGGGGACATAGGGCTTTGGTTCGGAAAAGAAGTTAGTAGCAGATCCAAGGCCATTCTAAAGCCAGGTGTCTTAATTACGCCTGCAGAAGGAATACGAGCAACGGTTATTGGCGCTGGTGAATATACGTTACAAGCTAGCGGAAGTACTAGCTACATATCGACTCNCGATGTTCTTCCCGTACGAGGCATACAAGTNGCCCGAGCTTTCATAAATAAGGAACAAACCGAGGATGAAATGAAAGCATCGTTGTTAGCAGGTGTAGGGAAGTACGACCTTTCAGAATTACCTTCTACAATGGTACTTGCAATGTCCATTGCAGGTCAGCCCGATTACACCTACATCAGGAAACTTGCTGAATCAATTGTCAGCATTACAGCTAAAGAAGACTCTTCTTCACCTGTTTTTCTAGTAGTTGACGTAGATGTCGCTAAATCGCTTGGAGGCATCATCAAAGAAGAAATTGGTTTGGATCGTGCCGTCATTGCTATTGATGGTATTGAAGTTGGTGACTTGGATTATGTTGATGTCGGAAAACCAATGGGAGCATCAGAAGTGATACCCGTAACGGTAAAGTCGTTGGTCTTCTCAATTAGATCTCAATCAGGATAGGGTTAAAAGATGGAGAGGAATAAATCCCTCTCCATCTTTTAGTACAGCTTACTTTAAGTGCTCTGCAAAAAAGGCTAAAGCTTTCGGCCAAGAGTCATTAGCAGCATTTTCGTTATAGCTGCCTCTGTCGTCACAGAAAAACCCATGCCCTGCCCCTTCGTATATATGATTCTCTATAGTTTTTCCTTTGGACTTGAGTACCGATTCGATCTCTTGAACATTTGAAACTGGAATGCCTCCGTCTTGGTCACCCCAAAATCCAATAATTGGAGCTTGAACTGCATCTGCGGTAGAATCCAAAAGCCGAGGAGTACCTTCTGCTGCATCAGGTCTTGGTAATATACCTCCACCATAAAAAACAGCAGATGCGCTAATATCAGGGTTTGTTGATCCCAAATAAGAAACCATACCCCCAAAACAAAATCCAACTATTCCGATATTTGAAGAATCTACATTTGGATTATTTTTCAAATAGTCAATTGTTGCTTGAACATCGTCCCTAATATTGTCGCTACTTAGTTTCCCTCTTTCCGCAAACGCCTTCTCTGTTTCCGAAAAGGGTATATCAATGCTAGCTCCAGAACGATGAAACATTTCTGGAGCTGCGGCAAAATATCCTTCGTTAGCAAAACGTTCAGCAATATTTTTTATATTGTTGTTTACTCCAAAAATTTCCTGAATCACAATAATAGCTGGACTTTTCCCTTCGCTATCTGGACGCGATGTATGGATTGCCATTTGTTCATCGCCCACGCTTACTTGAGTTGTATCGTTAACAGCCATGTATCCCTCCGGTATATTCCTTTGCTAAGAAATCCAGTTAATTTGGATATCCAGCACGCACATAATAACCTAAGATGAGGAAAATGTGATGCAAATAAAAAATTTTGTAATAATGGCATAAATAACAAAGCAGTGTGTATATGAAACGTACCAACGAAGAATCAAATTTACTTAATCTAGCAGAAAGAGTTTTCCCTGGGGGCAGCCTCGGCAATATCCGTCTCGGAGATNGGTATGATTTCGTGGTTGATTANGGAAAAGGCTCNTATATCTATGATGTCAGTGGAAATGAATACATTGATTATCTTTTAGGTTCTGGCCCAATGGTGTTAGGTCATGCTCATCCAGAAGTAATCGAATCTGTAACTGAAGTCGTGAAAAAAGGTTCCACATTTTTCACGCAAAACAGGTATGCCATTGAATTAGCCGAAATGATTATTGAGGCTATGCCATGTGCCGAACAAGTGCGTTACGTGAGCTCAGGAACTGAAGCTACCTATAATGCGCTGAAAGTTGCACGGGCGTTCAAGGGGCGAGATAAAATAATCAAATTTGAAGGAGGATTTCATGGGATGCATGACTACTCCCAAATGAGTCTCTCTCCATCCGGTAACTATCCATTTCCTCATCCAGAACCTAGTTCTGCAGGTATTCCAAAAGTCATTTCAGAAACTGTTTTTGTAGCGCCATATAATGACCTCAGTCATGTATCTAGTATTCTTCAGGAACATCACGAGGAAATAGCTGCGATTATTGTAGAACCTGTACAGCGGATAATAGAGCCTCTACCAGGGTTTCTTGCCGGCTTAAGGGAATTGGCAAACAAATTCGACGTCTTGCTAATTTTTGATGAAATTGTTACAGGATTTAGATTAGCTTACGGAGGAGCTCAATCCCATTATGGCGTGATACCTGATATTGCAGCCATAGGCAAAATCGTTGGGGGCGGATATCCATTAGCTGCAGTGATTGGGAAAAAAGAGTTTATGGCAACATATGATCAAAACTCGGCTCTGATGAATCGTTATATACCCCATATTGGGACCCTTAATGGAAACCCTGTTGCCTGTGCGGCAGGCTTGAAAACTTTAGAAATCTTAAAAAAGGGTAATGGGTACGAAAAATATCATCAAAGGTCAAATTACTTAAAAACAACTTTGCAACAATTGTTTGATGAAGCCGAGGTTCCAGCCACAGTATCAGGTGTTGACATGATGTTTGACGTGGTTTTTACAAATTCTCCGGTAATCGACTATCGCTCTACGCTAGTAGATAAAACTCTGAATAAAATATTCGATCATGCATTACTTGAAAATGGCATCTTCAAATCACCTGGTAAATTCTATGTCGGGTTCTGTCATGGGGATAACGATATAGAAAAGACAATTGATGCATTTAAGGTTGGTGTTTCTGCAGTGCAACAGGCTAGTTAATACATTCTTCTGAAAATAATGAAGCTGCAGAAAATTCTTTAGAAATCAGNCCTAAATTGTACGTGTACCGTACTATCGCTTCGATTGATTTGAGATTTTCTCGAAAGCCATTTCTGTGAGGGAAGAGTTTGTTTGCTTTAAGCCACGAAACTGGTAAACCCATGTGCTCATCATCATCGCTAACTTCATCATAGTATATTTCCCTAGCTGTGTTGCATGCAGTCAAAATTGCAGATGCGAGACCGGGATTGGCATCAAGTACGCTAGTCTTAGCTACTAGCATGACATTTACAGGGAAAAAACTGAATTGCTCATAAAAATTCATTGCTTCTAAAAGTGGATCCTGGAAAAGCAATCTCCTACTTCCTGACAGCGATGGTCCTGTCCTGTCAAAGAAGACAGCATCTAATTGCCCAGATTCAAGCTCTTGAATCTGATCTCCGCCTTTTGAAATATTAAATCTAGTATCTCGCGGATATTCAACATGCATCAAAGAATTAGGTTCTGCTTCTACCCATTCAATCTTAGTTAAATCGACGTTATATTGCTCGGATAAAATACCTCTCATCCATGTTCCGGGATTGAATCCCCAACCTCGGATACCCACTTTTTTACCTTCGAGATCCTTAGGTTTCACTATTCCAGACTGAGTCGTAGTCTGGGCACCTAAATGTGGAAAAGAAACATCCGGGAAAACAGGGATTCCAGTAATTTTCTCGCCTCNATCTAGTGCAATAAGGTAATTNGTCATGGGAATAACCATTACGTCGTATGGGGGATCCCCAAACAATTGCGCGTATACAGAACCTGCGCCCGTTTGTGGCCATACTATGTCCACAGGGTAGCCTTCGACTTTAACTTGACCATCAGCTAGGTATCTGGCCGCATATTCATGATCTGCCATCAATGTTATTGACATATTTACTCCGGGATGGGATATCCATCTGATCTTCTATCAGTACCACCAGCATGGACACCACGGGAATGGTCAATTGCTATAAGCTGAACTGCACCTGGAGTTCCGACAAGAGGATACTCGACTATTTTATGCCCTTTTTGCTCTATTTGGTCTCTCGTTTGCTGCGAGAACCCGTCTTCCATACGAAGGACCATTTCCTCGTCAATTGTACGANGATCAGTGCCAGGGAAATGCGCCCACCTAATTGCATCTGCAGCCTCTTGTACGTCCATACCATGATCAATCACATTAGAAATTGTTTGCGCATTCCATTGGGGCTGATTGTCTCCACCAGGAGTTCCTCCAACTAATACGGGTTTCTCATCTTTAAATACCATATACGTATGTATAGTGTTTATTGTTTTTTTGCCGGGAGCAATAACATTCACATGTCCCTCATCCAAGTAAAAACCTCTACCCGCACGATCATTAAGTAATATTCCTGTATCTCCAGCCACAAACCCGCTCCCAAAATACTGAGACAAACTATGTATGAACGAAAGGGCATTGCCTTCACTATCAATGACATTGAAGTACGATGTACTAGGGTTCGGAGAGGCTGACGATGCTAGTTCACCGGCGGGCACTATTTCTGCCATACCGCTCGGATCAATAAGTTCCCGGCGTTTTGACGCGTATTCCTTTGACAATAATTCTTCCATTGGAACTTTTACAAACTCTGGATCACCTACGTAAGCCAATCGGTCCGCAAAGGCCAACCGCTTCGCTTCAATCATAGTATGGATAGACTCAGGGGTATTATGACCCATTTTTTTCAAGTCAAATCCATCCAGTAAGCTCAGTAATTCCAATGTCAATACACCTTGTGAAGGTAAATCCGTTGCGAAAACAGTGTGCCCGTGAAATTCAACTGATGGGGGATTTTCATAAATTATAGTTTCTTGTGCAGCAAGATCCGATTCATTAATTAAGCCGCCAGCTTCTACAATAGATTTCGCGATTTCTTTAGCTAAATTACCTTTATAAAATTCGTCTGGACCGTTTTCTGCAATCTTTCGTAAAGAATTTGCTAAAGCCTTTTGCACTAATACGTCACCTATATTGTATGGAGATCCATCTGGCTTAATAAATATTTTCTTTGTTGAAGGATATTTCGCTAATTTGTCATAAAAGGGTTTCACAAAATAGCTAGCTGAGCGTACAGGCAAGGGGAACCCGTTTTCAGCTAAATCAATTGCCGGACTAAGCAATTGGCTAAGTTTCTTAGTTCCGAATTTATCTAATATTGCCTGCCAGGCATGTACTTCTCCCGGCACTGCGGGAGTTAAAGGCCCGTCAGGAGGCATTTTAGTATAACCTTGCTCCACAAAATATTCCCGGGTAGCCCCTTGAGGAGCTCTGCCTGACCCTGAAATACCATAGAGTTTATTTGACTTCGCATGGTACATAAGAGCAAAAACTTCTCCACCTAACCCACACATCATCGGTAAGGTAACAGCCTCGGCTGCAGCTACTGCTACAGCTGCATCAAAAGCATTACCTCCCTCCCTTAAAACCTGTGCACCTATTGATCCCGCAAGTGGGGATGCTGAACCAACTAGTCCTTTTGTAGTAAGAACAGGGCTATGCGATTTGTTTACAACGCTCATTACTGGCCACCTTCAACTAGAGATAGTAAATTCATGATATGCTCGCTAGAGCAAGGTCTCAACCTTAGTACAAAATCTAACTCCTGCAAATATGATTGAGGTATCACATGCATGATGAACCATGGGCTCATCTTCACGACCCTGATGAAGAACGCTTAGCAAAATTAAATGTGGAATTAAATAATCCTGACCATGATTATTACCATTATGAAACCATCGAGCTTAAAACTGTTGGGATTGATATAGGATCATCTACTTCACATTTAATGTTCTCGAACATAACTCTTCAGCGCATTCAGGAGATGCACTCTAGCAGGTACGTTGTGGTAGATAGGCAGACTTTATACAAATCTCCTATTCTCCTTACTCCATACACTAACGATAATTTGATCAACACGGAAAAATTGGAAGCCTTTATAAGCTCGTCCTACTCTGAAGCAAACGTTACTCCTACAGACATTGATAGTGGTGCAATTATTTTAACCGGCGAAGCAATCAAGCGTCGGAATGCACATTCAATCGCCGACTTATTTGCAGACTCTGCAGGAAAGTTTGTATGTGCATCAGCAGGACATAATTTGGAATCTATTCTTGCTGCAAATGGATCTGGGGCAGTCAAATTGTCCCGGGATCCACGCCAGGTCGTTTTAAATGTTGACATAGGTGGGGGAACAACAAAATTCGCCTTGATTGAAGCAGGGCGGATAAAACAAACTGCTGCTATAAATGTGGGCGGGAGATTGATCGCAACTGACGAGAATGGAAATATTATTAGGATTGAAGATGCCGCAAGATTAGCGGCAGAATCGGTATCCTTAGATTTAAAGCTTGGAGAACCTTTAACAAGAAAAGATCGCACTGCAATTGCAAATGTTCTTGCCTCAAGTTTAATTGAACTTATTCACGGAAAAACACGCTCAGCTATTACAGAATCATTGCTATTAACACCTGATTTGCCGATTGATCTTTCGTTTGACTCAATTGTGTTTTCAGGAGGAGTTTCTGAATATATCTATGAACTAGAATCACACGATTTTGGAGATCTAGCNGTCTCAATAGCCGAATATCTTCGAAGTAATCTTTCTTCCACAGACATGGTCAAGCCTGTAGCAGAAGCCACTGAACGAATCCGTGCCACTGTAATAGGTGCATCACAGTTTACTGTACAACTAAGCGGGAATACTTTATCGATTTCTGATGCCAATCTTCTTCCTCTTAGAAACATTCCCGTATTGATATCCAAATTAGATGAAGATCATATAGTCGAGCCAGATGAAGTTGTCGAATTAGTGAATAGTGCATTCAATCGGCAAGATTTAATTGAAGGAGAGCAGCAAGTTGCGCTAGCTTTTGATTGGGACGGATTACCGCGCTATAGTCAATTACGTAAAATCGCTGACGGCATCATCAAAGCACTCCCCAACACAATTTCTAACGGTGATCCACTAATGCTGATATTTACAGGTGATTTTGCCAAAATCATTGGCGATACAATTTCGAAGGATATTGGCATTCCCAACCCTGTAATATCAATCGATAATCTATATTTACAGGAATTTGATTACATCGATGTTGGCGATATGATTTACCCTGCTCGAGTAGTGCCCGTGGTGGTAAAGTCATTGCTATTTCCCGAAATTGAAAAACAGACTTCAGAGATCATATAGTCATTTACTACTATCAGAATTTTTTGGTTTATATCCAGCAATCGCATGGCTGAGTTTTTGGTACCACTTCGATGTAAACACTAGCCACAAACTAGCAAATATGCCTACACCTACGCCTCCCCATAAATACGCAACTGCTGTAAATCCGCCGGGCGTGGGACCTAGCCACGTATGTGTTGGATCAGAGGAATCGTAAGTAACCACAACCTTGTCTCCATCGCTGAAATAGGCCAAGCACTTATTTTCAGGACGAGCCGAACGAAACTTGCATNGATNNTGTCGGGGATTAGTGAATTTCAAGCCATCAGAGGTAAGAAACGTTAGATTCCCAGCAGTGTAAGTAGCCATAGCGTATTCTGTACGCTCTGCTAGTTCATGTACTTGATTCAATGAGAAAGCACCGAACAAAATCATGGCAGCAGCAATTATCAATCCGGCGAATGCATGCCGCGCGCGAATCTGCATGCCATCAACTAAAATTTTCCTGATCATAAGGTAAGTATAATCATCGCAATGTAACAAAGAGAGGGCTTATCGCCCTCTCTTTACAGTCTTGTTTAACCCCCAAAGAGNTCCATNAAACTCTTGNCACCAAACCAGTCTAGAATGAAAGCTTTTGGCCAAAATACTGCTAATAAGTAATCAAAAAAGAACATGTTTAAGGTAAAGATTAAAACACCGGAGATAGCACCTCCGATTAGACCTGTTGGATTTGCTCTTACAATACTATTCAAATTCATCACTGACGGGCGATTCCACATCATTGCAGGCGGGCCAACAAATGCGATGAATAATGCACCCCATTTCAAACCATCTTGGAATAATCCTGCAATAACCAGCATCACTGTCAGCANTATTAAGAATATGAGACCTGCGGAGCGAGCACCCTCCATGCCTTCGCTACGAATACCTATGTCCATGATGTCCCCAGTTTTTGCGCCTAAACCTTCGCGCAAGAACTGGATTATAGCTAAGACCAAACCTATGCAACCCAAGCCCATAGGGAACCATCTTCCCATAAAGGAAAATGACGAGGCTTCATAAATTGCATATACCATTAACGCTACCATCGCACCAGAAAACCATTGGTCACGATGAAAGCGCCACCGCAGAGACTGGAGTCTACTTCCCAGGCTTCCCGTGTTAGATTCTGTTGACTTTTCTCCACCCATATCCATGTATTTGGTAAAAAAAGCAGCAATAGTAATCGCTAATACAACTAATACTATAAATAGTGGTCTCGTAAATGTTCCAACCCAGTCATAACGCCCTACAGAGTTGGTAATGTTGGACTCAATAATTGGGCCTAGAATAAAGCCTATTAATAGAGGGGGGCGTGGCCATCGGTATTTTTTCATGAGCATACCAAGTAATGCGCCCACCAGTACTATACCTATTGCGCTGACATCTCTAGTATCCTGGAATGCCGCAAGTAGTGAAATAGGAATAATCAAAAAACCTAATACCGGATAAGGTATAAGCGTTAAGCGTGCCATTTGCCTGGTAAACCCAAGACCCAGCAGCGTTACCATCAAGTTACCAAGCCCTAAGCTAAGCACAATCATAATGGTTATGTCTGCGTGTTCTTCAAGCATTCTTTGGCCCGGAGCAATGCCATATGCCAACATCGCAACTATAACAAAGGCCCATGCTCGGCCACCTGGAATACCTAATGCTAAAGTGGGAACAGCCTGTCCACCTTCTTTAGAATTTTGAGCCGACTCTGCAAAAAGAACTCCGTCAAGGCTACCTTTACCAAATTGGCTTTTGTCTTTCGTCCAGAAAATACCAAATGCATAAGACATCCAGTCCACTACACCACTGCCAATACCTGGAACGGCTCCTAAGAACACCCCAAACAGGGATTGGCGTACTGCCATTGGCCATTTTCTGAAACCATACCTAGCGCCACGGAAAATCTCATCGTAACTGATCTTGGCGTCTTTAGGAGCTAAAGGCTTCCTCGTCATTGTAAGGTCAATAATTTCAGGTAAAGCAAAAACTCCGATAGTCGTAGCAATTAAAGGCAATCCATCAAAAAGCCACTGTTGATCATACATATACCGTAGGTCTAAGCTCACTTTACCAGGACCCACTACGCTCAAGAGCATACCAAGTACCGCCGCATATATACCTTTTATCATTGCGCCACCACTTAAGGCGGCAACCATAGCTACGCCGAACATAGCCATTGCAGCTATTTCAGCGAATCCAAAGGCAAGTACAAAAGGTGAAATTACAGGAATAATCACCGCAAGGGAAAGTGCCCCAACAACCCCACCAATAGCAGAAACAGCATATACAGCTCCTAATGTATGAGCAGCCTCACCTCTTTGCGCAAGTTGGTTTCCTTCCAAGAAAGTAACCTGGGTAGAACCTCCAGGCATTCCCAATAATACTGACGGAATAGAATCAAGCGTATTATCAATACCGGTTAAAGTGGCAAGCATAGCAAGACCTATAACTGGATCCTGTACTGAAATCACTATGAATGGAATGGTGATGGCCATCACCAAAGTAGAAGAAATACCAGGAATCAATGCTATCGGCACTGTAATCACAACAGCTGCCATGAAACCTGCCCAATATCCCCATGTTCCTAAATAGGCTAAACCTGCCCAAAAATCAGCAAGCATGACGCACTCCTGTCAGTAATTCAAAGAAGGGGACAGTATCTGAACTGTCCCCTTCTTTTATCGTTAAACCGTTAAATACTATCCGCTAATGTACTGAGGGAAGTATTTGGCTAGCAATGTTGCTTTCTGTTCATCCACGACCGCCTGTGCCCCTTCGAGAAGTTTCTCGTTTTCAAGAGTTGCTTCTTTCAACGTCTTACGGTCAATCCAACCAGGTGCCTCACCAGCGACACCGGCATACTTCGACTTCAAATCCTCGTCAGTAGTCAACGCTTTCTCAAATGCTGCTGCTAATGCTTCAGCAATATCAAGCGGAGTTCCTGGTGGCAACCAGAGTGCTTTAGAAGCGTAGTTTGTTGGACCATTCATAGAATTGTAAATGTAGGTCTGCTCGTCAGTTAGTTCATTTCTAATGTCGGGGCAGTGAGGCTCAGTCTGAGCGTTACCTCTAAGTTGACCTGGGCCCATACCAGCCATCTGGCGCATCAATCCCGAAGGAATCCATGTTGGGTGCTCAACTGGGAATCGATACCACAAGCTTGATCGAACAGTACTGTTAATATCTCCGCGTGCCCACATTGTCTTAACAGCGTTTGTGTCAACTGTATCGAAAGCGAAATATCGGAACGGAAGATTCAAGGCATCTGCAGCAAATACTGTAGCCAGGAATGTTGCATCACCATCGGTAATATCAGAAATTTCATCGGCTAGTAGGAACTCGTTGTGTGCTCCACCACCGGTACTGTCTTTACCAGCATAATCCTTCAAACAACTAGTAGCTGCACTAGCGCCGAGGTTTCCAACAGGGTCATAAGTCATCCACGATCGAGTTGGGTCAATTGTTGATCCAATTGGTTCGTAGGTACTTCTCTTAATAAAGTTCATGCTTTCAAGAAATCCAAAATCCAACTGTGGAGTGCTGTTCCATGAAATATATGTTCCATNTTTTGGAGCTTCAGTTGCTGAGAACAAATATTCAAGAGGTTTGTTTGGCTGGTTAGTAAATACTACTCGAGGATTCCCAGGAATGTATTTGCTCATAAATGCAGCCATAACACGTCCTTGCGTGTCAGTACCACCACCAGGTGAAGAGTTGGCTACGATTCGAATAGTTTTACCTTCGAACGTAACGGCAGGAGCTGCAGGAGCTGCCTCTTCCTTCTTCTCTTCCTTCTTTTCTTCTTTCTTCTCTTCCTTCTTCTCTTCTACTACTGGCACAGGTGTGGCAGTAGGAGCCGGAGCTGCTTTTTCAGTAGTAGCAGCAGGCTTAGGTGTTGGGGTAGGATCATCGCCGCCACATGCGACGAGAACCATGAGCATAGTGGCCCCAAGGACTACACCAGCTACCCATTTACTAGGTTGGATATTCATATCCCCTCCCGAGAATTTCTACTAGCTTAAAGCTAGCTAATTTTAATCTAGGCGATATGGATATACCTAGACACGGGATATGTATCATCTGTAAGCAGAATGTATTGCCAAAAATAATTACAATCTTTATTCTAATCATTGTAATTATTTTTATATTTATGAGGGAAAATGCTTACCTCTCTGCTCAAAAACCATCATATTTCGCGGTCAAATCTCGCTTATAGGCTTAATGTCACATTGCAGACTATTCATAATTGGTGTAGTGGGCGAGTACTTATTCCTAATAATAAACTGGGTATCTTGTGCGACTTATTAGAAGATCTTGGGGTGCCTAGAGATGAACTTACCGGTCTTGCTCTTAATAATTTGGCTTCACGTGGAGTCCATCCCGCAAGACTAGAGCGACGGGTCGCGCAGCCTACTCCCACCATTATGATAATGACTTGGGATTTAATGAACCCTGGTTTATTTGGTTCAATAGTCAAATTAGCGCGTACAACTTTAGAGGGGCTTGGGTATCGATGTATGATTTTTGATTGCAATGGTGAGCATAGGATACGAAGGTTTTACATTAATGAAGCCATTAGGTCAGGAGTGTCAGGGTTATTAATGTGCGGAGTGCCAGGAGAGGTTCCTGATCCCGATGATGATTTATTAAACTCGCTCAGCCCTGCTATTGCTAAAGATATAGCCTGTGTTTTAGTCAAGCCATGGACCGGGGCAATTAATCTTCCTCCTGGTGTGGCCAGCATTGGTTGGGATTCGATTGCCGCCGTACAAATGGCTTTAGAGTTATTGGTTAACAAAGGGCATACTCAAATTCGTGCGCTGCTATCAGGGACAGGGGCTGGATTCGGTGGTCGTTATCGCGGAGTCGACCAAGCATGGAAAAATTTAGGGCTTATCTTCAATGACGAGGAATCTATTATTTGGGCAGGTCAAGCAGGAAGCTCCGAGGAAATAAAATCAATGGTGAGAAGCTCAACAGGCGTTTTTACCCCGCCTTCCAATCTTGCGCTATTAGCGCAAATGTGCTTTGAAAATAACTTTCGTTGGCCAAGGGATATTAGTATTACGTCTCTGGGTAACAGAGATTTCATACCTCAACTTTCAAGGTATCCTTTCACTTTCGTGAACCTTCCCGTTGGTCGTGTCAGTCGTGGTGCAGCACAGTTATTAGCTGACATGATTGAAGGAGAGCAATTTCAAACAGGCCAAGAATATGTTGTCTACGGTTCTAGTACTATGGTCGTTGAGAATTTAGACCGTGGATCTGTCACTGAACCTCGACGACGTACAGCTAGTCCTTATCTTTCGTAAGAGTTTCTCTCAATAAAAATCCAACTAAAGATGAAGCTGCTAAGGCTGAGACTCCCATAGTTATAAATGCAGTTGCAAAACCTACTCCACCAGCGAGCGTAGCTGTCGCTATTATGAACACCCCTGGATTACCCATGGAACCGGCTTCTGCGATCAACCTATTTACTCCAAAAAATTTACCTCTTGCCTCTGGTGGGGCAATATCAGATCCTAATGTCTGCATAGATCCAGCCATAAATGAAACAGCTAAATTGATAAACACAAATGCGCTGATAAATAAGACCATAGGGTGCTCATATGCTGCAACAATGCCCATAAAGAACAAGCCAATTGCTAAAGTTCCGCTGGCAGGAACAATTGTCCTTTTACGACCAAACTTATCCATAATTTGACCGGCTGTAAGTGTCACCGGAATACTGACGAAACCCATTGTAGTAATCAATCCACCCAGCTCAACAGACCCAAGGCCATATGCATAAGCTGCGAATATCACGTAAATACCAGATTGCCCTTGAACCCCTCCACGACCAACATTGGCCAGAAATTGTGCTATAAACAGGACAATCACTGACCGGTTCAGCAGCTTTGCCCAGGAGGTATCTTTTGTTGAAATCGTCTCTCCTCTTTGGCGAGCCAATACTGTAGGTGCGGTCTCTTTAATTAGTAAGTATGAAGGAATTGTTGCAAGCAACGCAGTGATACCAAACATCAAAAATGGAGTCCGAAGTCCGTAGAATTCACCAATTATTCCACCAAGGATCGGTCCGACCATAATACCCGTCCGATTAACACCCGCCATGCCAGTGATCATTCGCCCACGGCTTTGTTTAGCACCTGAGTCAGCTATCGCAGCCAATCTACTCATTTGCCAGATTTGTTGAGCTATACCACCAATAGATAGATAAATGAGTAATTCAACATACGAGGTTGCTATAAAAGATAGAAACGCAGATATAGCCGTAATAAGTGGTCCAGCAATAAGCATTTTCCTACGGCCAATTCTATCTATCAGATAACCTGTTGGAAGAGTTGCAAATACGCCTCCGAGCATTGGTGCGAAAACAGTTAAGCCAGCACCTGCGGCATTGGCTCCAAAATCTAAGGCTATCAATGGCAATATCGGCGCTGTAAAACCTCGACCTAGCCCGAGTAAAAAAGCAGGTCCAAAAAGCGAGAATAATGCATCATTTCTCGAAATCCAGNTCCTGATGCGTCCATTTTTATGATCTTCCGTTTCTATGTTTGCACCTAAAATGTCTTAAGTAATAGCCTCAGCTAATCTGTCAATTTGCTCCAGATCGGGAGTTACCGGTCTTAAGATGATCTCATCAATCCCGAGGCTCTCATGCATTGAAATAGTATCTTTAATGATGTTTTTCGAAGTAGGTTGCTTACGACCTTGTCGAATCGTCCCAGCTGTACCTNCTCCCCCATAATAGTCTGCCAATGCGTTAGCAACAGCATCTTCAGCACCTTCGCCTAAAGCACAGGGTAAGGTAACAATAATTCTTGGCTCACCCGTCCTCTCAGCCGCCTGCCAAGAATTATTTACTTGGGAAATAATGTCCTTTGCCCAATCTTCTTCTAATGCTCGACCACCCATTACATACCCATCAGCAAACTTCCCTACTCGTAAAATAGCACGTGGGTGGGTTCCGCCAATTAAAATTTCTGGCCCTCCTTTTTGAACTGGGGCAGGGCCTACAGGTCTTTGAGCGCCTTCGATAACCTCTCCAGCCCAAATTCGCCGCATAAATATTAACTGCTCTTCAAATCTTTTACCTCTGTCATGGAATTCGACAGGAGCAACGATGGCATCATCTTCCCTCCCGCCGACAGCCAATCCCAAGGTCAATCGTCCGTTAGAAATTGCATCTATAGTTGCTGCTTCCTTAGCTAAAACACCTGCGTTTCTTACAGGTGCTAGCAAAATTGCAGTTACTAAACGAATCCTTTTAGTTATGGCAGCAACCGCTGCCAACTCAATCATTGCTTCAAAATTGTCGTAAGCTAGTCGGTCCAAAGCAGAGAATGAAGAAAATGGTCCGGCATCTGCTTTCTGGGCAACTTCCGAAATATATTCCCAGCTGTCTGTCGGCATTTTAAATGGCAAACCCACACCTATTTTCATTCTATTTACCTCTAAAATTTGGTTTTCTTTTATCAATAAATGCTTTAACTGCTTCTTTATGGTCATCGGAACGGCGGGCAAGTTCTTGAGCAGACTGCGCAAGAGCCAGGCTATCGCCTAAGGACATTCCAAAAGATTTCTGGACCAAATACTTCGTGAGTGACATTGAGTAAGTTGCGCCACTTGCCAGTCTTTTTGCAAATTCATCTACTGAATCATGTAATTCATTATGAGGATGAACCTTACTCACTAAATTCATGCGGAGGGCTTCTTCTGCAGTAACTTTATCTCCCGTATATTGCATATAATAAGTGTTACTTAACCCTATCAAATGCGGTAATTGCCAGCATGAACCATCTCCTGGAATTAAACCCATTCGAACAAAAGCTTCAGCAAATTCTGCTTTTTCTGAAGCTATTCGTATGTCGCAAGACAATGCGATACCTAAACCCACTCCAATAGCATGCCCATTAACAGCAGCAATTGTCGGTTTTTGTATTTCGTTCACTCGGAGAGGAACATTAGAAACAGAGCCAAATCCTGCATGCTCACGATCAACTTGATGCCGGCCTAATCGGGACTCCATTCCCCCCCACGGCAGTGGATCTCTTTCCTGATCCTCAAGCTTACCAATCGCTTGATCAAATTTTTTTATGTTTGCACCAGAACAAAAAGATGGATCTGCTCCTGTGATAACTAGAACTCTTTCATCTACATTAGACTCAAATGAGTCGAAAGCTTTATAGAGTTCAATTGCCATTTCCGGGCTAAGAGCATTACGCGTAGCAGGGTCACTCAATGTAATGGTCGTTACGCCTTCCGATCGTGATATTTCAATAAATTTATTATTCATTCGAGCTCCAAGCCCATTCTAAATAGGTATGCCATAGATGCCAACTATCATTACTTAAGTAACAATTAATGATTGACCTGAGGCTTAATCACCTCTACGCTCGTAGCAACAAATCAAGAGGTGCTTTAATGGGCGTAGGAACAATATCAAACGCAGTATATGACCGAATAGGCGGTGTACTAGAACGAGCTTTAACTGGTCTTACTTATGAACAGTTAACAACACAACCTGCCGGACGGGAAAGCAATCCAATAGGATGGATCGCATGGCATCTTATTCGCACACAAGATCATAACTATTCAATACTCGCTGATAAAGCTTCCTTATGGATAGAAAATGAATGGCATAAGCAATTTAATTTACCTCAAGATAGAGGGACCGGTAATGGTGACTCTTTGGATCAAGTACGATCCTTTGACCCAATAAGCTCAGAATTGCTTCTCTCGTACCATAAAGCTGCTCGTGAACGATCACGCGAATATCTTGAAAATCTGAGCGAAGAAGACCTCGATAGACCCAGTCCTGAGTCCATGCGAGAGCGTGATCAAGTAGTAAAGGTTACAATTGCTCGAGTAACAGGTGATTTAATGCAGCATATTGGCCAAATAGCGTATATTCGAGGCCTTGTCGATGAGCACGGTTGGTACGGTGCATAATGTAAATTGGATTGAGGTGTCATAGATATGTTAACGAATGAGCAAAACCAGAAACTTACAAGCATAATGCCAGGTACTCCAATGGG
>VFHU01000023.1 GCA_009391465.1 SAR202 cluster bacterium
AGTGCTTCACGAAGATGGGATACATCCTCATATAAGCGAATTGGCAGCATATTTGCGTCGTATACCAGAGGGGGAGGAAGTTGGGACTACCTTAGCTTCTGTCTCGGGAATGATTCAGCGTATGACTAAAGATGGCTTGCTAGAAATAACTAAAGACAAACGTATTTTGCTGACCTCTTTAGGAATGTCATATGCAAAAAACGTAGTACGTAGACATCGATTATCTGAACGCCTTTTGGTAGATCTTTTGGGCATTCCTTTAGAAAGAGCTGAGTCTGAAGCTCACAGTCTCGAGCATGGCATCTCTGAGGAGTTATTATCGAAGATTGAACAAAAACTTAATTACCCAAAAACCTGCCCATACGGCAGGCCTATATATCAAGCGAGTGACAAAGCAATAGCCTCTTCTGATTCAGCCTCAATTAAACTCAGCGAAGCCATTGAAGGAAATCAATACAAAATAATTCGTATCCCCGATGAAGACTATCCTTTACTCTCGTTTTTAGTCACTAACAAAATTTTACCTGGCGAAATGATTACGGTTAATGAAAGAGCGATTTATCGTGGAGTAATTGACATTAGTCACGCTGCATCCAATTTATCTCTTGGCATGGATGTCGCTAGTCGAATTCGAGTAGGAACAATAAATTAGCCCATGCTAAAGGTATAAATTAATTATCGAGTTTCTGAAATTTAATCGACAACGAATTCACGCAATGACGGGCATTGGTTTCAGTGAATTTTTCACCCATGAAAACATGGCCCAAGTGCCCTCCACAATTTTTACATGTGATTTCAACTCTGCGGCCGTCAGAATCCGGGGATTGCTGGACTGAACCTTCAATCTCTCGATCAAAAGCTGGCCATCCACAACCAGCATCGAATTTATGTTCAGATTTGTATAGATCTGCATTACATTGCCTACATAAATAGATGCCATATTCGAAAAAATCATCATACTCGCCAGTGAATGGATATTCTGTACCTTTATGTAAAATAACGTAGGCTTCTTCGTTTGTAAGTTGGTTATACATCAAGCTACCTCATTTTTGAATTCTGGTAATATCTCTTGTTCAAATCTATCCCATTGTAACTTCTGATCCCATGATGCAAACCGAACGACAACGGTTTCAGCTCCCGCATCAGAATATTCTTTTAGTCTAGCGGCTATATCTTTAGCCTTACCCCATGGACCCCAAGAGTCTCCCCAATGATTAACATTATAGTAGTTCATAAGAAAATCACGGGCTTCGGCTTCTCCATATTTAACATCGTCACAAATATTAACCGTCATATAATAGACATGCTGAAACCCTTCTAAGGTCCTACCTTGCTCAAGTACAGCTTGGTCAACTTTAGAGCATATTGCGTGATATTCTTCTGGAGAATCAGTAATACCAATAATGCCATCTCCATGTGTTGCTGCGCGCACTATCTGGGCATCCGAACCAGTCTTATTATGTGTTGCTAATAAGACTGGGATCCCGGCATTGTTAATTGGCTTCGGGTATAAAGTAGCCTCATTAATCGTAAAATGCGCACCTTCAAATGAGACTTTATCCTCTCTCCACAATTTCTTCATAATTTGAATAGTCTCTGAGAATCTTTTTGTTCTTTTAGCGGGATCTACAGCTACCGAAAGCCAGTCTTTTTTCTGGTCGTCATTAAATGCACCGCCAACACCTGCACCTATAACCAACCTACCCCCAGAAAGAACATTTAAAGTAGCCAATGAGTGCGCTAGGGTAACGGGATTTCTTAAGGCTGGTAACAAAACTGACGTCCCCAATTTAACTCTATTTGTTCGTGCTGCTAGATAAGATAGGGTTGCAATAGGTTCAAATCTAGGCTTAGAAACTAGGCTATCTCCAACCCATATAGAATCCAGACCAGCCTTCTCTGCGTTTTCAGCGAGCATGAGCATTAGCTCCGGAGAGGGGTTTGTCTTATTTTTTTGAGCAGACATTACAATTCCGCGTGTTCCAATTAACAATCCTATCTTTGTATCAACCATGCAAACCTTTCCGGATCAGAAGCCAAGATTTCCAGACTTCTAACCCCTGATACCATCCTCTAATATTCTGCGAAGCCCATTCATAGTCAGTTTCATTGTCCAAATCAAAGCCTATTTTAGGTCGTTGAAGAATCACAAAATTTCTCCCAAGTGATTCAATCGCCGAGCGATGTTTAGAAAAACTTGCAACCCCCATCATTGGCTTAATTCCGTTCCCAATAGGTTGAAAAAAGGCATTTGTTCCCCCATCTTGGGATGCGGGCGAACAAACGTGACAAGTAAGACCATTACTAGCCCTGATAATTTCTAATATATCTGATGGTTCTAAAAGTGGTAGATCGGCAGGTAGAATTAGTGTGGCAGAATAATTTTTAGCCTTAGCTAAATTAATCGCAGACCACAAAGCATCATTAAGATTTCCATCATTGTCTTCTTCTGGCTCAATTCCATGATCCAAAAGCATTGCACGGACAACTTGGTCGCCGCCGAGTACCAAACATGCATCGGCGCTCAGTACCGCTGTTGAAGCACGAATCACACGGTCAAGCATCATCAGAACCAAAGCTTCCCGAGTGTGATTATCTAGCACCGAAGCAAGCCTACTTTTTGCTAAAGATAATGGTTTGATTGGAATAATTACCTGCACTGATTTTAATTTCATCTAGATTCCATTCAGAGAGCCAAATTTTCCAATATTTTCTGTGCCAGTAATAATTTATCTTCATCAGATTTCATAACTATAGGCATAGCTACACTTTGCAAACCCAACGCTTGAATAGCGTGCACGTCGAGTAAATCAATCTCATCAACAATAAACGTATCACAAACATTCATGTAAAATTTAGCCAATTGAACATTTGAAGATTCCATGCCTAGTTCAACCATCATTTTTGCAGCAGGACCTTTAATTGTATGCCCGTTCACAATTGGGCTAACTGCAATTCGTGGACCTTTAAAATTTTCAATGCTTTCACGTAATGCTCTAATTGCAAGGATAGGTCCGATGCTAACTAATGGATTAGAGGGACAAAAAATTATTGCATCAGCTTCTTCCAAAAAAGAAAGCAGCGTTTCCGGCGGAGCAGCATTTTTTGATCCTTTAAAAGTTAATCTCTTTACTGCAGGTTCACACCGATTCTCTACAAAGTATTCTTGGAAAGATAGCACACCTCTATCAGTGTGGACTCTCGTTTGAACACGGCTATCTGTCATCGGGATAATTCGATTCATTATGCCAAAACGATGCGCTATTTCCTCTGTAACTTGCGATAATTTTTTGCCAGCCTTAAGTGCTTCTGTCCTCCACAGATGAAGGCCTATATCTTTATCCCCTAAATTAAACCAAGTATTTGAACCCAGCTGCCTTAATGTTCCAAGAGCCGAAAACGTATCCTCTTCAACCCCCCACCCATTAATTTTATTTACTAACCCCGCAAGCGTATAAACTATCGTGTCGACATCTGGCGAAACGTACAATCCATGAAAAATTTCATCGTCGCCGGTATTAGCAACAATGCATAAATCTTCTGGAGGTAAACTTTTCGACAAGCCAAAAATTAACTTTGAGCCCCCGACGCCTCCGGCTAGAGCTACAATTTTAGGCATTGGATTTTCATGTCCTTAATCATTTTTTGCTAAAACTTCGGGCAAAGTAGGACCAACCAGAGAGGGTGATCGCTGGCCCTCATATCGAAACTCTTGAAGCTTAACAAGCTCTACAAACGACCCAAATTGCTCTGGCGAATGCGCAGCGAAATCTAAAGGCTCTGGGTACATAGGCTCTTCCTCGTATACATGTATTGGCCTATACAAAGTGTTGCGCTCCACTGGAATTCTCCCGATATCTCGAATTAATCGGCGTAATTCTGAAGGTGGAATTAATTGACCATATGACGCACCCGCAGCAGTGGAAATACTTTCGTTTATTAACGTTCCTCCTAGGTCGTTACATCCTGCTTCCAATAATATTTGAGAAAGCTTTGGTCCTTCTTTAACCCAAGAGCATTGGATGTTATCAATCCATCCATCAAGCATTAATCGTGCGATAGCGTGCATTCGAATTACTTCTGCTCCTGTCGCACCAGGTCTTAAATCATTATCCATTTTTTGAGCAAACATTGGTGCTTCTTCATGTACAAAACTAAGTGGCACAAATTCGGTAAATCCACCAGTAGATTTTTGGATATCGCGCAGAATAGACAAGTGTGTCGCACGATGCTCATTTGTCTCAATATGTCCAAACATGATAGTACTTGTAGTAGGTATTCCCAGTGAATGGGCAGTGGTAATCACTTCAGTCCATTGCTCAACAGTAATTCGACCCGGGGCAATCTTGTCCCTTATGGTTTGTATCAGAATCTCAGCGGATGTACCTGGTAATGATCCTATTCCCGCATTTTGAAGCTTAAGCAAGTATTCTTTTATGGAAGATTTGTCTCTAATCGACCCGTACAGTACCTCCTCTGGAGAGAACCCATGAATATGTACATCAGGAAAGCGTTCTTTTATCGCTCGAGTTAAGTCGGAATACAATGAACCTTCCATTTTGGGAGGTAACCCCGCCTGAATACATACTTCAGATGCTCCTAAGTCTATTGCTTCCTGAACTCGGCGAATAATCTCATTTAATGGAAGAAAATATCCTTCTTCTTGTCTAAAATCCCTACTAAATGCACAAAACCCACATCGNTTAATACACACATTCGTAAAATTAATGTTCCTATTTACTACATAAGAGATATTATCCCCGTTCCGGGACTCTCTAATAAGATTCGCGGTTGCCATAAGAGCCAAAAGTGAAGTCCCTTCAGTTTCAAACAAACGAGACCCTTCGGAAATTGATAACTCTTTACCACTCAGAGCATTATCCAAGATTCGTGCAATATCCGAGGGAATAGTATTCAACATTCCTTCAATTCCTGAATAAAGGTTAGGAAAGTCTTCATAGTAAGAATTTTTTGTCATATTTCAAGTTCCTGTTTGATGTACCCTTCCTTGTTAATCATTTCTTCAATTCTCATATGAATTGGGTTTTGTTTTTTAAATCTAGGATTGAAAATATACTCGGGGTATAATGCCGTTCGCTCTCGTAAAATATAGCCTGAATTAAAAGTTTTCTCTCGCAGATCCTTTATCTGAGGCCATGCAGCCTCAGGGTTTATAAAATCTACAGTTAATGGCGAAATCCCTCCCCAATCATTGATCCCACAATTTAAATATTCAGAATATCCTTCAGCATTTAGATTTGGCGGAGCTTGGATGTTCATTTCTGGTCCAAAGATTAAACGTGCAACTGCTAATGTTTTCAGCATTTCCAGCGTATCTGGTTCAGGTGATTTACTCATTCGGGTGGTTCTTTTAGCTCGAAAATTTTGAATGATAACTTCTTGTATGTTACCCAATTTTTTTTGGGTTTCTCTGATGAGCAAAAGAGAATCAATCCTTTCCGATAGAGTCTCTCCAATTCCTAATAAAATACCAGTAGTCATAGCTATCCCAACTTTAGCGGCAGCTTCTATCGTATTGATCCTCATAGTAGGTTCTTTTGACGTTGTTTGATAATGAGCCTCCCCCAATTGATGTAACCTTAGACTAGTGCTCTCTAGCATGATCCCCATACTGCCATTCCATTCTGCAATTGGCCCGATTTCATCCTCGCTTAATACTCCACAGTTTGTATGTGGAATAAGGCCGGTCTCTTCAAAAACTAACCTTGACATTTCTGCCACATATTCTGGAGTGGAAGCGAATCCCATACTCCGTAAAATAGCTACCATTTCTTCATGCCTATACTCTGGATGATCGCCTAAACTAATTAATGCTTCTTTACACCCTAATTCTGCTGCACGCTTGGCAATTGAGACTACTTCAGAAGGAGACATCGTATGAGCCCCTTTCTGATTGGGACCTTTCACAAAAGTACAATAACCACATCGATCTCTACACAAATTGGTTAAAGGTAAAAAAACTTTTGGAGAAAAAGTGATTTGTCTTAGGGGCCGGGCCTTATCATTTATACCGATTGCTACATCCAATAAAGCGGGAAGCTCACGGTCATTACAGGAAATCAAGCAAAGAAGTTCATCACGGGTAAGTAGACAACCAGATTTTGCCCGTGTGATTATTGAATCAAATATATTTAAATCCTTAGGCACACGTTCTCCAAATGTATGGAGTAATCCATACAAGATTAGGCACGATGGGCCTCAACAATGTGATACTACTATCAATGACAGTACAATAAAATATGGTGAAATTATTTTTCTTTGGTATTTTTTAAAATTAGCCCTTGTTATCGCGGTAGGAGCAACAAGCGTTTATGTATTAGATTTTGTCTCTAGTCTTATGAGTGGAGAATTTACACTTATATGGGCTTTAGGAATGATGATAATGCCTTATTTATCTGGATTATTGTTGCCATTAGTCATAATGGCATTCTTTCGTCACGTGTTAGGAGGGTTCATTGGATTAACTTACGCGCTGGCAACTTTAAGTATTATCTTCAAAAATCAACCCACCAATGATCAAATAGTGGTGGTAATAGCACTACTAGGGATAATTAATGGTTTTATATTCTTTAACGCTGGACAGCGTATCAAAAATCAAAGATAGCAATGTGATATTGACGCTTTTTCTTCTAAGCGCTAGCCTCCCCATCAAACAAAAGGGTATGGAGGGCGTATGACCAGTGTTCAATCTTCACCAAATCAACTTGTAGATATATCTGGCGAAATACTAATTTCTGCAGATTCCCATGTTATGGAAGAGCCCAATCTATGGGAACTTAATTTGCCCGATAATTTGAAAAATGACGTCCCCTCGTTTCCGCCTCGACCCAAGACAGGAACAGCTATGGCCGACCAAAGGCCGGGAGGATATGACTCTAAAGAGCGCATGACTGAAATGGAGATCGATGGTGTATCTGCTGAAGTTCTCTACCCTACTTTAGGCCTTAGGCTATTTAGCCTAGAGAGTCCCGAAGCACAAGAAGCTTGTTTTCGCATATATAACGACTGGCTTATTAATTATTGTTCTATTTCACCCAAACGGTTAGTAGGAATTCCTTGCATATCGATGTACAACATTGAAAATGCCATCAAAGAATTACATAGAACGCATGAAGCGGGGCTATATGGGGCGTTGGTCTGGCAAGTTCCACACCCAGACTTACCTTTCACTGGGAAGCACTATGATAAGTTTTGGGCAGCTGCACAAGAACTCGAGGTTCCTATTCATTTACATATCCTCACCGGATTCGACTACAGCTCTGATGCGAATTTTGCATCTCGGCAAGCTGACCCCCTGTTAGGCCATCGTGGTTCTGTGAATTTGAAATTGCAGAGTGTGACAAACTCTCTTTTTGATTTGATTTTCACAGGTGTCTTTGAAAGATTCCCAAAATTAAAAGCTGTCATTGTAGAAAGTGAAATAGGATGGATACCCTTCGTCCTGCAGCAGTGGGACTACTACTACAAACGATTCCTTGGACAACGTATAGTTCCCATCACGATGCCACCTAGTGAATATTTTTATCGAAATATATTTGCAACTTTCTTCAATGATGCAGTTGGTGGACAATTACTCTCCTGGTGGGGACAAGATAATTGCATGTGGTCAACGGATTACCCTCACCCTAATTCTCCTTGGCCCAATTCTCGTAAAGTTCTTCAGGAAAATTTAGGGCACCTACCAATAGAAACCCTTCGAAAATTGGTCAATACTAATGTGAAGAAAATTTATCCCATAGGATAGTCAATCCTTAATTGTGCTCACTAAACATCTGGAGTAACTCCTTTAGTGATTTCAATGGTATCTAAAGGATATGACTTTTTAGAACGATATGATCTCACACGATAGCGATCCCCGCGGTTTATAATTACGGGGATAGTACCTTCCATAAGGTCTACAGCTGCCTGCATCAGTTTTGTACGTGCATTCTCTATGGCAATATCGTTCGCGCTCAACATTTCATGTGTACGATCGACAATAGATCCCATGCTCTCCTGGCAAGCTAGTGCCATTTCAAAAGCCGTGGTAAATCTTGAAGCAAAATCACTTGTTCGTTCTTGACCTGGAGATAAAAAACTGTTACTCCGATTAAGCTTGCGCTTATAAGAATCTTCGATCAATTTGGGATGTATCCGTTTGCCTTGTCGAATCTGAGTCAATAAATTTTTACTTAATGCCTTTTTAGGGCAATAAGTTACCGGAAAAGCCATAGTGCTTTGATTATCTATCGGGACCCATGCAACTCCTTCAAAAATACCAGATCTATCAATCACTGTAGTTGTATAAAAGGGCATCATCCAATGAGTAACATGCAAGGCTGAATCGCCTTCGGGTGATTCCAATCCAGTACCTACCAATAAACCGTAGTCTGTATTCTCAACCTTCACGCTGTGTGCGACTTCCTCACCCATAGGGTCATCAGGGCCGATTGCACCAGATTCTTTAAGTGCTTGAACTCGAGCAGCATCCAATCCTCCCTCAATCGCTTGCATATAGCTGCACTCAACGAGAAATCTTGAA
>VFHU01000024.1 GCA_009391465.1 SAR202 cluster bacterium
GTTAGGGGGAGCTGTTACTGCAAGTTGAGAAGCGATATTTATAATTGGTTCGTACTTTCTGCTAATCATATGTTTTGCTGCAGCTTGAGATGCAAAAAAAACAGCTTTCAGGTTGACAGCTTGGACAGAATCCCAGAGTTCTTCGGTTGCATCAAGTACGCTAGAAGCAGCTCTTATTCCCGCATTATTCACTAGGATATCGATTTTACCGTGAGAAGCGACTATCTGATCAAAAAATGTTGCAATACTAGGTATATCTGTAACATCAAGGTTGTGCCCCAAAGCACTAAGATTAGATGTATTCAACTCAGAGACTAAATTTTCTACATCTGAGCTTTTAGAAGGGATATTTGTGATTATTACAGTAGCTCCTGCATTGGCGAGGCCAATGCTTATAGCTTTGCCGATCCCTTGACTGCCTCCGGTTACGATTGCTATCTGGTTTTCAAGTGGGTATTCCATAGCATCCTTGAGTGATCATCGTTTTATATGAACTATTCCTGCTGCACTCTAAAAGCAAAGGAAGATCAATGGTTAATGGTGTGATTTTATTGATGAACTTGAAGATATTTGGTAAGAATCTGCATCTTTTAAGTGGAGGTAGTATTCATATGAGATTCGTCCCATATTCCAGCCACCAAGTAATACTGAAATGATCCCTAGTACTACTAGAAACGTATAGACAGAACGTGCGTTGTTCGGAGAAGCGTTTAAAAGGGACATTAATTCCAACTCCATAATAATTATTGCGATCCTATATTACGCTACTCGATGCGAATTTGGTCAAGAATAGCACCCAGATTAGAAACTATTCTGAATTGATTCTTCTTCGTATGCATATGACCTCCCCTGAATTGCCACATCTATGTAGAGTGTGGCCAAGGAATAAACGGCTAGTGGATTTATTTTTCGAGAATACTACGGCACAGGGCCTGCTAAGTGTGGGGGTTTTGGCTGTATCAATTTTCCTTGCAGTGATTTTCTTTTTAATTACAAGGTTCGTCAGTCGGCGGCTTGGTTCGGGCCGAGCACACTTGCTAGCTGCAACTGTTGTCCGATCAATATCGTTGCAAGGGGCATTGTTTTTTGTGGTATCTGGCATATTAATTTCATTTGCTTTACTTCCCAATGTTGATACCAAAGAACTAGAGCATGAAGTTCAGCAGATAGGTACGATCGCACTTTTGATTATAGGTGCGCGTGTTTTAACTAATGTTTTTTCAGTGAGTATCAGCTGGTATGTTGCTAATGTCGCTCCACGTACTACCTCACGATTTGACGACACTATTCTGCCAATAATAAGGCGATTTTTATCAGTTGCCATTTACCTTATTGGCGGATTGATTATTTTGGATATGCTTGGCATAAGTATTAGCCCATTACTTGGCGGTTTGGGTATTACTGGATTAGCCGTAGCTTTAGCCTTGCAGCCTACGCTAAGTAATTTTTTCTCAGGTGCTTACGTATTGTCGGAAGGGATGATTTCTGTAGGGGACTACATAGAGCTTCAAGGAGGCCCGGCAGGATATGTCGTAGACATTGGATGGAGAAGTACACGTATACGAACTTGGCTCAACAATTATGTACTTATTCCAAATTCAAAAATGTCGGATACGATCATAACCAACTATAGCGGGCCAGATCCTCGGATTAATACTATTGTCACTTGTGGTGTTAGCTACGATTGTAACTTAGAGGAAGTGAACCGTATTGCTTTAGAAGTCGCCGAGAACGTTGTGGAAGGCAGTGACTTTGCAGTAAAAACTGAGAAGCCATGGTTTGGGTATGAAAACTTTAATGATTCGAATGTTGATTTTTGGATTTATATACAAGCCAAGGACAGGATAGGGTCATTCATGTTAACCAGTGACTTGATTAAAAAATTGCATCAACGATTTATCGATGAGGGAATAGAAATTAATTACCCAATTAGGAAAATTATTTCAGGTGATTTAAATTCAGCCAAATCCAATAACTCGTCCACAACTGCACAAGAATCAAATTAATTATTAAAATTAAGCCAAAGTACAATTGATTTTAAATTTTAGTAAAATTCAATGAATAGATGGAACGTAGAAAATTGGGTATGAGGAGGAATTTTGGCTGAAGAAGTACCAATTACAGGTGATCAGATACGTGATGCTTATTTGGATTTTTTTCAGCAGCGTGGTCATTTGAAAATGGCTAGTTCTTCATTAATACCTGCGGGCGACCCAACTTTACTTCTTACGTCTGCCGGAATGGTTCCCTTTAAACCTTATTATTCCGGAGAAGAAACTCCACCTCATTTACGGTTAACTTCCGCCCAAAAATGCTTCCGGACAACAGATATAGATGTGGTAGGCGATTATACTCATCACACTATGTTTGAGATGTTGGGGAATTTCAGCATAGGTGATTACTTCAAGCATGAGGCAATAGCATGGGCATGGGAATTCGCCACCCAAATTTTAAAATTGGAGAGCGAAAGAATCTGGGTGACAGTCCACTATAGTGACGACGAAGCTCGAGACATATGGAATCAACAAATAGGAATTCCAATTGAGCGGATTGTTACACTAGGAGATGAGGACAATTTTTGGGGGCCTGCTGGTGATGAAGGAGCCTGTGGCCCTTCAAGCGAACTTCATTATGACACCGGTGAGGAATTTGGTCTTGGCTTAAAACCTGGTGATGATACCGAAAGATTCATAGAAATATGGAATCTAGTCTTTCCGCAGTTTTACCAAAATCGGGATGGAAGTCGGGCGAAATTGCCTTCACCAGGGATCGATACAGGTATGGGACTAGAGCGTGTCGCTGCAATTATGCAGGGAGTAAACTCTGCGTACGAAACTGACTTGCTTTTACCGATACGTAAAAAGGTTGAAAATTTATCTAGTAAGTCCTATGGGAAAAATGAAGTTGATGACTTTGCTATTCGGGTAGTTACTGAACATGCACGAAGCGCTACCTTTTTGATAGCTGATGGTGTTGTCCCTTCTAACGAAGGTAGAGGGTATGTGTTACGGCGCATAATCAGACGGGGCATAAGGTATGCTAGAAAATTAAACATTGATTCGACCTTCTTATCTACAGTTTCAATTCAAGTAATTGAGCGATTTGGTCAGACTTATCCAGAACTTAACCAGAACAAAGATTTTGTATTGAATACTCTTGATTCTGAAGAGCTTCGTTTTGATCAAACGCTGGCTTTAGGAATGACGATACTCCTAGAGAAAATCAAAATGGAGAAACCTATTGCCGGCCGTGATGCATTCCTCTTATACGATACGTATGGTTTTCCTCTTGATCTAACAGTGGAAATAGCCAAAGAACATGGGCTTCAAGTGGACGAAGTGGGTTTTGACGCAGAGATGGAAGCGCAGCGAATACGTGGTCGTGCGGCGTCACAGTTTTCAAACTCAGAAACAAAATCAAAGGTATACGAAAATTTAGATATCCCCGCTACACAATTTTTAGGATATGCCACCACTGAATCCAGCTCATCTGTTTTATTGATTATAGACGACGATGAGATTATTAATGAGGCTTACGAGGGAAGTAATGTTGAATTTATTTTAGATCAAACTCCATTTTACCCCGAAGGGGGAGGACAGATCGGCGACACCGGGTTCATTTATGGAAAGGACTTCTCAGTTCAAATTACTGACACGCAACGGTTTGATGGTGATCGAATTCATCATTTTGGTAATGTTTCTAAAGGTAAATTATCTATCGATAGCCAGGTTCATGCTGTAGTGGACGCCGACCGCAGGCGAAATATAGAATCCAATCATACTGCTACTCATTTGTTGCACGCAGCGCTGAGGAATGTATTAGGCGACCACATAAGACAAGCCGGTTCGCTGGTTGCTGAAGATAGATTACGCTTCGATTTTACTCATGTTGCAGCTGTTTCTCCCGATCAATTGGTTTTGATTGAAAACCGAGTGAACAATGATATCCGTAATAACTTTCAGGTAAAGAAACAAGAGACGAGCTTTATCGATGCGACAAATAATGGAGCATTGGCATTTTTTGATGAACGCTATGGAGATCAAGTAAGGACAATTCAAATTGGTGAGGAGACTCCCGTAAGTTTTGAATTATGCGGCGGAACACATGTAAATTACGTAGGTCAAATTGGTTCATTTAAAATAATAAATGAAAGTAGCGTTGGCTCAGGTATTCGTCGCATTGAAGCTTTGACCGGCAGATACTATCAGGAATGGGTCAGATCGCATGTTAATATTTTGGAAGAAGCCTCTTTGAAACTTCGCGCAACTCCAACAAATTTACTTCAGCGATTAGATTCCTTACTTGAGCAAGTCGAAGACGCAAAAATACTTTCGACTTCAATTAAGCAAGAGAGCCTTAAAAAAGAAGCTGAAAGCTTGTTAAGTCAGTCTTATCACGTGGGGACAGTTGCATTGCTTGTTGCAGAAATTGAATCTGCTACTCCTGATCTCTTACGGTCTATAGGTGATTGGCTTAGAGACAAATTGCAATCCTCAGTAATTATTTTAGGTACGGTATCTGAAGGAAAACCATTTATTCTTTCGATGGTTTCTAATAATTTGGTATCAAAAGGGTTAGACGCATCAAGTATAGTCAAGGGAGCAGCGCCCGCTATGGGTGGAGGTGGAGGTGGTCAGCCCAGATTGGCACAAGCTGGAGGGACGGATGCGTTAAAACTAAGTAATGCTTTATCTCAAGCCGAAGATATTGCAAAACGGCAGATAATTAAGTGCAAGTTATAGGCATAGATTATGGAAACAGGAATGTTGGCATTGCTGTTGGTGATACCGATATAGGCATAGCCGTTCCTTTAGCGACGTTTATAAATATATCTATAAATGACACAGTAGATTACATTTTAATAAAGGCCGATGAGAATGCATCCAAAGTCATTATTGTAGGAATGCCTTATACAATGTCAGGCAAGGTAGGTGACCAGGCAAAATTGGTGATCGATTTTATTGACGCTCTTCGATCACGGACTCTCCTGCCTGTGGAAATAGTTGATGAGAGGCTTAGTACAACGGAAGTGGAGAAAATTGCTCAAGTGCAATTTTCTAAAAAAAAGACGAGAAAGAAAAAATTTTCAAAAAAAAATAGTGAAATAGATTCTTCGGCCGCTGCGATAATATTGCAATCTTGGCTCGATTCTCGCATCATCATGAAAAATATATCCAAAAACTATTAATGTCGGCTTAGATACTCCGATAAACTGTATACATGAGTATTAAGAATAATCCTCGAGTTTATGCAGCTGCCGGTGCAACAATTATTGCAGCAGCTGTAGCGACTCGTTACGTCGCAAAATGGCGCAAGCGAAGGTATATGCGACGTGGTTCGGGTACGAGAGAGGTTGGGGGTGGACAAGTATTTATAGGATTGGATTTGACAGATCCTTATGCGATAAACTCGCGGCCATGTGATTATGCGGTGCTCGACACTGATCTAAAATGTAGTTTTGGGATTTGGAATTACCAAGAAGACGGAACAAGTATTATTCCTGAAATGGCACTTGGACGTTCATTCATTTTGGCGATAGATGGACCTCAAGGCTTAGCTGGGGAGCCTGAGGCGACGGTCCGTAATTCTGAAGCACTTGTGAACGCTCCTGGGCGTACGCCTTACGCTCTAAAATTAGAAGGAAAACCTTACCAAGGTCTGATTAAAGGATCGATTAATTTATTTTATAAATTAGTTACAAGTGGGAGCCGATTTCGCTTACTTGGTTTAGATGGCATACCTTTGTCTGATACGACTTTAATCGAGGTATACCCTGGAGGAGTTTGGAAGTTAATTTCATCAGAGAGCTTACCTTCTAAGAGGACTCTATCTGGGCGTTATTTAAGGGCGGAACTGTTAACGCAGCTTGGAATCAAATTCCCGACTAGTGATCTGCCTACCGACGACCAGCTCGATGCGGCATTGGCTGCATGGATTGCACATAAATTCTGGCTAGGTGAAAGCTCCATCGAAGGTATGGCTCCAGAATTAGACGAAAAGGCTTTAACTATTAGAGAAGGATATATAGTGATGCCTAAGTACACTTTATCCAGCGAGAATTCTGAAAGTGAAGAATTCTCGCCTGTCTAAATTGCTGCAAAATTTTCCCGAGGATCTGCGATCCGAAATTGCGCTGAAGCAGTTATCCAATCAGAATTTTTAGGTATTACAACAGAAGCTGACCTTATATTGTAGACATTAGGGTCATTAACTGACGTAGGTTCAATGCCCTGCTCAGACAATAATTTTGATGCGTTCAAAAGTGACTTCCGCGCTCGAATGATCGCTGTATCGCTCACTCCAAGATGTTCATTTGCGCGGTTAACTACCCTTCCCATAGTTTCTTGCATCCCGGAATCCTGTACCCATGTGCCTGGCAGTCCTGTGTATTGCGTAGTTTTTTGTAACTCCCAATTTATATTGAAATCATTATCGATATGATGCTTGGGCCACCAAGCCCCTTCTGGTTTATTTGCTATCTTGGGCAAAAAGGCATCGATAGTTGGATGAAGAGTTTCTAAGCCGTCATGCCTACCATGACGAAGGAAGTCTAACTCCGAATCCGTCAATGGCCTGACCGGATTGTATGTAAAACACAGTGCTATTACATTCTCGTCATCCATTGGAACCCACGCGTGGCCACTGAATAAAGGGTCATTTCCATAAGGTGGGATGATCGTGTGGAAAGGTAGCAAGAATTGGGTTATTCGCCAATAATATGAATCTTTTTCGGCGTTTCTTCGTGCACCAATCAAAACTCCATAATCTGTATCTAATGCCTCAAAACGCGGATGCCGATCTCGCATTTTGTATATCATTCCTTGCTCTTGCTTTGTGGTTAATCTAAACGGATCTGTAAAGCTTGAATGGAGAAAACCGCTGTGACTAGAATCTATTTCTCCTTCTAAGGTTTGGAAATAATTGTTTTGGGCGATTCTTTTTGTCATAAAGCATTGGTCTTGGGGAACTAGGTTCCATTCGAGATTGGGTAGCAGAGGAGGGTTATCTTGGTTCGGACCCATGTATATCCAAATTAGACCATTACGCTCAATTGTTCGATATGCAAGATGGGTTACTTTGTCTTTGAAGTTGCTTTCAGGTGGTTCGCTAGGCATGTCAATACATTTACCTCGCTCATCAAATTTCCACCCGTGATAAACGCATCGTAATCCTTCTTGTTCATTTCTCCCAAAGAACAAGGATGCCCCTCTATGGGGGCAAGACGGTGACATTGCGACAATTTTCCCACTCGTAAGTCTTAAGACTAATAAATCTTCTCCTAATAATCTTGTTCGGTGCGGGATTCCATCTTTTTCTACTTCACTTGAGAAAACTGCTGGAATCCAATATCGACGCATTAAATCGCCCGTAGGTGTACCGGCACTGACCTTCGTAAGTAATTCATTATCAGCAATAGACAACATCTAATTACCCCCGTTCATAATATGATTTCGATATTCTTGCACAAATTAACTTTGGCGTCTCAACGATTTTAGTCATAGAATATATGTTGTTAATGGAGGTAGCTACATTGCTTCGATTTCTTACCGGTGGCGAGTCACATGGCCCAGGGCTTGTCGCTTTATTAGAGGGCTTACCTGCAGGGATACTCATATCGGAGGCAGATATTAGGCTCGATCTTGCACGCCGGCAGGCAGGTTATGGTCGTGGAGGTCGCATGAAAATTGAGACTGACTATGCAGTAATCCAATCGGGCGTTCGACATGGGGTAACAACTGGCGCGCCTATATCGTTACTTATAGAAAACAAGGATCACTTTTCAGGCAACGGTCCTGATGGTAAGCCATGGACAATTACAATGTCTAAGAATGAGGTACAAGAAGAGATTCCCCCAATTCACCGATTAAGACCTGGCCATGCAGATACTCCAGGGATTAGTAAATATGTCCAAGACGATGCACGAAATATTCTTGAGCGTTCCTCAGCTCGAGAATCAACTGCAAGGGTGGCTATGGGNGCTATCTGCCGTGCTTTTTTATCCGAATTTAATGTTCAGGTTCATAGTCATGTCACGAATATTGGCGGAGTGCAGGCAAAAAAGCCGGATGAAATTGATTGGGGTCTTGTAGAGGAATCTCCTGTACGCAGCGCAGATCCTGCTTCCGAAAAGCAAATGATAGATGAGATTGATAATGCGAAAGAATCAGGCGATAGCCTAGGTGGTGTGGTGGAAGTGGTCGCCACAGGTCTTCCAATTGGGCTAGGTTCTCATATCCAATGGGACACGAAATTAAGTACAAAAATTATGGCAGCAATAGGAAGTGTAAATGCGGTTAAAGGAGTAGAAATCGGTGAAGGATTTGATTTAGCAGATTTGAGAGGCTCTAGAGTGCATGATGTAATCAAACCACTTTCAGAATGGGAAGCTGATGATAAAGGCAATTGGGTTAAACCTTGGCCTCGACGAACAAATAATGCCGGTGGATTAGAGGGTGGAATGACTACAGGAGAACCTCTAATTGTGAAAGCCGTGGTTAAACCTATTGCTACGATGATAAATCCTTTACCCTCAGTTGACCTAACTACTGGTGAATTGGTGCAGGCTCATTATGAACGCAGCGATATAACATTTGTTCCTACTTGTGGTGTTATTGCAGAGTCTATGCTTATGTTTGTATTGGCTCAAGCGTTTTTAGAAAAATTTGGCGGAGATCATATATCGGAAACAATCCGTAACTACCGTGGTTACATTTCTACTGTGGGACCCAAGTAATTTTTCGCTTTTTATAAGGACATATGGTCACTAAACCCGATAAACAACGGATCTTCCTTATAGGTTTTTCCGGTACAGGTAAAACTTCTGCAGGACGAGTGATTGCAGCTATTTTGGGTTGGCAATTTTATGACGTAGATGAAATTATAGTTTCGAAATTCATGAAACCAATAGAGCAAATCTTTGCTGATCATGGAGAAGAAACTTTCCGGAAAGAAGAAGAAGAATGCATAAAAGAACTATCAGGAACACATAATTCTGTTGTAGTTTCCACAGGTGCAGGTGCCGTAAGTTCACTGGACTCAATTTATTTGATGCAAAATTCTGGATTTGTAATCAATTTTGATGCTAGCCCAGAAATAATAGCAAAACGACTTTCAGGGATACAAAATAAAGAAGGTGGGGAAGCAATGGCTCGGCCTATGCTTTTATCTGATGATCCCATTGGCAGGATAAAGGAATTAAAATCCCAACGACAATTCCGCTATGCATCTGCTCATTGGTCTGTACATACAGACCAATTAAGCATAAGCCAGGTGGCGAATGAATCAGTAAGGGCCTGGCGGAAATTTGGGAATTATTCTAGGTTCCAGATCGATCCGAACGTTACTGCTGTTGTGAATGCCGACTCTGGTACGTACCCGATTATTGTTGGTTGGGATATATTGGAGACTCAATTAGGAAGCCACGTTCATGAGTTAGGAATTACAGGCAGGGCACATATCATATGCGATAGTAACGTTGTTCACCCATATGGTAGGGCAGCGCAAAGATCTCTGCATTCTGCAGGTATTGAGATGACTCTTTTCACTTTTCCTGCAGGTGAATTAAATAAAAACCTAAAAACAGTCGAATCGATTTATGAATGGTTGGCAAATCAGCATGCAGAGCGCGGTGACGTTGTTGTTGCGGTGGGTGGAGGAGTAGTTGGAGACGTCGCTGGCTATGTCGCTGCAACTTTGCTGAGAGGAATAAAACTGATTCATGTTCCGACTTCACTGACTGCTATGGTGGATTCCAGTATTGGAGGTAAGACTGGTGTCGATTTAGTTTCAGGTAAAAATCTTGTTGGTGCTTTTCATCAACCTTCACTGGTTTTGACTGACGTTTCAGCCTTAAAAACTTTGCCTCGCAGAGCGTTGATGGAAGGATGGGCTGAAGCAATCAAACATGGTTTTGTATTTGATGAATTTTTGGTATCTACATATGAGGAAAAAATTGACCAACTTGTTGCTTTAGACCCTGAGATCACCACGAGTGTTGTTTCACGGAATATTGAGATCAAGTCAAATGTAGTCACCAATGATGAAAAAGAAACATATGGACTGCGACAATTGTTGAACTATGGGCACACCATTGGTCACGCCATTGAAACTGCTGCAGGATATGGTGGTTACCTGCATGGAGAAGCTGTTTCCATAGGGATGATTGGTGCAGCCAAGTTAGGTCAGGCGATTTCGGTGACACCACCAGAAGTAGTTTTAAGGCTTACTGAATTATTAAAAAAATTCGGTTTACCGGTTCATTTTCAGCAAATTCGAACAGAGGATATCTTGGATGCTATGTCTCGAGATAAAAAAATGTCTTCAGGACTGATATCTTGGATTTTTCTTGAAAAGACAGGCCGTGCTACTACGTACAGGGGCGTCAAAAACAGCGACTTACTTCATGTATTAGAAGATATAAGTAAAGCGTAATAGTTATCCTTTAACAGCATATTCTCTTAATACTTTTAATATTTCAGAAGTTTCGACTCGATCTCCTATATTTGTGCCGATGTAATACCCGATGACTTGCTCCTTAGAGAGGAAAAAAACCGATGGAGCAGCAACCTCGTCTCCTAGTAGGTCGTATACCCCATAAGCTTTAGAGACTGTTTTCCCTGAATCAGAAAGTATTGGGAAGGATGCTGAAGTAGCTTGTTTCATCGCTTTGGTTTGTGATAGATCATCAGTACTTATAGCAATTAAGTACCCTCCGGCTTTATCGATAGCGGGTTTATTCTTTTCCAGCTCTACAAGCTGGCGCTGGCAAATACCTCAAAAAAACCCTCTATAGAACAATAGGATGACTATGGAATTATTTCCAAGTTCTGTAGACAATCTTACTCGATTATTATCAGTATCAATTAACTCAAAATCGGGTACTGGTATAGTAGTTAAAGTACTGTCTTTGCCCTCATTACGTCCATCATTACCTGCCAGGATAAGCACGACAATTGGAAGTAAAAGAGAAAGCACGATAATTGCGGCTACGAAAGTAGTTAGCCGCTTCCAGAGCTTGCTTTGAGTGATTTGTGTTTTACTGTCGCTTAAGCGATTTAGTTCATCAATCTCTGCAAGCTCACGCTCATTATAGTCAGGGATTTGTTCGTTTTCGCTCATACGAATCTTCCCGTTAGGTTTTTAAAAGCCCCCGGCGACTGCAGGGACAATGCTGACCTCATCACCTGCATTAACGGACGTGGTTAAACCATCGAGAAAGCGTACATCTTCATTATTAAGATATAGATTCACGAAATACCTGAGTTCATCATTTTCATCGAGAATTCGATCTTTAATGCCAGGATATTTATTATCTAACTCACCAATTAGCCCTTTTAAATCACTTGCTATAACTTCTACTTTATCGGCACCTTCAGTGATTTTTCGAAGTGGACCAGGGATTCGGACAATTACACTCATAATACCTACCTTCCTTAGGCCTTACGGCTCAACTAAATCTCCTAGAGTAGGATCGACACGTACTCCAATTGAGCGAACCCATTCTAGGCTACGTTCAATTTCAAGAATTTCACCTTCTAACTCAAGTATGACCCATCCGACGCCTTCTTGAACATCTGCTCGTCGTATATTTGTGATGACATTGAAGTCATGACTCATCCGGTATATTACCGGCTCTTTTATTAACCTATCCAAGAAAGTGAATCGTACGCGTTTTAATGGGCTCATGTTTACGCCTTCAGACCTAGGGATTCTTCAAAAGCTGTTACAGTAGCATCAATATGAATAGGATTTACTACGTCTTCAACAATTTCTGTGGTCTTTAAACCATTGCCCGTAATATAAACGACAGTGGATTCATTTTTCTTAATTGTGCCACGTTCGACTAAACGTTTTAAACCTGCAATAGCAACCCCTCCAGCACCTTCAGTAAAAATCCCTTCTGTTTCAGCAAGTAATTTTATACCATCAGCAACTTCATTTTCCTCAGCTATCACCGCGGAGCCATTCGATGCTTCAATCGTCTTTAGAGCATAATACCCGTCTGCTGGGTTGCCTATACCAAGTGACTTCGCAATTGTTGCGGGTTTTACAGGGCGTATAACCAGTCTACCCTCTTCATAGGCAGTGGCAATTGGTGAACAGCCACGCGCTTGAGCACAGTGCATTTTGGTATGCACATTACCGATAATACCTACCTGCTCAAATTCTTTGAGGCCTTGATAAATTTTTGTAAACATTGCACCTGATGCTGAAGGTGCTACCGCATGCTCCGGAGCGCGCCATCCCAGTTGTTCAGCAACTTCATAGCCTAAAGTTTTGCTACCGTCGGCATAAAAGGGTCGTACATTTATATTGACGAACGCCCAAGGATACTGATCAGCGAGTTCGCTACATAAACGATTAACGTCATCGTAACTTCCATCAATTGCAACCATTGTCGGGTTATATATAGCTGCGCCGAGAACCTTACCTTTTTCCAAGTCTGACGGAATGAATACGTAAGCCTTTATTCCCGCCCGAGATGCATGTGCAGCCACAGAACATGCTAGGTTTCCAGTAGAGGCACATGCTATTGTTTCAAAGCCAAGTTCTAGAGCTTTTGCTGTAGCAACTGCAACGACTCGATCTTTAAATGAATAAGACGGATTGACGCTATCATTCTTGATCCACAGTTCATCTAAGCCCAATTTTTTTGCTAAGCCAGAAGACCGTATTAGCGGCGTAAATCCTGCATTGATATCTATTTGAGCATTGTAATCAGCAGGTAAAAAATCAGCATAACGCCATAAACTTAATGGCCCAGAAGTTATTTTGTCTCGACTAGTTACTTGAGCAATAGCTTCTAAGTCGTAAACAACTTCAAGAGGCCCGAAACAGAAATCACAAACGTTGAAAGCTCCAACCGGGTACTCACGAGAGCACTCTTTGCAGCGCAATGCGGCGATATTCGCCATGGCAACCCCCTTATTCCAATACCAACCTAGTGCGACGGTTCGCCTACTCCGCACTGGTAATTAATGGCATTTTTGGATGCGAAAATCGTAACAGTATCTACTCCTATCGTCAATAAGAATACAGGAGATATATGCCATAATAAAAAATTCTTTATAAATAGGCTTAGTACTCGACACTAATAGATAAATAAAAATATTGGAATAATAACTTCTAATATTTATAACTTGAGTGTTATACACTCAAATTATATGATAATATAATTAATATGAATATAAATTATTATGATGCACTTGGAATAGATAAAACTGCTTCGTTAAAGGAACTGAGAGCTGCTTATCGGCGCCTAGCTAGAAAGT
>VFHU01000025.1 GCA_009391465.1 SAR202 cluster bacterium
CTAGCTTACCTGATCCAAGGGAATTGGATGTACTTTTATCAACAGGTGAACTTCAGTCATGTGCATTGGTTTCAATGGCCCTGCAGTCACTTGGGAAAAACGCGATTAGCTTGAGTGGAGCACAAGCAGGTATTTTGACGGATTCGAGCTACGGTAAAGCCAAAATATCAAGTCTCGATTTGGGTCGGATTAAGGACGAATTAAATAATGGGAATATTGTAGTTGTTGCCGGTTTTCAGGGTATAACGTCAGAATATGATGTTACTACTCTGGGTCGAGGAGCTTCAGATTTGACTGCTGTCGCATTGGCCGCTGGCTTGAATGCTGATCGTTGCGAAATATATACAGATGTGGATGGGATATATACTGCCGATCCCAGACTTGTTCCTGAAGCGAAAAAATTGAAAGAAATTGATTTTGAAGAAATGCTGGAACTTGCAAGTTATGGAGCCAAAATGAACCCTAGGTCAATTGAACTTGGGATGGTATATGGGGTGCCAATAATGGTTGCATCAAGTTTTGAGGATAAAGAAGGGACTCTCATTCATGAGGTGAAAAAAATGAGCGGTAATGTAGGAGAAATAAGGAATAGAGTAAGTGGTATCGCAACTGAAAAAGGAGTGGTGAAAATAACTTTATGTGGAGTTGAAGACAAACCGGGAATAGCAGCTAGCCTGTTTGCGCCACTTGCGGAGGCCGACATTAGTGTCGACGTGATTGTTCAGAATGCCAGCGACTTAGGTAAGACAGATCTAACATTTACGGTAAAAAATGCTGACCTGGATAGATCATTGATTAAAGTCGAAGAGGTAGCAAAGGAGATTGGTAGTGACAGGATTGACACTATGGGAGGATTGGCTAAAGTTAGTATTGTCGGTACTGGCATGCAAGATTCACCCGGATATGCTTCGAAAATGTTTTCAGCTTTAGCCGATACAGGCGTTAACATTGAGATGATTACAACTTCGGAAATAAGGATCACCTGTATTATTGATGAGAACCATTTATCCGAAGCCGCCAGAGTTTTGCACGACGTTTTTGAAATGGTAAAAGCTGATTGAATTTAAGTTTCTAAATTCCTATGGATTGATTTCGGAATGAGCTATATACACTTATCAGTAATAGTACCTGTGTATAACGAAGTGCTCGTGATAGGTCAGACTATCACGAAATTAAGGGGATTCTTGGAAAATCAGCTGTATTCTTGGGAAATTTTGGTATGTGATGACGGTAGTACGGATGACACATTAAAAACTTTATACAATCAAGCGATCAATTTAAACAACGTTAGAATACTTCAATTGCCTCATAAGGGGAAAGGATCTGCAATTCGGAGTGGGGTACTTAGTTCTAATGGAAAATATATTTTTATGTGTGATGCAGATTTATCGATGTCAGTTGATCAGATACCAATATTCCTGCATAAAATGAACAATTCTGAAATTGACATTGTGATCGGCTCAAGGCAGATTGAAGGGTCAGTTCGAATTGGAGAGACTTGGATCAGGCATTTTATGGGCCGAGTATTCAATAAATTGGTTAAATTGATACTCGTGGGAGGGTACCAAGACAGTCAGTGTGGATATAAATGTTTTTCATCAGAAAGTGCCACACATTTGTTTTCAAATCAGCGTATAGACGGATGGGCTTTTGATGCTGAAATTCTGTTTTTAGCTCAAAAATTTAGGTATCAAGTAAGTGAAATCCCCATTGAATGGCACCATAGAAGCAATAGCAAAGTGCGAGTACTCTCATCTTCCTTTAGTATGTTAATTGAGATCATCAAAGTGAAGATCCTAGATAAATTTGGAAGGTATCATTTTTAAAAAGATTTTTGAGTGCAAGAGGTTAGAAATTGCTTTGTATTGTAGTTCCTACATATAACGAAGCGGGCAACATAGGTGATATGTTGCGAAGATTATTTGATTTGGGTCTAGTAGATTTATATGTTTTCATCATTGATGATCTTTCACCTGATGGCACTGCGAAAATTGCAAAGGGTATGTCCGATGAATTTGATAATCGAGTTTTAGTGTATGAACGTGAAGGTAAAATGGGCTTGGGGACAGCATATGTTTTTGGGTTTATCAAAGTTTTGGAAATGTTTTCCAGTCAATACGAAAACTTTAACGTAGCTCAAATGGACGCTGATTTATCACATAATCCGAAGTACATTCCTGAGATGATGAAAATGCTTGATAAATATGAAGTAGTGGTTGGGTCTAGGTACATTAATTCTGGAAAGTTGGATATTCGAAAAGTAATCGCCAGAAAATTATTGAGTAGATATGCAAATAAGATCATAAGGTGGATTTCTGGGATAAGAGTCAATGATGTTACCAGTGGATTCAAAATTTTTAGAAGTGGAACTCTAGAGCGAATTGATTTGAACAGGATTAAGTGCACAGGGTTTGGGTTTCAAGTTGAGATCGCGTATCAATGTGATAAAAACAACTTTAAAATATATGAAATTCCGATTGAGTTTCCTGACCGAATTAACGGGCGTTCCAAAATGTCTTTCAGGATTATTTGGGAAGCGATTTGGAAGATTTCTTGGATGAGATTTAAGAATGTAGTCAGAATGGATTAGTTAAGTCGCTTTAAAGTTTCTTATTTTAGAGCCCCAAAAGCTATTGCACTTATAAAAATGTAGTGTCTAGAATTTCGGTATTGTAGAGAAATTCATTGAAAATTATTGGTGTGATTGTGAACGCAGAAGATTTAGCAGTTTTTTTATCCTTTCGAAAAGAAAAATCCAAAGAGGCAAATAAATTAGCAGATTATGGTTTATGGGAAGATGCTGAATCAACTAATTTACTGATAATAGAAAAGATGTCTGGTGACTCAAATGCTTACATGAGGTTGGGGGATGCTTTGTCCAAGCAAGGGAGGGGGCCTGAAGCTAATGAAATATATCAGTATGGATCTAATTTGGACAAGATGAAACTTGATCGAACAAAACGGGCAATAACCTGCGCGTCTGAAGGGGACTGGAAGAGTGCAGCGGAGTTTAATCAGATGATTTTGGATGACTTCCCCTGGGATTTGGAAGCTTACAATAGGTTAGGTAAAGCATATTTGGAACTACAGGATGCGGAGAAAGCTATAGAAGCATTTAGGTGTTCACTGGTTATTTCACCTAACGGGTCCATCGCTAAGAAAAATCTTGCAAGGTCTGAAAAATTGAAAGCCTCTGGTTCTAATGGAATGCAGAATTCCTCTGACATAAGCAGAACATTCA
>VFHU01000026.1 GCA_009391465.1 SAR202 cluster bacterium
GTTCAGGAACTCGGTGGATTATTATTTACCTATATGGGCCCTCAGCCTGCACCTTTACTTCCTAAATGGGAGACCTTTGCTTGGGAGGATGGATGGTGTGACATCGGCCTTGTCAATCTACCGGTCAACTGGCTCCAATGTATGGAAAACTCAATGGATCCAGTGCACCTTGAGTGGCTGCATGGTTACTGGGGTGTTCGTCAGCAGCAAGAGAAAGCCATAAAACTTGGTTTAGCCGAAGCGGATACGTTTCCAACTGTGCCGAGGAAGCACCATAAAATAGGTTTTGATATTTTCGATTATGGGTTGATTAAACGCCGTGTAGTCGAAGGGACTACTGAAGAAGATCATGACTGGTCAGTCGGCCATCCTGTTCTTTTTCCTAATGTCCTGTTTGTTGGAAGTGTAGTTAATTGTAATTTGCAATATAGAGTTCCAGTTGACGATGAAAACACAATGCATATTACTTGGTTTTTCTATCGAGCTGCTGAAGGATCACAGCCCCCAGTCCAGGAGAGAATCCCATATTGGTACGTCAATTTATATGAGCCTAATGGTGAATTAATTCCTGATTTGGTTAATCATCAGGACTTTGTAGCTTGGATTACCCAAGGACCCAATGCAGAAAGAGAAAAAGAGAAACTCGGTGAATCGGATCGAGGCATTATCCTCTATCGAAAAGTTCTTAAAGAGCAAGCACAAATTGTGATGGACGGTAAAGACCCAATGGGTGTTGTATGGGACGCAAAAATCAATGAGCGCATTGATTTGCCTCTCGAGAGATGGCAAGCACTGTCCGATGTTAGCTGGGCTACGCGATATATGCCTTTACAGCAAGGAGAATCTGCTGAAATGGTTGACAGTATTGAGCGGATTTTAAGTACTTGGGTCGGGGCTAAGCCTTGGACTGAATCCCATGCCTCGTTAAACCAGTAGTTTAAATTACGGGAGAAAGATTGATATTGATTACCCTTTCTCCCGCTTTGAAGGCTGCTTGGCCCCGATCATCAAAATGATCATAATTATTGCAACCACTGCAAATAACATGAAGGCAATGTCATAGCTACCAGTTTGATCACGGATAAAACCTGCTAGCACTGGTCCTACAGGACTTATTGCCCTGAAAGGGGCGGTAAAACCTTTGATGGTTCCAAGTGATTCACGGCCGAAGTAGTTTGCAATTAGTAGTACTTCGACTACATTTCTCATTCCTGCGCCTACTCCAAATATAAGCGCCCATAAAATTGCCAAAGGGTAGTTGTCTGCAAAGAGCATAAGGAGCATCGATAGCAAGACTAGAATTGCTTGAACAATAGCTCCAGTTCTGACATGAATTTTTTCTAGAGCAAAGCCTATAGGGATAATAGATAATGCAGATGTCGCTGCAAAAATGGATGCTATTGAAACCGCTTGAATATCAGGCAAGCCTTTGTCCTGAAAATTAGCAACCATATGCAAATTGGTGGCACCCTGAACGAAAGGTGTACACATAAGAAAAAATGTAATCAGCCAGAAAGCTTTTGTTTTCTTGGCTTCATTTAATGTCCACGATTCTTCGTGCTGAATTGATTTTGGATTATTATCGGGATCGTTTATGTCTAAGCCATCAGGATAGAGTCCATATTTTTCTGGCTTTGACCTCAATAATACATATGCTGGCAAAGTTATCGAGAGTATCGCAAATACTGAGAGTGCAAGATATGCATGTCTCCAATCAGACCACGCCATAACTACAAAAATGGCTATTGGTAAAATTGCCTGCCCAGATCTTTGCCCAACGGCTTTTATTGCAAGTGCTCGTCCCCTTTGTCTGATAAACCATTGGGCTACAGCAACGGAAGTTCCAATTTCCACTCCGGCAATTGCAGAGCCTCTTGCTAGTCCGAAAAAAGCCCAGTATTGCCAAATTTCCTGCATCAATGAAAGGCCAACTAAGGAAAGCGCTATTACTATGCCTGCGATAGAAACAACTGCGCGAGGGCCAAATCGGTCAACTAGTCTTCCAGTTATGCTACTCGCAAGCGCTCCTGCAACACTACCTATAAGAAAACCCATAGAAATCGCGGCTCTAGACCAACCTAGCTCATCTTGAATGGGCTTTATGAAAACTCCTAATACTGGGCCAAAACCTGGGACCTCTGCGAAAGTTGATAAAAATGAAGCAAAAACGATGGCCCAGCCATAATGGAGTCTTTTTAATGGCCAAAACTTAGGAATACCTTGGTTAGCGCTTTGTTTCATTTTCAGGTTGTGCCGAAGGCTTTTTTAAGCTCACTACACACTTCTGATATTGCATCCCATGTTTTGTCGAATGGAACACCTGCATTGAAAAATGCATGTATCATTCCTTCGTACAAACTGTATTTAACCTTAACGTTTGCTGCTTCGAGCGCAGTTGCATAAGCTTCACCTTCATCTCGTAGGGGATCATATTCAACTGTTAGGATAAATGCCGGAGGTAGATTATTTAGAGTAGAGGCTCGCATTGGAACGGCGTAGGGATTGTACTGATCCTCTGCTTTGGATAAATAAGAATCCCAAAAATAGACCATGGTGTCGTACTCTAACCCGTACCCTTCTTTGCATTCCTCGTAAGAGCTATATGAAAAATTATAATCAGTTACAGGATAAACAAGTGTTTGATGTATAATCGATGGTCCATTTTCATCCCGGGCTTTCAAGGATACCGCTGCCGCTAAGTTCCCCCCTGCACTTGCTCCAGCTACCGCTAGTTTTTTTTCATTACCGTTAAAAGTATGAGCATTTTCATACGCCCAGCAAGTAGCTTCATAGCAGTCATCGAAAGGTATAGGGAATTTGTTTTCTGGTGCTAGCTTATAGTCAACAGAAATAATAATAGACTCAGATTCTTTTGCTAATGCTCTGCATGTAGAGTCATTGGTTTCAATATTACCGATAACCCATCCTCCACCATGGAACCACATAGCTATGGGGAAGGGACCTGTTCCTTCAGGAGTGTAAATTCTAATTGGTATGTTACCGTGCGTTCCTTGAATTTTGATATCTGCAATACTTCCAATTTCTGGGCCAGGAATACGCGGCTGTGCCTCTTGCATTCTTCGTGCTTCTTCTGGTGTGACTTCATGTTGCCCCGGGATTCCTGCTTCCTTTCGTTTTTCTAATGATGTTTTTGCTTGTATATCTAACGGCATAAGCCGACCTCCTTAAAAGAAACCTTGAAATTAAGCACAATGGTACTTGACCGTTTGTTATCACGAGCATACTGTTTCTTTGGAAAATATGCATGGAGGCGATCATGCT
>VFHU01000027.1 GCA_009391465.1 SAR202 cluster bacterium
AAATATTTCCTCAACTCTTGGTAACCCTGAAGTAATATCAAGTCCTGCAACACCACCAGTATGGAACGTTCTCATTGTCAACTGAGTTCCAGGCTCTCCAATAGATTGTGCGGCGATGATTCCAATCGCCGTTCCAGGCTCTACCAATTGACCCGTGGCCAATGATCGCCCATAACTATGCTGTGCAATACCTCGTGGAGATGTGTCCGTTAATGCAGATTGAACATGAACTTTCGTAACTCCCGCTTTAACTATTTCCATTGCCAGCTCCGATGTAATTTCTTCATCAACATCAACCAAAATTTCACCAGTTTCTGGGTGAGCCACGGGAGAGGCGGTAAAGCGCCCATCAATTCGTTCTTCGAGCGAGGCAAGTAAAGCCTCTCCAGGCCTATCCACTAACCAGATACCCGGAATTGGCATCCCTTCATCTACACAGCTTCCTGGCTGTACAACAACATCTTGGGCTACATCAATCATCCTTCGCGTCAAATAACCTGAATCGGCCGTACGTAATGCCGTATCAGCAAGCCCTTTTCGGGCTCCGTGAGTCGAAATAAAGTATTCAAGAACAGACAGTCCCTCCCGAAAGCTTGAGCGGATAGGGAGGTCAATAATCCTCCCTGATGGATCAGACATTAACCCTCTCATCGCACCCATTTGCCTAATTTGGGCGATATTTCCCTTAGCACCACTATTTGACATCATCGCTAAAGAACTAGTTGGTGGAAGTGCATCATACAAGGCGGTCTGCATTCGATTAGTAGTGTCTGTCCAAATATTAATAGCTGATTGATATTTTTCATCTGCAGTAATTAATCCTAATTGGAACTGCTCTTCCATTTCATCAATATGAGAGTCAGCCTCAGCCATTAATACCGGCTTAGTTGTCGGCACCGAAATATCAGAAACAGCTATGGTCATTCCTGACTGGGTCGCATATCGAAATCCAATGTCTTTAATTTGGTCAACCAATTCTACGGTTGGTCCATTCCCCATATCACGATGGATGTTCGAAACGAGCTCTTTTAATTTACTTTTATCCATCAATTCATTACGAAAAGGGACTCCCTCTGGCAAAATTTGATTGAACAGAACTCGCCCTACTGTCGTGTCAACAAATTCATCTTCAACCTTAAATTTGATGGGCTCTTGTAAAGCTATGTCTCCTAGCTGATAGGCCATTTGCAGTCGATCTGAACTTGCGAACACCCTTGGTTGCTCTTGGTCTTCAGGCAAAGAACCTGGATACGTCAAATAATAGCAACCTAGAACCATATCCAACGTCGGCGCAACTACAGGTTCTCCGTCTGAAGGTGAAAGCAAATTTTCAGAACTAAGCATTACCTGTCTAGCTTCAGCCACGGCCTCATATGAAAGCGGAACGTGTACAGCCATCTGATCTCCATCAAAGTCAGCGTTATAGGCAAAGCAAACTAATGGATGCAATTGAATGGCAGAACCTTCAACAAGTACAGCTTCAAAAGCTTGAATCCCTAATCTATGTAATGTTGGTGCCCTATTTAAAAGTACTGGCCGTTCGGTAATTACAGCTTCTAGGACATCCCAAACTTCCGGTTGTGCTCGCTCAACAATTCTTTTTGCACCTTTTATATTGTGGGCTACTCCCCCCCTAACAAGTGCATGCATCACAAATGGTTTATAAAGTTCCAATGCCATTTTTTTGGGCAAACCACATTGATTTAGGCGCAACTGTGGGCCGACTATAATCACAGATCTTCCGGAATAGTCGACTCTTTTACCTAACAGATTCTGCCTGAATCTACCTTGCTTACCTTTTAGTAAATCCGACAATGATTTTAATTTATGGTTCCCTGAACCAGCAACAGGCCTACCCCTTCGACCATTATCTATCAATGAGTCAACGGATTCTTGCAACATCCTTTTCTCATTACGAATAATAATTTCTGGAGCACCTAAATTAAGTAATCTCTTCAATCTATTGTTGCGGTTTATTACCCTTCGATATAAGTCATTAAGGTCTGAGGTCGCAAATCTACCACCCTCCAGTTGCACCATTGGCCGTAAGTCAGGTGGTAAAACTGGTAATTCAGAAACGATCATCCAATCTGGACGATTCCCTGATTTTCGCAAAGACTCTACTATTCTCATCCTTTTAGTAGCCTTTTTCCGTCTTTGTCCACTAGTTGATTGCAATTCTTCTTGTAATTTTTCTCTTAATACATCTAAATCCAAACGTTCCAATATTGATTGAATCGACTCCGCACCCATACCAGCTCGAAAAACAAGACCAAATCGCTCTTCATACTCTCTATATTCAATCTCTGCCATTACGGTAAGTGCATCTGCTTGAACAGGATCTCTTAACTTTTCCAACCATTTAACTAAATGTTCGTGCTCTTTTACGGTGGACTCTCGAATGGCTTGCTGTTCCAGCCTCAATTCTTCAGTTTTCTCGAAGTCTTGATCTCTCTTCTGTTGGATCGCCGCATCTGTTAATAAATCTATATCCGCCTTTTTTGCCTCAGAAAGTTTTTCTGCATCTTTCGTCGCACTATCTAAGGCTTCCTTTATCCCGCTGATTAGCTCATCTGTTATTTCAGCACTACGAGGGCCTATTTCATAACCATGAAAGGTCAGCTTTCCTCGTAATTTTGACCCCACTCTCTCTCTTAGATCTTCTTCAACTTCTTGTGCTTCTTTAACTAAAGTATCGACCTGATCTTTGAGTTCTTTTTCTAAACCTAAGAACTTCGTAGCCTTGTCATCCTCCAGTGCCAAAATAGCCTCACTCAGCGCATGTTCTTCTTGCTCTATACGTTGAGTTACTTCTGTTTCACGTGACAAGCTAATTTCTTCAATTTCTTGATTTAATAGTTCAAGGGCGTGTTGACGAGCTTCTTCATTTACTTCGGTTACTACATATTGAGCAAAATATAGGACACGTTCCAATGTTCTTGGAGCAATATCTAATAAAAGGCCTAGTCTGCTGGGCACGCCTTTCGCAAACCAAATATGAGTAACAGGTGCTGCTAGGCTAATATGGGCCATACGTTCTCGGCGAACCTTGGATCGGGTAACTTCTGTTCCACATCTATCGCATACAATGCCTTTATACCTAATTCTTTTATATTTTCCACAAGCACACTCAAAGTCTTTAACCGGTCCGAAAATTCGTTGACAAAAAAGACCATCCATTTCAGGTTTCAATGTCCTGTAGTTTATAGTCTCTGGTTTAGTGACTTCTCCATACGACCATGACAAAATTTGCGAAGATGAAGCCAATCCCAATCTAATAGCGTTAAAATCATTTACTTCAAGCATTTGGCGCATCCTCCAGTTCTCTTCCGGACAAGTTAATTCCTAATGAAGGAATTTGTTCCATATAATCTTCTGCAAAACCTACATCTTCAGCATTACTGTTGAGAATATCTACACTCAATCCGAGTGCTTGTAATTCTTTCACAAGCACCTTAAAGGATTCAGGCACTCCAGGGTCCATGGCGTTTTCACCTTTAACTATTGACTCGTACGTTTTTACCCGTCCGACCACATCGTCCGATTTAACAGTAAGCATTTCCTGTAAAATATGAGCTGCGCCATAGGCCTCCA
>VFHU01000028.1 GCA_009391465.1 SAR202 cluster bacterium
TTACAGCTTCGATAGAGCAGAGGGGATGCAGTATCTCACAACGGATTCAATTTAATGCACAAAATTTTTTATTATTTGGAGTTCAGCCATTAAAAGAGTTACTCTTTTTCTTATGACATATGAGGAACTTTTGGGTTTGATCGCTGATGAAGTACTTAACGAGTATTGGAAGAATGGAAACGACTATATTGAGCCAAGTTTAGACGTTTATGAATCCTACATGGAAAAGCGACAACCAGAAATTGAGAGGCTATTGAAAGCAAAACAATTTGATTCAGAAGGTATTGATGGTGAAATCGCCAAGTGGCTTAATTATATTATGGATAATCATCCGGAAGATAAAAAGCGTGAGGCATATAAAGTAAAAGATTGGATTTATGAAATGGCAGAGATCGCAAAATATCGTCGGGATTGTAGTTGCTGTTAGACTGAATGTAATATATAATAGCTACTGTATTATAATTTATTAAATAATAATAGACTATGCTAGATAAACCCAAACGTGACCCTGCCTTAATTAGAAAGATTAAGAATTGGGCTTATGAAAATTTACCCATTACAAAAGAAGCGACTGTGAGTGTGATGGAGTTACAATGCCATGAAAAGGATTGCCCACCACTTGAAACAGTGATTGCAGTAATGGAGCAAGGATTGGAAACCCGTCAGTGCAAATTCCATAAACCGATCACTGAGGTGACTCAAAAGGATTTTCAATATGTAAAACTAGATTCCACTATTAGGGCTTAGTAATTAAAGAAAACCTGATATAATCAACTCTTCTGGAAATGTGGTATATGAAGTGTACATAATTTAAATTGAAAGGATTGAAGTATTTACTAATCACATTAACTACTGCGCTTTATTCGTTGCTTTGAGCTTATAATAATTTCATGAAAGCTTCGACAGGTTCTACTGGCTTGGTTTCAAATGGATGGTGGCGAAAAGAACTAAACCAATTACGACTTTCTGAGGGGCATAGCCATTTCAAATGATATGCTTTAAAGCAAGAGTCTCGGTATTCGAAGCCATATGATTTGTCTATCCAGGCCTCGTAATCCTCAAGCCATTGAAGAAAATGCTTAGCAGCAGAATGAAAACGATTTGTTAATTCTTTTGTTTCTGGAGTGAACATATACTCTTCAGGATAATCCCCAGGTTGCGGTGGGTACTCAGCGGTGTAAAGAAAGCAACGATTGCGGGCGCGAATGAATATGAAACCATCTGATGAATTTGGGTAAATACCGACAAAGAAACTGTGTAAATCTATCAGATCTCCGTTCTGCTCACTTTGATATCGGCTGCTTCCTTTGTTATTCGGTGAATCGAATTTTCTGAGCCCATATTTTACAAGCAAATTGCCGCTTGGATGACATACGTCTAACCCCAGAAACCATAGCCATTGTTCTAGGCCTCGAGATAGTGTTAATTCAACGCCCTGCTTCAGCATTCGCAGGTCAATTCTTTATTTTTAAGTGCGAATTCCTGTCCGCTTTCAAGACGTGAAGCAAAGGCTTCTGGCAGCCCTGAATTTTTAAGAGCTTTCACTGTCGCCCCCACATCATATGGAACTCCACGAATCTCCACTGCCTTAGTTTTGGTATTAAAAATAACATAAGTTGCTTCGACTCCACCATGGCGTGGCTCACCAACGCTACCAGCATTGATAAGTAGTTTGGGTTTTAGGATTACTTCACGCGGCGCAGGGGCCTTCACCATCCCAAGATCTTTTTGAATAGCATCTTTTACTCCTAATTCTGCTGTAACCTTCAATGTTCCTTCTATTTGTCTTACGAAAGGCACATGTGTATGCCCGCATATTAGCACGTCGCAATCTCCTGCAGCTGCTCGCTCAAACAGAATAAGATCATGAGTCGACTCCATAAGGTATTCCCCGGTATTGCGAGGGCTACCATGCACAAGCAGTAAAGTCCCAGCTGCTGTATTAGTTACTCGCTGCCCAAAATAAAATTCACTTAAAAACTTGCGGTTCTCTTCAGAAATATTAGATCTGGTCCATTTAAATGCAGCATGGCCATACTCCGCATCTTCCTCAGTAATGAATTTGCAACCACAATCCTCTTGCTCCATTCCTATACCCTCGTCCCAGCACCCTAACACAGTTGGAATGTTGTTTTGATTTACGAATTCTACGACTTCATTTGGGTATGGCCCATATCCGACCAAATCTCCGAGGCAATAAAGCTGATCTATATTTTGATTACCAAGATCGTCCCAGACAGCTTCAAGTGCGGCCATGTTGCCATGAATGCATGAGAGAATAGCAATTCTTTGCTCTGATGTATTTGTTGATTCTGATGATGAAGATTGAGAGGAAGTATTCATCGTTTTTACTTAGCTTTGTTTGTGATTAATAGACATCTTGTTTTGATATGCTTGAAACTTGAGCAGACGGCTTGAAAACATCGTATAGCTAATGCGGCTAATAAACCCACAATGACTGATGCCCCGATACCAACTGGACATGTGGCCCCGCAACATGGACAAGCTGTCCCTGATAATAGATAGCCTCCACTTGTTGCTCCAGCAGGGCGAAGCCAGTTGCAAATTCGTTGCCAGATATTTTTTTTCTTCTGAATATTTATTTTCTAGTCTTGATGTGTATTCTAATTTGAAATATAAACCCCATTTTCTACTTCATTATCAGAGTTTCTTCCTCGCTCTGCAATACCTCGTCAATTACTTCCTGCCATTCATGAAAAGGGTCATGAAATTCCATCCATCCTTCTGGTCCGAGTTCCATTTCCTTATCAGTTAACAGGCAGTCATCAAATTTCTTAGTGATAGCCGCGCGGTCAATATTTTGACCTATGACTACGATTTCTTGGCGGCGATCACCCCATGGCATTTGCCAAAGCTCTGCTATTTCCTGGCGCTGTTCTTGGTCTTCTGGCCAATCACTCTCATCCATTGCAGCCCACCAGAGACCAGCAGTCTCAGTACGACATGCCTTGCCCGCCTGAGAATAATTCCCTGCCCAATCCATTCGTGTCGCGAGCCAAAAAAAACCTTTACTCCGAATCACTCCCTGCCAATCTGTTTCTAGAGCCTCCATAAATCGATCTGGATGAAAAGGTCTTCTTGATCGATAAACAAAACTACTTATACCGTATTCCTCAGTCTCTGGGGTATGCTCACCCCTTAATTCCTTTAGCCAACCGGGCGCTTGTTGCGCTTGTTCCATATCGAAGCGGCCGGTATTGAGAACTTTTTTCACTGGCACTTTACCAAAAGTCGAATAAATCAGTTCAGCCTGAGGGTTTAAGCCCTTAATTGTTCCAGTAACTAGATTGAGTTGCTCGATTGTGACAAGATCTATTTTGTTTAGAATGATCACATCAGCAAATTCTATTTGATCAACTAATAAATCTACTACGCAACGATCGTCCTGCTCGTCGCGTGATTGCCGACGATCCACTAGTGTGTCTTCCGAAACGAAGTCGTTTAGAAAGTTTAAGGCATCTACAACTGTAACCATTGTGTCTAGTCTAGCTAGTTCATTGAGAGTACTTCCGTTCTCGTCCTCAAAAGTAAAGGTTTCGGCGACTGGCAAAGGCTCAGAAATTCCTGTGCTCTCTACAATCAATTGGTCGAAACGATTTTCAAGGGCTAAAGTGGCCACCTCTTTAAGAAGATCTTCTCTCAAAGTGCAGCAGATACAACCGTTTGAAAGTTCGACAAGTTTTTCTTCGGTTCTGTTGAGTTTTGCTCGCCCTCCTTTCACGAGTGAGGCGTCTATGTTAACTTCGCTCATATCGTTAACAATAACTGCCACTCGTTTGCCTTCACGGTTTTGAAGCAATTGGTTCAGCAAAGTTGTTTTACCCGACCCAAGAAATCCAGAGAGTATTGTTACGGGTAGTGAACTAAGTTTATTTTTCATATTTATAAAATAGGAAGAGACTAAATCTTTCGATTTAATCTAACTTTTAAGTTTAAAGATAGCGACTCTGCCATCCTCTTGCCCAATCGCAAGATTTGCATTCTTATTCCATCGCAAACTGCTAGCAGGTGCTGAAAGTATTTTTCTCCCAATGATTTTATCATGTTTCATCGGATCCCATATGGCTAGGACAGCATCCTTGCCTGTAGACGCTAATAGCTCCCCGGTAGGCTGAAAAGCGACTTGGGTTAATTTGTTGGAGTGTGCAAGGTACTCTCGAGGTTTTCGCCCAGCTGGCCCTTTTCCACTGCAATCCCACAAAATTACTGATGAACTTCCTCCAGTAGCCAACCAGCGTCCAGTTGAATTCCAACTTAACTCGAGAACTTTAGTAGGAAAGCCATACATTCTATCATCTTCCCCCGAGGCTCTGTGCCAAAAATGAACTGTCGAATCTTGCTCCCCAGTGGCTATATATCTGGCATCCGGACTCCAAGCTAATACTAGGCTAGATCCCTTCCAACTGTATTTCCGAGGTTGTTTCTGCTTATGTGGAACGTGTAGCGTAACACCATTGTAGGCCGCAACAGCGACTCCAGATCCGTCAGGGCTCCAGCCAAGGTCAGCGATTGTACTAGAATGATCAGAGGACTCATAAAATACTTCGCGATTGGTGTCCCACAATCTAAGTTGCCTTCCTGCTGCCGAAGCCAACCAATTACTGTGTGGATTATAAATTGCTTTAGAAACCCATGAATCTCCAGCTTCAAGCGAGATAATTTCATTACCGGAAATTCCATCCCATATTTTGATTTTTCCGTCATGACCAACTGTTGCGAATTCCTTTCCATCCGACCGCCATGAAACTGAATTGCCTCCCTTATCATGTTGTCCGATAAGTTTGTATTTTATTATATCTGCATACTTGTTAACAAGGAATACTTTGCCTTCTACAGTAATGGCCGCTAAATTTTCACCATTTGAAGACCAAGCCAGCTCAATAATGTAGTCGTCCAGCTCTAACTGAGATAACTCTATGAGCAAATCATCATCTAAAAACGAGTAGTCTATATCAGGCATTCACTAAAACCCTTGTTGAGTTGCTCACGATCAAGATTGCGCCCGATGAATATTAAAGAGTTACTTCGCTCCCCTTCTCGCCAGGGACGATCTTTTCTTCCGTCAAATAGCATGTGTACTCCTTGAAATACATATCTTTCGCTTGACTCGCTAAAGGAGAGAACACCTTTCATGCGAAAAATATCAGGCCCTTGCTTAGCAAGCAAATCTCGTAACCAAGGCTCGAACTTCTTCGGGTCTAAGTCTCCCGGTGTACTTATTCCCACCGAAGCTACATCTTCATCATGTTCGTGATCAGGTTTGAATTCACGGTTGAATAAACTTTTGACCTGATTTCCTGCTGCATCAGTTATAATTGCTGCGAACTCTTCAGGGTGATGTTCTGTGTAAAGTACATATGAACCTGCATTTGGCACACGAAGTATATATTTAAGTTTTTCGCCCTCTAGGTTAATTTTGGAAAGTTGTTCGCTAGGCTCAATCACGGAACCTGATTTTAATGAGATCTCATCACTAGAAAAAACTAGAACCGCTTTTTCGACAGTTTCGCGCATGCCGGCTTCACTTGCATTATCAGCTAATCGAAAATTAATATTCATTGCAGGATCAGGCCCGGGTTGTAAGGCAAAGTAGTAGTCCCCAGCACTGAATTCAAATAAGCCACTCCACTCGAATGGGTACTCTGGTTCTAGGAATTTTGGGTCAATTTCCAAAGCTCTATCCAGATCAAATCCGCCGAGGTTAAGGACTTTATCCATTTCGATAACTGCATCTTGAGTTCGATAAATTTTTGCTGCGGAGTTCATTGCGTGAATTCGAGCTTCTAATTGATCCAATTCAGTAGCAGAAACAAGATCAATTTTGTTTAGTAATATTACGTCAGCGAATGCTATCTGTTCTTTTACTTCATCACTATCATCTATGTGTAGCAGTACATGTTTAGTGTCGACCAACGTGACCACCCCATCAAGATTAAGTGCTTCACGTAATTCGTCATCCATAAAAAAAGTTTGGGCGACTGGTCCTGGATCTGCCATTCCGGTTGTTTCAATCATTATGTGATCAAACTTGTCGCGTCGTTTCATTAAGTTGCTAAGTATGCGTATTAAATCCCCTCTGACAGTACAACAGATGCAGCCGTTGTTCATTTCGAAGATTTCTTCTTCCGCTCCAATCACCAAATCATTGTCGACACCTATTTCACCAAATTCATTTTCGATCACGGCAATTCGCTTGCCGTGATTTTCAGTCAAAATCCGATTGAGCAAGGTGGTTTTTCCAGACCCGAGAAAACCAGTTAGTACTGTCACAGGAATACGGTCATATTTATTGTTATCTAGCATGTTATTATCACTTTAAATATAAGTAGCAATGAAACCTAACCAAGCAATACCAAGAGCAAAAAGTGCTGCGAAACTTGCTTGGCGAGCGATCATTTTGATTGCAAATTTTAAACTCATCTCTTTCCAAATCGTCAAAACCGTTACAAGACAGGGTAAAAGAACGCTGGCGAGATAAACTGTAGTAAGGACTTGAAAAGGGTTATCAAAGGCAATTTTGAGCGAGTTCATATCGCCATTAAGCAGTCCAATGGCGATTCCATCTTTGCGGACTGAACCTAAAACTATTGCAAGCGCTGCCTCTGGTGGTAGGTTAAACGTTAACATCACCGGCTTCAAAATACTTGTCAGCGCAACGAGTGCTCCTGACCACTGCATTATCCCTGCTATAAAGCATATACCAACAAAAATTGGTAGGGCCACCAAAGTGAAGTCCTTAAGACTTTTTATAACATCTTGACCTACTTTTCTCCAATCCGGTGTGCGCAAATACTCCAATTGAGGCGTCCGTATCTCCTTTGTTGAATAGGTTGTGGTCGGCTTAGTTAGACGAAGATACACAAGGGTTGTGATTGCAAGAACGGCGAGATAACAAGGCCCTAGCCATGGAAATCCAGCCGCAGCTATAACAGCCAGTGTGGCGGGTAATTGGTAGGAGCAAGCAGAACCGAATGCAATTGCTGAAACACATGTGCCACGCGAGCAGCTAGAACAGGACCGGGTCGACACAATAGCTGGAACATTGCATCCAAACCCCATTATTATCCGAACAAGATCGTGTCCTTCTAATCCAAATGGTTTAAGCAATGGGTTTAAACCAAAAGATAGTCTATCAATAAGTCCGGTGCTTTTATAAATTGCAATCAGGCAGGTAAATATTAAGATTGTAGGTAATGCGTAAAGTAGCAGAAACGGCAACATCGCAAAAACGCCGTAATCTCCTCCAAAAGTGAAAGCAATAGGCATTGGGAGTTTGTCTATCCAAGCCAGCAAAGGATTAAGCATTGAACTGATTGGGGCATAAAATCTATCTGCTATGGCATTAGCTTGAGTCACTGCCAATAATGCCGGTCCGAAAAGTAAAAACAAACTTAGTGGAGAAAAGCCAAGTCCCCTTTCGATTGCCCTTCTTATTGATGTATGTGGTTCATTATTAGCAATATTGGCCGGCTTCATATCATCATGAATGAGGGTCAAAATTGTGTCTCAGTAAAGCTTGCAAATGCAAACGATTTGCAATAAGAATCCGCACATGACTTGCTTTGTCAATCAGATATTTTATAAATGATTATCGATAAAGCCATAAATTACGATACTTTAACTCTTTGAAGTAATCATCCGTCCTTAAAACATTTGAGTAAAATTTAAGAATATTATGTCTTCGGAGGGTGTTCCCATAGTCGTCATTTGCGGTTTTCTTGGCTCAGGCAAAACCACTATTCTTAGACGCTGGAGGCAGGATAAAGCTTTAAAAAATGCTCCAGTCATTGTGCACGATTTGAGTGAATTTGGTCTTGATGCGGAATTACTCGCCGACGAGGACTCTCTGCCAACACCAGGTTGTCTAAAGAATCGTGTTGCTGCTCTACATGGTTGTCATGCTCGCGAAAAATTACATGAATCAGTGGCGAATGTGCTTCAGGAGATTTCTAAGTTAGATCCTGAGCCTGACTTAGTTTTATGCGAGAGTACAGGGGCAGCTTTGCCCTGGCCGCTTATATGCGCACTTACTCAAGATAAAAGATTCTACATTCGCCACTTTATCGTTACAGTTGACGCCTTAAATCTCCATCGTGATTTTGCAGATGGAGATGTCCTTACCGGGGAGACTTCTCGCTCAGAGGATATTGCATTACGACGAGCATCTGAAGTGCTAGCAGAACAGATTCTCTTTGCAAGTGTGATTATCATTACCAAAATTGATACTATTCCAGATAGCGCGGTTAATGCTCAAGCTAAGGCTCTACAGAAACTACAGCCTAATGCTACAATTGCTCTTTCAGCCAATGCAGGAGTGCTTTTGCCTCAATTAGATGCGACTTTGGCTCCGAAACTTAATGTCCTAAAAAGTCGTGCTGAACAGTTTGGTCTCACAAATGAATCTGCCACTGCTGGAAGCGTCGATGCATTAGTCATTCGTGATCCTCGCCCATTTCACCCTGAAAGATTGTATGAAGCTTGTCGCAGTAAACTTGGGACAGGTCTTTATCGCACAAAAGGTTTTCTTTGGCTTGCTTCGAGACCTGGGCAAGTTTTGATGTGGCAACAATCGGGTAGCCAAATAGCTCTTGAACTCAGAGGCTACTGGCGAGCTGAAATTGTCCAAAATCTGGATGGCAATCTTTCGCCTGACGAAGTTGATTATTTGAATGAACAACTTAAATCTAATCACCCGATCTTTGGAGATCGACACAATGAACTAACACTCATTGGAATGAGAAATGCACGTGAAGACTTTGCATTGGCCCTTAAGGAAGCTCTTTGTTCTGAACAAGAAATTAAAGCATGGCAGATGGGTGAACCTTTTAGTGATCCATGGCCTGATATACTACGAAAAGTTTAACTGATGACTTACTTCAATCTCACTGTTTTCACTCACCCA
>VFHU01000029.1 GCA_009391465.1 SAR202 cluster bacterium
GGCGCATTGGGGAGTTCATAAGTTGGTATTGGGTTTTGAATTAATTCAGTACCCACTTTTTCATATAACCAGCGATATTCAGGCTTATCTACGATGTTCACCAATGCCTTAGCTCGCAAAACCCAATTTGGCAATGAATCCATTAATTTTCCCATTCTTTGACTATCCACTTTATCTGGAAGTGGGAATTGACACCCCGTAAACCGGTGAGACAACTTGTGTGCAGTGTCATCAAGATGGTTCCTCATCGAAGAATTTTTTAAGTTTGAATTCAAGGAAGCTATCTCTTCCATTGCTTTATTTTTGCTTCCACTCACGTCTTCTTGAAGCATACCCACAAGTTTATCTAAATTTATTTCTTGCGAATTTTTGGATGCTGATTTGATCGATTTTTTCAAACACTTCAAATGCTTTTGTTGAACTTTATTTTTATGAGAAATATAAAAGAAACCAGCCGTCTCAAGCTGCCGCCGTTCTAAAATTTGAAATTCATCCCTTTTCCCCCAATATCGGGCATCAATAACACAAATCTGATATCGAGGGAAAAAGGACAGCCGGTTTTCCAATAGAGTAAAAGTTTCTAAAAGAACCAAAGGGTCGGCTGTGCCGTTTAACTCAGCAATTAATAAATCTCCTTTCCCTGAACTAGCCGTTCTACAAAGTTGAACTAATTCCTCAAGACTCTCACAACATGCGCAACCCGCAGCCAAGGGAGATACACTGGAAAGCAGTGAGGGATCCAAAGTCGCAACATCAATATCTGCATTTGAAATATCATTTAAAATTACATCTGCTTTTATATTTCTCGCATTTAATTCGTGTAGCGATCTTCGAAGAAGAGTCGTTTTCCCTGCGCCTAAAAAGCCAGTAATTAATAAAAACGGCTTTGGTCCCTGCATCTAAGAGAGGGGTTGCAGTATATATATGTTACACCCGATCAACTATAGCTTAGTAGGATTTTCTGTACCCTGATAAATAACTTCAGGATCAAAAGCCTTATCATTTTCGATAAACCTTAAGCTTGGTCCATTCTCGGTAACTGTAATTTCCCTATAGAAACAGGTTCTATAGCCGACATGGCAAGACGCTTCCTTGCCACCCTTTGTTGGGGATGTTAGGGAAACCTTAAGAATGATACAGTCCTGGTCGTCATCTACCAGTATTTGATGAACCTTTTGGCGCATTCCTGAAGTTTCACCCTTGATCCATAATTTTTGTCGTGATCTTGACCAGTAATGAGCAAATCCGTTTTCAATTGTCAGACGTAGTGCTTGTGCATTCATATATGCAAACATTAGGATTTCGGATGACTCAACGTGTTGCGTAATACATGGCAATATATCATCATCATTGAATTTTGGAGCTAGTTCCAGCCCCTCCTCAACTTGCTCAATTGTGCGACGCGAACTAAATTCCCATCGAGAATTTGTATTCAATTCATCGTTTGTACTCATTCAAAAAAAGGTAAGTTTATTCCGGGCTCAATTGTTTTTTATTTATATTGATTTTAATCGCAGCACTTCTTCTTACAAACTGTATTTGTTTTGTTTGTCTGAATTAATCCTGCGCTATAATCAACTCTGTTAAGATTTTCTCCACTAATCCCTTGAGTTTTACTACTGGAAGCAATATAACCCAAAGCTCCTACAGAGATTCCAGCTAAGACCAAAAATGCAATAAGCAACCGCATGCGATTGAGTTTCTTAAAAAAAGAACCTTAATGCAAATCTTTTGCATTAAAGCGGAAACATAATAAAAAGTATAAATTATTTAATCTTTAAGTATGAGTCAGGAGGAGGTTTTTTATCGGGCTCCAACACACTATTAGAACTGCAAATTAAAACAACCCCCACCCCGGAGGATGAGGGTTGTTTTGTTTCCCTTAACTCATCGAAACTAATCTAATTTTTGGAAGGTGAGCTAACCGGCAGATACTTATTAGCGATCTTTAAGAATTATGATTTTTTAAATACAACCAGAATCAGGACAGCCACAGTCAGTATTTTTTGAATTACACTTTATGAGCCCAAGATTTAAGAAGTGAGATGCGGCAAGCATCCCACCTCCAGTTGCCGTCCCCATAAAGTGCGGCCAACTTAAATCCTCAGAGCAACAAACAGGCGGGGCACTTGCATGCGTCCCCATTAGAAGCACCCCTCCAAAGAGAACCAAGCCAATCAACCAATATTGTTTATACTTAAGGCTCGTCCTAATTGAGCAGAATAGAGCAAGACAAACTGAACCGCCTGCAAACCATAGTTCCAACTCCCTATCAGCAATCCAAGTCCCAGCAATGAATGGCATTGCCATAATCAGAAATGGCAGACATATGCAATGGACTGCACAAATAGATGAAGCCGTGAATCCCAATCGATCCCAAGTAATAAATGATGTGGCCTTATCAAGCATTATAATAAGTCAATTCTCTACGCAGGATATTTTTATTTAATCTTAACTCGGTAATACTGACTATTGAATAGTGCTTCGCGTTGATCAATGAAATCAACCGTCCCCCCATTTCCTTTAACCTCACCAATCTCTTCCCATTTCTTTAAGTCGTGAGAGGCTTCAATCTCGTAGGTCAAACCAGCTTTTGTCTCGAATGACAAGGAGAAGGGATATGCTCCGATCGAGTAAGCACCTATTGCCAGATCGTCATGGCCATGAGAGTCATCATCATGATCCGCTTCTTCGACTTCAAAGAG
>VFHU01000030.1 GCA_009391465.1 SAR202 cluster bacterium
ACACGAATCTTTGTCATTTGCTTGTATAACCTAAGATAAAATTCTTTATTATGCTTTTTTGTTTTCACTATTCACCTAATTAAATTTTTAAAACTCAGATAATCTCTAATTCGATGTTAGTACCTATTTGATATTGGCAACTCTTCAGCAGGAAAGAGTGATATCACCTCACAGCCTTTATCCGTAACTACTACTTCTTCTTCTATCCTCGCGGCTGAATACCCGTCTGCTGCAGGGCAATAAGTTTCCAAAGCAAATACCATCCCAGTCTTAATCTCCATTGGATAGTCTAAAGAAACGGCACGACTAATTATTGGTCTTTCGTGTAAAGCTAAACCAAGACCATGGCCAAACTGTAGGCCAAAAGCAGCGTCTTCGTTAGGAAAACCTAAACTCTCAGCGGTCGGCCACACTTTAGCAACGTTGTCAGTAGTTACACCCGGTTTAATCATAGCAATAGAGGCATCTAGCCACTCTCTACATTTTACATAAGCATCATTCTGTTCGGGAGTAGCCCTACCAATGTTGAAAGTTCTATAATAACAAGTTCTATATCCTTGATATGATTGCAAAATATCAAAAAAGGCCTGATCACCTGGTCTAAAATAACGATCTGTAAAGTTGTGAGGATGCGGGTTGCACCGCTCTCCTGATATCGCGTTAATTGCTTCAACATCATCCGAACCCATTTCGTATAACATTTTATTTGACAAGGCAACAATATCGTTTTCTCTAATGCCTGGTTTCAGCTCTTCATAAATCATGTGATAAACACCATCAACCATACTGGCTGCTTGAGTGAGTAATTGAATTTCGTCAAAGTTTTTAATTTCTCTTGCTGCCAACATAATTTGTTGGCCATCAATTACTTTAATACCTTCCTCTTGTAATGCATGAAACATTGCAGTTTCAGCATAGTCTACACCTACAGGCATATTTGCCATTCCAGCTTCACGAATAAGACCCGCAATTTGCTTAGCGTATTTTTTCATTAGCCCAAATTCTGGTGGAATTGTACCTCGCATCCCAACCACTCCAGCCAAGCAATGATCTGGTTCTAGCCAATCAGAATATTTTTGATGATGTACTGCGGCCGACCCAAAGTCCCAAACATATGGGCTCTCGTCACCACTTAACAAACAGAAACGACACATCTTATCTCGCTCCCATTCTCCAATTTTTGTAGAAGAAACGTACCTAATATTATTAACGTCAAATAGAAGCAAAGTTCCTGCTGTAGAGTTCTGCAAAGCTTGTCTTGTTCTACTTAATCGATATCGGCGCAATCTATCATGATCAACGCGACGTTCAAAATCAACGCTTGTGTGGCCCCACGCAGGCAAACGACCTTCCCACCTCCAATTTGTTTCTAAGTCCTGAGGAGTTAGGACTTTAGGTGTAAGCGCAAGTGTTTTTTTATTCATCATTTTCTCCGTTTAAGAATTAATTTTTAACTATCCAATCAGCGCTTTCATATCTATATTTACAGGGTAAATTATTTGACAACTGGGCTCCATTTACAAAATAGTCTAATTTTATTATAATTAAAATAGTAATAATTTTAATTTTTTATATGTCCAATATGGACATATTCCTAACTTTATTTAACATTCGGTAGATATAGTTACTTCTAACTTAACTGTTAACCAAGAGACAAAGTAGCACAAAAATGGTTAGAAATTTGAACATTGTAATACCATTTCTCAATCATTGATAGTTTATCCCAAATATATTTTAAATTAGGAACAACACCTTTTAATCCCTACTTACGTTGAATATCAATCGCAAAAATCCCTTTGTATTCTATACCCTAGCTAACCATTAATGAAAACATTTCATTAATTAATAATAACCTTTTGAGCGCATCATTTGATCAACACGATTCTGGGAAATTTGTAAAGCATTGCGCAATGATTTGTGACCTCTCAGGGCATCATGTATTTCATTACCAAGGATAGAGATTATTTCTGTAATTTCGGGCACGGGAGGCCTTGGCCACATTTGCACTGTATCCGCTCGCACCATTTCATCGACTATCGAAATGAGCGGTGACACATTTTGAACTTCTGGATCTTGGCATACACTGAACCTAGGACTAACTAGGCTTCCATTTTCTATATATAGTTTAATTATTTCAGGCGAAGTGAGCGATTTAAGTGCCGTCCAAATCGCCTCTACCCTACTTGGCTCTACATTTGAGGGTATTGCTAATGCATATCCGCCTATAGGTGCAATTGGGGAACCATTTCTACCATTTGGGAGAGGAAGGTATTCAGTTTTACCGAAAGCTTCAGATGTACTTTCCAGTTCAAAGAGTGGTGCTAGTAAAGTTGCGCAATAAGCTATTGCACTCTTACCTTTAGAGTAGGTTAATGCTCTATCAAACCAAGACATATTTAGAATACCCCGAGGAGAAAAATCTAATAGTTCATTAAGGTATTCTGCAGCCTCCATTGCGGCGTCAGTATCGAACATAGGCCTTAAGTTTTCACCTTCAATATTTTCTACATCAAATCCATTTTCCAATCGATTTAGGTTAAGTGCAGGTTGACCAAATGCCGCCATCGCATACAAAAATGAATGCCCCAAGGGAGTTCCTCGAGCAGCATTCCAAGCTATTCCAGACATCCCATCAAATGGAGAATGTATTTTTTTGGCAGCTATTAAAGTGTTAGTAATATTTATTGGTGGTTTTAAACCCAACTCTGAAAAAATATCCTGACGATAAACTAGCAATTCTGGTGTGGTTTGTACCGGCAAACCGTATTGTATTCCGTTAAATCGTGCACTAGCTAAAGCTTTAGGATGAAAATCACTTGTATCAAAACTGCTAGCTTTTATTATATTACTTAGGGGTAGAAAATGACCAGAATTCCCCATTTCACCAAACCAAGGAAGGTCACAAGCGACTATATCATACCGAGAACTTACTCTATTGGCGTTAAGCAAGATTTCCTCCCGTAATCTATCAATTGATAGCGCCCGGCTCTTAAGTGATATACCAAAAATACGTTCAAAGTGTCTTTTAAGCGTTTCCATGGCCATAAAAGAGGGATCCGCATGCTGTAACAAGCGCAAGTCCCCAGCAAGTGCTAGACTTGGGCTCATAACAGATGGTGGTGGTAATACTTTGCTAGAAGCATAGGAGGAGCCAAAAAAATAGTTGGTACTTTTATTTTTATCATTTTTTCCAAAAGTATTCTCCAGTATAATTTGAGTACGTCTTGCGAACTCCTGCCATTCATGCAAAATCTTTTCAGAAGGATGCAGGGAAAAAGATTTCCCTGTAATCGTTCTAGGCCTTTTAACTATAAGGCCTTTCTGTTCCATTGAATTGATAGCTCTAAGCGCAGTACCGTAGCTCATGCCTGATGAACCAATTAATGATGACTTAGTAGTAGTTTTACCTAATAAATGATCCCCAACAAGTTTAGAAAGTATAGGTGTTTCACTATAGCCCCTCTTAAGTGTAAGTGAACTTTCCATTTCATACTCAAATTTTTCATAAAAATCGAGAAATGTTAGCATTCCGGAATTTGCAACACCTGGTCGCAGGCTAGCATCTTCATATTCATATGGGCCCTCGGGAAAGCTCCGAGACCTTGATCTGAGGTTGTTACTTCTGCGAAGGTTGCGCCCTGCCATACTATTTCCCTAAATTGATAAACTCAAATTATAGCATGGAGCTTGGAATGTCCAAAATGGATTTTTCCGATTTAAATATTTCTAGGGAGGTTTTTGATATTTGTGTTTCCGAGAAAGCAGATCTAATCGCCTTAAATCAACATCTGATAAAAGCTGTCGCCTTTTCTGACTTTGATCGAAAATGCGTGACCCAGTTTGAAACATTATTACGATCACGAGGAGTATGCCTAAGTAAAGTTGAACAAGGAATGCTGGAGTGACGTTAAATACTAATCCCGTATTTAGAAAATTTACGGTCAATGTTCCAATAATAGCACCAATTACCCCGCCTCTACCACCAAGAATACTTACGCCACCGATGAACGCAGCTACTGTCCCTGCCAGTAACAAATATTGAAGGCCAAGTGCTTGCGCTGTACCAGACCTAAGTCCAATTATAACTCCACCTAACCCGGCACAAAATCCTGAAATTGCAAAAACAATTATCATAGGCCGCTTCAAATCTATACCTGAAGCTAGAGCTTCTTTTCTTGCCCCACCAATTGCATAAATTTCTCGTCCATAACGGGTATAACTCATGAAAAACCCGACTAACATAAAAACAAGAATTACTAAAATGCTTGCGGGAGAAAAATAATAAAAGTATTTTGTTGTTATAAAATCTGGTATTCTAAAATCAGTTAGCATAACTGTTTTTTCTTCGGCAACAAAAAGAGCTACTCCGCGAAGAAGCATAAGCGTTCCAACGGTTAAAACAATAGCCCTAATTCTTAAATAGGCTATAAAATAACCCTGAATGATACCTATTGATGTTGAAATGAGAACTGCAATCAGTAGGGCAGTAGGTGCTCCAAGGCTATCTGTAAACCGAACTACAATTACAGCAGCAAGAGCCGCATTCGATCCAATAGAAAGGTCTATTTCCCCTGCGATAATGCATAAAGTTAATGCCAGCCCTACAAGACCAAGAACAGCAAATCTTTCCATGATCGCAAAAGTGGTTCTACCCGTCATAAAGTATTCATTAGTGATTGCAAAATAGCCATAAACGCAACATGCTAGAAGCATCGCAAAAGCTAGATCCGGGTTTCCAGTTAACCATTTCTTTGTCTTTTCAAACATTTTTACCCACCTATTCTTCTGTTCGGCTACCACGCCTAACTAAAGCAAAAACTATGATACTAAAAACTATCATTAAACCAACCGCAAATACCCTTGGACCGCTATTAAATCCATGAAGAACCATCATATTATCTATACTTGATATGAAAATTGCACCTAAGCTTGATCTCATAGTCGACCCATAACCGCCCATTATTGAGTTACCTCCGACCATTACCGTCGCTATTACCATAATAGTCATATCTCCCGAAGACCCAAATTCTGATGAAAAATAATTAACCTGCGCGCTTGAGACCTGAGCAGAGAAAGCTATTGCAACAAATGCGGAGCATACTGAAGCAATTGTACAAACTTTAATTGCCATAGAAAAGTTTTCATGACCAGTTGCCTTCCCAGCTGCCCTGTTTGCGCCAATTAAGTACACTTGTCGTCCAAAATTAGTTTTTCTTAAAACTAGTTCAGCAGATATAGCAATTAGAATAAAAGCAACCGTTATGTTAGGCAAACCTAAGAATGAGCCTGTTCCTAACCATTCTGCTCCATGCGGACGTCGATATGATACAACGAGATTATCGCTCCAGTACGCACCTAGTCCATACAACACGCCTGCAGCTCCTAGGGTAACAACTATTGGATTTCCACCTAGACCAATTAACGCTCCCTGAAATATCCCAGCAACCAAAGCAAAACACATAGTAAACAGAAATGATAACTCAAAGCCCCAGCCATAGGACATACCGGTAGCAAAAGCTATTATGCATAAGGCCGCCGTTTCCTTCATTGATAAAAGGAAAAAATTACCAGACAACGTTACAAAAGTTAGACCAATAGCCATTATTCCAACTAATGCAGCATCACGAACGATTGTTTTCAGGTTAAAAATAGTGAGAAAATTTGGTGCGGTAATCATACCGTATAAAAAAACGAACAAGAAAATTGCGACCATTATAATCGCCAGCCCTGAATAATCCCTAATTATTTTATCTAAAAAATTTAACTTAGCGCTTCCTCCAGAAATAGATGAACCAGTAGACATTAGTTTTCCTCTTTTTGCATACTTGTTTCACTATATGGGTCAGTTATCGATGATAATATTTTTATCGCACTCATATCTTCCAATTTTATCTCATTAATCATCGCACCTCTGTAGAAAGATATTACTCGATCAGGTAAGTTAGTAATTTCTTGTATATCAGTAGAAGCAATAACTATTGCAGAACCCTGCTCAGCTAAGTCTCTCAGTTTTTGATATATTTCCGCACGAGCGCCCACATCTACCCCTCTTGTGGGCTCATTAACTAAAATTATCTTTGGATTTATCGAAAGCCATTTACCTAAGGCCACCTTTTGCTGATTACCACCAGAAAGAACACCTGCCTCCGAAGTCAGCCTGGATGCATCAACTGTAAATTTAGCAGAAATATCTTGGGACAGTTCTTTTTCGGCTCTAGTGCTTCTTACGCCAAATTTCGAAATGGATTTTAGAGACGGGGAAGAAATATTTTCTATTATTGGGCGTCCAAGGAAAAGCCCATCATACTTCCGATCTTCTGAACAATAGGCTATTTTTGCCTCTATCGCCTCCTTGGGTGACCGTGGTAAAAAAACCAAATCTCCAAACTCAAGCGTCCCACTCCTTGACTTATGTGCTCCTGCAATAGCAGCAAGCACCTCACCAGAACCCGATCCTAACTGACCTGCAAGTCCTAGTATCTCTCCAGCGTAAATTTCGAATTCTACAGGCTGTAATAACCCATCAGGCCAGAGATTTTTAATCTTAATCAATGGTTCACCTTTAACTTTTTTATTTCTCGATGGGAACATATTCTTCAGTTCTCTTCCCAGCATTATCTCAACTAAGCCATTTACATCAAGCTCGCTAATTGGAAGAGCATCTATACTTTTCCCATCTCGCAGAACCGTTATTCGATCACAAATTTTGAATATTTCATCAAGTCTATGACTCACATATATTATTGATTTGCCACGATCAGAAAGCCTCTTAACCATGTCAAGAATTCTAATACTATCTGACTCGCCAAGAGCTGCCGTCGGTTCATCAAGAATTAGAATTTGCGGATCATGAGCAATTAGACGCGCGACTTCCACCAAATGTTGCTCTCCAACCGAAAGCCGATCAACCAATAGGTATGGGTCTAGATAGTCAAGTCCTACTTCACTCAGGTAATCCTTGGCTTTCATTACCAAGGCAGTCTTTGTGGCAAAAACTGGCGCTACGTCACCTGTCAGAAAAATGTTTTCGGCAACAGACATAGTAGGTATTAAACTTAGCTCTTGCTGCGCAATTGCAATTCCCATTTTCTCGGCCTTTCCAGGACTCGAAAACCTTGTCTCCTTGTTGTTGAGCTTTAGTGAACCAGTATATTCATTATCAAATCCACTGATTATTTTAACAAGTGTGGATTTTCCTGCGCCATTCTCACCAACCAAACCCATAACCTCTCCAGGGAAGATTGAAAAATCTACACTTCGAAGGGCATCTATTGCACTAAATGATCTATTAATATTTGATAGTTCGAGAAGTGGCTCCATACTATTCTTACTATTCTTACTATTTTTTTTCCTTAAAAAATATAATGCCAGGAACAGTCAGTTCCTGGCATTATATTTATTAGATGTTACTACTACCAAGCACCTGAACAGAGCTCTTCTATAGAGTAGAGTTTACCATCAAATCCTCTAAGAGCCGTCGTCGCTATTGTCTCTTTTGTAACCGAAGGATTCGGTGTAAAGTTGATGTAGTTTGCTAACTTTCCAGTAGAAAGATACTCTTCCACCATCTTAATTGCTAGCTGCCCTTCATGAAGAGGTGATTGAAGCGTTGTGCCAAACTGTTTTCCTTCTTCAATCAACTGCTTATCACCGTTACATACAGTACCGACTGCAATCACGTCAGTACCCATCTTGTATCCAGCTTCCTCAAGCGCCTTTATCCCACCAGTTAGGATTGCATCGTCCATACCATAGACAAAGTGAATACCTTGGTCTTTAAGCTTCGAAATCATTTTTGCTGCACCTTTGTATCCATTTGCTTGCCCAAAACCTTCGTCCACATCTCCAATTATTTTTAGGTCTGAACCGGCAATTGCTTCCTTAAAAGCGTTGATTGACAGGGAATAACCTCCGTACGAATGTGGATAAGACAAAGCCAACACATTAAAACCTTCGCCTCCAGCTGCCTTTTTAGCAGCCGCTGCTTCACGCATCATATAGCCGGCATTGCGCGCGCGTAAACGATCGTCTGGACCTGCATAACCAAAAATATATTGCTTATCTTGTTCATTAGGTAGCTGGTTAATTTTTAAAACTGGAACACCTGTTTTATGAAGAGCTCGTAAGGAGCCTAAACCTGCGACAGCATCCGATGGCCACCAAATAAATACATCAGGCAATTGACCCGCTGCTAAAACCTGTTGAACCTGCTGGTCTTGTTCAGCTTGATTAAATTGGTTCTCATATACTTTTATGTCATAACCCTTAAGCTTAGCTGTATTTTTTATTCCCTTTATAAACTTTCCAATGTAAGCCTCACCAGCTGGACCATTGAAAGAGATTATTGAAGCCGCAAAAGCTGAACTAGCAATACTGCTGATAGCAATACCGCCAGCAAGAGCGACGCCTATTAATTTCGTTAAATAAGACATTTTATCCTCCAAAAAATTTACCGCCAAAACAGCAGTATTATTTATAAAATTACTAAAATATTTACCACCAAGACTACCAAGGCGGAAAATAATTAATAGTTGAATAATAAAATACTATAAATTAGTATACTA
>VFHU01000031.1 GCA_009391465.1 SAR202 cluster bacterium
ATGATTGCGATCATGCTTCTTCATGAAGTACTTTACGGAACATTAAGTGCCCTTTACCCTTTGACTGCTGCTACTTATAGTTCTGATGAACAGCGCGGGCTTGCAATGGCGTACGTTGGCTTATACTGGGCAGTTGCGCAAATAGCGGTACCTGCTTCTTTTGGGGTTATAGCAGAGAATTTTGGATTGAAGGATTCTTTCTGGATTGCAGGTGTCATGTTTCTAATATTTGCTGTCTCTATGCCGATTCTTTTCCCCCGCCTTACTAAACATCGAGGTCTGGATTAATAGTCTGATGTTCGCACCAAAACCTGTAATATTAGTGGGGCTGATCACTGCGATTTGCTTGCTTGGAGATTCAGCGCTCTACGCATTATTACCTTCACGCTTTGAAGTTTTTGCAGTAACACCTACTGGGGTAGGTATCATATTAGGGATAAATCGTTTTATTCGGATCCTCTCCAATGGATGGGCTAGTCGTGCCTACGAGCGCTATGGGTTTTATCGCCCATTTGCCTTTTCAATTTTCCTAGCAGTAATTACTACATTGGGATATGGAATTGGGAAAGGGCTTTGGCCTTTAGTTATTGCTCATGGAACGTGGGGGATTGCATGGTCGTTAATTCGTATGGGCGGATACCTCGCGGTAATTGACTCGAGTAAAGGTAATACAGGGCAACTAATGGGTTACCTACAAAGTTTTTCCCGAGGGGGTAGCTTACTTGCCGTAATTATCGGAGGCATTCTGTCTGATTTTAATGGGGCGAGTAATGTTTTTCTTATTTTTGGAGTCATTACAATTTCTGGTTTTGGGTTATTACCATTTGTTTCATTAAATGGGCATTTGGGATCAGAAAAAAACACAGCTAGAAAATTGGAGGACCGTAAGCTACAGAGCCAGAATCTTAAAACCGGATCAGTTCAAACACCCTACATATGGATATCTACCGTTACGAGTTATCTTGTTCGTGAAGTGCGCGAAATCATTGGAGTAGGTGAAGTATCTGAGAGAGGATTAATCAGGACCCTCTACTTTTTGGCGTTTGTTGGGTGGTTAATTGTTGCAGGCTTAGTGGTAGCTACTACGGGTTGGCTTGTACGTGAAATTGTAGGTGAAGAAGCTATTATGTTCGGCTTTGTTTTGGGAGTAGGAACACTTACGGGACTCATTATTGCAATCCGTTGGCTCGGTGATTTAAGTTTAGGTCCAGTTATAGGATATTTGTCTGATCGTGCTGGTCGCCCTGTGGTTATAATTACATCGCTCTGTATCATAGGTGCTTCGTTAACTGCAGTTGCTATAATTCCAACCTTGTGGATAGTTATTCCGTCATTTACCTTAATCTTCTTCTCCGGTACTGGACTTTTAGTAACCTTGAACGCCTCAATTGCAGAAAATGCACCACCTCAAACCCGTCTGGCAATTTTAGGTAGGTATGCTACATTTTCGGATATCGGGTCTGGTACAGGGCCCATTATTGGATTGGCGATGGTCGAGCATTTAGGTGTCAGCTGGGCGTACGGCCTTGCAGCTTTCATAATTTTTCTGACGGTAGGTGTTTTTATGAAGAGGATTCAGGAAAATAATTAATAATCCTGAGTTTCACTTAAGTAATGCTGCACTCATTATCCGACTAGAAAGCCCTCCAATATTAGAGGGCCTACTTTCTAGCTTCAGCGTGATAAATACACAAGTAATTAAATTAATATTTATGATTATTTTATCAACGCTTTACATCAATGTGGTAGCAAAAATAAATATTAATACCGACATAAACCAAGCGCTAATAAAGTAAGCAATGTTTTTAGCATTTAAGTTATTTTTGACAAGCTGAGTGATTAAAACAGTCATACCTACTACCAATGACATAAATCCCGTAAGGCCACTAAAGCCAATTAACGTGCCCGCAACCATATCTACGGTATCTCCATCTGGCATTAAGGAAAAAATAATGGAGAGTAATGAAAATCCCATCGAAGTAAAAGGTGCTATTAGGAGGATGAGTAATCTTCCTGTATCTAACGTTTTTTGTGACTCTTGATTTACCATAGCTCCTCCTCAGGTGGAATTTTATCATGTAAAATTTGTGTTGTGGCTTAATTCGTAAACAATTTGATCCGTTATTACGGGTTGCAATATATAAAGACCCTTGAGGGTAAAAATGAATCTATTTCAAATCATGTCAAAAATATTTAAATGGCGCTCTTTGGTATTAATTAGTGTTTTGGTTGCGAGCACTACTGGTTCGTACTCATACTTTTCCGCTGAACAATCTGCAAGTAATGAGGTATTGTCAGCGGATGAGCAATTGGTCGCTGCCCGAATAGACGATTTACGTGATTTGGTCTCCATTAGCGGCAGTGTCGTATTTCCTAGGCGAGAAAAATTATCTTTTGGGATAACTGGTGATGTGGCGGATGTTTTTTATGAAGAAGGAACTTTAGTTGAAGCTGGGCAGAAATTAGCATCGATTGATCCCATAACAAGTGCAGAAATAGAAAAGTCTATAGCTGAATCGGCTGTTAAAGCTAGAGACGCTAATGAAGCATTAAACGCGGCAGTAGGCGCTCCTGATAAATTGGATTATGCAAAGTCACTTGAAGTAGTAGCTAGGACTAAGCTGTTACTTCAAAAAGCCGAGGATACTTTAGAAGACTTGAAGAAAAACGATAGGACTGAGGTAACTGATGCTCGTTTGGATTTGATGCGTTTTGAAAAAGTATACAAAAATACGCAATTAGACCTTGCGTTTATAGAGAGTGATGCGAAAGAAAAAATTACTGATGCCAATGAAGCATTGGTCTCGAGTAAGACCAATTATTCAGATACATATCGACGCTGGCTGGGCATTGTCTTAACTCCGAATGAACTGCAACAGAGCCCTGAATTATTATTCACTTCACATGGTGTTAACTTGAAAAGTTTATTCGAGGGAAGAGAAGTGTTAAATAGTGGTAGTTCTACTATCCCTCCAATTGATGACACGAATACTCTTTGGGATGAGGTGACTATTTATTCTTGGTTATCACTTTATCCAGGTTTGGTAAAAGGGGTTTGTCCAGATGGCGCTCCGGTTAAAGGGGTGTGTGCTGAACAGGAAATTAATGATGTATGGAATGCCGTTGGTAGTGCAGTTAGTAATCTTAATTCGATTCAACTATCTACTTCAAAAGATATCGTTAAGGCTCAACAGGCAAACGATAAGGCAAGGAAAGATTATATAAAGGCAAAAGATAGCTTTGATTCTCTTTCAAACCTAGACCCTTTGGAACTAGCGCAAGCTGAAGCTGATGCTAAATTGGCAAAGGCGACTTACCAGGATGCGCAGGAAAAACTTCAGGAGCTTGAGAGTGACGTAGACAATTATGAACTTGCTGAGCTTCGCGCTAAATTACTGTACGAAGAAAAATTACTTGAAAATTACTCTTCACAACTAATAAAAACGAACTTGACAGCTCCATTTACGGGATTAATTGACACTGTTTCAATGGTTTCAGGAGATCGAGCAAATCAAACTAGTGTGTTCATTGAAATGGTTGATACTAAGCTAGTAGAGATCCATGGTTCGGTAGATGAAATTGACGTTCTTTCGCTGGCAAAAGGAATGCCGGTAAATATTTCGATGAACTCTATACCTGATCGTCAATTTACTGGTGTTATAAGGCGAATTGGTAATGCCTCTAACGGCCAAAACAACGTAGTAACATTTCCTGTCGAAGTTGAGATGACTGTCCCAGATGGAGTAGTCGTAAGAGAAGGGCTTTCCGCAACTATTGATATCGTGCTTGAAGAATATCGGAACGTCTTGTTGGTCCCCACGTCGGCTATTTATGGTGACTTTTTAGCCCCCCTTGTCAGAGTAATGAAAGATGGAATCATTCAAGAACAGCCTGTTCGTTTGGGTGCAAGCGATGATTTCTGGGTCATAATTGAGCGAGGTCTTGAATCTGGCGATATGGTCATTATGCCCGAGCCTGCCTCTGCAAATACTCAAGGAAGTAGCTTCAGATCACTAACCGGATCTGGGCGAGGTGGCGGTTCTGGGCGAGGTGGCGGTTCTGGAAATCGAGGGAATTAATTTTGAGTATTATCGAAATTAGTAACTTGAGGAAGGTATACAAACTTGGCTCCGTACAAGTCCCTGTATTAAATGGGGTTAATTTAACGATTAATAAAGGTGAAATGGTTTCGATTATGGGGGCATCTGGATCTGGTAAATCTACCCTCTTGAACATAATTGGTTGTTTAGATGTTCCTACTTCTGGCGAATACTGCTTGGAAGGGGAGAGAATTAATGGTCTTAATGATGATGCTTTGGCATCATTGAGGGCGTCTAGAATAGGATTTGTATTTCAAAATTACAACTTGCTTCCAAGACTTAATGCGGTCTCCAACGTTGAACTCGCTCTTTTATATAAAAAATCATCTGATGTGAGAAAACGAGCAATGGAAGCTTTAGATGCAGTAGGGCTTGGGCATCGTTATTCACACAAGCCCATGGAATTATCTGGCGGAGAGCAGCAGCGAGTAGCAATCGCTAGGGCATTAGTTAAAAACCCGGCGGTGCTACTAGCAGATGAACCGACAGGTGCATTAGATTCTCGTTCAAGTTCAGAGATTATGGGCATTCTCCAGAAACTTAATAGGGATAAAGGTTTAACTGTAATATTAGTAACCCACGAACACGATGTTGCTTTACATACGCAACGCATGATTTCATTCAGTGATGGCGAAATAGTGAACGATTCGCTTACAAAAAATTCAATGAACCTAGAACATAATGGTGGGCAATGAAACTCGTTGCTCTGGTACATACAGCTTGGTCATCAATAGGCAGTAATCGCCTTCGTACTACGCTAACTCTATTGGGAATAATTATTGGTGTTTCTGCGGTTATTGCTTTGATGTCAGTTGGTAGAGGGGCGCAAGAATCGATTACTGCAAGAATTGAATCGTTAGGAACGAATTTATTGTTTATCCGTCCATCAAATGACGGAGTTTTAACGATGGCAGATGCCCGTGCTTTATCAAATTCTGTATTTGCTCCATCAATTAAAAACGTGGCACCAGAACTTCAAGCGAGCGCGGTAGTGGTTTTTGGTGAGAATGGCCGTAATATCCCTCTGTTTGGCGTGACAACTGGGTTTGCTCGAATAAGGAATTTCATTGTCAGTCAAGGTGAATTTATTTCACCGGCTCATGTTATAGGTAAAAATAATGTAGTAGTCCTAGGATCACGCGCAAAAGAAAATTTGTTTGGTACTAGAACCCCTCTCGGTTCCGAAGTGTTGATTAATGGACTTCCATTTACGGTTATCGGAGTACTTGAAAGCAAGGGAGCAAATACATTAGGCAATGAAGACAATCGCGTATTTATCCCTATTTCAACCGCACATTTCAAGGTTGTGAGGAATGCTGACTTAAATGGCGATATTCCTTTAACTACGATTAATGCTCAAGCAAAGACGGGCTTGATTGAATCGGCTAATAAAGAAGCAACTACGTTATTGAGGCTCAGACATAAAGTAACAGAAGAAGACGATTTTACGGTAAGTAGCCAGCAGACAGTAATCGATGCGCTTGCAGAAACGACGGCTACATTGACTGTTTTTTTGGGAGCGGTTGCTGGTATCTCCCTTATTGTCGGTGGAATTGGAATCATGAACATTATGCTTGTCTCGGTAACGGAGAGGACAAAAGAAATAGGAATTCGCAAAGCCATGGGTGCTAGTCGCAGGGATATACTTTCGCAATTTATTATTGAGGCTGTATTAATAAGCTTAGTAGGCGGAGTTTTGGGAGTGGGATTAGGAGTAATTGCTTCGAATTTACTAGATGGTCTTCCGCTTGCTGGTACTCAAATATCTACCGTGATAAGTGCGGATATTACTATCCTTGCGTTGGTTGTATCTGCAGCAATAGGTTTATTTTTTGGAATATATCCAGCTAGTAGGGCATCAAAGCTGCACCCGATTGACGCTTTGAGATCAGTATGATTTTGATGGAGTAATGAATATGCGATTTGGACTGATAGTGATACTTATCTTTGGGTTTGGGGTTTTTTTGGGCTGGGTTGGCGCAGAATTTTTTGGTAAAAATGAGACTAGCGTGCAACAAGTTGTGCCGATTGAAAATGATCAAACCGACAACGCAGGTAGTCGATCAGGGGGTGGCATTGAGTCGAGATTGCGACAACTAGCTGAAAACAACCCTGAAATAGCAGAGGAAATAAATACTGCGATTAATGAAGCAGATGGTAACCAGGAAAAACTAAGAGAAACATTCCAGTCATTATTGCGTGAAAATCCAGAACTTGCTCAAGAGATGCGTTCTAGATCAAGACGGAATAACTCAGAAAATTCCGGAAACAGGAACCGTCGAGACAATACTAATCCTTGAGGCACTAGAGTTCTTTGCTTTGAAGGATTTGTGCCGCATAATGTCACTTAAGGGAGGGGTTTATGTCTGCACCTAAAGTGGTAGTTTTTGCTCCAGGTGATGAGGATAGCTACAAAAAATTTGAAGAAATCGGCTGCGAATTAGTATTAGGAAAAGCTTCCTGGTCGGACCCCACAGGGAATACCACCGGGGAATTAGCATCTATGGCGCTAGAAGCAGACGCTTTGATCGGTACATCAATTAAAGGTGGGAAGATTGACCGATCTGTCTTATCGGCGTCAGAGCACTTAAGAATCGTCGCAAAATATTCTGTGGGCGTCGACGAAATAGACGTTGATGCTGCTACAGATTTGGGAATTATAGTTACCCATGCTCCTACTGAAGCCAATTGGGGTGGAGTTGTAGAAACAACGATGACTCAAATGCTCACAATTCTCAAGAAAGTTAGGCAGCGTGATTACGCACTGAAGAATACTGCAGATTGGCGAACACCTGAGTTGACAGCTACTCATATTGGTAGTCGAGAAGATGGCTACGCCGGTCTGACTATAGGTATTATTGGATTGGGAAGAATTGGTGGTCGTTTTGCACAGATGTTGGCTCCATGGAGAGTGAGGGTCTTAGCATATGACCCCTACCAGCCTATAGATAGATTTATCCATGCTAATGTTCAACGAGTTGATATGGATACTTTGTTAAAAGAATCTGATGTAGTTTCACTTCATGTGGTATTGAACAAAGAGACTTATCACATGATGAGTGATCGTGAATTCGGGTTAATGAAGCCGACTGCAGTGTTTTTGAATACATCGCGAGGACCAGCTGTTGATGAGGCTGCGTTAATAAGGGCTTTGCAGGATAAAACTATTGCTGCTGCAGGGCTAGATGTCTTTGAAATAGAGCCACTTCCTATGGATAGTCCTCTAAGGGAAATGGATGATCGAGTTTTACTTTCCGCGCATGTTGCGGCGCATAACTACGGAGCTGGTATTGGGCCGGGTATCGAATGGGCGACTGAAGATGTGCTAAAAGCATTGAAAGGCCAGTTACCTGAGCATATTTTCAACAAAGAAGTTATTCCTAGATGGCGGGAACGTTTTGAAGGGCGATCAGCAGTTTGATTGTAAAAGGATAACAATATGCCAGCAAATGATGAGAGTCGAACAAGTAAGGCTGAATGGGGTTCAGATGTAATCGTAGAAACCTTGCGCGATCTTGGGGTTGAATTCATCGCTTTAAACCCTGGGGCAACATTTCGAGGAGTGCATGATTCAATAGTAAATTACCTTGGTAACAAGAACCCCGAATTGATTCTTTGCCCGCATGAAGAAATCGCAGTTGCAGTCGCACACGGATATGGTAAAGCCGCGGGGAAACCTATGGCTGCATATGTTCATAATGTTGTAGGTCTTTTGCACGCGAGTATGGCAATTTATAACGCATGGGCTAATCGTTCAAGCATGTTAGTTCTTGGCGGAACAGGTCCGATGGCGGCAGATGGAAGAAGGCCATGGATTGATTGGATTCATACCGCGAATGTTCAAGGCAATGCGGTAAGGGATTTTGTTAAATGGGATGATCAGCCAGCAAGCATAGGTTCTTCGGTTGAATCATTAATTAGGGGTTACCAAATTACAACAAGCGCTCCTGAAGGCCCGGTATATATTTGCTTTGATGTAGCTACCCAAGAGGAAAAAATTGATACGCCCTTCGTACTGCCAGATATTTCCACATTTCCAAAGCCAACGAGAATTCAAGCTGATCTAGACGTGATGAATGAAGCAGTAAATTTATTAATTTCGGCTAAATGCCCCGTGGTAATGGCTGATTTTATTGGAAAATCGTCTGAAGCTGCAAACAGCTTGGTTCACTTAGCTGAATTATTAGCTATTCCGGTTATTTCAGGTGGAGACTTATACAATTTCCCAACTAACCATCCACTAAATGCCACGAATTCAAAAAGAGAATTGATCGAAGAAGCAGACGTTGTTCTTGCCTTGGATGTTTATGATTTACAGCAATCTTTAACTGGGCAGGATTATACATCTCGGAAATTGCAACATTTACTTAGACCAGAATGTAAGCTTATTGATATTTCTTTACGTCAGCTTTCAATCAGAAGTTGGACCCATGATTATGGAGGTTTATATCCAACCACCCTATCCGTGCAAGCAGATATCAGTGTGGCACTTCCGTTGTTAACGGAGTTAATCGAAAGACGGTTAGATGATGGAATTGATAGATCTAAGGACTTGTATGAGCGATATAAAAAAATTGAATTTATGCATAATTCATCACAAGCTAGATTTAAAGAAATCGTTCAAAAGCGCTCCCAGGAGTCCCCTATAGCTTTACCTTTTCTTGCTTCCGAGATGTGGGAGGTTATTAAAGATTTAGATTGGGTGTTGGGTAATGGGAATTTACGTGGATGGACAGAGCGATTGTGGGACTACAAGCATCCTTATCAAGTGATTGATTCCAGAGGTGGGGGTGGTTTAGGTATGGGCTTTGGTCATGCCCTTGGTGTTGCATTGGCTAACAAAGGGAAAGGGAGATTAACTATTAATATACAATCTGATGGAGATTTTCTCTTTACGCCTGCTGCAGTATGGACTGCAGTGCACCACAAGATTCCTATGTTAGTGGTGATGTACAACAATAGGACATATGGTAATGACTTAGGCCATCAATCCTTGATGGCTAAAGTTAGAGGTAGACCTGACGAGAATAAGACTATTGGGATAGATATTGATGATCCTTATGTAGATTTTGCGGCAATGGCTAGATCATTTGGTGCCTGGGCCGAAGGTCCAATTGAAAATCCATTGGAGCTTCGGGGGGCTTTGGAGCGGGCAAAAAATGAAGTTATTAATAATGGGAAACTTGCATTGTTGGATGTCATTACTGAGCTAGGAGATCGTTAAATTATGGTAGACGTTAAATATTTGGAGTTCGCTAAGCAAACTCCAATTTCTAGGGGAAATGGCGCTGAATCATATCCATTGGTAGGGAAAATTGATGGAACGGATGCATTTACTGCAGGGATAAGCAGCTTTCCTCCTGGGCTAAATGTACCAATGCATTCCCATAATGTTGAAGAAATGGTTACTGTTTTAGAAGGCAGTGGTGAATGTGTTATAGATGGTATTGTAAGACCCGTTAAACTTTGGGACACAACATTTATTCCACCAGGGATTGTTCATTGTTTTCGCAATACAGGTACAGGTACCATGAAAATTATGTGGGTATATGCCACAACGAATGTTACGCGTACTTTCGCAGAAACAGGAATAACGGTTGAGCACCTTTCTGGAGAAGACTTGGTTAGCTCTAATCCAACTGATTAACTTTAATATTTAGGCTAGTATTATGGCATTATCTAAGGAAGACAATGGATTATTAACATCAGTTGATTTGGGAACACCGATGGGTGATTTGTTTAGGTGTTTTTGGTTTCCTGTTCTTCTTGCTGAAGAGTTGCCAGCGCCAGATTCCCCTCCATTGCGAGTTCGCGCGTTAAATGAATATCTAGTTGCATTTAGAGATTCGCACGGACGTTTAGGTTTGTTAGAAGCTGGTTGTCCTCATCGCGGTGCGGATTTGGCATACGGGATTGTTGAGGAAGGTGGTATCCGTTGCGCACGATGCTTCTGGAAATTTGATGTTGATGGGAATATTTTAGAGTTACCATTGGAGCCTGAAGATAGCCCGATCTGGTACGAAGTTAAGGCAAAAGCACACAAGTTGATTGAGTATGGAGGTTTACTTTGGGCATACATTGGGCAACAAGATAATTTACCTGAATTACCTGAATTCGAATGGACCCGAGTCCCAAGTGAAAATCGCTTT
>VFHU01000032.1 GCA_009391465.1 SAR202 cluster bacterium
TTCAACTGCTGCATTAACTGCACGATCAAGATCTGCATCAGGACATACTATAAGTGGATTTTTTCCACCAAGCTCCATAATGTAAGTTTTAACTGCACTGTGCGATCCAATTTCCATAATGCGTCTAGCTGTAGGCTCGCTACCTGTAAAGTTAATTAGCCGTATATCAGGATGAGCTGCAATAGCCGAGCCAGTTGTTGCACCGTCACCGCTGAGAATATTCACCACGCCTGGGGGAAATACTTCTGCGCACAGTTCTGCAATACGTAAAGAACTCAACGGAGCCTGATCTGAACCTTTAAATACAACCGTATTCCCAACTCCCAAGGGACCTGCTATTTGCATAGTGAATAAAGCAGGATGGTTATAAGGCATAATAATGCCCGCGACGCCGAATGGCTCTCGTACTGTGTAATGCAAATCACCAGGGTTAGTAGCCGGGATTGTTTGTCCTTTAACTTCCAATAAAAGAGAAGCAACATCATCGCATCGAGCAGCAGCAATCATTACATCATTTCGCATTGCCTGTAGTGGATTCCCGCCATTTGCAGAGTCGAGCCATGCGAGTTCTTCACTGTTTTCGCGGATCAGTGCACCAAGCTTGCGAAGAAGAGCACCTCTAGCCATGGGCCCGGCCATCCACCAAGAATGACTTGCCGCTTTAGCTGCTGCCACAGCACGATCAACATCTTGTTGGCTAGCGAGCGGCACTGATGATAAAGCTTCTCCCCTGGAAGGATTCCATACTTGAAGTACTTTGCCGCCTTGAGCCTCAACCAAATCCCCTGCAATTAACATGCGCCAATCGCGATTAGCGAATTCCTGCTCGGCTCCCATAATTTCTAACCTCCGTAACCACCCCTCAAATCAGGTGCTTCATTTTGCGGTATAAAATGATTGAGAGCATCATACTTCCATGAGTTAGAGCGTGCAAAACAATATATCTATAGAAATCAAATTGATGTTGTAAGATTAATCGGTGCGTATTACAACCTGTCAGGCGCCTAACTGCGACCATATCATATCCAATATCTCAAAATATCTTATGCAGCAAACTGGACAAGCATTTGTATTTGTAAACGATATTCCATGGCAAGAACGCTCAAAAATGCTCGATAATGGGGAGATAGATATTGGGTGGATTTGCAGTCTTCCCTATACCCGCAAAACCGATGATGGTACAGCAACCTATGAACTATTAGCTGTGCCTGTTCGCTCAGGAATAAGATACCAAAGCAAACCCATATGCTTTTCAGAGATCATTGTACGTTCTGACAGCAAAGCAATATCCCTCACTGACCTGCGTGGAATGACTTTAGCCTACAACGAGCCATATTCCTTTTCAGGGTATACAGCTATACGTTCACATGCTGCATCAATGAAGGAGTTCAATTTATTTAGCAAAGCAATCGAGGCTGGTTCGCATGAAAAGGCGTTACTAATGGTAAAAACAGGCGAAGCTGACGTCGCTGCTATTGATAGCACAATGCTTGAGATGGAATTAAAACATAACCCCGAAACAATGAATGATTTGCGTAGCCTTGATTCTATAGGTCCTTACCCTGCAGCACCTTTAGTAATACGCCAAAATATCCCTGAGAAAATTAAAGCGTCAATCTTAACCTCACTATTGAATATGCATCATAATCCAACAGGCCAAATGATATTAGAAGAATCACTATTATCTCGCTTCGAAGAAATTTCAGATCACCACTATAACTACACACGTGAAGCAGATCGCGCGAGTTTTCTGGTCACATGGTGAGGTTGGCTAAAACCACTGGGTGGTTTCTTTGATAATCCGATTCCTTCCATTTTCTTGATATGTTGAAAATTCTGCCACTACCGACTCCGAAAGACCTCCTGGAGTCCGAACAACAAGCAGGCTCCCAGTTCCCTCAGTTGATTTGAAAGAATGCTTAACGAATGGGCGGACATAAGCTGAATCGCCAGGATTTAATATTTGGCTATAACTTGAAGCCCAATGAAGATGAACAGGGATTTCACCAAAATTGTAGATATATTCGTGTAAGCTGTGTCTGAATTCGGTAACTGCTCCAGGAATAGTACAAACTTCGAAGCTTTTCAAAAGCGGTTGATGCCTTGTTCGTGCAAGTTCTCTTAATTCACACGTCGGAGTGTTTTCATTAGGATAGCTTCGAGGTAATTGATCTATTCGACGACTCACAACAACTTCTTCGTCTTCTAAGAGAGAAGTTACTTGTAAATCAGTAGGCTTAATTCGCAAAGCTTGCGCTATAACATCAAGTTCTTCAACTGTATAGTTACCTTCATCTAATAATTTACGTGCACGACTTTCATCGATACCTCCCTCTATGATCCTATCTGTTAATTGCGTAAACGAGAGCGATTCCGCCTGTGCCCATCTCCTCACTCGTGCTAGGAAGGCTTTTTGAGTAATTCGAGGATCAGCAACTAGATCAACTGCCGCATCTTCGTCAAGATAATTCATATCAGCTAAAGACCTTTGAACCTCTGCGCCAAAAGTAACTGCGATTATTAACCCTAGTTCCTTCTCGCTCCGACTAGCAAAACTATGTGGTACATAAGGAGTAATGTAATTAGAATCGCCAGTATTAAGCTCGGCGCAATAACGAACGTCACCATGTTGCCAATAGAAGTTAACCTCACCTACGAAAAAAGTTGTTTGATGTAATGCATGGCCGTTATTGTAGACAACATCCAAATCATACGGATCCATTGTTTTAGGGATTCTTAATTGCCGTATCCATTCGGGCTTATATTGAGCCCCACGACTCATAGCAGTATCTCTGTACTCGTAATATGGAGTTAATAAACCATCAGAATCAACCCTATCAAATACGCGAGCTGATGCTCGGGACTCTGAAGAGGTCATTACTTTAACTCCAGCGTCTGTATCATCTTTATCTATCCAAATTTCTGGCAATGAAATTGGATATTTTTCGACCATAGCGTATATAAGTTCATGCGCAGTCTTCTCATCACTTTCACCACTAATCACCGAATTCACGGTTTCCAGTGAAAAATTCAATTCTTTTGCAAGTGAATCTGATGTTCGCTTCAAGTCGTTTGCAACTGCAAGTATCCGTGCACCTAAAGCACGATGGTATCGGGATTGGATGTCATCCACAGAAAATCTCCGCATTCAATAATTGCCTGCAGTTTATTCTCGCTAGAAATGCGCTACAAGTATGAATCATATCCGTGTACATCCAAGTCTGGGAAAATGACTAGGTTTGTAAGTAAGTCTCGCCTAGTTAGGAAATTTTCAGTGTGCTTTCAAACTTTTAATGCTTTTGATACTAGGCTTAGTACGGCAATTTATAGTTTTTTCAAAAACCGAGGAACAAAAAACCCAATGAGAACCAGAGCAAACAAAAAAAGCGGGAACATATCGGATAAATTCATTACTTATAAACCTCACAAAAAAAACCCCCTTCATTTCAAGGGGGTAAGCATTTTTACTATTTTCTTTAACTGTTACGGCACTTTACACAGCAATGCGCGTAGCTAGAGGAAAACGGGTAAGCCCCCCTTCTTGGCTACAACAACAACATTTAAACATCTTGTGCATAAAGAGATTATACATCATCACAATTAGATACGCATCGTATCTCAACGAATAGAACTTAGGGCAATAAATAATGGAGCCACCAAACGGATTTGAACCGTTGACCTGCTGTTTACGAATCTCCCCACGCTTGTATTTGGGATTGATTCAGCTTCCACCATTGCACACAATCACGAACGACTTTCCCACAATCCAGACATCCGCGCACAATCAAGGAACCCCTAGAACAAGGGTGGATACGCTCTCAAAAGCACGTCAAAAAGAACGTCACTTATATATAACCCTGTCGTTGGTGTTGTTGGCGTGTGTTGGCGTTGGTCGTTTTTCAACAGTTGAGTGGGTAAGGCTTGGAGGATTCTCGTTTATTTGGTGGTCTATGCGTGACGGTTTAATTTCTTTTAGAAAGTTAATGAGTGTCCATGGAACGTAGGCAATTAAAATTAGTAGATCAGAATGTCGGCTTACCATTGAATGAGTTGGAGTGGGGAGGAAGAAATAATTAGTTCTGAGTTATTGCTTAGTCGGTGAATAACTTCCATCTGGAATGCGTGTTGGAAGGTTGAATCCATGATTGTTTAATAAGTCATATGCTTTAACATCACGAATTTTTAATTCTTCCTTTGTACATATTGACCACTCTTCATTGGGGCACTTGTTTGTGATTGATGGATCTAATGCTCCAATATTGGCAACAGTTATCCAATAAAAGTATTCGTGAACTTGGCATCCATAGGGACAATCAAAATATCTATACCAAGCTTCCGCTGGATAAACTTTAGGTGCTTCTTCGAAGTAACCTCCACGTGCAGCATCCACTGCTTCTGTAAGAAGGCTATCTCTGGGGTCATCGAACTTATCATTGAAATATTCAGGATAGACTCTGTACCATGCTGCAGAAACAACATGCCATACCTCTTCTAAGTTGGAATCCCAAATTTTCGCTTTTTCAATTCCACCAATTGCCCATTGGTCAGCAGAATCTGCATGGTACATTGACGCTACTGTACGTAAATTATCTTCACACGGTGTTCCTCGTGCACTTGACCAAAAATTCTCTCGAGTATTTTTAGTCCATACGGGAAAGATAAAATTTCTTGCTACCAAGTAATCGGTGACTGCTTGATCATCTGGTATGCCATCTTCATCATTGTCCAAATATTGTGCCAAAATATTTGCTGTGTGTAGTACATAGTCACTCGGTGCATCTTTGTCACCTACAACATACATACCATGTACTCTCACAAATTGAGAAAAATGGTCGTTGATACATGCTCCTATAGGATGTTCTGAAACTACTTCAAAAATAGGTAAAGTTTCCGTTGTGCTTGATTCCTTTGCGGGTGCGGCAGTTGGAGTTGGTGAGGGTGTACTTGTAATAGTTACTGTCGCTATAGGTGTGACTATCTGATTTGGAGTCGCCGTAGGCTCAGGGATTGAAGTTGCTGTGGGTGCTGGTTCGGTCGCAGGAGCAGTAA